>DLMH01000001.1 GCA_002478115.1 Candidatus Acidiferrum typicum | reverse complement strand
TGAGAAGTGAACTGTGGACTTCCAGCCCACCGTCGTAGCGAATGAGGCCCAACTTCCTGAACTTGTTCATGAAGAAATTGACTCGCGGGCGAGTCGTGCCCACCATCTCTGCTAGAGTTTCCTGACTGATTTTGGGAATCGCACCTTCGGGCTTACCTTCCTTACCGAAATGAGCCAGCAGGAGAAGAATACGAGCCAGCCGTTTCTCGCTGGAATTGAAAAGCTGGTCAACCAAATCCTCCTCGTATCGAATGTTCCGTGTCAGCAAGTGTGCCACGAACATATCGGAAAAGGCGTGTTCTTGGTGAAGCACTTCCATCATGGACTCCTTATCGATTCGCATCACCGTGCAATCGGTCATCGCGGTTGCGGAGCACAGGCGAAGAGCCTGTCCCGTGAGGCAACCTTTTCCGAAGAAATCGCCCTCGTTCAGAATGCCGATTGTGGCTTCCTTCCCGGTCTTCGACACAACCGTGAGTCTTACCTTTCCTTTTTGGATATAAAAAACAGCATCGGACGAATCGCCCTGAGCAAAGATCGTCTGCTTCCTGGGAAAAGCTGCGATTGTCCTGCCTTCGTCAACGGTTGAAAGGAATGTTTGGGGATCGAACTTGCGGCGTTTTTTGGCCGCTGCCACGGGTGTCATGACTGGACCTCTCGATACTTAGTGATGTCAGGAACCCATCGCTCGGATAATCAATATTGTATTTGAGGTTCGGCACGTTGACCGCACTATTTTGTTCGATTTACGAAAATGGAACAAACGAGCTTGGTAGGTACAACTTTGTCTTGCGCGACCTTGCCGGGTGCTGGATATCGGCTCTAAGTTCTTCTGCGTTAGGAGGTTGCAGTATCGAAGCCACCCAGGTGGTCATTACACGCTGCGTTTGCCAAGGGTTATGCATGTGGCCGACAAAGAAACTTTGCGCGTCTTCAAAAGGCGGGCTCGCAAGAGAGCATAGCTCGGCGGGTAGTCTCCGACAACTTGGATACGAAGGTTTTGGAATAGATGTTCTCGCTCAACGTACAAATGTTCGGCGACGCTACGACGCTGCAATGCTCGGGGGGAAAGGACCCCTAAAGGACAGGGAAGATCGGGCAGGCTCGGAGCGCTAGAAGGTTCTGAAAAGCAGCTTGTGCGGAAAACGGACAAACTAAGCAGCCTTGTCAGGAAATCCTTTGCCTCTGGCGGAACTCGCTCTCTTCGCGAGGATTGCCGACAATCGTTCTACCTGTTTCGTCTCGGCCTTTCGCTCGTCGCGAATTTGCTGCGATTTCCGTTCGTACTGCTGAGGTTCCGGTCTCTCATGAAGTCTCATGGCGGAGAGGTTCCTTAGTGCCCGAAGTCTAGCATTTTATGAGAGTGTCGAGTGTGAATAGAGTGTGAAAGGAATCGAGGCATTCCTCGGAGATCTGCTCGACCCCGCTCGACGCCGTGTCCATGCTCTATGACAACACGGGTCGCTGTTGCCGTGCCTGCACCTCCAAGAAAACTAGAACATCAGAACGCGTAACGTAGGGACTCGGTTAGCGAGTTGGCGTGAAAATAGCGTGGTGCTGTCGGGCCGACAAACGAGCCTTCACCGTACTGGTAATAATTCCAGCCCATGTTGTAGGCCAGCTTATGGCCAATATCCACGCTCAGGTTGGCCACCGGTCGCTGGTATTTGTACTGCAACGTGCCGAGAGGCTGCAGAATGTTGAACTGCGGCACGCTGCCGTCAACACTGGTGATGCTGTAGCCGATGTTGGCCATCACTCGCTTCACCGGCTTGAACCTGACAGCGGCCATTCCGAAATGAGTGTGGTTGGTGTAGTACGAGTTGGCCATCAGGTTATTGGCCGTATCATTTCCTGCGCAATCATTGTTATTGGCATTGGCCACGAAGGGTAGGATCACTCCGGTTGGCGGTGTGTCGTTGAAGCAGATGATGGCATTCTGGATCACGCTGTTGAAGTTGTACGCGAGATCCAGCCCGAAGCGTTCGCGCGGCGCCAGCGACGCGGTCAGCCCATAGTTTTGGTTGTGACCCACGTACTGGGTCTGCACGTCGGCGTTGGATTCTTGCAGGATGTTGATGGATCCGCCCAGGGTCGCCCACGAGCGCGGTGTGTAGGTCGTCTGAAACCGGTAGCGCCCTTCTTTGCGGGGCGACATACGGACGAACACGGCGTTGTAGTTTGTGTGCTCCAGATCAAAATTCAATCGCAAGGCACGCGTGGGTCGTACCCAGAGCCCGAGAAGGGCCGTTTTCTCCAGGCCCACGAAATGATCCAAGTCGCCGGGTAGAAAATCATTGAAGTGGTTAAATTGCCGGTCTCCATAACGATAACCTATGCGAGCCCCGGCCTTTTTCGAAATGTCCCACGCCAGTTCGGTCTGATTTCTCGTCCAGGTCTGGTTGAATGAGGCCTGTTGCAGAGTGGGGACAATCGTAGGCACGGTAGCGCTCAGCGGAGTCAGCAGCGTACACGCTTTTGGGTTTATGCAGTCGCTGTCGATCTCGCTGAAATTGCCATTCTCCGGAATGCGGTAGGCCCAGAAATAGAATTTATCGATCAGGCGCAGATGTTTGGTGAGATGTACTGTGGCCCCGAGATCGGCTGTGTCGGAAATTCGGTTGGCATCGGCCGTTCCTGTGCCGAGGAATGCAAGGGTGCTGGTACGCGTTATCAGGCCGCCGAAGGACTCGTCCAACGGCGTGCTCGCAGTTGCGGAGCTGTAGGAAAAAGAGGCGACAAGGTCTACTCGCTGGAAGTAATTGCTGCGCAGGTTGATGCGCTCTGTAGGCGTGGAAGTGCGGATCCGCTGGTTCCGCAAGTAGCTGGAGTACGCGCTGCAAACGACGTTGGTCAGAGTCCCATTGACAATCAGACTGCTTTGGCCTGTCGGCACGGCGCACGGCTCTTTGTTCACAGTGTCGAAGGACAAGCCCAACGAAACGGAACTTACTGGCGTTGTGGGCAGGAGCGCTTCATTAATGGGATTCAGTTGGTAGTCTGTATCTCCCTCGTAGTAGTCGAGAAATTGGTCGTAGCTAAGAACGGTTCGCGGCGCGATTCTAAAGTCCACTCCCATGCGGTACGAGTTCATGGTTGTGTTCCAGTCCTGCAGGAGCGAAGCTTCCGTACCCTCGTGAATGCTGCTGTACGAAGGCCCCGTCATGTTGTTATGCGAATATCCCAAACGGAAGCTCACTGTGGACTGCGGAAGCAGCGTGAGGTCGAAGTCGCTCATGCGTCGCGTGGTGGCAAATTCGTGAGGCGAGTTCAGTACCGGAATGGATGGAGTGGAGGTGGGAGGATTCAGTGGATTCGCCCACAAGTCATAATCAGAGAAATACTGATCGCGACGGAAACTGCTTTGCAGATTGTACCACTTGTTCTTGTCCGCCCGTAGGCGCAAAGCGTTGTTGGGATCGCCCCCCCATCCAAAACTGTTGAGGTAAAGATCGTCGAACAGCAGGCCCTGGTGATCGACCGACTGCATTGTCAGCGTCTGGTCAAGTATTCGCGGTCCGGTCTGCAGATTGACCAGCGTGTCGTACATATCGCCACTCCCGGTCACGTCGGTGGAGCGGTAGCCCAGTTCGACTGATGAGTGAATCTGGTAGCCGCCGCTGGTTACGCCGTCGGGTTCGGCAGGCGGAGCTGCGGCCGGTGTCGGACTCGCGGTGGGAGTTTGGGCGAAGAGTGTTTCTGATGACCACACGATCATTGCGCACAAAAGCGCCGCTAGAGCTATGGCGATTCGACGCTTGCCTCGACCCCAGACGGCTGCCGAGTTGCTCTCCGTCTGCACGCGCAGGGACGCCCGTTTCTCCAGTAACGAAGATTGCTGGACGAATTTTCTTGGTAGCTCCATCGGTGCTCCCTACTTGAAAAACACATCGCTGAAATTGGAGCCATGAATCTGCGTGTGACACATGGTGCAGGCCTGATACTTCGCCGACTGATTGTGCGCGGGGCCGATTGGCCCGCCCGCCGTCAATTGGGTCGAGAACGTGTGGCACTGCAGACAGAGCATGTTCACTGGCATCACGTTGAGTAGCTTCGGATTGGTGGATCCGTGGGGCGAATGGCAACTGGTGCAGCCCTCGGTTTTAACCGGCACATGCTCGTATACGAAAGGACCCTGCTTGTCGACATGGCACTTGTAGCAAACCGCGTCGCCGCTCGGCAGGCTCCGTAGCTGCCGCACGGTTCCGGTCCCATGCGGGTTGTGGCAGTCGTTGCACTGCACCAAGCCCTCATTGACGCGGTGGTGATAGGGTTTGGCGAAATCTGCCTTGGCGGATGTGTGACATCCGTAACATAACTGGGGTTGCTCCTGGACTAGAAGGAACTCTTTTTCCTTGGCGTGATGCGGCGAGTGGCAATCGAGGCATCCCACATCGCTACTGGAGTGGGCGGATTCGGCGAAATGCGATTGTTCATGAGCTTCGCCGTGGCAGCTTAGACAGCGAGCGCTAGTCTCCTGCCGAGACTTCCCCTCAAACACGAATATCTTGGTTTTGTCGCCGCCGCCCGCCACGTGATCGGCTCCGGGACCGTGACAACCTTCACAACCTTGCTTTGAGGGGCCGCCCTTTATGTTCAGTGTGGTCTTCCAGTGCGGCGTTTTCTCCCATGCGTTATAAATCTCCTCGTGACACGTCTTGCAGGTCTCCGCTCCAACATACTTGGAGGCTTCGGCAGAAGGCGCGCTGGTCGCAGGTGCGCTGGCGGCTTGAGCGCTACCGGATTGGCCACTCTTGTCGGCGATCTGATGACCAACCCGGGCTAGAGCAGAAGCGGAGACGAAAAGATATAGGACCGCGAACAAAACAGCGCGGGAAGCCCTCGAGTTTGACATCATTTGGATAGGTATGTCCAAAAGACAATAATTTACCGCGCTTCGCAATTCCGCGACTGTCCAATATTGCTCACTCTTAGAGGTAGAGCGAGAGGCAAGGCTGCTCCGACGGCAAGGCTGCTCCGACGGCAAAGCTGCCTGCCGATGCCAACGCAGCCTGAATCGGACGCGCACGGAAATTCTCGGAGATGCCAAGTTCGTCGCGGGCATGCGCGCCCATCAGTTCCTTGTGCTCGCCCTTGTTCTGGGCAATGGAAGACGTTCTCACCCAGATTGATCGTGCGATCCAGCGCGGGAACAGCGTATCGGTCATCGCGTCTGAGTTTCATTACGCCGAGGCTAAAGCGACTCATAACGGCGTGCTCGCTAAACTGGTCCGATCCTTTACGCATATCATGGCCAAAGCCGGGGATCTGACAGATGTGTCGTAATGTTCGGAAGCCAAATCACCAAAATACCCCATCCAACAATTTGGTTGTGAAAAGGTAAATCGCCATCAGCTTGTTCGGCAGCCCGGTTCGCTTCAGTTCAGTTAAAGATTCACGTTTTAAGGAATGTTGACAGTGCAATGGTCTCGCCCAAAGCGTGCCGAATTGCGCTCAAGAATTCATGATTATCTGGAGGCTTCTGAAAGAAGGCCACCGCCCCGGCATCTAGCGCACGTTTCTTATTGTCAGCCGGATCACGGGCGCTGAGCACAATGACGGGGGTTGCCGCGAGATCTGCCAGGTCCCTCATTCGTTCCAAGACCCGGAACCCATCACCTGCTGGCAGTCCGAGATCGAGGATGACCAGATCTGGCACTTCCTTGCGCGCCACTGTTATCGCAGAGATGGCATCCGCGGCGCAGATCACCCTATAGCCTTTTGCCTTCAATCTGGCACTCAAGCCCAGCAGAAGATGTTGGTCGTCGTCGATGATCAGAATTTTCTTTTCAGTCATTTGAGTCTCTCCTTGCCCAGAAGGTGCGCTTGGACCAATTGGTCGACTCGTGACGCGACGTCGCCTATCTGTTCTTCCCCGAACTGCCCGGGTGCCAGGAGCAATGTCGTTGAGGAAATTACCGGCTTGAGTTTTGAAGCGCT
>DLMH01000073.1 GCA_002478115.1 Candidatus Acidiferrum typicum | reverse complement strand
TGTCAGTTCAAGGGTTCACTCCAAAAAGAATGGCCCCGACTCACGTTCTGTAGAGCCGGGGCTTTTCTTCCCCCACTGGCACCCCAAGGTTGTTGAAAACCGAAGTGTCGGCGTGCTCTGCAATGCGAAGTTCCTCCCCTCCCTTCTGGCCTGCGCGACGGTTTTCACGCTGAGTGCCGTCAGCATATTACTCGGGGGATTCTGGGGCTATTCTTCCGAGAGCAACCCGCCAGACCAAGCGACGCATGTTGCGACTCCGTTAGCCTGACCGGAAAACGGAAGTCTATCTTGGGTCAGCGGACGTGGGACCGGAGACTCAACAGTTGGACGAGCGGCAGGCTCAACTGCGTGAGAACCAAAGTCTTAACCTCTTCGATCGGGAGAAGGCGCTCCATGCTGTAATCACGTTCATTAGCTCTCGTGAACAGGTGCTGAAATGGGCAGGGGATTTTCCGGGATCCTGGTATAGCAGGAAGCGGTCAGCAAAGGGGTTGATTGCGGCGACCAATAAGGACTGCAATCGCGCCACTGGCTAAGGCTTTGAAAACGTCTGTGCCACGTCGACCGCCACCATCCATCCGGACCGGCACGCAGCCCGCGATTCTGCAATCACGTGGAACATTGAATGTAAAATCACAATGCGTAAGTGTTCACAACGGTACAGACGACCTTCTTCTCTGTGGCTAATCTAATGTCCGTTCAGTGTTCTCCCGCACAGGAAGAGGCCTCAGCGCAGTTCGGAAGAACGAGGTCGCACATGTTCTCGCACTCAGAAGAAAGGAGATGAAAATATGCTTGGGATAATCGCCGCCATTCTGATCGTTCTTTGGTTGCTTGGTTTTTTTGCATTTCACGTAACCAACGCTTTCATTCACGTTGTCCTGGTTTTGGGCATCATAATACTTGTGGTGCATTTCGTCCGACGCAGCTGAGCAAGCATGTAGAACGTTGGTCAACGCCAGATCCGGTGAGAACCACTGTCCCCGTGACGGACGGCCACGCGTCGGTTTAGAAGTTGAATCGCTTCGAACAACGGTACGTTTTTGGCTTTGATAGTTCAGAAGGGGAAAAAGGTGTGTTAGGTCGTCGGGAGTGCAAAACACAAAGAGGAGGCAATCCAATGAACGAAGCAAACAATATAAAAGAAGAAGAGAAGGATGTAGGGCTGACGACTGCGACTTTGGCTAGTGTTGGCGCGCAACCGGAGGTGCGAGCCGTCGCTGCTTCAAGCTTCAACGTTGGCGGCGCTTCATCCGCCGGAGCCGCAACCGCTCCGGCTATTGACGAGCAGGCGGCGCCGCTCTTTTCGCCCGAAGAGACGAAGGATTTTCGCGCCCGATGGGATGCGCTCCAAGTGAGTTTTGTTGACGAGCCTCGACGGGCGGTAGAGCAGGCAGATAATCTTGTCGCGGTAACGATGAAGCGCCTGGCTGAAATGTTCGCGGCTGAAAGAACGAGACTGGAGGGCCAATGGGATCGCGGCGATGATGTCTCGACCGAGGATCTCCGTCTTGCACTGCGCCGCTACAGGTCGTTTTTCGGCCGTCTTCTCTCGATGTAACAAGGCCGTCGGACCCGGTGCAGCGGAGATTCGGCAGGAGCGAATCCGCGATTGCGGGTGGCATGACGGCGCACTCGAAAATAATCCACTGGAAGTGGAATGCGCTGACCGGAAACTGGCTTTCTGATGAGAGTCAGCAAGAGGATTCCTCATTTATTTCTTTGTTATTCGACGGTAACAATAGGGCAACAATCGAGTGTGACAGTCCACTCGTTGTCGCGGATTTCACTTGGTTGCATTGATGGCAACCGATAGGAGGGAAGTCATGTCAAAGAAGGCAGCAGAGCATCATCACAAGGCAGCAGAGCATCACGAACATGCGGCACGCCATCACAGGGAAGCCGCTAAGCTGTATTTAGCTGGAGACTCGCGGACACCGGGAGACCGGTGGCGCGGATTGTAAACTAAGCTGCTTCGGGTTTCACCTCCTCTCGGCGCATTTGTTTAAGCCCTTCTAAAAAAGTCTGGAACGGCGTGCGGCCCTGGGTGCGATCGTCCTGGTGAGCGCGCTCGCGATTGTAAAACGCCAGATACTCGTCCAGGTCGCGTTGCAACTGTTCCAGCGATTCGTAGAACGTCGATCTCGACGTTGTGCTCTTCGTAGAAAGGCAGCACGCGATCGTTCAGCACATCCACCGCCGTCATCGGAACCTTCGACAGATAGAGTTTGGCGAAGACGTGTGAAGAATGCGCATCGATCACCGTCTGCTAGTAGGTTTTCCCCACGCCCTTGATGGTGCCCACAAAGTAGGTGTCCTGGCACAACAGGTGCCCGGGATGCGGCGCTTTGATGTGTTGCTCGGGATCGACCAGCCGCCCGCGTGCCTTGCGCAACAGGCGCATCTGCGCTTCGGTCAGCACACCGCCGAGTTCGGCACTCTTGCGCTCCAGCCACAAGAGACGCTGGTAACGCACCACCAGTCCGTGCCGCTGCCACACATCGCGCACCGCCGCCGGCGAAGCTCCGATGCCGACGAGTTTCGACTGCTGGCTGATGCGGATGTAGCTGTAGGCGGGATACTGCTCGGTCATCTCCAGGATCTTCGCTTCCAGCTCCGGCGGCGTCTGGTTGGGCATGCGCGGTTTGCGCCGCGGCTGAGGCCGCGGCTGAGGGGCTAGCCCCTCAGCCCCCACTTCTCGTAGGCCTCCTGGATCTCGTAGAAGTGACTGCGGGAGATGCCGGCCTTGCGGCAGACCAGCGAGATGTTCTGCAACTCTTCGGCCAGGGCTAGCATTCCCAGCCGAGCCTTGATAAGTTTTTCCCGAGCGCTCATGGTTCTTCTCCTTGCGGTAAGTTTTCAGTCTTCGCAAACCGAAATCCTACCACCGGAGTCCCGGAGCACCCATTGCCCTCACTGCTGCAATTCAGTGCTAACTGTCCGCTGATCTCCAACTAGGGACACCGCGAGTGCGGCCACTTCTACGGATAGCGCGTTAGAACGTAGCCGCCCGGCGGCGGACGCTTCGCGTGGGATGAACGGAGCGGTGGTTGCCTCAGAGCTAAGATAAGTTTGGGTCACAGGAGGTCCCCGTGACCCATCTACGTAAACTGATGCTGGAAGAACTCCAGCGTCGTAATTACTCTGAACATACCATACGTTATTAGATCCGCACCGTCGAAGATTTTGCTCGACGATTCAACTGTCCGCCGGACCGCTTGGGTCCTCGGCACATTCGTGAATACCAGGCCGAGCTGTTTCAAAAACGGAAGTTGTCATCGGGCACGGTTACGATCCGTCTGGCGGCCCTGCGATTCTTCTACACCAAGACGCTAAGAAGGGCTTGGAGCGTCGCCGACACTCCTTATCCAAAAAGGACGCATCGCTTGCCGGCGATCCTCAGCCAGGAAGAAGTTACTCAGCTCATCGATGCGGCCTGCTCTTCTTTCCATCGGACGCTACTGATGACGCTCTACGCCACCGGCGCGCGCTGTGCCGAGCTGACGCATTTGAAGGTCAGCGATGTCGACGACAAGCGCATGGTGATTCACATCCAGGGCGGCAAGGGCCGCAAAGATCGCGACGTCATGCTCAGTCCAATGCTACTCGAAGAACTCCAAGCACATTGCCACCGCTTGCGGGGAAAACCCAGTGTGTGGCTCTTTCCCGGCAACCGCCACCACAGCGGGGATCGGCCAATCGATACGAAAACGGTTTGGCATGCGTGTCATAACGCCGCCAAGAGAGCGAGCATCGACAAAGGCGTCCATCCTCACACGCTTCGTCACTGCTTTGCCACGCATCTACTCGAGGCTGGTGCCGATCTGCGAACCATTCAGATTCTGTTAGGCCATGGAGATCTGAAGGAGACCACCCGCTACCTGCACCTCTCCCAACGTCACTTGAAGGCAACCGCCAGCCCGTTGGACTTACTGAAGCTCAAAGACAGGTCACCGCAGGAGGACTAGATGAGCCGGCCGCCTCTTGAGGTGGGCGATCTCATCCGCGCTGCGGGAGAAGCATTCATCGAACGAAGCCGCCAGTGGATGCGCTGGAAGCATGTCAAAGTGCTGCGGGCCATTGCGCGGTGTCGTACCGCCGCACTCGGCGGACATCTCGATGAATGCACCCGCTGTGGACATCGTGCCATCTCGTTCAACAGCTGTCGTGATCGCCATTGCCCGAAGTGCCAGATCGCTGCCCGGGAACGCTGGATCGCCGCGCGTCAACGAGAACTTCTTCCAACACGCTACGCGCACGTGGTCTTCACACTCCCCCGCAGGTTGGCGCCACTGGTATTGCAGAACAAGAAGCTCCTCTACGATCTCTTGTTCCATAGCAGTGCGGAAACTCTTCTGGAAGTTGCCCGCAACCCGTTACGCCTGGGCGCTGAAATTGGATTCTTCAGTGTGTTGCACACCTGGAGCCAAAAACTCAGCCTTCACCCGCATGTCCATTGTGTCGTTCCCGCCGGCGGCCTTTCGCTCGATCACACCCACTGGGTTCACTCACGAAAAAACTACTTTCTTCCCAAGGAGGTGCTGCGGGAAGTCTTCCGCGGAAAGTTCGTCGACGCTCTCGAGCAGGCCTTCCGTGATGGCCGGCTCAATCTCCAAGGAGACTTGGCACTCCTCGCTCAGCCCAAGATCTTCGCCGCCTGGCTACGGCCTCTGTTCCGACAAGACTGGGTGGTGTACTTGAAACGCCCCTTCGGTGGCCCCCAATATGTACTCCAATATCTGGGCCGCTACACCCATCGCGTGGCTATCTCCAATCATCGTCTGGTCTCCTTTGCCGATGGCCAGGTCACCTTTCGCTGGCGCGATTCGGCCCACAACAACGAACAGAGACTCATGGCCCTATCGCTCGACAAGTTCTTGCGCCGCTTCCTACTGCATATCCTGCCGCAAGGCTTCGTGCGCATCCGCAACTTCGGCTTCCTGGCCAACCGGCGGCGTGCCACTCTCCTACCGCTTTGCTTTCAACTTCTTGGCTCGGAACAACAGCCGCAAGCTGAACAAAACGTCTCCTCCACCAAAGACTCGTCCGATCTCTGGCACTGCCCCAAGTGTGCTGGCCCGATGAAAGTCATCGAGCGACTTACGGCTGCCGAAATCCAACTTCGCTCTCCGCCAGTGGTCACTGCTGCAGCATGAAACCACTCTCTCTAATTCGTATTCTTCGCGTGCCTCGGCACGGTCCGCACTTCTCCGCCTTGCCGTCGGATAGCTCTCTTCTTTCAACTTCTTCAACCACCTTCTTCATCATACTTTTTCACCCTAACCAGCTTCCGCACGCCCGGTGTCACGTGCTGCACCCTCGCGCTCGGCCGTGGCACACCTCGACGCCGCTCCTTCCCACCATTGAATTTGCATAACACCCGCGCCCGCCGCAAACCGGGCGGCCACGTTCTAACGGCTTTATCGAACGCGCGCGGAACACCCTGCCCAATTCTGCGCCTCAGTGAAAACGCGCATCCGATAAAGCACTAGCGTTAATCGGGAGTTGGGCGAAACATCCGCTAAAGTCCATGGCGGGCAAAAGACTTTCCACCCGTTAACCTGTCGGCCACCCGCCCGAGTTTGCAGAGCATTCATACACAACACGGCTGTCTTTCTTTGATTTTGGAAGTGTGCAATGTTGAACAGACGCGGCATTGTGAATCGCATTAGCGTAATTCGGGTTTCAAGCTCAGACCAGCGCATGAGCCCTAACGGGATGGACAGACGGAATTTTATTGGAGGATTGGCGATGGTATCTCTGACTGCGACTGCAGCAGGAAGTACGCGTCGGCCATTCTATCCAGAGGAGGTTCGAGATGAACTGGGACCAAATTGAAGGCAAGTGGAAGCAATCGATGGGCAAAGTAAAAGAGAAGTGGGGAAAGTTGACTGATGACGACTTGACTACGATAAATGGCAAAAAGGAGCAGCTTGTAGGCAAGATCCAGGAACGCTATGGAATTGCGAAGGACGCTGCGGAGAAGCAGGTCGATGAGTTTACGCGGTCCTACCGTTCAGGCGACTCGGCAAAAGCAAAGGCTAAGTCCTCCTGAATGGACCCGCAACGTTTAGAACGAGGAATGCGATGGCAAGATACGGGAAGGCTGCTGGCAAAAGCGTGAAGAGCGCCATGCACCGAGAAAAGCGCGGGACACTTCGCTCGGGCAAAGGAGGTAAAGGAGGCAAAGTAACCAGCCGGAAACAAGCGATTGCCATTGGCCTGTCAGAGGCACGCAAAAAAGGTGCCAAGGTCCCACAGAAAAAGTCTTAACGCATTCGAGGACATGTCAAGAACATCTTCGGATAACCCTATGCCCTTACGTGCGCATGGGCAGCAGGGATATTTTTGCCTGTATAGACGATTTGTCCCCCGAGAAGCATGAAGTTAAACATGCTTTGCCCTTCGCGTAGTCGCGCCAGATCGGTATCTTTAAAAAAGGAGCGTAGGATGCGGTATAGTTAAAAAATCAACCCGAAACTAGGGCAATTCTTCTCATGTCATGTCAAAACAGCGGCCAGCAATTACAGTTTTGATTGCCGACGACCACGCGGTCTTTCGCGATGGCCTTCGCAAACTTCTAGATGCCGACCAAGGGGTCACCATTGTTGGTGAAGCCCAAAACGGCGAAGAGTGCATCCAGCTCCTCGCCAAGTTGAAGCCCGATATTCTTCTACTCGACCTACGCATGCCCGATAAGAGCGGGCTTGCTGTACTTGAAGAGGTAAATTTCGATACGCTGCTGACTCGCGTTGTGGTCCTGACTGCCGCAGAGGACGACCGCGATGTTTTTCGTGCTATGCGCTTGGGGGCACGCGGCGTCGTCTTGAAACAATCCGCTACTGACCTTCTCGTGAAAAGTATTCACCACGTTCATGCCGGAGAAATCTGGCTGGATAACCGCATGACCGCTGAAGTGATGGAAGCTTTTTCCAAGTCTTCTGAAGCCGGGTCGCGCCGCGAAAAACATCTTCTCAGTGAACGCGAGAAGGAGATTGTCCAGCTCGTGGCCCAGGGCTTTCGTAACAAGGAAATCGGTGAAAAGCTTTTCATTAGCGAAGCGACCGTAAAGAATCATTTGCATAACATTTTTGACAAGCTTGGAGTTTCTGACCGCCTCGAACTCGCACTCCACGCAATCCACCATGGGCTGATAAAAACCGATTGACCGAGGATGGGTTCTTTGCCTCTTACTTGTCCATCCACTAACTCGCAAAACTGAATGGCCTCTGATAGCGCAAGCATATCCATGCCCGCTGTCCCTAGGTTGCCGGAACTTCTGAATCGCAAGGTCTATGAGACCGGGCAGAGCCGCGGTTCAGACGATGACGTCATTTGTCAGAACTGAGTCCTTCGCAATAGCAGCGTTTTGATTTCATTCAGCTGTTGGAAGCTCTGCAAAAGCCACCCGAAGGGGAGGCACACTGCGAGAATGGCTTCATAGTCCACATCTCCCCTTAAATGGCGCGACGTTGTCCCTTTCGGTTACATTTTGAGCGGCGCGATACGCCGTATTTCAATGAAGCTAATCCGGGTGTAACATGACTACTCGCAAGCTAGGCGGTGAAAGAATGCCCAGCTTTCCTCTCCCCGAAGGCCGCCGCTCGAAGCGGGTGATGTCGAAGAGGCGCGCCAGCCTGGTAATCAATCTGGCCCGCGACCAGAAGAGGCTCCCCTGCCTCATCTTCGATTCCTCGAAAGACGGATTCAGGCTGCGCGGAACTTTCCACCTTAGGCGCGGCCAAGTGATCGAACTTATCCTCGATGAAGACGGGCCCAGCTCCGAGCGCTGCAGCGTGGTCTGGGTCGGCCAAGCTGGCTCCAAACAAGAAGGAGAAGTCGGCCTGGAAACCGTCTAGGCGATCAGCAGATTGCCCTTGCACCGCCATTCTTGCCGAGTGGTGTCCTGTCAGCGCCGGTTCGAAACGTATTAAGTGGAAGCCGTTTTTGCCGCCGGGCGGGAGCGCTTGGTTTCCCAGGTCTGGCGCATCGCTTCGCGCCGCGCGAGCACATATTTCTTGGCATCCTCGAAGTTCTTGTAGACCCGCTTGCCTTTGATCATGTTGCACGGACGGCAGCAGGCTACCAGGTTGGCAGGATCCTTCTTGCCCTTGTGCGCGCGAGGCATAATGAAATCAACGGACATGACCAGCGCGTTATCAAAGCTAGCCCTCCCATCCAATCCGCAGTACTTGCAGCAGAATTGATCGCGTTCCAGAATTTTCAGGCCTTCGGCTTGGCTTACGGGCATATCCACTCTTGACAGGGTTATGAAGTTGAATGGCATGGAGCACCTCCCATCAAGTCTCGTTGGGACCTGATGGGAGCAATCCTACGCCCGTACCTGGCTTTGCTCAACCCCTGACAGCCCAACGAAAGACGAATCGCCCATGAATTGGGCAATTTGGTCAACGCGATTCGTGTTGCTATAGATTGCCTCGGTTGTCGCCGCAGCTCGATGACCGTCCCGAGGATTTGGTCCCGGAGGAAGGAAAGAGCTTTCATATCAGAGCCGTGGCTTGTGAAGATCGATCTGCTCGCCAGGGCATACGGAGACTGGATTACTTCCAGATAGCTGTTCAGAACAGGGGGATTGGCTTCATCGGCGTGTCTTCCGGTTCGCACAGGCCATCTTTGTGGCCAATTGAAGCAGGAGACTCCTCTCCCTTGCGCTGGTGCGACTCAACGCGCTGCGCAACTTCATGAACAGTATATGGCCCTTTCGTTGAGTGGCCCAGTCTTCTTTTCCATTGTCGGAGAAAAGTGGAACCTCGGGTAATTCTTGTCCATCATAAAAAAGTTGGTACATTGGCACTTTTAATGCCCGAGAAATCTTTTCGAGCGTCTCGATAGACGGGACCGTGTGGGCATTTTCTACGCGTGAGATGTAACACCGAAGCAGTCCCGTCCGCCTCTCAATGTCTCCCTGAGAAAGCTTTTTGGCTTCCCTCAATTGCCGGAGCCTCTCTGCTATATCCATGGTGCCCTCGTTGATGTCTAGTAAAGATAAGTAACCATACTATACTAGCAATATTCACTCTACGCTATGTTCTCTAGAACGTAAACATGTTCATTCAACTTTACACAGTTTGCTGGATTGACACCTCTATAGAGCGGTTGTGTACTCCTCGCTCCAACGTTCGGGCTGGGCGTGGAATTTAAATTCGAAGCGAACTGTGGCAGAAGCGGCCTTCTCGCAGGGTTCTTCGGCATCAATCGTGGTTCCCTCCGGCCTCATGAGCCTTGCAGCAGGACTGGAGGTTCCTGGCTCAATTTCCCCAGACAAATCCTGGGTCATGGCGCGTTGGGTAGCAATCTGTCTGGCCGGGTTAGTCAATCGTCAGCGTCATGGTGGTCGACGCCGTGATAGAGGACGAGGTAGTATCCGTGCCGACTACGGTCAGGGTGTAGGTTCCCGTGGCTGCGTTTGGCGTGCTCGCCGACGGGGATGATGACGATCCTCCGCTACCGCAACCCCACATCGTCAAGCCAACCACCAGCAAAAAGAAAACTCCAGAAAACGTGCCCAGCTTGCCGGAACGGAAGCCCAGCAGCCCGACGAATAGCAGTCCTGCCAGGGCCAAGCTGGCCTGTGTTGTGTGCAAGGTGGACAGCGGGGGGATGTCCTTCCGGGAGGCGACCGGAGTTGTGCCAATGGACTTGCGCTTATTGCCGCGCGTCCCGGTAACCGCGGCGCTCGTGCACGCCGAGGCGCTGGTGTGGATGGTCAGCGTTGCAGTAACAGTGCTGCTGCCGGAGACAGTAGCATCGGGCAAAGAGAAGCACGCATTCGAAATAGAGGGACTGCTGGAGACACTCCACGCAATGGTGCCGGTGTAGCCGTTCTGCGGTGTGATGGTGATGGCCGAAGTGCCTGAACTGCCAGCAGAAACTGTGGTGTTCGTCGCAGTCAGGATGAAGCTTTTGGGAGCACTGCCGACCGTCAAGGTCAGGGTACCGGTGGAAGACCGGTATGTGGAATCACCGGAGTAGGTTGCGGTTATGGTATGCGACCCTGTGATTGTGGAAGAAAAAGTGTAGGTGGCGGAGCCGCCGGACAGGGCCAAGGAAGAAGTCTCGGTGGTGCCATCTACGACCATGGTCAAAGTGCCGGTGGGCGTGGCGGTGCTTGATCTGGAAGCGGACGCCACCTTAATGGTGATGACGTCGCTCGCCCCGGACCCAGGCGTAGTGGTCGCTGCCGATGGTGTAGTCGTTGTGGCCACCAGTGAGGAACCTGATGTCGGCCACGCCAGCAGCAAGTTGTAGAAGTCGACTGAGCCCAGGCCGGAAGCCTCATCATAGCCAGTCGTGGCGGGGTACTCGGACGCGCCAACCGTTGAGCAGTAGGCTGAGCCGGCGGTGCATTCGTTGCTGACGCTGGTGATGTCATGGAAGGCCGAGGCATAAGTGGTGGGGTCTGCGGCCAGCTTGTACAGCGTGGGGTTGACGACGCCCTGCCCGGTCGAATTCAGCTTTTGATTAATGATGGCTACCATTCCCGCGAAAATGGGTACGTCGAAACTGGTGCCTCCGGCCACCGTGAGATAGGTGTCGCTGCTATCGCGAAACCCGTTCGAGCAACTCCCAGTAACCCCTGTCGATTTGGAATCGCTCGAACAATAGAGGAAGCCAGCATTGTTGGGCGAGGCGGTCAACGAGATATCTGGCACCAATCGGTAGCTGCCGGAGGGGATGCCGGTTACGCCTGTTTGCCAACTGGGCCTGGATGTTAGTGTGCTCACGCCTCCGCCGCCAGAGGAGAGACCTTCCGAAGAGGAATCATCGTTCCAGACCTGCTCTGGAATATAAGAGAGAGCAGAGCTGATGACGTCGCTGCCGCTGGCGGATTCCCAGTAGTTGGTGTTCGAAGAGGAAACATCGGCGGCGGGAAACTCGCTGCCACCCATGCCGGTCGCATACTGACTGCTGGCGGGGAAATCAACGGCCAATGCCTCCTGCTGCGCCTTCGTCAGGCCGGTGGTTCCATAGCAGTCGGTGGACCCGTCGTCACCCGCGGCAGAGACCACGGACTGGCCCTGGGATGCTGCTTGCTCCAGGGTGCCGTTGAGAGTCGAGTATTCGCTCGAGCTGAGCTGGGCCTCGCACTCGCCATAGCTGGTACCAATGACGGGCGCAGTCCGGTTATCGACCGCGTAGCTGATGGAGTCCCACACACTGTAGTTGGGGTTGTTGCCCACATACACGAAATAGATCGAAGCGCCTTGGGCGATCGTGCTTGAGTATTCCAGGTCGAGATCCGACTCGGCTTCGTCGCCGGATACGATGGCGGCGGTTCCCGAATTCGGCACCAGCACCAGCGTGGGGTCCTTTTTCGTCAGCCCGGCGGCGCTCTCAAAATTTTCAATATCCGATAGCACAATCGACGACTGGCCGACGACTGCCATCGACTGCCCCGTCCCGGTATAGCCCGCGCTATACGCGGCCTTGATGTCGTAGATGGTGGCAATGTCTCCCGGCGTCAAAAAGTGGTCGCCGGTTTGGCCTGAGGTGAAGTCAGCCTTCGGGGCCCGCTGTGGCGTCCTGAACTTGACGTGCGGTTTGGGCCGAAACGTCGAGAGACTTGTGACCGTCTGCACCACCGAAGAAAGTGCTGTTGGGACGCTGATATCCGCCGCGGGAGCGTACTCCTTTTTGCCATTCATCGTGTAGTAGTGCAGCTCCGCACCGAAGGCTGCTTCGGCCTGTTCCACTGTGCCCGAAAAGGCGATTCGATTCTTGCTGCGCGAAATGTCCTCAATCGAAAAGCCCTGCTGTTGGAGCCAAAGCTGTGCCTTGGAGATATCGGCGTCGGCTAGTCCGAAGCGGGCGGCGAATTCGTCTGGGGTAAGCCATTGGTGATAGAGCAGCGAACCTGGATTCTGCTGCGCGGCGATCAATGCTTGTAGATCAGCCTCTTGGGTGGCGGAGCGGCTGAAGACCATGCTGATGCCCTGGAGCTTGGTTCCCGCCGGTACTCGGCCAGCATCGTTTTCCGGCCTCGCCATCGGTGGATGGGTGCCCTGGATTGCTGTACGTTCGGAGTTGTCAATTTCCGTTGTAATTCGCGCTTCGGGTGCCTGAGCCAGCAACGTCATAGTGAAGAAAGAGAATGTCGCCAACCAACCAGCGAAGAGTGTCCCTTTTTGTCCAAGTGCACGGAACGAAATTTGCATAGCCGTCCTTATAGAGTGTCGAATGATGGCTTCGGCCGGGTGGGCACCTAGATGTTCCGCTTGATAAGAATGGAGTGGGTGTGCGTAGGGTTGTATGTGGGAGCCAAAACCCTATAACACAGACTTTTTGGCTCTTGATGGAATGCGCGTGGAGGCTCCGCCCAGCGCCAACGAAGTCGCTCGGGACACTGGAGAAAAGTCTCCGAAGTGCAAGGTCTGAAGCCCGGCACCCTCAAAGAGAAGCTTTCGTTTGCAACAACGATGATCCAGACGGCCACCATGACAGGAATGAGAGGCTCGCCGACGGCTCTGGTGGGCGCGTTTCGAGGGGAGCTAGAATGGCCTCATGCGGAAGCAAGTGGACGTGCGTTTCTATGCGGAGCTGAACGACTTTCTGGCGCCGTGGAGGAGGGGAGGGGCGACTCCCTACGCATTCGAGGTGAGCGGCTCCATCAAAGACATGATCGAAACGCTCGGCGTGCCGCATACGGAAGTGGACCTCATCCTGGTGAACAGCGAGCCGGAGGATTTTACCTACCGCTTGCGGAATGGAGACAGAATCAGCGTCTACCCCGTCTTCGAATCCATCGATATCTCGGCGCTAGTGCGCTGCCGGCCGCAGCCGCTGCGCGAGTCGCGATTTGTCGCGGATACGCATCTCGGGCGGCTCGTCCGCTATCTGCGGATGCTGGGATTCGACACCAAATACCGCGACGATACTCAGGATGAAGAGTTGGCGACGATCTCCTCCAAAGAGAGGCGGATTCTGCTCACGAGAGATCGCGGATTACTCAAACGAAACGTGGTAACCCGGGGTTACTGTGTGCGGGCGACAAATTCTCGCGAGCAACTCGAAGAGGTGTTGCAGCGCTTCGATCTTTCGGGCGCAATTGCGCCATTCTCTAGGTGCGTACATTGCAACTCTTTGTTGCGGCCAACGCAAAAGGATTTGATCAGCGATCGGCTACCGCCGAAGACAGAGCAATACTACGAAGAGTTTCATGTGTGCCCGGGCTGTGAACGAATCTACTGGAAAGGCTCACAGTACCGGCGCATGCAGCGGTTCATGGAGGAGCTTCTCGAGCGCGAATGAGAAACTCATTTGACGGGGACTGCGCTTGGGAAAACCAAGGTGCCGACGATCCCGTCCCTGCCGAAATGCTGGAGAGCGGCTCATTCGGTCAGCCGATTTGGGCGATGTGACGCTGATTTCTAGCATTGAATGGGAGGAGGGTCAGCTTTAGAAGAGAGCAGAGCGTGTATTTTTGAAGGGAATTCCATGTTTCTCGCGGCGGACCTAAAAGAGGGAATGGTCATTCGGATCGAGGGGCAGATCTATCGTGTTCTCGAGGCGGAATCGAAGGCTGGAGCGGCGAAATTGGGCGGGGTCATCAAGACCAAGCTGAGCAATGTGAGAACCGGCCACATCTGGGAGCCGCACTTCCGCCCGCAAGAGCGCCTCGAAGAGGTGCAACTCGAGCGGCGCATACTGGAATTCGTGTTCGGCGCGGGGGATGCATGCACATTCATGAGCCCGCAGACCTTTGAGCAATGGGAAGTGCCTAGGGGCGTTCTGGGACCTGCAGAAAAATTCTTGCAGCCGGGGATGCACTTGCCCGTGGAGTTCTTTGCGGGCGAGCCACTCCGTGTGGCCTTCCCCGAGGTGGCCGAAGTCCGTGTTGCCGAAACAGCACCACCGGCGCACGCACAGCAGGAAACGGCATGGAAAGAGGCCAAGCTCGAGAACGGCCTTAGCGTTCAAGTGCCGATGTTCATCGGCCGAGGCGAAGTGGTGCGGGTTGAAGTGAGGACAGGACACTACAGCGAGCGAGTGCGGGTTGAACGCAAGCGAGGTGCCTGAGTATTTTGCTGCGGATAGAATCGGAGGAGTCATGCTCGAGATCAAAACCGTTCGCATGGAATTTCCTGCGGATGCCAACATCATTGTCGGCCAATCGCATTTCATTAAGACGGTGGAGGATTTGTTCGAAGCGGTGTGCACGACCGTGCCGCAAGCCAAGTTTGGATTGGCATTCAACGAGAGTTCCGGGGCGTGTTTGACGCGGGCAGATGGGAATGAGGAAGGGCTTCGCGATATCGCCATTCGCAACGCTCAAGCGCTGGGCTGTGGGCACACTTTCGTGCTGCTCATTCAAAATGCGTACCCCATCAACATATTGAATGCCATCCGCAACGTGCCCGAGGTGTGCGCGATCTTCTGTGCGACGGCAAACCCGGTGGAAATCGTCGTGGCACAGAGCGAGCAAGGCCGGGGTGTGCTCGGCGTGATTGATGGGAGTTCCCCGAAAGGTGTCGAGGGGCAGGCGGATATCACTTGGCGGCACGATCTGTTGAGAAAGATTGGTTACAAGCGCTAGCGGGGCAAGATTCGCTTTTGATGGTTTCGGATTCAGAGATGTCAACAGCAGGTGTCTGTGCTTACCGAGGTGATAAATCGCCTTACCATCAGCTATCCGGCATGGCAGTCTATTTTTGCTCCGGCGTTTACAAGAATTTGATAAGTCGCTGGAAGCCGACGACTGCCACGATAACGATCATGATGACGATGTTGACGGCGATAACGATGGCGACCATGGAGATGGTGATCGGCATGGTTGACGATGGATCAGGATCGTGCAAATTCTAGTAGTGGTCGGATGTTCTTGAAGTCAGCGTCAAGAACGCGCAGAGCCTCTAAATACGTGTCGCGCGGCGGCCCGGTATTCACAAGATTGGCTCGGCCCCATGTGAATCTAGGCCGTCCGTGCTTCGTGGCCAAAACATTAGCCAGGAGTCTTGCGTGCCTCTCGTTTCCATTAGGGAAAGCATGTATCTCTGAGACCAACTGGTGATGAAAGCGAACTGCGATTTCGTCGATTTCGAAAGTGTTGTTTTCTATCCAGAACCGAGCATTGCCCAGGAGGGCTGGAATTCGCTGATAGATTTCAGCGCAGGGACAGCCGATATTCACATCTCTTATTCTGTACTTACCGGCCCATTTCCAAGTCTCATCAAACATTCGTCGATGAAGTTCTCGCAAATAGAGCTCATCCAGAGGATCTCTACTACTCATGACCCTGGAATTGAAGGCCCACCTCTGCGCTACAAGAATATTTGTTCGTTCCCACTCGTCCAACTCTCTTCTGCTCGCAAGGTTTGGAATTAACTGTGCCGCATCGTCCGGGTGAAGCGGTGTATTCCCCGGAGTCTCATTCAGATTGGGGATTGTGCTCATTGCTTCTTGAGTCGGCGTTTTGTCTCTTCCTCAATCAATTCCTTAACGTTTCCCGTTGCTTGGTTTTCGAGAGCCATTGTGTGCTCGACATCGAGAACGTCTTCTGTGGCTTGGGCACGTGCGCGTCGCTCAGCTAGTTCGGTGATCGTGCCTGATTTTGGGACGATGGCATACACCAACTCGCAATCCAGTGCGGCGGCCACGCGCCGCAGGCTCCGTAGCGTAATTCGGTCCTTCGATTCAGCTTTTTCGAACTCTTGAATGCGCCGCCGAGATTGTCCCAGCTTCTTTCCCACGTCTTCGAGACTCAGACCCAGCCCTTCACGAATAGCTCGGAGCCAACCACGCTGCGGACGCGCTTCCTGCCTAGCTGCCTCGAAAGCAGATAGACTGCGAGTCAGTTGGCTCAATCGAAGATCTCTGAAGTCGTCTCTCATCTACGGCTCTCTGTCCTGCTATATTAGGACATTCATAATCTTTGCGTCCTGTCAAAGCAGGACACTTAGTTATTATTGTCCTTCTATAACAGCACTATGTGAATATATCTGTCCTGTTATAGTAGGACGCACAAATTGATTTGTCAAGCGCTGTCGAGTATCTAGTGCATTGTCGGGTTCATAAAGGCGGCGGAAGAGGGGAAGCAGGGCGTGGGAGATGAACGCTTTTCTTTCTTCTTCACAAGCGAACGGACCATCCCCACGTGTGTGGGGAAGACGCCATAGGTTCATCAATGGCAAGAAAAACATACGGACCATCCCCACGCATGTGGGGAGAAGCACACTCGCGCTAATCCTTTTTCAGAGGGCTGCGGACCATCCCCACGCGTGTGGGGAGGACTCTGGATCTTAAAGCACTTAGCTTATGGAACAGAGTGAAACCAGACACTCAGATTCATGTAGTTGTTGTCTCCTCGTCCCTTTCCTCGGACATCATCCACAGGCCACCCACTTCAATGTCGCGCAACTCGGTCATGGAATATCTTTGGACATCCACGTCCGGGAACCAGTGTGCAAACATGAAGCAGGCGATCTCCGTGCGCTTCTACTTGTCAGCCCAAGCAGCATTTTTGTGGGGCATCACGTTGTCGAGATTGGGCGCGATGCCGAACCTGTAGAACCGCATCCCATCTTCACCGATCCAGCAAAGGGGCGTATTGGAATCTGCACAGGCTTTCATGGCGGTACGTGACCTTTCTGCCTGGCCCGAGCAAAGTTGCCGATACTGCCGCAACTGGCAGGCGGGACACCATCCGGTTCGCAGTGATCCACGTAATGCTGGAATCATCAACTTCAAGTCGGCCGTGTTCGAATGGACTCGGCGTCCAGCGATCTTTCGCTGGCGTAAGCGTCTCCAACGGCGGTCTTTCAGAGATTGCCATAATGACAATAGCGCATGCCGAGTCATGACTGTCGAATGCCGAGTTTCACCGCGATACGGCGGACAGCGAACTGGCGCATGTCCGAGCCGCTACTGGTGCCGTCTCCAAAGCTCACTGGCTGGTCGTTAATGGAGTCCGTGGCTTCCGCGAAGTGCTTCATTTCGGTAACGGTGGTGAATGTTTCCATGAGTGTATCCTCCCGCAGTTTGGAGACTCGCAAGAGCGCTTTCCACGCGGCGTCTTGGGTCTTGCACAACGCTACAAACAGCGGCGCAGACGGGATGCAGCTCTTGCGTCCTAACCAGACTCCCCAGATCGGGTCTTGCAGAGCAGCCGCAACGCGCTCCAGCACAGACCGGTCCCCGGCGAGGATCACGCCAAAACGTGCTTCGAGCAGATATTGGCGGCGTGTCACAACAGCATCTTTGTTCATTGCGCCGCTGGCACGCCGAGTCTCGAGCACGGTGTGGTAGTCTTCAAGGCGACGAACAGGCAACGGCCCGTCAGCCTCTGGTACATTGCGCGGGATGACGATACTCGTCATCTTCAGGGCGGACATCTTGGGTAACCATTCAGCCTCTTCTGGCGACCCTTTCGCTAGTCCCATGGCCGCGCTGAGCAAGCCAATAACGCCGCTCTTGGTCGGGTACAACCCAGTCGTCCGCCGCTGGAACCGGCTTGCTAAGCCCCACGATTGCAGCGGGCCGTCCAGAAGCAGGGCGAGGCTTGCAGTGTCAGACATAGCTCAGAATCTCCGCACAGAATTGGTCAAGCGGCTTGTCGGGTATGGCGATTTCTAAAGACGGCTTGATGCCCCAGGTTTTCTTTAGCTGCTCGTGGTGCTCCTTGAGCGCGGCAACAGAAGCACCCAGCAGTCCCTCTCTAGACCGCACTGGTCTTTCAAACGCGTTAATCAGTTGCAGCGGCTGGCCCTTGTCTTTCACGAGACCTAGCACATAGCTCGGCAAGGTATGCGCATTCATCGAGTTTTTTCGCGCGCCTGGAATAGTCAGGACGGCGGCGTGCAGAAATGTGTCAACGACTCTTCGCCGATCCTTCGCCGAGAGGGCCTCGAGGTGACGGTCATCTCCGAGCAAACCAAGATTCAGCCCAACGTAGCGGTAGTAGACTGCGGAAATAAACTCTAGCGTTCCGATCATCGCGCTAGCTGTCCGAGATTCTTCTTTCACAGTTGGGTCGTTTTGCTGACGGTCATCCACGGCAGCAAAGAAGTCGATGTCGTTGTCCGCGCGATGAGTTGACAAAGCATGGCTGAACATCGCAGCCCCTTCGACAGTCAGCGAGTGATCAGCGGCCACCATGCGTCCAAAGAGGGCTATGTCAGCGGCATCTTTCAGTTTTGCCTCACGAACTTTGGAGGCAGCGGACTGAATTCTCTTGTCCATGGTCTTTGCATCTTTGCTTTCCATGAGGATCGCAGCCAATTCTCTTCCGATTTCCTCACGCTCGGATGGCGAGAGAAACATAAGTGTCTTGACCTTGCGGATTCCATTCTGCTTGAAAGCACTCTCGTCGAAGGTTGCGAGTCCGTGGCAGAACTTCTGGGAAACCGCGAGTGCCTGGTTGGCTGGAGCCCCATAACGCTTGGTGACTTCGGCTATGGGCACGACAATTAACTTGCTGCGTTCCCCGGCATACAGTTCAGGGCACAGTTCTTTGGCTTGCAGCCGAATAGCGCGTTTCAGGCACTGGCTGGAAATGCGGGCACGCGTGGTACCGCCAAAAGTTGCTGTCTTGGGCGCACCCACGTCATCACGATTCAGGCACGAGACGGGGAACGATTGCAGGATATGGAGTTCGATGAGTTTCATGGTGGTACCTTTCTGCTTTTTTCGTCCTTCCTTATGATGTGACAGGCGCAATCACCAAAAGGCCGAACCCGAACGCCTTGGCCGGGCCGACACCGCGCGTAAAGGTTTCGTGAAACTTAGCCGGATCGGTCACCGTCAGCATCCCCTGAAACTCCACTGCACTGTGCAGGCCCGGCTGGCCGTTTTTCTCGAAGTATTCACGGCCCCGGGAGAATGTGCGCAACGTGGCTTCGTCCACGGTGAACCCGCCATGGTCTCCCTTACGCTTGATCCATTCCACGAGTTCCTCACGCTTTCCCAAGGGAACGCGCCGTCCGTTCTTTGTCAAGGAGCCGTCCGGCCGTTCTTTGGAAACTTTCTTCGTCGGGTTAGCGCAAAGCTGGAACACATATTGGCTGCGCGTGAAATAAGTATCAGGAATTGGTTTCGTTTGCCAGCTTGCCACGGCGGCCGGACACCAATCGGGTCGCGTCGGCTGCACCGGTGAAACGAGCAGCAGACGGAAGCCATCCCCCCGCTGGTCGAGCCGCGTCAGAAAATCGCGCGGCTGATTGTCACGGCCAGGGAAGGCTTTCCACACGGCCTGATGCCAGTCGTAGCTGTTGCGCAGGCGCATTCGCGAGGCGGTGACGAAATCGAGGGTAGCTTGGGTGAGGTAAGTCATGGAGTGCTCTCCGATGGGACCAGTGCCGCCGATTCCTCACTTTCGGGTGCACCCCAGTATGCACGCGCCCAGCGCGCTTTCACATTGCTGCTCCAGTAATGAAGATCAGCGAAAAGTTCTTCGTAGTTGATCGGAATCCCTTTGGACTTGGCGGCCAGGATCACCGGACGTAACCGCTCGCAAATCTGGTCTCGGTCGCACACGAGCAAGCGGCGGAAACGGGCGTCGAACCACTCGTTCGTTACTCTGAGCCTGCGGCAGGTCTTTCCGAGATTGCCGGTCGGGGTTTCGACCGGATGGTAAGCGAACAGGCCAGCAATGGTTTCTATGCGGGGATTGCCGATTCCGCGCACTTGCGCCAGCAGCGGCCAAGCTTTGGGAAGTTTGCTGGGACTCAGCGCGCAACGAAGTGTGGCCATCGCCCCTCGATCGTTCTTGAACCGGCGCAGATAAGCCAACAAGCGCGCGGCGGTTTCCTTCGGGTCGAGTTGACTAGCACTCATGCTTCAACCTCTTCTTCTGTTTCTTTTTCAACTCCGCCGGGCTCGGCGGGTGCAGTGAACAATATTTTCATTCCCAGTGCATAAGCGCGTAGCTGGCGCGGTGTCTCGTGCGGAC
This sequence comes from Candidatus Acidiferrum typicum, assembly GCA_002478115.1. Taxonomy (GTDB): domain Bacteria; phylum Acidobacteriota; class Terriglobia; order Acidiferrales; family UBA7541; genus Acidiferrum; species Acidiferrum typicum. The sequence goes on along the minus strand of DLMH01000073.1, from coordinate 4,142 downwards.
AGGCGCGCTCATACGATACGCGGGCGGCGCGCCAGACGGCTTGCCCCCACGCAGTCTTGTGCCATTCGGACTTGGGCCCGAGAGTCTCGAGAGCGGCGGCAACCTCCAGCAACCTAGATACGGCGTTTTCCAGGTCCGTCCAAAACTGGGCGGCGACGTAGCTCCGGATTTGTCTGCGGCGGACTTTCATCTCCGCTCGATCGAGATCGTCACCGAGCTCCTTGTGATAGTCCGAAATAGCACGCATCACGCGAAACTCCGTGAGATCTGCCAGCTTCACGCCCTGTTCGTAGACCTTCTGGCTTGTCTCATTCAGCATTCCGACAGGGATGTGGAACACGGACTCAGTAGAATCCACTAGCTTGGCCTTATTGGCCACAAGGCCGCCCACCCAGAGATCGAAAGCTTGTTGGTCGAAATTGGTGTTCTCCAGAGCGAGAGGACCGCCAGGGTTTCGGCTGACGGCTTTGACGGTCAAGGCATGTAACTCGCGCCAAGCGGCCTTCTCAGTGGAAGCTGGCAGCACGACTCGTGTGGGCTGGCCTTTAACGGATCGTATAACAACTGTGGCGGAAGGTTCACGCCATCCACTTTCAGCATAGGACCCATACTCCAAGCCATTGGCGAGGATAAGAGTCCGACAATCAGATGCGAGCCAGATCGCGCGGGTCAGCGGAACAAGGCGGCCTAAGTAGGTGCGGTTGGCGTTCTGTACGGCTTTCCTGTCGCCAAGTCCCTCGGGCATCCACTCCCAAACTGGTTTGCCCCAAGAGTTCTTCCCATAAAACTCCGCTGCCCGCTGCTTGGTCGAAAGATTCTTACACAGCGTGGCGGCCAGATTGTCACCCAGGAGGAGCGCGTGCAACATTCCTCCAGATAGGCACGGAGCGTGGTCGCTCGAACCGTTACCGGCTGTTTCCTTACCATGCCACAACGCTACTCCGATGCGACCACCGGGAGAGAAACACTGGAATGTCACCAACATCAACGCAAGCTCAGCGGGTGTAAAAGCGCGCTCCGAGCCACCCGCGTTGTCGAAAAGCGTGGCATTGTGGCCCGTCGCCAGCGCAAGACCGAGTTTGCTAGTGGAATTGCCTTCGTCGCTCTCATCCTCTTTGGTTTTGCCGCTGGGCTTTTTCAGATTGGCGACCTGTAGGAAGCGTTGGCCGCTACCGAAAAGTTCAAAGGCATGCCGCCAGCGATCGAGGTAGGCGAGGGCTGACGGCACAATGCGTTCCCGGCAGGCTCTCCAATCGTCATAATCTACCGGGCCGTTGAGGGCTGCCTGCGCGATGCAAATGAGCAGGCGCATTAGGGCAATGCGTTCGTGCGCGCGGACGGCGAGATCGCGGATTTCTCCGCCTCCCTCGAGTACTTTGCGCAGACTGACAATCCCCGGTTTGCCGTCACTCCAGACAATCGGAATCCAAGAGTCAGTCGAAAGATTCATCGAACTTCTCCTGAGGCGCATGTAGCACGCTTTCTCCGTTAACGACAATACCTTGATCAGGTTTCTAGGAGTTCTCCGTCCGTCGTGCATCGCCAGGCCAGAGGATGTCACCACCTGTGCCGTTGCGGTCTGGAGGCTGTTTGCTTGTTGGATTCTCGGGGACCTGTCGCTAAAGCTCGAAAAATGTGTTGGGAGAAACGATCCCCAAACGACCGTCGCCAGCCCGTTTTCCGCCACCGCTCCGACGGATGCTGCTTTACTTTCTCTTCTGATAGAAGTTCCCTCTTTGAGCGCTAACGTCTGTATTCTTTCGACCCAACCCGCTGAACGACGGAAATGAAAAGGTCGAGATCGCTTTGGCTAAGTCGACCCAAAGCGTGGCATAGTTTTCCTAGATAGCGTGCCCCTTCTCCACTCGATGCCCAATCGATGCGTCGGCTCGTCAACCGTTTGCTAATCTTAGGAGTTTTTGTTTCATAGAAGAAAACATACAAAGGAACTTGCATCGCTCGTGCCCACTTTTCCAGTGTTTCGAGTTTTGGAACCGCATGGCCGTTTTCTATCCGCGGAATATACCGCTGAACCAACCCTGCTCTCAGGGCCACCTCATCCTGCGTAAGATTCTCATGTTCCCTCAAGCAGCGTAGGCGTTCTCCAATTTGCATAACAACCCCAAAAAGAAGTTCAGCAAATCGCCAACCAAGAAAGTGGCCAGAAGAAACGTGGCACCCCCAAAACTAACATAGGAATCCGTGTTTTAAGATTCTCCATCACGAAAATGTGTAAAGGGGTGTTTCTCTCCCAGGTGCTCGAGCCGATGGCATCGGGCGCACAGAGTAATAAGGTTTCGCAGGCGATCGGCGCCGAACCGGCTGCGGGATTGCAAATGGTGGACTTGCAAGTCTCTTGGGGCACCGCATGACTGACAGCGCCAGCCGTCTCTCTCTAAAACCTGTTTGCGGAGAGCACGATACTTTTCGGGGTCGAGTCTCCGACGGGGTTTACGCTGGCGCAGCACGCTTATCCCGTTTTCTCTGGATTCTCCATCGCCTGAACAGTCGCTGTTTTGGGAATGTTCAATTCACCAACTCCTTGCTTGGCAAGGCATTCTACCGATCGCTGTCCTGCAGTCGAGCTCCGGCCAGGAAATCGGCACAGATCATCTCCAGGCAATATCCGCGTGATTTGTCGGTTCCCAGCATCAGGGCAGCCGTTTCGAGAGCTTTTTCAACGACCGGTAACTGGCTCTTGTAAAGCTTAAAGTAGATGATCTCCCACGCTTCCGTTTCCATCCCCGTCAGGTGTCGCTCGACCTCCCTCTTGAATTGTTCCTTCGGGAGTTCCTTTGCCTTGTGCACCCAGGGTGCACAAGCGAAATCCGCTCCATCCTTGCGCGCCACCTTGACGAGCTCCCTCGCCTTTGTCCAACCCATCTCTCGAAGCTGCGGCTTCGGGACGCGCGTGAGATGTTCGTGAATGGTCATGAGGTAATAGGCCTTCCGGCGGGAGTCGGCAAAGCGCTTCTCCAGGAATTCGTCAAACGACTTCAATTTCTCCAGCCGCCAATACTGTTTTGCTCGTACCTCGCATAAGTATTCCCCTAACTCGACGAAGCGCACGTCCTTTTCCTGTTCCTTGGTTTTCTCCCAGGACAAAATCTCATCGATTCTGCCCAGTACAAACACGGCCCGCCGGCGATTGATCTCCGGAGTCACCATCGGTCTCCTGTCAATCCACAAGCTCGTCAAGCCAAGCAAGGTCGCTCGCTCCTGGTGTGAGGGTGAGACTGGAATCGATCAGCTTCTGGTCATCGAGGCAAAGCCCAAGATGCGCGCAGCTCACACAGCCGTTTTGGGGGAAGCGAATCCCACTGTGGGTAGGGAACCGGGCGGCCTCGATCTGGCCGATCGTTGCCCCCACGAGCCGGCCATACTTAGCGCGTTGCTCTTCCGAAATTGAGGTCCTCAGATATTGGATCTCCGGCTGGTGCTTTCGCAGGAAGACGACTAAGGCCACTTCGGGAATCCCCGTCATCCAGGAATAGCAGATCAGCTGAGGGTCGAGCGACAGCAGCCTTGCGGGCTCCTCGGAGTAACGGCTGGTTGTGGTCTTCCAGTCCATGAGGCAATGGAGGCCATCGAGCTCACCGACGGCGTCAACGTAGGCAATGAATTGATTTGCGTTCGGAAGTTCCCGCACCACTTTGATTTGGAGATTCTGTTGCGGGTGGGGAATGCGAATCCGATTGTCCTGGGCAAAGCATTCGAGAAGATGCACCCCCTGATGAACCAACCGATCCCAGGTCTCCCCCTTTTTGTATGCAAACGGAGTATCGCGGAAGGCACGCCACTCCCGATAGAGTGCCGCGCCGCAATCGTCGCCGCAAAAATAAGACTCCAACGCTTTTTCAAAGCAGCGGCCGAAGATCATGGCCGCCCGGGTCTCTTTCTCGCGCCAGCCGTCCAGGTAGCGATGGCGATAGCTGCGCGGGCAGCGGAGATAATGGGCAATCTGGGTGTAGCTAAAGGTCATCTCAGCTACTCCCCACTCTCGCCCTGGCTGCTCGATGCGCAGGAAAGTGCCTCCCACTCTGCTGCCGGGGCAAACGCCTCGAGGTTCTGGTAGGAGCGACCGTTGAGGTTGGTGGAGGTAGTCCGGATGACTCCTCGGAGATTCAGGAGGGCCTTTTCGT
>DLMH01000071.1 GCA_002478115.1 Candidatus Acidiferrum typicum | reverse complement strand
GATTGAACCGTGGTGTCACTTTGAGATTGAGGCGGCGCTGAGCAAATCGTGATGAAATCGTGATTATTTGGAAGGGGGTACGACCAACTGGTGCCGCTTACTGGATGGAGGTGGCCTTGCTAGTGTGGGCATTGCGGGCGGCTTCCAGAGCGTCGATGACGGATTTTGTGTTGTCGTCGATAGGGCGAACATAGGTGGCGAGGATTTGTGTGTTGGCGTGCCCGAGAAGGTGAGCACCGTATTCAAAGCGCTTGAACTCGTCATTCACCACGTTTACGCCATTCGACCAAGACTTTGACGAGAAGGGGGGATTCGCGATTGCAAAGTCGAATGTCTCAAGGCTGCCATCGCGTTTCTTGAAGTGGGGATCCGAGAGCGTGTTGCCCTTCCATAGTTCTGCCGTCGGATGCCCATGCAGAAACATGTTCATCCGCGCTAACGCCCAGGTTGCAAGATCGTTTTCCTGTCCGTAGATTGTGATCCCTCGGGGTGCCTCGTCGGCAGCTTTCAAGAGCAGTGAGCCCGAGCCGCACGTAGGGTCATAGATGGTTTGGTCCTGGCGGGTGTTGGGACCAATGCCCACGACCTTCGCCATGGTGCGCGAGACTTCAGCTGGCGTGTAAAACTGACCCTTACTCTTGCCCGACTCGGTCGCGAAATGCCGCATCAGGTACTCATAGGCATCGCCCAGCAGATCGTCGCCATCAGCGCGGTTAGCGCCAAAATCAAGCGTTTCGAAGATGCCGATTAGCTTGGAAAGGCGGTCAACCATGTCCTGGCCCTTGCCGAGCTTTTCGTCGTCGTTGAAGCTTGCGACATCGATCACATTCGTGAGTCCGTTCGCTTCGGCGAGCGTACTGATGATCTTGTCGATCCCCTCGCCAATGTCCTTCTTTCCTTTGAGAGCCACCATGTCGGCAAAGCTGCCGCCTTCGGGCACCTCGATGACGGCGCCAGATTTGCCTGCGTACTTGTCGGAGACGTACTTCATGAAGAGCAGCGTCAGGATGAAATCCTTGTACTGGGAGGCATCCATGCCGCCGCGCAGCTCGTCGCAGCTGTTCCAGAGTGAGCTGTACAGTTGGGATTTCTTCAGGGCCATCTCTTACGTCATCCTGGGACGTGACTTGGGGAGAACGCGAATTATCGCACATTAGAGCCGGACCGGAATGGCAACAGAACCTGGGTCCGTTCTAAGAACGAGCGCTATCCATGCCAGATGGGGGCACAGACCGAGAGGAGCGGCATGCCTGGAGCTGGAGGTTGCTCTGCATTTTCGTGCACGTTAGAAAACCCCTTCATGATTTGCTTCTTCGCGCCCGCATAAACATTGGGTCTCCGCATCTGAATTCCCGCGTTAGAAAGGTGTAGTTTTCTAATCACCCCATAGAGGAAACGCTTGGGATTGTTTAGAACCCCGTCAATAAGTGAAATAGCGATTTACCACTCGTCGCGATTGTCGTAGCGGTCAACGGGCAACGGTCACTAGCTCAACAAGCCGGTGGTACATCGAGAATAAGCAACCGGCATTCCTCCGGCCCCTGATGCCAGCGCCTCAACCGTGACGCACCCAGCTGCGATACGCGGCTCATGGGGAAATATAAATTAGCGCACGTGTCAGGGTTCAGAGATCAGGGAACAGAAATCAGGAATCGCAAAATTCATACTTGACATTGACAGAGAATCCACTACCATATGGTTGTGGATAAATTGGGTACAACATTTGCGGCTTTGTCTGATCCAACCCGGCGGGCGATGATCGAACGACTCTCCCATGGGCCTGCCTCTGTGCATGGATTGACGGAACCGTTTGCACTTTCGCAGCAGATGATTTCAAAACATATCGCCTACCTGGTGCGGGCGCGGATTGTGATCAAGACGAAGCGTGGACGAGAGAGTGTGTGCACGCTTAGGCCAGAGGCGATTAAAACAGTCGGCGACTGGGCGTTTAGCTATCGCCGATTCTGGGAAGAGAGTTTCGACAAACTGGATGTAGTTGTAAATCAAATGAAGAAAGAGGAGGTCAGAGATGACAGAAAACACGGTTAGCGAAATTGAGCGGATGGTTGTCACAAGAGTTTTTGATGCCCCACGCGAGTTGGTGTGGAAGGCGTGGACAGACCCGAAGTACGTGATGCAGTGGTGGGGACCGAAGGGTTTTACTTCACCTGTTTGCAAGATGGATTTTCGCGTGGGAGGAAAATTTCTCTGCTGCATGAAGGCGCCGGATGGGCAGGAATTCTGGAATGCGGGTGAATACCACGAGATTGTTCCGCACGAGAAGATCGTATCCTCCATGTACTTTTCTGACTCGAAGGGAAACAAGGTTGAGCCTGCGCAATTAGGAATAGAACATGAGGCTATAGACGGTGCGTACGACGTGACCATCTTTGAGGATCTCGGGAACGGCCAGACGAAACTCACCTTCATTGGAAATGAACCCATGGAGAGCGCGAAAAACAGCGGTCAAATGGAGGGCTGGAACCAGATACTCGATAAAGTTGCCGCAGTTGTTGCGGGGCTAGCGCAGGCGAAATAAGAAGTTGAAGTTTTGACTGTCGTCATGCGTGAGATACGGCCAAGGGTGACGGGAGGCAGCTTACGGGCTTCTCGTCACTAGACAGAATAGTCGCCCGTTCGGATAAGTTACCCTTGGCTCAACTGTTGCCAACAGGCGATAGCGCTCAAAAC
>DLMH01000055.1:1100-18940 GCA_002478115.1 Candidatus Acidiferrum typicum | reverse complement strand
ACTCGCCCTCCGGGCTCCCTCCGTGGCTCCCGAAGCTGGTTCTCTCTCTTTGCTCATACACACCTCCTCGTGATCTCTGATTCATTTTCATCACAATTCGGTGTCCAACAAAATCCTAGGGCGCGGGAGTCGTTTTTCTCAAGAAGGTTCAGGCAAATAAAAATGATTAGGAAACTCGCGGTAAGCATCACAATGGCAATGCTGCTGTTCGTCCTTGTTCCCCAGGCGAGGCCGGACTCAACCACGGTGTCAGTAGAGGAAATCCTCGCGATTCCCCCGCTCATAGTCGACGGGGCACCAGCGCAAGCCACCGTCGATAACATGCCAGATGGAATCTACTTCGTAGGTCAGGGTTTTGACATTGGCTACAGTTGGGGGGCGCTGCAGCAGACTTCCATGGCTTCTTTTGGAGTGTCCGACGCTCAAATTACGACTTGGGACAGCAGCATGTCATTCGTCGGTTGCGCATGGGGGCAAGACTGCGCAGGGACTGTGTACCTTGGCTCAGGCGTAAGTGGAACAGGCTTCATGAACTACACGCCCCATTACGCCTACATGGCAATCGATTCGCTGACGTATTCGACGCCAGAGCCGAGCAGTCTTCTTCTGCTCGGATCGGGATTGCTGGGACTCGTAGGGTTCTACCGGCGCAGGATCACTGTTTGTCCCTGAAAAAGCTATTCACCTCGTCGGCGTCCACAGAGGGAAAGCGGCAGTCGCGGAGAATCTGTCTCCACGACGCCACAAGGCGCCATTCCTTCGACACACGCTCAGCCGAACAGGTTTCTAATTGGAGCTCACGTTCACAGATTGCAAAAGTTTTCTTGAATGAGCGTAGGAGACTTGACCGAACCGGATTTATGTCCCGTTGAATGAGAGAGTTTACGAGTCAGGCGAGACGTTCCAATCATAAAACTGGATGCTCCACCCCTTCCCCTCAACAGCGGCAGCGGCGGAGTATCCCTTCGCCGGGCAGAATGAGAAAAGGGTCCAACGATCCGAATCGGCCGCTCGCAAAGTGGGAGGGCGGCCTGGGGTCAGGGAAACGTCGAAACTAGCCAGGGGGACCTGCAAACCCTTTCCCGTAGCTTTTACGTAAGCCTCTTTCCGTGTCCAGCAGTTGAAAAAGCCTTGAGCACGGTTTGCGGGGGGAAGGCTAAGCAATTCCTTCTGTTCTTGTCGGGAGAAGAATTGCTCGGCCACCTTACTGGTGGCGAACTCGGGCCGCAACTTTTCGATATCAATTCCCACCTGGCAATCCAGCGCAAGGGCAAGCAAGGCAAGGCCATGGGAATGAGACAAATTGAACTGGAGAGGCGGTTTGCTTGAAATGGCAGAAATGTAAGGTTTTTGATGGGCACTTTCATGAATGGAAATGCTATCCGGAGTCGCGCCGAGGTAACGCCCGAGAATGACGCGAAGCATGCCACGACCAGCAATGAAATGTTTTTTGTCGCGAAGAAATGCGAAGCGCTCAGCTCGAGCGGCTTCTTCTTCAGACAGATATGTGGACAGAAGTCCGAGGGAGACGGATGGATGGTCGAGGGGCACGCGCCAGACATGGATTTCGCCGCTGGCGAGTGTGAGTGTCTTTGAGGGCTGCGCCCAGATGGTAATTGGCTCCATGGTCCGCAACTCTTTGGGCCCTGCAGAATGGCGCTAACTACACTGCCTGGTCCACCTGAGCAACTGGCTTTGCGGGGTTTCCCTGAACCAGTGTCATGGGCGGCACGGACTGTGTGACCACGCTAGCTGCAGCCACCACTGATCCCTCTCCAATTACAACGTTGGGAAGAACAATGACCCGGGGACCAAGAAAGGCATTTCTCTCAATAACCACACTGCGTTCCCATCCGCCGAAGTGTGCAAGGATCAATACTTGGATGCTTATAATGGCACCCTCTTTGATGGTGACTAATTCAGGGTGGGCGGTTTCGATGACCGCATCATAACCGATCCACACGTTTTTCCCCATCTTTACACCGCGCCAGCGATGGAGAAGAGGGCGCATTGTCATCGCCCCTGGCACCTTGCGAGCGATCTCCTGAAGGAGCCGATTCTTGATTCCAACAAGCCAGTTTTCTTTGATGTAGCCCATGGAACCCTCCATGAGGAAATGGTCCAAAGCACAACAAATCTATCGCCGGTCGAAATTCAGCACGAAAATCGGAATGTCTCTTGGTGCGAGGCTACCAGCAGTTCGGCTCCGTCCCGACATCCCTGAGACAAGTCTAGTACGCTTGATTGATAAGCGGGGCGAGAAAAAGTACTGCCGATGTTTCAGGGATGTTGCCGCGGAGGGCACTTGACCATGCTGGGCGATTGACTATCCGTCGAACTTCAGGCACATGTAGAAGGTATAGATTGCACTTCGCAGGGTCACTCCCTTTCGGACACAGGGACGCATCGGAGTGTTGTGCGGAGCCTGCATACCCCTGCGTGAATCAGCCAGGCCGTCGATTGAGGACTTGCCAAATTCAGGTGACCATTGAACATCCTAGGTGTCAGCGGACTAGAGAAAGCTGTCCCATTCAAGCAGGCACATTGGCCAGGGTTGGAAGCGCGCGAGTACAGAATCTCACAAGGTCATGACTCCGCTGCGGCTCTAGTAGTCGATGGAAAAGTAATCGCGGCAGCAGCACAAGAGCGCTTCAACCGCAAAAAGCATTCTGGCGACTTCCCCATCGATGCGATCCAGTATTGCCTTCGCGAGGCTGGTTTAACTATAAAAGACATTAGCGAGATCGGGCACGGCTTTGACTATTCTCCCTACGCCCAGCTTTACTCGCTTGATGCAAACTCCTCAAAGCTCTACGAAGAAGTGTTCTCGAAGGGTGCACTTGTTCGGCAAGTGCACAGGTATTTTCCCGAGTTTCCCGCAGAACGGGTCCAGCCAGTCAATCATCACCTTTCACATGCCGCTAGTGCAGCGTTTACGTCAGGGTGGGACGATTGCCTAGTCGTAGTAAACGACGCGATGGGAGAGGTTCAGAGCCTCACGGTATTCCAGTTTCGCAATGCCGAGATGAAGAAAATTCGGGAGATCCCGGCCAACGATTCCATCGGCATCCTTTATTCCCTGGTGACACTGCACCTGGGTTTTGATTTCAACTCGGATGAATACAAGATCATGGGTCTTGCTCCCTACGGCGATCCCGAACGATTCCGGGCATTTTTCGACAGTGCCGTTGAACTGCGCCCCGATGGCTCACTTCGAATTCCGATTCTACGGATGAACCGTTCGCGAGAGGAACGCGAGAACTATCTTTTGACCCGTGCCTACTTGGATGAGCACTTAGTGGCGCGGCGGGCGCCGGATGCAGAGATCACCCAGGCACATAAGGACGTTGCTGCGGCGTTGCAAGCGTGCCTGGACCGAGTGGTGCTGCATGTTTGCGGACACTTCGGAACCCAGCAGGGCACACGACGCATTGCCCTGGCGGGCGGAGTCGCACTCAATTGCACCGCAAATGGAAAACTGATCGACTCCGGCGTCTTCGATGAAGTCTACATACAACCAGCGGCAGGGGATGATGGCACAGCCTTGGGCGCTGCCCTATACCGCGCATCACTGTCCGGAAAAATCCCTAACCAGCGCATGCCAGTGCCGCTTCTGGGTCCGGCATACCCGTTCACCGCCATAGAAGAGGCAATCGCGAAGTATGCCAGCCGGATTGTGGTGACGAGCTTCGCGTCTCTTGATCAGACCTGCAGGGAAGCAGCGAAGTTCATCGCTGAAGGGCGAGTCGTGGCGTGGTATCGCGGCAGGATGGAGTACGGACCGCGAGCGCTCGGCAACCGCAGCATTCTGGCCGATCCGGGCCATCCCGCCATGCGAGATCGCATCAACGCCATGGTCAAGATGCGCGAAGCTTTCCGGCCCTTTGCGCCGGCGTGCTCGGTCGAACAAGCACATCGCTGGTTCAACATTGCAGCTGGGACGCAGATGCCATACATGATTACCGTGGTCGATGTGCGCCCCGAGCACCGGGCTGCACTTCCGGCGATTACCCACGTGAATGGGACGGCAAGACTACAGACCGTTTCTGCAACAGACAATCCTGACTTCCATCGACTGCTTCAAGAGGTGGGCCAAACGACGGGCCGGGAAATGGTGCTCAACACGAGTTTCAACGTAAAGGGCCAACCAATCGTCAATACGCCTGAAGAAGCCATCGAAACATTCCTCGGCACTGGGATTGAATTCCTTTTCATGGAGAATCGTAAGGTCGCTCGCAGAAATGCTTGATTGCAACAAAACTGACACGGAATACCCACGTGAGAGCACGATTGTGCAGTTGTTTGAGCAGCAGTGTGCGCGCACGCCTGAAGCCACCGCCGTGGTTTCAGCGGGGCACAGTCTGACCTATCGCGAACTCGACAGCCGCTCCAATCAATTGGCGCGATACTTGCAACGATTTGGCGTTCAGAGAGAGACGCTGGTCGGCGTCGCCGTCGAACGTTCCGTGGAAATGGTGATTGCCCTGCTGGCAATCTTAAAAGCCGGCGGCGCGTACGTTCCCATCGATCCTGATTACCCGGTTCAGCGCACCTCACTCATGATCGAAGACTCGCAATCTCCGGTCATACTTGCGACGGAGTTCACAAAAGCTCGCCTGCCGCAAACCAAGGCGCGCATTATTTCGATCGATAGAGAAGCTGGTCCAATCGGCAAAAATAGCCCGGACCCGATTATTTCCGCTGTGAGTTCGCGGAATCTCGCCTACGTTATTTACACTTCCGGCTCCACAGGAAAACCTAAGGGAGTGATGATTGAGCATCGCAATGTGGTCAACTTTTTTACCGGGATGGACAGAGCGATTGGAGCGAACCCGGGAGTATGGCTGGCTGTGACCAGCATATCGTTTGACATTTCTGTTATGGAACTCTTCTGGACCCTCACGCGCGGTTTTCAAGTGATTATTCATGGAGATGGCGAAACGCAGACGATCCCGGCAGCGATTCGGGACGGCGGTGTCAGCCACATGCAATGTACGCCGTCTCTGGCGAGAATGATCGCGATGGACCCGGAGGGCCTGAGTTCGCTTGGTCGCTTAAAGAAGCTTCTTCTCGGAGGGGAGGCTCTGCCGCTACACTTCGTGCGTCAGTTGCGACAGGTCTTCTCCGGGGACTTGTACAACATGTACGGACCCACCGAAACCACGGTGTGGTCCACCACATACCAGATACCTGCGGCATTTGGCGGCATCCCAATCGGAAAACCAATCGCCAACACACAGGTATACGTGCTGGATTCGAAGCTCGAGCCGGTTGCCGCAGGTGAAACTGGCGAGCTGTTTATCGGCGGAGACGGCGTGGTGCGTGGATACTGGCGGAGGCCGGAGTTGACGGCTGAGAGGTTCCTGGCCGACCCGTCCCGGCCGGGCAATCGCATGTACCGCACGGGAGACATTGCGCGTTTCCTGCCCGACGGAAATCTGGAGTTTCTTGGCCGCGCTGATTTTCAGGTGAAGCTCCGCGGATTCCGCATCGAAGTCGGGGAAATTGAGGCGACCCTTGAGAGCCAGGAGGGCGTGCACCTGGCGGTGGTAGTTGCCCGCGAATTCAAACCTGAAGACAAACGATTAGTCGCTTATATCGTTCCGAAAGCTGGATTCCACCTTATTTCGACTCGTCTTCGCACGATGCTAGCGGCGACGCTTCCCGATTTCATGGTCCCGTCCAGCTTTGTGTTTCTCGATTCCCTGCCCTTGACCGCGAATGGGAAGATCGACCGGAATGCGCTCCCTGCCCCTCTGGCTACGGAGGACCGTTCATCCGGCGCGACATTCGACCAACCGGGAAACGATTTGGAGCGCGTGATAGCGCAGGTTTGGAAGGAAGCCTTGGGAGTAGGTCAAGTTGGGGTGAATGAGAATTTGTTCGATCTGGGTGCGCATTCTCTGATGGTGGCTGAGGTGCACGGCCAGTTGCAGCAGGCGCTGGGCCGAGAGCTGTCTTTGGTCGACCTCTTTCAGTATCCAACAATCATGGCTCTGGCTAGCCACCTCAGCGGAACCGAAAGAACCCGGCCAGGTGTAAATCGGGCCGAGCGGCGGCGGGCCGCACAACTGCGGCGAACGCAATGAAAAACAATGCCATCGCGATAGTCGGCATGGCGGGCCGCTTCCCAGGCTCGCGAAACATCACTGAATTCTGGCGAATCCTGAGAGATGGAATGGAGATGATCCGCCAATTCAGCGATGCCGAGCTGCGGGCGGCGGGAGTTTCAGAAGACGAACTCGCCCAGCCGGAGTATGTGAAGTCGGGCGTTGTGCTTCAGGATCTCGACATGTTTGACGCCGCGTTCTTCGGATTCAGCCCGCGGGACGCGGCAATCATGGATCCGCAACATCGGATTTTCCTCGAGTGCGCATGGGAAGCGCTGGAAGACGCGGGGCACGTGCCGGAGAGCTTCAAAGGTTCGATCGGGGTTTACGCCGGTTCGGGCATGAACTCCTACATGATCTACAACCTGCTGACGAACCAAGCGCTGGTCGAGAGCGCCGGGCTGTTTCTGATTCGACAGACAGGAAATGACAAGGACGTTCTGGCGACTCGAGTATCTTATGAACTGAATCTTCACGGGCCGAGCATCAACGTGCAGACCGCCTGTTCGACTTCGCTGGTCGCTACGCATCTCGCGTGCCAGAGCTTGCTGAACCAGGAATGCGATATGGCCCTGGCAGGCGGAGTCACGATTGAGTTTCCGCACGGGCATGGTTATGAGTATCGCGAAGGTGAAATTCTATCGCGAGACGGCCACTGCCGCGCCTTCGATGCCGACGCTAGCGGCACGGTGTTCTCAAGCGGCACGGGCGTAGTGGTGCTCAGGAGACTTGAAGATGCCTTGGCGGACCACGACACCATTCACGCTGTCATTCTTGGATCTGCCATCAATAACGATGGCTCCCGCAAGGTAGGATACCTTGCGCCCAGTGTGGACGGCCAAGCCGAGGTTATTGCGGAAGCGCTCGGAGTGGCCGGTGTGAAGGCTAGCGAAATATCTTATGTGGAGACGCACGGCACAGGAACAAGGGTGGGAGATCCAATCGAGGTCAAGGCGCTGACACAGGCCTTCCGGGAGAGCAGTCAGGCCAAGGGTTACTGTGCCATCGGGTCGCTCAAAACCAACATCGGCCACCTCGACACAGCCGCCGGCGTCGCCAGTTTGATTAAAACGGTGCTGGCATTGAGGCATCGTCAGATTCCACCGAGCCTGCATTTCCGCAAAGCAAACCCACTGATCGATTTTCAAGGCAGCCCGTTTTTCGTTAACGATCATTTAACTGAATGGAAAGCAGACCAGGGGCCTCGGCGTGCAGGTGTGACTTCTCTCGGCATTGGTGGCACCAACGCGCACGTGGTTTTGGAAGAAGCGCCGGCCGTTGAAGAACGGACGATCATCAAGAAGCCTTTTCAGTTGCTGGTACTTTCCGCGAAGACTGCACCCGCTGTGGAGCAAGCCAGCCGGAATCTCGCCACCTACTTGCAGGAGCACCGCGATTTGGAACTGCAAGATGTCGCCTATACTTGCCAATCAGGGCGAAAGCCTTTTGCTCACCGCCGGGCGCTCGCAGTGGCGACCATTGAAGAAGCCAGCGCCCTGTTAAGCAAAAACGATTCGAGCCGCGTTCTTACCGGGCAAGCAGCCGCCGCTGCTCCCGGCGCTGTCTTCATGTTCACCGGGCAGGGCTCGCAGTACGTGAATATGGGCCGCGAGTTATACGAGACGGAGACAGTGTTCCGCTCTCAGTTGGATTTGTGCGCCGAACGGCTGATTCCCGACCTCGGCTTCGACCTGCGCACCTTGTTGTTTCCGCCGGAGCAAGAATCAATTGCGGCGGGGGAGAAACTATCTCGTACCTGTTTTACGCAACCAGCGCTGTTCGGCATTGAATACGCGCTCGCGCAATGGTGGATTGCTCACGGGGTAAGGCCTGCAGCAATGATTGGCCACAGTATTGGAGAGTACGTGGCCGCTTGCCTGGCCGGTGTCTTCTCGCTTGAAGATGCTCTTCATCTATGCGCGGTCCGCGGCCGCCTGATGGGAGAGATGCCTGGTGGGTCCATGCTGGCCGTGTCCGCAATCGCGCAAACGCTCAAGCTTCCCAAAGAGCTGACGATCGCTGCGATTAACGGTCCTGAATCGTGCGTGGTGTCCGGTCCTACCGAGGCCATTCAGAAATTCGCGCAGGATCTGGAAAAGCAACAGGTCCCATGTCGCTTGTTGCATACCTCCCACGCGTTTCACTCCGCGATGATGGACCCGGTCCTTGAGGACTTCCGCACACACCTCACAAAGGTCCAACTGCATGCGCCGCAGATTCCTTATATCTCGAACCTTACCGGCACTTGGATTGCAGCAGCCGAAGCCACGAGTCCCGACTATTGGACTGCACATCTGCGCAACACTGTCAGGTTCTCTGACGGTCTCGCAGAACTATTCCACGATCCGACTCGCGTGTTTCTTGAGGTTGGGCCGGGTCAGACTCTCACATCTCTGACGCGCCAGCATTCTGGCAAGCCGAAGACTGCCAAGGCCCTGCCTTCTACACGTCATCCGCAGGAGAAGACTTCGGATGCACTGTTCCTGCTTAACACCGTGGGACAGCTCTGGATCATGGGGCACCCCATTAACTGGAATGGGTTTTACATGGGAGGCGCGATCCAGCGGATTCCGCTTCCGACTTATCCGTTCGAGCGCCAGCGCTTTTGGATAGAACCTGGCACCAAACGGCTCGGAGGAGGAAAAGAGGTCGCAGCTACCAAGCCAGAAAGGGACGCTCGTGAGCAATGGTTCCATCGCCGTGTCTGGAAGCAAGTCCCTGTCGAAAAGACACACCGGCTGGACCCAGCCTGCTGGCTTGTGTTTCTTGATGGAACCGGCCTAGGCGTGGAGATTTCAAAACAATTAAGGGCATCAGGCCATGAGGTACTGCAAGTCAGCCCAGGAGACCGGTACCAGCAAACGGGGACGAGTTCGTATGTAGTTCGTCCAGGCTCCCGGGACGATTACGATCAACTGCTCACCGAAATTCTAAAACGTGGGCATCGACCGGCGCGGATTCTGCACTTGTGGTCGGTTATTGAAGCAAGCACGAATCGATCTCTCGATCAGACATTGGATCTGAACTTCTACAGCCTTCTCTCCCTTGCGCAAGCTCTAGGCGACCAGGATTTTGCTCCAGCCGAGATTACGTGCGTCTCAAACGGACTGCAATCTGTATCGCGAGAAGCAGTGGTCGAGCCTGCTCGAGCCATACTTCTCGGACCCATCAAGGTGATCCCGAAGGAATTTCCGGGCACGCTTTGCCGCAGCATTGACGTTGATTGGAATATTCAGGATCCAGGTCGAGTCGCTGGTGACATCATTGCGGAGTTGTCCCTCCCAGTTACGGATTCCTGTGTAAGTTACCGGCGCTCCGTTCGTTGGGTAGAGAGTTTCGAACCCACCACTCTTCGTTGGCAGAAATCGAATTCTCGTCTTAAAGAAAAAGGCGTGTATCTAATCACTGGTGGCATGGGGGGCATCGGCTTGGTTTTGGCCGAACACCTGGCCCGAACCGTTCATGCGCGACTTGTCTTGGTGGGACGCACCCGGCTACCAGACATGTCCGAATGGGAAGCCCTGTTGAAGAAAAACGGTCAGGGCAGTGACGCTCAAAAAGTCAGAAAACTGCGCGAAATACAAGCTCTTGGAGGCGAGGTTCTCACCGTTTGCGGGGATGTGACTGACCGCTTCCAAATGGAAGAGACGATCAGAATTGCCCGCCAACGTTTTGGTGACCTCGATGGTGT
Source organism: Candidatus Acidiferrum typicum (assembly GCA_002478115.1). Classification (GTDB taxonomy): domain Bacteria; phylum Acidobacteriota; class Terriglobia; order Acidiferrales; family UBA7541; genus Acidiferrum; species Acidiferrum typicum. The sequence continues at coordinate 9,139 of DLMH01000055.1, read as the reverse complement.
GGTTCATGCCGCTGGTTTGATTGAAGATGGGCCACTGCAGATCAAGACTCGCGATAGCGCCGCTCGCGTGCTTGCTCCAAAGATTCAAGGCACCCTGGCTCTGCACGAAGCGCTGGCCGGCCACAAGCTTGACTTCGTGGTTCTGTTTTCCTCCATTAGTTCGCTGCTACCGCCTGCCGGACAAGTCGACTATGCCGCCGCGAACGCCTTCCTTGATGCCTTCGCCCTAAGCCAGACAGGCCATCCCATGACTGCAATCAATTGGGGACTGTGGGCAGATGTGGGCATGGGTACTCGAGGTGCCGCGGGCAATCATCCGATCCTGGGACGCCGCCTGGTCCAAACGCCCAATGAGATTGTCTATTCGGGCCAGTTCAGCCAGCAAAAGAACTGGTTGCTGGCGGAGCACCGTTTCAAGAACGGTAACGCACTTGTTCCGGGCACCGCGTATCTGCAACTGGCAACTGCCGCGTTGACGAATGACCGATTTGAGTCCGGCGTTGCGTTTGAGGATGTATTCTTCCTTGCGCCTCTATCTGTTGCCCCAGATGAGACAAAGGAAGTGCGCGTGCGGCTGCGCCGCGATCGCTCCAATTTCCGGTTCTCCATCCTCGCGAAAGATAAGGAATGGATTGAACACGCATCGGGGCAGATTGCACGGAACAAGAACCAACTCCCAGCGAATCAGGATGTGACTGCCATCCGAAATCGCTGTTCTGCAGTTCGTATCGATTTCGACGATCAACACCGTACACGACAGGAGCAGTTCTTTGATTTCGGCCCTCGCTGGCGAAATCTCCGCACTCTGTCCATCGGGCAACGTGAGGCAGTCGCAGAATTGCAACTCGGACGGGAGTATTCGGCTGATCTCGAGACCTGGATGGTGCACCCCGCCCTTCTTGACCTGGCCACCGGAGCTGCACTTTATCTCATCGAGGGTTATCAGGAATCCACGGCTGTTTATCTGCCGATGTCTTACAAGAGAATCAGGCTTTATCGTCCTCTGCCCGCGAAATTCTGGAGTCACATCCGTTGCCACCAAGAGAATACGGCACGCGGCGAAGTGGCGACTTTTGATATCACTCTGCTTGACGAAGATGGGAAAGTACTCTCAGATATCGAAGAATTTGCCATGCGACGTATGGCGAACACAACTGATAGCCCTGCTACAACGCTCCGGTCGCAACCCGCTGAAACGTATAACGAACTGGCGGAATCGACTGTCAATCAGGGAATTGCATCCGTTGACGGGATGAAGGCATTCGACCAGATCCTATCTTCAGAAATCACCCCGGGCATCATCGTCGTTCGGGGCGAATTCGCGACTAGGCCGACCAGGGCAGCCGCAGCGGCGCCTCCAGCAACGAGTACTGCAAACGCTGAGAGTGGAGTCGAAAGTGTTCTTGCCGAATGGTGGAAAGAACTACTTGGCATAGAACAAGTTGGCCTGGACGACGACTTCTTCGACCTGGGTGGCCATTCCCTCCTTGCCGTACGGCTGTTTAGCAAGATCAAAAAGAGATTTCGACTGGACTTGGGTCTTTCGACGCTGTTCGAGGCGCGTACGATTCGCCAATTCGCGGCAGTGATCCGAAAAACGGCCGCCCCAAGCAATGAGGAAGCAAAGACGCCAGCCGCGACCGTTCCTGTAAAGAATCAAGCGCCACCTTCGCCGGTCCACAGCGAAATTGAAGCTACACTCTCTGAATGGTGGCGGGAGCTTCTGGGTGTTGAGCAGGTTGGCCTGGACGACGACTTCTTCGACCTGGGTGGCCATTCCCTACTTGCCGTACGCCTGTTCAGCAAGATCAAAAAGGCATACCGGCTGGACCTGGGTCTCTCGAGCCTGTTTGAAGCGCGCACGATCCGCCAATTCGCGGCAGTGATCCGAAAAGCCGGGATACAGAGTACCGCCGAATCAGGGACATCCAGTGCAGTCGTGGCCATTCGAAAGCAAGGTTCGCGCTGGCCGCTCTACTTAGTTTCAGCGCCTGGTGACAATGAATTTGACGGGCGTGCCTTGGCACAGTATTTAGGAGAGGACCAGCCTGTTTTTGCGATTCAGCCGCAGCAGTTGGACAAGCAAAGGCCTCAACTTGCCCGCGTCGAAGATATGGCTGCTTATTGCCTCGGCGAAATACGCAGTGTTCAGCCTCACGGTCCGTACTGTCTGGTTGGCTTTTCTGTCGGCGGCTGGGTCGCGTTCGAGATGGCACAGCAACTGCGTGGCGCCGGAGAAGCTGTGGGTTTGCTCGGCCTAGTCGACACGTTCGTAGGGGACTACCTCGAGAAGATGATGCAGTCGATGAGTCTTCTGGAACGCGCGAAAGAGTTCTTTGCTTCCGGAGTTTTCGGGAAATTGTACCGGCTGTTTCCCACATTCGGCCGTCCTCTTCCTCAAAGGGTTGGGACTCTGAAAGACATTCATCGGTTCGCTGCACTAAAGTACAAACCAACGGTCTATTCTGGCAGTTTAGTTATCTTCCGTTCGATAATTCAGAGTGCGCTCAATGGTCACGACGAACTTCTGGGCTGGGGAGGCTTGGCGGCGGGTATGGAAGTTGAGGGTATTCCCGGCACTCATCGCGACCTCACGCGCGAGCCCAATGTGCAAGTGCTTGCAAAGAAGCTTCGAGCATGCCTCGATCGTGCGCAAGACCTGGTATCTCATAATTCACTGCCCAGAACGTAAGGGCAGCCGCCTCCGGCGAAGGCCAAGCGTTAGGCGAAATGCTTTGCCGGTTTTCCCAAAGAGTTTGAAGCGGAAGTCAAATCGCCTTGAATCTCCTATTGGGTTGTGGCTTCGGATTACTTTCGTTCGCGGGTGGTAGTAGAAGGGCTAAAACGGAAGCGGGAAAGCGCTTCGCCAAGGTTTTGCAGAAAGGCCTCGGAGTTGTAGACATCCGAGTCAATCTTGGAGCCGCCATTGGGCGCGCTGGGATCAAGCTCATCCAGTTGAAACTCTCTCGCTACTTCTTCCACAACCTTTGGCTGGATCGGACGTTGATGTTCCACAAAAGCATTCACCAGTGAGTGCTCGCAGAGCAGATTGATAACACGCGGGATGCCGAGAGAATAGAGATGAATGGTGTCAACGGTCTGGGAGCTAAAGATGGGTGCCCCTGAGGCACCGGCGATTTTCAGGCGTTCCGCGACATACTGATGAGTCTGCTCTTTTGAAAGCGGGGCGGTTTTGCATCGCAGCATGATGCGTTGCCGAAGCTGGCGGAGCTGCGGCAGCTTGAGTTTTTCTTCGAGTTCGGGCTGTCCGGAAAGAACGATTTGAACGAGCTTCTCGGTGGACGTTTCAAGATTGGTAAGAAGGCGAATCTCTTCCAGAACCGGATAGGTGAGGTTCTGCGCTTCGTCGATGACCAGAACGACGGTTTCACCCAGGCGGTAGCGCTCCATAAGCCAATGGTTAAGTTTCATCAACTGCTGGCTCTTCGATTTGGAGTCGCAGGGGATATCAAACTCGGCGAGTATGAAATCCAGCAGCTGATTTGAGTTCATTCGCGAATTAAAGAGGAAAGCGGTACGGGCTTTCCGCTGATGCAGCCAGTCGAGCAGTCGATTGATCAGTGTGGTCTTGCCGGTACCGACCTCACCGATCAGGGTGACGAAGCCCTTCCGCGTCTGGATGCCGTACATCAACCCAGTCAGTGCTTCTTCGATCTCCTGCGTGAGGAAGAGGAAGCGAGGATCCGGATTAACGTTGAAAGGGTTCTCTTTTAGTCCATAAAAATTCTTGTACATTCGCTGCCGTACCGTGTCCCTAATCTATCAATACTGCCAATTCTGAAACCACCGCTCAATGCTGGCTGTCTCTCCCAGCTACTTCGCCCTGCGACTACTGCAAAACAAACGGGCGTGTATGCCACTGGAAACTCAAGGTAATATAATTAGATGTCTGATTTGAACCGCAAGTCGCACCGGAACATCCGGACTGACTGGAGCCAAAAATGTCCGCTGTGTAGGAGATGGCCAAATTCGCATCCCTGCCGATGGGGCGACCAACACCGCCGCCCACAAACCAACTATTATAGGTCGGAAGACCAGCTTCCGTGGAACTCGCCACGGCTGAATTACGAGCGTAGCCAAAGTTAAAGTTGGCACTCCAAATACGTCCCAGTTTCCGGGAGGCGGCGGAATTCAATTGGTCCGAAGTCGAACCGGTAAAGACACCGCTGCCGCCAGCAAGCCCATGAACGTAGCCAGCAGAAAAGCTGCCATTTTCAAAGCCATAAATGAAATTGGCGTTGGCATTAACCCCAAGTTTGGATGATTGGGTGCCGATGGGTACACGGAATGTGGTGTATTCCGGTCCTCCAGAGAACTGCAACGACAGGCGTCCAGTGATCTTTCGACCATAAGCTATGTTTACGATATTGTCTCCAAATGCTTGTGGCTCGCCGGGAAACTGGTCGCTGCTGAATCGATACTGCAGACCAAGAGTATTCTTACTATCAAGCTGATAGTTATAGCCCAGGCTGCCGGTTGTAGAATTATTATCAACATTGCCTGACTGCACAAAATGCAGAATCGCATAGGAACCCGAAGCGGTGATAGAACCGCGAGGTGAAACCGTATAGGTGGCTTGGATTACTCCCACATTACTGATTCGCGGACCGAAGGACGCATAAATACTCTGGCTCGGTACGGTTCCGCCGCCTAAACCTGGCACGGATGGACCAAGGGACCCCGCGATGCCCGGGATGCCGAGATTTGTACCCGCACCAAAGCCGAACTGGGATTGCGGCAAATAGGAGAATTGATCCAGGATCTGAACGAGCCAGCGATTCGACTGAAAGGTTTGAGAGAGACCCAACTGCTGATAGTTGCCGTTTCCTTGCGTACTGTTTGTTGAGAAGAACCCGCCGCCAGAGTAATTTATGGCAAGTTGCGAGCGGCTCCACGCTTTGAGCAGACTGACATTCGCCATCAGATAGTTCGTCACAAACCAACCGGAGGAGTTTGGCTGACCATAGTTACTCGATTGAACGGTATTAGCATACTGAAATCCCGGCACCCAGTAGCTGTGGCGCAAATCCGGAGAACCTAACGTGGCATTCTGCAAGCCCGTCAGGGGAGTAACGTCCGGCAGGAGCCGGTTGGTTGTGTCTTGCATACCGTTGTCGTCCTGTGGGTTGCCCGAATCAATAATTGGAATCGGAGTGGAGCGCGCAGCGGGTTTCGGCATTGTGTCTGCGGGTTCCTGAGGCTCATCCTGGGCACGCGCAATCCGCGCCCCAAAAAAGAGCACAAGTACGAAGAAAAATCCGCCGAGAATCGCCCTACGGTATTTCATTTCTGAGTCCTTATGGAACAACAATCACGTCGCCTGGTTGAAGAAGCACGTTCTCCTCTTGATTCTTGCCTTTGACGACTTCCTTGTAATTGAAGGGATGCTTCACCTGTTTTCCAGCGTCGTTCCGGAGGACATAGATGCTCTTAGTCTTGGCAAACTGCGTAAATCCGCCTGCGCTGGAGAGTGCCTGGAGGACGGTCATGTTTGGCAGTAGCGGAAAAGCGCCGGCCCGAGCGACTTCGCCGGTGATGTAGACCCGGCGGCTGTTGATTTCGGTTACCGTCACGGTGACTTCGGGGTTCGTCAAGTATTTCGTGAGTCCGTCGTGAATGGCCTTGCCAAGCTGAACCGCGGTCAACCCGGAGGCTTGAATGTCATTCAAGAGGGGCAAGGAAATCTTGCCGTCAGGGCGGACGGGAATGGTTCTAGATATCTCGGTTTCCTTCCAGACATCGATTCGAACCACGTCCTGAGGGCCGATTACGTAATCTGCATCGGCCGCCGCCGGAACTGGATTGTTGGTTTTATTCGTAGCGTCAGTCTTCTGGCTCGACGCAGCAGTGACAGCATGCGTTTCAGCACCCTGAGCGTGGGCCAGCGGCAAGAAAACCATGGTGGTGAACAGTAGAAATGGTCGAATGTGCATGATTGAGTTTCTCTCCCTCAGCTTTGTTGCTCCTCATTTAGGGCCCCGATCTGCTTGATCTTGTATAGTAAAGATTTATAGCTGATCTGCAATTCCTGAGCGGCTCGCTTGCGGTTCCATCGCGTCCGTCCAAGTGCCTGCAAGATTAACTCGCGCTCCGCTTCTTTGGAAGCAGCGCGAGCGGCAACTTTCAAGGAAGCTCCCCGGCCATTTTCCAGGGGCCTTTGGTTCGCGATCCTGGCAGCGTGCAGGTCGTTCAAGGCCATCTGGACATCATCGAAAACCACCATTTTGCGCGCAAAATATTCTAGTTCGCGTATATTGCCGGGCCAGTGGTAAGCGGCCAGAGTTTGCATCGCCTTTTTGCTGAGCGGGGAAACTTTCTTGTTCAAGGCGCGGGAATGCTTGTGCAGAAAGAACTCCGTCAGGATCGAGATATCTTCTCTGCGATCACGCAATGCAGGAAGGCGCAGACTGGCACCGTTGAGGCGAAAGTAGAGTTCGCGCCGGAAGCGGCCCGCCTCGACTTCCGATTCAAGGCTTCTGGTGGTTGAGGAGATGAGACGTGCGCACGATGCATTCTGGGAACCGCAGCTTTCCCCATCTGGCAGGTGAGAGAGCAAGACACGCTGGCAGGCCAGATCAAGTTCTTGAATGTTGTCGAGGTAAATGCTCCCGGAGGGTTCGCGACTCGAAAGTCTGCCCATGGCTTCATGCACTTGAGCAAGCAAATCGCCCGGAACAACGGAGGAACAATTGATTTTCCAAAGGCGTGAGTCGCCTTTTTGAGAAAGGCGATGGATCAGCCTGGCATAGGCATCCTTGCCTGTGCCACTCTCTCCAAGAATCAGGACGGGGATGTCTGTCCGAGCAATCTCAGCAGCCTTGGCATTAAGGGTGACCATGGCTGGTCCTAGACCGTAAACAAACCCTGTCGTCACTGGATCTTCCGAGACGAGTGTTGGCGTCTGGTCCATAGTTAACTCATAGCTCCTAAAGCGACAGCCGACAAACCCAAAAACACGGAAAGAAATATCACTGCCAAGGGAGGTGCAAGTTCGCTTCCAGAAAGGGAAGCCCTCGGCTCACGGGGTGATCTCTGTTATCTATATTATATTCTTATGCTTAGGGGAGATCTGGGGGACGGTCATGGGTGGCCAAGGAGAGTCCAAGTCCCGGAGAAGTTCCACGAAGTGGCAATTCTTTGTCCCTTTTCTTGCAAGACTCCGGCTAGCCATTACACATCTGCAATCCACAGAAAACGAATGGGTTGGTGGTGATAACCAATGGCTATCACGGGATAGACCCGAATCAGCTGGAGCCATTACCCGGGAGAAAGGGCGTATATGGGACGAAGGAGGACGTGCACAGGAATGTCGCAACCATTCTCCTTCCCGCGCGAGGATTCGAGAAGCCCCCAATAATCGAGCGTGGAGCTGCCTCTGCTTCAAGGCCCTCGAAATGGGATAACATACTCCGCGCCGGCTGTACTCCTTCTGTACTTCGGGACAGGAGAGATTCGGCTGAAGATCGCGCATGCTTGCGGAGGGATCAACAGATTCCGTCGTGGGGTCTAGATCCGATTGGAGCCCTTCATCAGTGGGGCTGGCATGACAATGGGGGATAACACCTCTGTGGGACTTACGGAGAACATCCGATGAAGCCTGGCTACAGCTACGCCAAACACATTTCCGCAGCGATTTTGCTTGGACTCATCCTCTGCCTGGCCGGATGTGCGGGCGTCACCTCCAAAAATGGAAATCAGAATTCCAGCCCCACAGCGCCTTCCATTAACTCTCAACCGGCAAGCCAGACAGTAACGGTTGGCCAGGCGGCGACGTTCACGGTCATAGCAACTGGTACAGCGCCTTTCAGCTATCAGTGGCAGAAGAACGGGACGGCCATCTCCGGCGCCACTTCCTCGAGCTATACCACGCCTCCTACCACTGCGGCTGATAACGGTGCCAAGTTCCAAGTAGTGATCACAAATTCCGCCGGCTCGATGACCAGCGTAGTAGCAACGCTCACAGTAAGTCCTGACGTCGTTTTGCAGTCCATCGCTGTGACACCTGCCAATCCGTCGAT
>DLMH01000055.1:654-1052 GCA_002478115.1 Candidatus Acidiferrum typicum | reverse complement strand
ACACCTGCCAATCCGTCGATCAGCCAATCACAGACGCAGCAGTTCACTGCCACGGGCACTTACAGCGACAACAGCACCAAGAACATCACCACTTCGGTCACCTGGGCCTCCTCCAACGCCGGCGTCGCCACCATCGGCACGAGCTCAGGCCTGGCGACGAGCGTTACCGCAGGCACCGCGAAGATCACTGCGACGCTCGGCAGTGTCGTCAGTCCCAGCGACTCTCTCACCGTTACGGCTGCTACTCTGAAATCCATCGCCGTGACACCTGCCAATCCGTCGATCAGTCAATCGCAGACGCAGCAGTTCACAGCTACCGGCACTTACAGCGACAGCAGCACCAAGAACATCACCACTTCGGTCACCTGGGCCTCTTCCAACACCGGCGTCGCCACCAT
>DLMH01000055.1:0-568 GCA_002478115.1 Candidatus Acidiferrum typicum | reverse complement strand
GGCCTGGCGACGAGCGTTACCGCAGGCACCGCGAAGATCACTGCGACGCTCGGCAGCGTTGTCAGTCCCAGCGACTCTCTCACCGTTACGGCTGCTACTCTGAAATCCATCGCCGTGACACCTTCCAATCCGTCGATCAGTCCATCGCAGACCCAGCAGTTCACGGCCACGGGCACCTACAGCGATGGCAGCACCAAGAACATATCCACTTCGGTCACCTGGGCCTCCTCCAACACCGGCGTCGCCACCATCGGCACGAGCTCAGGCCTGGCGACGAGCGTTACCGCGGGCACTTCGCAGATCACCGCAACCCTCGGCACCGTCGTCAGCCCCAGCGACTCCCTCACCGTCACGGCAATTACTCTGCAGTCTATCGCCGTGACACCTTCCAATCCGTCGATCAGTCAATCGCAGACGCAGCAGTTCACAGCTACCGGCACTTACAGCGACAGCAGCACCAAGAACATCACCACTTCGGTCACCTGGGCCTCCTCCAACACCGCCGTCGCCACCATCGGCAGCAGCACCGGCCTCGCGACGGGTGTCACCGCAGGCACTTCGCTGATCA
>DLMH01000081.1 GCA_002478115.1 Candidatus Acidiferrum typicum | reverse complement strand
CCGATGCCGATCTCTTCGACTACTGCGCGATCTACCAAAGGCAGGAGGCGCATCCATGACGACCGGAGAAAAAGAAAGCAACAAGAACATCTCCACCACCGAATACCTCCTCACGAACTTTCAGCGGTCCGACCGTCTCGCTGTCCTGGTGCGCAATCGCAGGCGGGGCGAAACGGTGCAACGCATTACAACCTCTGGCAAGATCGCCGAGCCTTCCTTTCAGGATTGGCTGCGCTACAAGAATGAGAAAGAAGCCTGCGACATCTATACCGGGATGAACACCCTAAAACCAGAAGCCCGCACCCGCACCAAGGACGACATCCAGACCATCCGTCATCTCTATATGGACATCGATCACGATGGCCCGGCAGCTCTGGCCAAGATTCAACAGTCGAATCTGGTTCCTCCCCGGAACTACACGATCAACACGTCGCCGGATAAGTTTCAGGTGGTCTGGCGAGTCGACAATATTTCACAAGAACAAGCGGAGTGCCTGCAGCGGGCCATGGTGCGCAAGTTCGGGGGCGATCCCGCGGCAACCGACTCGACCCGCGTATTGCGCCTTCCGGGCTTCCTGAACCGGAAATACGATGCGGAGTTTCTCGTGCAAGCGGTAAAGCATGCCGACCGTGTCTATCATCCCCAGGACTTCCGGCTCCGAACCGAGCTCATCGAAACCGACTTCAGGCCACACCGCCAGGCGCCGACATTAGCCTCGACTGGGCCACGGCAGATGAGCCAGTCGGAACATGACTGGGCCTATGCGAAACGCGCCCTCGCCAGGGGTGACGATCCCGAGGAAGTCATACGCCGGATCGCCGACTTTCGCGCTGGCGAAAAACACGATCCCTCGGACTACGCACGCCGCACTGTCACCAAAGCCCAAACTGAACTCGGATCAAGCACCCGATCAGACGAGCAAGGCGGTCCCAATCGGACTCAATAACCTAAGTTTGAGATTCATCGCGAGGCCGGTGTCATCTTCAAGTCTGTTGACTGACCGGAGATCCAATGCCAAACAATGATCGAACCATCGACATCCAAGCCCTCGGGAGCCCCGGTGACACTTCCCCACATCCGCGTGGCCAGACTCGAGGCGGAGCACCTTCACCGGGAGGTTCATCATCACCGGATGAACCAGGTCCGACTCGGTACGAATTCATTGACAGTCGAGAACTGAGCCGTCGCCTCGCGGTTCCCACCTCCTGGATTCGGGATCAGGTTCGCGCCAGGTCTCAAGACCCTCTTCCGCACGTGAATTTCGGCAAATACGTTCGCTTTCTTTGGGGCAGTCCCGCGCTTGAACTGTGGATACGCCGTCGTATAGTGGTGGGGAACAACAGGCGTGTGGAACGGGTTCGTTAAAGGAGGAATATGGCAAGAACCCGCCACCACCAAGCAGGATATGTATTCAAGAAAGGCCCGAATTGGTATGTCCGCTACCGCGAGGATGTGCAGCTGGAGAACGGTTCGGTTCAACGTATCCAGAAATGCCACAAGCTTGCGGAAGCCTCAGGCCAATATCGAACCAGAAGCGCCGTGGGAGAGTTGGCCGAGGAATTCATCCGGTCAGTCAATCGCGGCGAAATCAGGCCAGAAAGTACGATGAGCCTCAATCGATTCATCGAGGACTGCTATCTGCCATATGTAGAGGAGCAAAAGCGCCGATCCACGTATTGCGGATACAAAAACATTTGGCTGCGATATGTGCAGCCGAATGGAGACGTGGCGTTGCGCGAGGTGAGGACTTTCGATGCCGAGCAACTGTTGAAGGATATCGCTCGCCGGGAGAACCTCAGCCGGACAACGTTAGGCCACATAAAACACTTCCTGAGCGGGGCGTTCCGTTACGCGCGTCGCCAGGGCGTGTTGGAGAACCCTAACCCGATGCATGATGTCGAGATTCCTAAAGCGCGGCCAGCCGGAGAAACCTACGCGTACTCGCTCGAGGAAGAAGCCCAGATGTTGGCCATTCTTCCCGAGCCGACCGCGACAGTGGTCGCCACGGCGGCCTTCACCGGCGCGCGCAAGGGAGAGATCAGAGGATTCACTTGGCAGAACTACGACGGCTCCGAAATTCGAGTTGAAAAATCCGTCTGGCGGAGCCACGTGGACGAACCGAAGCGCCCGAAAAGCAAGGGCGCCATCCCGGTCATCGCCCAACTGAAACTTCTTCTCGACCAGCACTGGGAAAGGTGTGGCAGGCCACGCAATGGGTTCATTTTTTCGAATGAACTCGGGAAGCCGATGAATCTCGAAGCGCTCGCAGTGGATGTGATCCGGCCAGCACTCGAAAAAGCGAATCTCGCTTGGCATGGCTGGCACGCATTCCGGCGCGGGCTTGCGACCAATCTGCACAGACTCGGAGTTTCCGACAAGGTGATTCAGCAAATTCTGCGGCACGCAAATGTCAGCACGACGATGAACATCTACGTGAAGACGGTGAGTGTGGACGCGGCGAATGCGATGAGGACCCTGGAAACGAAGTGTGCAACTACTGTGCAACCCGAGAGGCTCGGAAGTACACGAATTATGTAGAAGTTTTTCTCGCGGGAAGTCAGCAAGTCTCGACGCTGGATTGAGTTAGGGGAATCTGGCGGAGAGGGGGGGATTCGAACCCCCGGTAGAGGTTTTGGCCCCTACAACGGTTTAGCAAACCGCCGCCTTCAGCCTCTCGGCCACCTCTCCGGCGAGTGTTTCCAACAGCCTAGCACAGTTCTCTAACTTATCTCTAGCTTACCCGCTGCACTTTTGCTGAACTCTACCACGAGAGAACGGGGCGTCGAGAGAATCCAAATCTCATAACCTCAGCAAAATCAATACGAATTCTGACGCAAACTTTCTCTCGAAGTGTGGAAAACCGCCGCCTGAGAGCCGGCAAGTTCACGAAATGAGGCAGCCTAGTGAAAGGACTGCCGTAACCACCTGAAGAGCTACGGCTCAAAGGTCACCAAGTTCAGAGAACCGCAGAGCATTCGGTTCGTGCCCGAATGATTTGCCCGGCTCACATGGAGGTAAGAGTGACGCGCCTTCCTCATGAGAAGGAACGCCGGATCGCTTTGGCGAATCGTCCTGCTCGAACTCACAAATTGACGTAGACGATCGGCCTTGGAGCCCACGGCTTCTGCCGCGACAGTGCCCTTTGTTTTGGTAACCGCTTAAAAGTACGCGGCACGGATGGCTCTCAAATTCGCGCTTCGAAACCCTGAGTAACAATTAACGGACCATGAAATGGACTCTGCCGCGAAACGCAGAAACCCACGAATGAAAAACAGTGACTTTGGATCCCAACCCTCCCAGGCTTGGCAAAGGGATCGATTCCCACCGCTCGCGCCATGAACCCTGATGACTCAGCTGAGCTTACACGGCTGGCCTACCTGTTTTTCGGACCGAAAATGGAGGTTGGGGACCCAACCAGTCCCTTCGGGGATGGTCTTCCGATTCCTGATGGACAATCTAGGGAACCCGGAAGCGGCCGCCCCTGTGTGCCAAAGCAAGACACTCGCGAGCGATATCGGGAGAGCTCTGCGCGATCCAACTTGTGTCGCGCGGCCTTCCTCGCTGTAATTGGCTGCAGTATTACCGCTTTAGCAAAATATCCGATGAAGACACGAAGATATCTTGACGCCGAGTTTTGTCGGGACCATAATCAACCCGCGGATTTACAGACGGAGGTGGTCGCTTTATAAATCGTCTTCGCGTTGCAGCAATTTGCAATCGGATGACGCACAGTCGAATCGGCTGAGGCGACGCTTTTCGGTATTGGATGACCCGCTGGCCCCGCCGTTGCAACCTTTCTTTGGCGGAGCAGTTCCCCCCTTCCTTTCATCCCCAGTGACGGATTGTTTCTCGGCATAACAGCAGTTTGTCGTCTGCAAGCCCCAGGTGGATTCCAATTGGGTTGTTCGCTCATGTCCCCCACCTGTCCAGGCTCTCTAAAGGACACAAGCCTCTGCGGCAAGTGGCCGCCACACAGCGAGCCTGGAATGGGCGATGCGTTTAGGAAACAGCACGGGTAGAACACTCAGCCCCGCGCGTTTTCTGGACGACTCGCGATGTGTCTGTCACGGCTAACTCCGTTGCCTGCAGGAGGTCCCGAGTGCCACAAGCTGCGGAACAGTTCGCTCTAGAGATTCACGCGGATGAGGAGGCATTTCTCAAGGCTTTCCCCGGGGCTGTCGAGTTGTGTGATCTCCAGGGCCATATTCTCCTTATCAGCAACGCGTTCACAGATCTGGCGGGCAAGCAACCCGAGGGAACGCTCGGGAAACACATCGCCGAGTTGTTCGCCCAGGAGTTCCGCCCGGCCATTGATGAAGCCATGGCTAAGGCCGCCGCGGGGCGCAAAATCAAAGACGTTCGCGCGGCTTGTTTAACCTCCCGCGGCGCGCCAATACCAGTGTCCCTGGGTTTTTCGCTCCTCGAACGGGCAGAGGGAGGCGCCGAGTTTGTCGTAGTCAGCGTAAGAGACTCGACGAAAGAGCAGCAACTCGCGGAGGAGTTGAACCGCACCCAGTCCGAGAGCGAATCGCTTCTGGCCGAGCTCGATGAAGCCTACCAGCGATTAAAGGAAGCGCAGGACGACCTGGTCCGCAGGGAACGCCTGGCCGTCTCGTCTGAAATGGCTGCCAGCGTGGCCCACGAGATACGCAATCCGCTCGCCATCATCATGATGTCCATCCAATACCTGCACTCCAAGCTTTCCCCGGGCCACGCGCTCAGGGAGTTTACGAGCGTGATCGTGAACAAGGTGAAACAGCTCGATGAAATCACCACCCAACTGATTGACTACGGCCGTCCGAGGGAGCTCAAATTCGAAGCGCGCGATCTGCACCAGAATCTCAACCAGGTGCTCTGTCTGGCCAATTCCAAATGCGTGGCTCAGGGAGTCAAGGTCATCAAACGCTACCATCGAGGATCTTCCAAAGTGACGTGCGATCACGGTCTGATGGATGAGGTCTTTTCAAATCTTTTAATGAACGCCATCCAGTCCATGCCCAAGGGTGGCGTGCTGACGGTCGAGACGCAGTATGACCAACGAACCAATCAAGCCACCATCCGTATCACGGATACCGGCTGTGGCATCCCCAAGAACGTCCAGGCACAACTCCCCAAGCCTTTCTTCACCACCAAGCGCGGCGGCACTGGGCTGGGGCTGGCCATTTCCCAGCGAATCATCGACCATCATCAGGGAAGCCTCACCTTTACCAGCGTGACCCAGGGGGCGAAACGCGGCACTACCTTCACGATCAAAATCCCAATCACGCGGCCCCAAGAAAACAGATCCTCCGGATGAATCCCCCGTGAAAATTGCGCCCAGCAAAATCCTGGTGGTGGATGATCAGCCCGAGATTGGCTGGCTGTTTGGAAAAGTCTTGGGTGAAGACGGCTACCAGGTGCTCACGGCGGGAACGGGCGAGGAGGCCCTCGCAAAAATAGAAAAAGAGCACCCCGACCTCGTCTTTCTGGATGTCAAACTGCCGGGCCAGGATGGCATTGCGCTTTTACGAAGCATTCAAAAGTCGAGGCCCAAGCAATTGGTCATTATGCTCACCGGCCACGGGGAGGTGAAAACCGCCGTCGAGGCCATGAAGCTCGGCGCCTACGACTACCTGACCAAACCCCTGCCGAACGACCGGCTCAAGATCATCGTTCGCAACGCGCTGGAGACAGTTGGCTTGAGCCGCGAAGTCCACGGCCTGAAGCAAGAAGCCTCCAAACGCTGGAGCTGGGACCGCTTCATCGGTGGAAGCCCGCAGATGCAGAACGTCTTTGAGTTGGTGCGCAAAGTGGCCACCCACGACGTTACCGTTCTGCTGCGCGGCGAAAGTGGCACCGGCAAAGAGCTCGTAGCCCGCGCGGTGCATGCCGAGAGCCTCCGGCAAGCGCACCCCTTCGTTCCACTCGACTGCGCGACCCTGCCGGAGGCGCTGGTCGAAAGCGAGATTTTTGGCTATGAGAGGGGGGCTTTCACGGGCGCTTTGGACCGCAAGCCGGGGCGCTTCGAGCGTGCCGACAACGGCACGCTCTTCTTGGACGAGGTGGGCAACTTGGCGCCTCACGCCCAGATGAAGTTGCTTCGAGTTCTTCAGGAAGGTGAGGTGGAACGGCTCGGGGGCAAGGAAGCCATTACGGTAGATGTACGCCTGATCGCTGCGACAAACATGGACCTCGAGGATTTGATGAGGCGCGGGGCCTTCCGGGAGGACCTCTTTCATCGCTTGAATGTGTTCGTGATTTCCCTGCCGCCGCTCCGGGAACGCGAAGGCGATCTGGAACTCCTCAGCAAATATTTCTTGGAGAAGTTCAATCGGGATCTGAATCGCTCGGCCGCTGAAATCTCCGACGAAGCGATGGCCATCATGCATCGCTATGCCTGGCCCGGCAATATCCGGGAGCTTCAGAACACCCTCAAGAGTGCCGTGATTCTTGCGGGAGATTCCATCCTCCCACAGCATTTGCCCGTCCGGCTCCTGAATGGGCACGGGGGTACGCAAACTCAGTTGGAAACCTGGAACGCCTCTGAACGGCATGGAGAGTTTCTGTCCGTACAACCGGCTTCTCGAGCTGCGGGCGTGAAGACCGCTTCGATGAAGCAGGTGGCCAAGAACGCCGAGCGCGATTTGATCGTGGAGACGCTCGGGAACTGTCACTGGAATAAAGCTCAGGCTGCGCGACAGCTAGGCGTCGACTACAAGACCCTCTACAACAAGATCAAAGCCTACCGCATAACTCAGGACCCAGAACCATGATGCGTTCATGGGCAGATGCGCCCGGGCTTGGACAGTACAGCCAATGACAAAGCCAGGGGTCGGCGGCGGGTCTCATCCCACCATAGGTGCAGGGGAGAAGCCCGAAGCAGGGAGGGGCATAGCGATGACTTGCAAGATCTTAGTGGTCGATGACGAGCCGGAGTTTTGCCGCTTACTCGCCAGCGTCCTGACGGAGATGGGCTACGAGGTCTCCACCGCCAGCGGAGGCCGCCAGGGGCTGGCCAAGATCCGCAAGAATCCTCCGGACGTCGTCTTCTTGGACATCAAAATGCCACGGATGGACGGCCTCGAGTGCCTGCGGCGCCTCCGAAAGTCTAAACGGAAACCCGTCATTGTCGTGATGACAGGATTCGGTGATATCCAGAGCGCGAGGGAAGCGCTGCGTTTGGGAGCCGAGGAATATATTTCCAAACCGTTTGACCTCGACGATCTCAAACAGCTTGTGAACGAGCTCGTCAGGGAACTCGCTGGCGGTGCATAGACAGCTTACATGAGGGAATTAATTTACGTGCCGGTCATCCATTCCGAAGCCGATATGGGCTCGCTGGCTGGGCCTCACAAAAAGGAGTTCACCGATCAACTCGGCGTGTGTGTTTGGAACGAACACATCCAGGCGGTGGACGAGATGTGGGAAGGAATCAGCAAGCGCCTGGGCAAGCTGGATGTCGAGCACGCGAATCTCAGGATCTATCAAGATGGGCTGCCTCTTTGCGGCAGGGAACTGGATATCGTGCGCGATGTAGCCGCACAGGGAAGTCAAAATCACCGCCTGGTGCTTTCCCTGGTCCAGCGTGGCGCTTTCCTGGAAGGTACGGAAGACGTGCAGCTACTGCTCGAGGAATATCACTTCATCCAGGCCATCACTAGGGAGCACGAACCCGGCGAGAAACACAGAAAGGCCAAGTCGTTAGGCAACAAGAGAAAGTTGCTTCTGCGCCGGCGTGACCACTTCATCGCCCAGCGAATCGTTAAAACTTTGCAAGAGGGCGAAACTGGCATCCTCTTTGCCGGTATGGCCCACCAGGTCGACAAGTATTTGCCTAAGGACATCCACATTTCTTATCTCATCTTCCGTTTGCCATTCAGCAAACTGCGTCCAGCAGGGAATCTCTAGACGTCACGCTGCGCTCCAGGAAGTTGTCGCGGACCAAGCGGAGCGACTGGAGCAGGCTAGTCCGGAATCGCGGCGAGCACACGCGCTCTTCCGCGCAAGTCGCGTCATTCTCCTCACGTTCCATGGATTCTTTTCCCGAGACTATGGTGCGGATTCCATGGTGCTCCATCCTTCGGCCTTCCCGAATTTTTCCGGACGTTTCGCGAAGAACAATGGATTCGCGGCATTCCGTTGCGTCTTCTTCAGGTTGCGCAAAGGACTTCCGCAAAAGCCGCGGACCGCGCCATGTGGCCGCGCGGATGCTCTGCAGAGACACCGTTGCCCAGCAGGCACCACATGGAATTGTTCATCGTCGTCCCACCAAAAGAGAGGCAGCCGGATGCAGCGTTTTGTTGTGGAGGAGATTGGGGCCGGACCTTTGCAAAATCCTCGAACACAACCGGGAATGTTTAAAGGGTTGCGCGTGCTCATCGTTGATGACGAACAGGGCTTCTGCTGGACACTCACGAAGGTACTCGAAGATCTCAACTACATGGTCCTTTCCGCGCACACTCCGGCGCAGGCTCTCAAGCATCTGCAAAGCGATCCCCAGATCGGGCTTGCCTTGCTGGACATGCGGCTCTCCGATGTTGGCGGGACCGAAGGCCTTACTCTCCTGGAGAAAATTAAAGCTCTCAGTCCTCGGCTGCCCGTCATCCTGATGTCCGCATTTGGTACGCCAGAGCTCAAAAGTGAGGCCACGCGCCTGGGTGCCCTGGCGTTTCTGGATAAGCCCTTTCGCGTGGAAAAGTTGCTCCGGCTCATGCGCGAAGCCGTTGGCGGACCAATTGCGCCCAATCAAGGGAGCCACGAGTTCGTTAGTTAGCTGTGTCAGTAGAAAATGATGACGAAGAAAGGGGGTGAACATACATGCCAGTAGAGAAGACTATCGCAGGTGCCAGCCTCGCGGAAGTTTTGGACCGCGTCCTGGACAAGGGTCTCGTGATCGACGCCTGGGTGAGGGCATCCTTGGTCGGGATCGAGTTCCTCGGTATCGAGGCTAGGGTCGTAATTGCATCCGTCGAAACCTACCTGAAGTACGCCGAGGCCATTGGACTCACCGCAGGCGCCGCCGCGTAAGTGGATGAGTCTGTTTTAACGCAGGTTGTGGCTCCGCGTGCCCTGAAACCGTTGTTAGCAGGGCACGCGAGCCAGCCTGTTCCTGATTTTATGATTGCCAGGATGGCTCCATCGATAGCTTTACCGATGCGCCTATCAAGACGATCAGCCGGTGAGGAAACATGCTTTCCTCAGTGACTCCCCGCCAAAGACGGGCCAACGGAGGTGGATTGACAATGAGTCTTGCGGAACAAATGCAAAATATGACCGACAGTTTTCTACACGCTCATGATTTCCGCGCGAACGCCCTAAAGGAAATCATTGAGGAAACCAACAGCGACCTCGGCGATACCCGGAAGATGATGCGCGATGTGCATGCCGAGCGCCTCGAGAATACGGAGAGCCTGCAAAAATCGCTGCGGCGCGCGGCGGACACTCTCGGCAAGGAAGTGGGTCAGACGATTAAAGGGTTTCGTACGGCACGCAGACACATGAGCGCCGAACTCCATCAGGAGCTCGCGAAACTCACGGAAACGCTCGCCAAGGAAAGTCGCGATACATTGCGGCGCTTCCGTGCCACACACAAGGCGCTGAGCGGCAAGCAGGGGGAAGACCTCGCAAAGTTCGTCAAATCCCTCGAGGCGGAGGCGGAAGATCTGTGCAAGGCCGCGCAGGTCATGATGAAGTCCTTCCATAAGGATCAACAGAAGATGAGCCACGAGCTCCAGGAGTCCCTTTCGGGCTTCGCCGGACAGAACCACAAACGCTCGGTGCAATTCCTGAAGGGCTGCAACACGGAGCGAAAACAGGCGGCCGAGACGCAGAAGACCTTTCTGACGGATTACGTCGACACCAACGCCAAGGAAACCCGGCAGTTGCGCAAGCACGCCACTGCGGAACAGAAGAAACGCATGGAGGCGTTGCAAGAACAAACCGAAGTGTTCTTGAAGGGCGTACACCAGACAGTGCGCCAGATGAAGAAAGCTGCCCACGAGATGACGGAAGGCTTTCACGATGACCACACCAAGGCCCGGCAAGCCTGGCAACGCATGGCGGTTTCCATGGCGAAGAGGCGCGAAGGTGTGTCAGAGGAGCCGGCCACTGCATCAGAGGCGGAAAAGAGCGGAGAAAGAGAAGCCGCGGCCGTCAAGCTGCTGACGGAGACCCCGGAGGGCATGACTCTGGCGGAACTTTCTTACGCGATGGAACTGCCCAGCGCCGCTGCTTCCAAGACCCTTAAGCATATGCTGAAGCGCAAGGATGCAGCGATCCGCAAGAAGGGTCACCTGTACCTGGCCAGCTAGGCACTCGTGGTCGGCACCGTCACCCGGTTTTTTCGGAACGCGTCGAAGGTCAGGAACCGGAACGCCGGACGGAACCCTGGGTTTCCATGAATCCGTTGGAAAGCTCGCAAAGCCGGGTGCGCTTCCGCACCCGGTGTTCCTATGGCCTGCGTGACTTGGCCACTTTTACGGCCGCTGGAGCGCAACTTATTAATCATAGATGGCCGGGGGGTTGCGGCTGTACCGAGTATCTTAGGGGGAGGGCAAACGGGATGAGGCGAGAAAGCTTCAACTATCTTCGCACCATGCGTGAGATCAAAACCGGGCTCGATTTAGCCCGGGAGCCGCAGCGCATTCAAACCACGAGCGGCCGCTTCCGCGCTTCCTTTGAGAAGGAACTCGAGCCGCACATCAACGAAAAGGCCATTGCCGTTGAGCTTGAGGAAGAGCAGCGGAAGTTCATCCGGCAAAATCAGGCCCTGGCGCGCGCGCGCCAGAAGTTGAAGGCCACGCGTGGCCGGCTCTTTGTCACCAAAGCGAAAAACGAACGCATTATGGTTCTGCGGCACACCTTGCAGAAGCAGCGCTGGCTCGAGCTTACGGACAATCCCAGTTCCCCCGCGCCAAGAGCCGGTGCTTCCGTGAAGCCACGCGCCAAGGCCACGCGCAAGTTCCGCACCGTCAAAGTGAGAAGGCACTGAAGCGATGGAGAAATTATGCCAAGAGATCGCAAGGTCGCACGAGCAAAGGGAAGTGTTGCTCACCTCGCTGAAGGCGGAGAGTCTGCGCTTGAGGGCAGAAACAGCCCAGAGGCTCCAGGGCTTCCGGAAGCAGTCCGCGGCGCTGCGCGGAGACCTCCAGGCAGCAAGAAAGGCTTGGCAGAAAGCAGCCACGGTTCTCGCGAAAAAACGCCGGCACCCGAAGCGAGGCGCGGAATGATCTGCGCGGAGGAAACCACGGTCCTGTCGCCGGACCCGGAGGAGAGCTTCGTTGAAACTCCGCTGGTCTGCAATCTCACCGAGCGCGCGCTCTCCTATCTCCGTGCCGGCTACCCCGTGCACTTCTCCGGCCTTGCGGGCACCGGCAAGACCACCCTGGCGATGCACGTGGCGCGCAAACTCGGACAGCCCGCCATGCTCCTCTTCGGTGACGATGAGTTTGGCTCCTCCAATCTAATTGGGGGCGAGCATGGCTACCGCTCCCGCAAAGTCGTCGACCGCTTCATTTCCCGTGTCCTCAAGACGGAAGAAGATGTCTCCACGCGCTGGGTGGACAATCGCCTGACACAGGCGTGCCGCGAGGGGTTCACGTTGATCTATGACGAATTCAACCGTTCCCGCCCAGAAGCCAACAATGTCCTCTTATCGATTCTCGAAGAACGCCTTCTGGCTCTCCCCATGGTCAGTGGTGAGGGCGATTGTCTCGAGGTGCATCCCAACTTCCGGGCCATCTTTACCTCGAACCCGGAGGAATACGCCGGCGTTCATAAGACCCAAGATGCGTTGCGCGACCGCATGGTGACCATCGAGCTCGATCACTTCGATGAGGAGACGGAGGTGGCCATCACGGAAGCGCGCTCCGGGATTGCCCGGCAGGAAGCCGAGCGCATCGTCCGCTTGGTGCGCGCCTTACGCGAACTGGGCGGCGGCTGTTACAACCCGACAGTACGCGCCTGCGTCATGATCGGGAAAGTTTTGAAGATTCGCCGTGCCCACGCGGCCGCGCGCGACCCCATCTTTCGTGAGATCTGCCTCGACGTCTTAACGGGTGAAAACACCGGCTCGCACGGGCGCAAACAGAAAAAGGAAGAGATGTTTGCCGTTATCGAGGATCTCATTCAGTCGCGGTGCAATCTGAACCTTAATTGTGTAATGGGGAGCAACTTCCATGGCAACACCGAAGAAGCACGAAAAAGAGTCCAGCAGCAAGCGTGAACAAGAACCCGTCGAGCTCGATTTGGGCTTGGGCAAGTTGTCCGTCGGCGGACTATTTAAGGGGCTGGGCAATCTTATTGAACTGGCTGGCAAACTCGCGGAAGAGGGCGGGGAGTTCAAGCAAGAAAAGACCTTCACCACGAAGGGTCCCGGCGGCAAAGATCTCAATGGCATTTTTGGCGTTTCGATCCGCACGCTGGATGGAGGCAAGCCGGTCTTCGAGACTTTTGGCAACATCAAAAAAACGCCCAAGGGCCCGGTTGTTGAGGAAGTCCGGGAACCGATTGTTGACGTGTTCGACGAGCAGGGCCACATCCGCTTGATTGCAGAGGTGCCTGGTGTGAGTGAAGAAGGGCTCTCCATTGAGTTGAAGGGGGATATCCTCAGCCTTAATGCCGCAAGCAAGGAGCGCCAGTACGCCAAGGAAATCCTCTTGCCCTGTCCCGTCAAGAAAGAGACCCTCCAGCGAAGCTTTCACAATGGAATCCTTGAGATCACCATCGAAAAAACCTGAACTGTCCTGGTCATGAGGTGCGGGGACGATTCTTTTGACGAGAGGGTTGTTTAGACCCCCGCGGCTCCGGAATCGTTCCATAACGGGAACCTCACAATGCTAATTCCTCCGGGTACAGCGGCCCTCCTCTTTGGCGTGCAACCCTCAAAGCCTGAATAAGTCAAACGTTATGAAGGTAAAGCGCGCGCCGCGATTCTGGGAGGCGTCCATGTACGATCTCCAGCCAGTGCAGAAAGCTAGCGGAAGCTGTCTTGCATGGAAAACGCAATGGCCGCGGAGGCAGACACGCAACTCACTCTTAAAGTAGTAGAAGCGCAGCCCAAGGATGTGGGCCGCGCGATTGCCCGCATCGATCCGAAGGACATGGAGCACCTCGGGCTAGAGGTTGGCGGTTGTGTCGAGATCGAGGGAAAGCGCAGGACGGTGGCCAAGGTCATGCCCGCCTATCCGGACGATCGCGGAAAATCCACCATTCAAATCGACGGATTGATCCGAGAGAATGCCAAAGCTGGCTTGGACGAAAAGGTCACCATTACGAAAGTTAGCGCCAAGTCGGCTGAGAAGCTTGTCCTCGCTCCGATTACCTTGATGCGTAGCGCCCACCGTGGCGGCGACCAGTACCTCGGAAAGCTCCTCGAAGGGATGACGCTGATAGCGGGCGACCGCATTCGCGCCTCCCTATTCGGAACCCAGAACTTCGAATTCACGGTGGTCAGTACCTCTCCCAAAGAGGGCCCCGTCGTCATCACCGCCAACACCACAATCCAACTCCAGTCCCATCAAGCCTCCGACGGAAAGCGCGCCCTCACGATTTCCTATGAAGATATCGGCGGCTTGCGTCCCCACATCCGGCGCATCCGGGAAATGATCGAGCTCCCCTTGAAATACCCCGAGGTCTTCGAGCGTTTGGGGATTGAGCCGCCCAAAGGCGTCTTTCTCTACGGGCCTCCGGGTTGCGGCAAGACTCTAATCGCGAAAGCTGTGGTCAACGAGACGGACGCCTACTTCCTGCACATCAGCGGCCCGGAAATTATGGGGAAGTTTTACGGAGAATCGGAAGCCCGCCTAAGGAAGGTCTTTGAGGACGCCCAGGCGCATGCACCGGCGATCGTCTTCATCGATGAGATTGATGCCATCGCCCCGAAACGCGAAGAGATGGGCGGAGAGAAACAAGTCGAGCGCCGGGTCGTGGCGCAACTCCTGGCCCTGATGGATGGCCTGGAGTCACGCGGGCAAGTGATTGTAATCGCCGCAACGAATATTCCGAACGTCATTGACCCGGCCCTCCGGCGCCCTGGCCGCTTCGATCGAGAGATCGCCATTCCCATCCCGGATCGCAACTCGCGCCTCGAGATTCTTCACATCCACACTCGGGGCATGCCGCTGGCGCAGGGCGTGGACCTTGCCCGGCTCGCGGACATCACCCACGGGTTTGTGGGGGCGGATTTGGCAGCGCTGTGCCGGGAAGCGGCCATGGTGACCCTGCGCCAGCTTTTCCCCGAGGTGGATTTTGACCTTGCGGAGATTCCCGTCGAGAAGCTGATGAAACTCGAGGTTACCCAGGAAGCCTTTTTGGAAGCCTTGCGGGAGATCGAGCCTTCCGCGATCCGCGAAGTCTTTGTGGAGACCCCCAACATCACCTGGAACGATGTCGGCGGCCTGGAGGAAATCAAGAAGCGGTTGATCGAAGCGGTGGAATGGCCGCTTAAACACGCCGACCTCTTCGCGCGAGCCAAAATCAGGCCGCCCAAAGGCATTCTCCTGACGGGTCCGCCGGGCTGCGGCAAGACCCTGCTGGCGAAAGCCCTCGCGACAGAGAGCGAGCTGAACTTCATCTCCATCAAGGGGCCCGAATTGATGAGCAAGTACGTTGGTGAGAGCGAGCGCGGGATCCGCGAGATTTTTCGCAAGGCCAAGCAGGCCGCTCCCGCCATCCTTTTCTTTGATGAGATCGATTCCATCGTTCCTCATCGCAGCGCCGGGGGAGCGGACTCCCAAGTCGCCGAACGCGTCATCAGCCAGTTCCTGACCGAACTCGACGGCATCGAAGAGTTAAAGGGAGTGCTCGTACTCGCTGCGACGAATCGCCCGGACATCATCGATCCCGCGCTGCTCCGGCCGGGACGCTTTGACCTGGTCTTTGAACTCCCTGTGCCGGATGAGCAGGCCCGCTTGATGGTTTTCCGTGTGCATACCAGAGAGAAACCTCTTGCACGGGACGTGGACCTCCAGAATCTCGCCAAGGAAGCCGCCGGCTTTACCGGGGCCGAGATTGAGGCCGTCTGCCAGGAAGCCGCCATGCGGGCCATCCGCGAGGCCATTCAGTCAAAAGCTAATCCGGAGATCTCCGTGACCATGCGCCACTTTCGTGAGGCATCGGACTCGATGCACGGCCGCAAGCGCCCCGACGCTCCATCCGAGGTTCCTATCGAGCCCCGAGCACCAGTCGGGAAAATCCAATGAGTCCACCGATGAGCGCGGCGCAAAAAGAAGCGAAACTCCCTGTCGCCGTCGGTCGGATGCATAGCGTGCTCTTGATTGAGTCGGATCCGCAATTGCAGCGCTTCTGGCAAACAGCTCTGACCGACGGTGGCTTTCAGGTGGCTATCGCCGCTACCCCAGATGACGCGCTGCAGCAGGCAGCCCTGGCGGCCCCCAATCTTGTTTTCCTCGGGACAGGCCTTGATGGGAGCAAAGCCGTCGGCCTGCTGGAAACCTTGCGGCGGAATAGCCCGAACCTTTCCGTCCTGGCCCCCGCGAATGTCGCGCAGGTCAGACAAGAGCTAAATGCCATGGAGAGCCACGGGGCCGTCACGCCGGCCTCTTCCCTCAAGGTCGATCAAGTCAGGATTGCCGTGACAAACGCCCTGAACCTCGAGCAGCTCACACGAGAGAAGCAGGGAAGTGACGCGGCAGATCTGCAGCCGACTCAGTTTGAGGAGATCGTTGGCACAAGCCCGCAGACGCAAGCCCTTCGCCGGGCCATTGGCGAGGCCATTCAAGCCGATCCCGCCACCGTCTTGATCCTGGGTGAGACCGGCACGGGCAAGGCTGTGGTCGCTCGGGCGATTCATGGCAACGGCCTTCGCCAGAAGAAGCCCTTCGTCGTTGTGGAATGCACGGCGATGCCTGCCGCATTGCTGGAGAGCGAGCTTTTCGGCTATGAGGCGGGAGCGTTCACAGATGCCCGGGCCTCCAAGAAAGGCCTGCTGGAAGTGGCTGAGGGCGGCACGGTCTTTCTGGATGAGATTGGCGACCTGGAAATGCCAGTTCAGGCCAAGCTTCTGCGGGTGCTGGAAGACAAGCGTGCGCGCCGCTTAGGGGGCACGCAGGACTATGCGGCCAATGTTCGTTTTGTCGCCGCCACGAATCGGCCGCTGGAGACGCTTGTCCGGGAAGGGCGATTCCGCCAGGATCTCTACTTCCGGCTCAACGTATTTCACATCTCTCTGGGCCCCTTGCGCGAGCGGAAAGACGATGTGGTTTCTTTGGCCAGGCATTTTGTCGGGCAGTTCAGCCGCGCATTCCATAAACAAATCCATGGTCTCTCTTTTGCCGCCCAACAGCAGCTCTTCGCCTATGATTGGCCCGGAAACGTCAGGGAACTGCGCAATATCATGGAACGCGCCGTGATCCTCGAACAGGGCGAGCTCATTTCGCCTCGGCATCTCGCCTTGGGCGCCATGGGTCTGATGACAGAAGACGCCATTCACCTGCCGGAAGGCGGCATCGCCTTGGAGGAAGTGGAGAAGTCCCTGGTGACCCAGGCCCTTGAGAGAACTGGCGGAAACCAAACCGAGGCCGCGAAGCTGCTGAAGATCACGCGTTTTGCCCTGCGAACGCGTATGAAAAAGTTCGCGCTCCTGTAATTTCGTTCCAGGTATCCGGAATGTTTCATAGGCCGCCCGCGGTATGCATAGCCCCATTCATTCTCGATCGCATCTGGCCGTGCGTGCATGATCGCACAGGCATTGTGCGGAGTCGCACAGGCGTAACGCCCTTTGGAAAAGCTGGCTCGCGCTCCGCAACCCGTAACTCGTTCTTATGTTTGGGGAGTGCCACTTCCGAAAATTCTGCCAGTTCTTGGCATGAGAGTTGCCTCAGGTTAGTGCGGTACCTTCACCCAGGCGCCGATTACGTTGCACCCGATTTTGGTAGTTGACGATAAGCCAATTCACTAATGGCCTTCCTCAGGGCACGGCTTTTCACCCCGAGCGGAGCGAAGGGCAGCCGTGCCGAATAGCTCCAAAACTTCAGGGGTTTTGAGCGTTGAGGTGGCGGGCGTCGAACGACAGCGAGGACAACCGTTTGCTCCAAACTGACAATCCTGTAAACCACAGCGAGGCCGCAGTTCCTGAATGCAGCACGACAGGAAGCGGATTGTATCTCTACGGGATCACGCCTAATAACCAGGCGCGCCGCTGGAAACTGCAGGGCATCAACGGCGCGCCACTTATCTACACCATCTCTCATGACGGCCTCAGCGCTATTGTCAGCAATGGGGCCGGTGAACTCCTGGAGGCCACTCAAGAGGATCTCCTCACTCACAACCGAGTTCTGGAACAGGTCATGCAATCCTGTTCGGTCCTCCCACTGCGCCTGGGAACCGTGGCCAGAGACGCTGCGGACGTGCACGCATTCCTCCATACGTCGCAGCGCCCGCTGCGCAACGCGCTGAAACAAATTGGACGTAAAGTCGAATTTGACGTGGAAGCCGCGTGGAATGGCGGCGAGATCTTCAAGCTGATCGAGGAACAGGACGAGGAGGTCCGCAAGTTCAAGGAAAACGCAATCGCCGCCGGCAAGCCCCTGAGGCCCGACGAACAAATGGCCGCCGGAATATTGGTAGCCAACGCCATCGCCCGGCAAAGGGCGCAGTTTGCCAAGGCAGTCGAAGAGGAGCTCAAACCTTGGTCCGAACGCGTAAGCTCGCTGAAAAGCAGCACCAACGAGATCGTCTTCAATGCAGCATTCTTGGTCCACGAGGAGCGCGCCAAAGCTTTTGAGGCGGCCATCTATCGGCTGGGAGACTTGCACGGGCGAATCCTGAAGTTCCGTTATGCGGGTCCATTGCCGTGCTACAGCTTCGTCAACCTCCACGTCATGAACGTGGAATTTCCGGCCGTCGATGAGGCTCGCCGGACACTTGGTCTTGGCGAGCAGACCACGCTTTCTCAGATTAAGCAGGCCTTCCGAAAACTTGCACCGCAAAGCCACCCGGACCGAAATTCCATCGACCCTGAGGCCAACGCCCGATTTGAGAAACTTGCGGCCAGCTACCGGCTCTTGCTGGGTCTCTGGGAGAACACTGGAGGCGATTCGTCTCAGCCAATTTCTCTCACCCAAGAGAACGTTGGCAAGACCATGCTGGTGATTTCCAAGGAGCCGCGCCTGCCCTCTCACATGGGCGGGCTCTCCAAATCAGATGCCCATCCTATAGAAGCATCGATGCGGCAGAGCTAACACGCGGACAGGAGAACAGGATGGCGCAAGGGTATTACCTCTACGGTGTGATTGAGGCCTCCAAAGAGAGAATCTGGGAAGCCCCAGGGGTCCAGCGGCAGGAAGTTCGTGCGCTTGTATCCAGGGACATCGCCGTGGTCGCCAGTCCCTGGACCTCGGACGTGGTCCGGGCCACTCCAGCGAATTGTCTGGCCCACGAACGCGTGCTCTGCGATGTGGTCAAGACGGAAACGGTACTCCCGTTCGAGTTCGGCACGATCGCTCCCGATCTCGAAGCCGTAAACAAACTTTTGCGGCGCAACTATGCGCAGATCCGGCGAGCCCTGGGCAAGCTGAGCGGAGCGGTCGAAGTGAACGTAACGGCCCTGTGGCACGACATGAAGGCGATTTTTGAAGAGGTTGTGAAAGCGCATCCGATGATCGCCACCTACAAGCGCGAAATCATGAGCAAGCCCTACGAGCAGACCTACCAGGATCGTTTGCGAATCGGCCAGGTTGTGGCCGAGGCGCTAGATTCCAAAAGACACATGGAAGGGGAAAAGCTCTTTAAGGTCCTGAAGAGCAACACAGGGAAAGCTTGCCAGGACTGCATGGGAAAACCAGTGGGCGATAACGTGATATTCATCGCAGCCTTCCTGGTGAAGCGCGACGCCTACTCCGGCTTTGAGCAGAGCCTCTTGGAACTCGGAAGCCGTCACGATGGCCGCGTCGATTTCAAGTACACCGACCCGTTACCCCCCTACCACTTCATAGATCTGAAGATCGCGGTGTAGCCATGGACGAGGGACGCTATCTCTATTGCATCATCGGGGAAAACGAGCCGAAGACCTTTGGCCCTTTGGGCATTGGCGGCCGCGGCGATGATTTGGTCACCGTGCTCTGCGATGGCCTGGCCTGCGTGGTGAGCAGTTCTCCCATCACCAAATATCGCATCATGCGCGAGTACACCATGGCCCACTACCGGGCGATCGAGCACGTGATGGAAAACTATGCCGTGCTGCCGATCCGCTTTTCGACGATCGCCGAAAGTGATCAGGAAATCATCGAGCAGGTTTTGAGGCCGCGCCGCGACGAATTCAAGCGCCTCCTGCATTGGATCTCCGGCAAGGAAAGCGTTGAAGTCCGGGCTTCCTTCACAAACATGGACGCTGTTTTTCAGGAATTGTTGCAAGCAAGTCAATCGCTTCAGGCGATCAAAGCCACTGCCGCAGCGAAGCCCGGAGCAGCCGCTTACTACGACCGCATCGAGATCGGCAGGACCGTCCAGGCGATGGTCAAAGAGAAGCGCAGGGCAACGGCCGCAACGATCCTCGACGCGCTGAAACCCTACGCTTGCGAGTTCCGCGATAACAGTCAAAAACTCTATGCCGACCAAAGCATCTGTTACCTAGCCTTCCTGCTCGAAAATGGGAAGACACCCGCATTTGATCAAGCCCTCTCCGAACTGCGCGCCGCGTTCGGTGCACAGCTCAAATGGACCGTCAAACGCCAGGTCGCCCCGTTTGATTTCGTGACCATCGTCATCAACCTGCGCGAGGTGAGCCATGTTTCTGCTGGATGATCTGCTTCTGGCGCCGGTGAAGGGCATCATGTGGCTGGCCGAACAGGTCCAGAAGGAAGCGAACGGCCAATTGTTTGATCCGGCGGCGATCAAAGCGCGACTCGCGGAAATACAGGAACTCTACGATTCGGGGATGATCAGCGAAACGGAATTCCTCAAAGCCGAGGAAACGCTTATGGCCAGGCTTAACGCAGCTCAGGAGCGCGAATGAGACTGCAAAACAGGGAAGGGCTGTGAACGATGGAGTCCTCGAATGCCCTCTATTTGCACGGCGTTGTGGATTACGCAGAAATTCCCGCTTTGTTCGCGGAACTCGAGGCGCCTCCTGGAGTTCGCTGCCTCCCGGTTGGAGAACTGGGAGCTTTGATCCGGGACGTCCCCCTGCAAGAGTTTGGGGAAGATGCGCTCCACGAACGCATGAAGGACCCCAAGTGGCTGGAAGAGCAAGTCTGGAATCACGCGCGCGTGCTCGAAGCGGCCATGAGGTTCGGCACCGTCATCCCCATGAAGTTCCTCACGATTTTTAGAACTGAGGAACGTCTGCTGGAAAGCCTCTTGGCCTTGGACGAGTCACTCCGTGCACTCGCTGCCAGGCTTCAGGGAAAGGAAGAATGGGGAGTTAAAAGTTTCTGCGATCTTCCTATCATCCAGGAGGCTATCGGGGCTCAGGATGATGGCGTCCGTCAGCTCAAAGCCCAACTCGCGGGGAAACCTTCCGGCACGGCCTATCTCCTGCAGAAGCATTACGAGGAATTGGTCCGGCGGGAGAGTACCGTGCGGCTGGCAATCCATCTGGAAGCGATCTCCTCCCGGCTCTCGTCGGTGGCCCAGGAAACAAAGTTCAACGCGCCGGCGCAAGAGTCGTCCACCCACCCAATGGTGCTCAACGTATCGCTCCTCATCAACAAATCGGCTTTCAGCAGCTTGGAAAATGAAGTCAACGCTCTGCGACAGGAATACCTGCCTCGCGGTTTTGCCTTTGAACTGGTGGGGCCATTTCCGCCTTATAGCTTCAGCGCATTGCCCGCATGGGCCGGCCAAGGCCAGGCGGGCAACCCTGAGGGTGTCGCTCATGCATGAAACGCTGCTCGCACGCGGGCACGCCACCTTGCTCGACTTGCTCGACCGCTTGCTCGAAACCGGCGTGGCCGTGGATGGGGAGATTGACTTGTCCGTAGCAGACATCAACCTGGTCCACCTCGGTCTGAAGCTGGTTCTCGCATCATCCGCGACCTTGGAGCAGCGCAACGCCGGCGGTCCGGCCCGCTTTGCAGATCCCGCCGATGATCCTCTCTGCAACTCATCGGGAGAATGTTCTATGGATTCCGCTCCCTGCGCGAATCTGCCCGTTCTTGCAGAACCCGAATCACAACCCGGTGCAGTTCTCCTTCCGCCATGCGCGTCGGAGACAAACTTTGATTCTCAGCCGGTCCCAGCGCGAGAACCGTCTGCCGAACAACTCCATCCACAGATGGACTCTCGGGGTGACACTCCCACGCTTCCTGTTCAAGCCGGCGAAGAAACATCCGCAAAGTTCGCGCTCGGCCGCGTGCCTCCTTTGCCGGGACGGAGGGAACGCCCCGACTTTGACCCGTCGAAGATCGAGCACGGCTTGGCGAAGCTGGCACTCACCCTGATCGAACTCATCCGCCGCCTGATGGAGCAGCAGGCCGTTCGAAAGATGGAGCGCGGAACACTCACCGACATCCAGGTGGAACGGCTCGGCGAGGCTTTCCGGCGGCTCGAAAACAAAATGGCGGAGTTGAAGATCGTTTTTGGGCTCGAAAACGAGGAACTCAATCTCGATCTGGGTCCGTTGGGCTCTCTCATGTAGTGGAGGTTCAGATGGCTGAGCAGATTGTGCAATCCGTCCAGGCCACCGGCCTGGCAGACATTCTCGAACGCATCCTCGACAAGGGGTTGGTCATTGTCGGCGATATCAAGGTCAACCTGACCGACATCGAGTTGTTGACCATCAAGATCCGCTTGTTGGTCGCTTCGGTGGAACGCGCCAAAGAGATCGGCATCGATTGGTGGGAGACCGACGCCAACCTTTCCTCGAAGGCGAACCAGGTGAAGGCCGAGAACCAGCTGCTCAAAGAGCGTCTGGATCGCTTGGAAGCCAAGGTCGAATCGCAGGCAGCAGTTCTCGCAGATAACTGAGAGGCAGCAATGGCGGAAGAAAGTCTGTCAACACTATTGGAACCGGATGTCGACGCCGGGTTTGTCGTCACCCCCTACGTCACGGATTTGGTGGACCACGCTTTAGCGTATCTCCACGCCGATCTCCCCGTGCACTTCTGCGGGCCCGCCGGCACGGGCAAGACCGCGTTGGCCTTGCATGTCGCTGGCAAACTCAAACGGCCCATCGTGCTGATCCACGGCGACGATGAATTCAAAACGCCCGATCTCGTCGGCGCCGAATATGGGTTTCGCCTCAAGCGTCTGCGGGATCAATACATCCACTCGGTCACGAAGCTCGAAGAGGATGTCGTCAAACGCTGGACGGACAACCGTCTGACCGTGGCCTGCAAACACGGCTTCACCCTGGTCTACGATGAATTTACCCGTTCCAAACCCGAGGCCAACAATACCCTGCTGTCCATCCTGGAAGAGAAGCTCCTCGACTTGCCCGCTGGCGGCACGGCAGACAACTACCTCGCCGTTCATCCAAAATTCCGCGCCATCTTTACGTCAAATCCTGAGGAATATGCCGGCATCCACAAGGCCCAGGACGCGCTCAAGGACCGGCTGGTCACCATCCATGTGGGCTACTTTGACGCGGACACAGAGACGGCCATCACCGCAAGCCGTTCCGGAATCCCTGAAAACGATGCCAAAAGGCTCGTCAATCTGGTGCGGGCGTTTCGCGTTGAGTGCCAGCGCCACCAACTGCCCTCCGTCCGCGAATCGATCAAAATTGCCAAGGTTTTAAAGGCCCGGGGCATCGCTCCATCCAAGAAGGATCCCTTCTTCAGGAAACTGTGCCTCCATGTCCTGACGGCTCAGCAACACGTCGCGGATGCCAACACCATTCAAGAAACGCAACCGGGTCAACTGCTGGAAGAGCTGATCGAAAGGTATTGTTGAAATTTTATGCGCTGGAGAAAGTGCACACTCGCTCGCTTCCTTCAAGAGGAAGACTTCTACAACACTTCTGTGCTCACCTCAGAATCCGGCTGGACGAGCTTGCGCTGTGCATTCTGCAAGGGCCAAGGCACGAATCTCAGGACTTATGGCCAGTGTCCCTACTGCGGCGGGCGCAAAGTCGTCACCCTTCCCGAACCCATTATCCGCTGCGCGTTTTGCGCCGGCACCGGCCGCATGCACTCGCAGCCGGCAATGGTCTGTGTAGTCTGTCGCGGCAAAGGCGCCGTCAGCGTCATTGAGCCTCTCGAGCGCTGTCCTGTTTGCCAAGGCACCGGAAAGTCGAAAGGCGTGTGGCAGCTCCCCTGCAATCGATGCTCCGGTAAAGGGGTCGTACAAGCGGCAACAGAGGGCCGGCCCGCAACTCAAAGAGAAACCAGGAGGGTGTTCCATGGAAGTGACACAGTTGGTGAATAAACTCGTGACGGATTTCCCCCCGCTGATCAATCTCAAACCGTCCAGCGTCGTGGCCATCTCCCGCAGTGAGGACGGCTGGGTCGTCTCCATCGAGATGATCGAGAAAAAGTCCATCCCCGACAGCATGGACGTCCTGGCCTGCTACGAAGTCAGCCTCGATGGCAGCGGGAATATCCGCGACTTCAGCCGTGTGCGGCTCCGCAGGCGGGGCGATACCGCAGGGGAATGATACGCGCGATGGGCCCACCGCACTTGTTCCGGCTAGTTCATCGCAGTTCGCGAGCTGGAGCGGTGTTCATCACAACCGGTCGCGTTCGGAAGGTACACGAGTTCACAGTCAAGGAGGTGAGGATTCATGGCTTCGTTCAAATGTCCCAAATGCCAGGCACCCGCGTCGGGAGAGTCGGACTTCTGTCCCCAATGCGGCGCCCGCTGGAACGTGGAGTGTTCCAAGTGTGGCAAGTCCTGGCGGTTTTTCTATCAGCACAAGTTCTGTCCAAAGTGTGGCGAACCGGTCGCGAAACAAGGAGCTAAAACTGAAAGTGCGCAAGTCAAACACGGAAAGGCCTAGCCGAATGTATGTTCGCATTGAAGCTTCATTCATCAAGGTTAAGTATGGAGTGGTCGGCACGAGGATGAGGGAAGTGGTTCGTGCAGCCAAGGATGTGGGCGGAGGCGGAATTCGATTTCCCGTGAACAAGCGCTTGCCCCATGGCGTGAAGCTCGATCTGGAGTTGACGCTCCCTCATGAAACCGTGCCCATTCAGGCGCAGGCCCAGGTCATCTGGAGCGCCCGCATTCATGGTCGCCGCACCTATGAGGCGGGTTGTCAGTTCACCAGGATTGACCCGCTGGACCGCGGCAAAATCATTCGTCGCGTCCATCAAGCGCTCAGAGACCGTAAGCCCGCCTAATGGCCATCGCGCTCAGTTTACAGACCGTGCAGTTATAACGAGGTGGATATGCACCAACAAATAGTATGTCCCCTGTGCCAAAAGGCGGAATTGGATTTTAGTCGAATCAATGAGGGCATCAACCGCGCCGCGACCCTTGCGGAGAAGGCTTCCCATGCCCGCGAGCTGATTCAGAAAGTCGAAAGCGTCCTGAAAGAACATGAGAACGTCGAGAGTAGTCTCGCCGAAGCATGCCGCGCCGTGTTGAATCTCAGGAAGAAAGCCGCAGAGATAGTTCTGAAGCTAGAGAAAGTGAAAAGATAATCCCAGGAACGAGCCCCGGCCGGCCAGGCTTCTTGGATTTCTCCGCCCACCGGCATCCATCGCTATGTCGGCGTCGCGCCCTTGTGATGCACCGTCTCCGCCACCCCCTGCGTGGCTTTGCCAAGCGCCTCCGAGGCGGACCGAATGCGCTCGGCGTCGCCATCAACCAGCGCGCGTTTGCATTGCTCCAGCGCTCCCTCAACCTTCGCGATGTCGCTGCCGCAGAGTTTCTCGCGGCTTTCCCCGAGCAGTTTCTCGACTTGATACACACGGGCGTCGCACTGGATCCGCGCTTCGACTTCCGCCAGGCGCATGCGGTCTTCCTCCGCATGAGATTCCGCGTCGGCGCGCATGCGCTCCGCCTCCTCTTCGCTCAGGCCGGTCGAAGCCGAGATCGTGA
The DNA here is from genome assembly GCA_002478115.1 of Candidatus Acidiferrum typicum. Taxonomy (GTDB): domain Bacteria; phylum Acidobacteriota; class Terriglobia; order Acidiferrales; family UBA7541; genus Acidiferrum; species Acidiferrum typicum. The sequence goes on along the minus strand of DLMH01000081.1, from coordinate 85,464 downwards.
TCTTCTGCTCCTGCTCGGTCTCCAGGTCCACGGCCGCCACGTTCAGGATGCCGTTGGCGTCGATGTCAAACGTCACTTCGATCCTTGGAATTCCCCGTGGCGCGGGCGCAATGCTTTCCAAATGGAACTTGCCAAGCGTGCGATTGTCCGCGGCCATCTTGCGCTCGCCCTGCAGCACGTGAATCTCGACCAAGGTCTGATCGTCTGCGGTGGTCGAATAGATTTCCGCCCAGTGCGTGGGGATCGTGGTGTTGCGCGGGATCAGCACCGTCATCACTCCGCCTTGCGTCGCGATGCCCAGCGATAGCGGAATCACATCGAGCAGCAGGATGTCCTTCATCTCCCCGCCCAGCACGCCGCCCTGAATTGCCGCGCCCACCGCCACCACCTCGTCGGGGTTGACTCCCGTGTGCGGTTCTTTCCCGCCAAACAACTCTTTGACGATCTGCACCACGCGCGGAATGCGCGTCGAACCACCCACGAGCACCACCTCATTAATCCTGTCCGCAGTGAGACCCGCGTCGGCCAGCGCCTGTTTCACCGGCCCCGCCGAACGCTGCAGGATGTCCTCCATCAATTGTTCGAGCTTCGAGCGCGTCAGTTTCAATTGCAGGTGTTTCGGCCCAGAATTGCCCTCCGCAATGAAAGGAAGACTGATTTGCGTCTCATTCGCCTGCGAAAGCTCGATCTTGGCCTCTTCGGCGGCTTCCTTCAGGCGCTGCAGAGCTATCTTGTCCTTGCTCAGGTCGATGCCCTGATCTTTCTCGAACTCGCCGAGGACCCACTCGATCACGCGCTGGTCAATGTCGTCGCCTCCCAGGTGCGTGTCCCCGTTGGTTGCTTTGACCTCGACGACGCCCTCGCCGATTTCCAGGATGGAGATGTCAAACGTGCCGCCGCCCAGGTCGTACACCGCGATTGTCTCGTCCTTCTTCTTGTCCAGCCCGTAGGCCAGCGCCGCCGCGGTGGGCTCATTGATAATTCTTACCACCTCCAGCCCGGCGATCTCGCCCGCTTGCTTGGTAGCTTGGCGCTGGCTGTCGTTGAAATAGGCCGGCACCGTGATGACGGCCTTGGCCACCTTTTCGCCCAGGAAATCTTCCGCCGAGCTCTTGAGTTTTTGCAGGATCATCGCGGAAATTTCCGGCGCGCTGTAGGCCCTGCCGAAAATTTCCACCCGTGCATCGTCGTGTGAGCCTGGAGTGACTTTATACAAGACGCGGCGAATCTCGTCCCCGGCCTCATCCACGCGGCGGCCCATGAACCGCTTGATGGAATAGACGGTGTTTTCCGGATTGGCCACCGCCTGGCGCTTGGCCTCCTGGCCGACCAGACGCTTGCCGCCTCTCGTGATGCCCACAACGGAAGGGGTGGTGCGTGCACCTTCCTGGTCGGGGATGACCACGGGCTCCCCACCCTGCACCACCGCAACGACGGAGTTGGTAGTGCCCAAGTCGATGCCAATAATCTTGGTCATTGCAGCGCTTCGGCCTCCGACTAGTTCCGTGGCCACACCATTCTGGACTCCGGATTTCAGCGCGAACCTATTATAGTGGCTGGGTCGCATGGCCACGGGCTTTTTGTGATTCTTCAAACACTTTCTGCGCAAGTCGGCCAAACCCGGTACCAAGTTTCGCGGCCCGAACCTCCTTTTGGGGCTCGCAAGATGGAACGCGAGCAATGGCTGCACCGCAGACCATCTTAGGTCAGCGGGAATGACCAAAACACTGCGTCTGGCGTCTAAATAATGCGAAGTTTCCGGGCGCTTGGACAGCCCTTTCCAACCGCCCCAAATCTTTTCTTTCCTGTGATTTGGACCTACAATAAGGAGGATTCGGGCAGCAACTGATCCGATTGGAACCTGCACTGAGTCCGTTGGCCTACGGCAACATCGCCGGTGTGGGACAGTTTCGACCCTCCGGCGAAACATTTGCCCCCGTTACGCCGTATTCAATGTAGGCGCAAACCCAAAACTGATTGTTAGGAGTGTTTCCCCGCCCGGGTGGACCGTGGGGGATCAGCGAAAGGAATGGCATGAAGACGTGGCATAAGGTCGGCATAGGTCTCGCAACAGCAGCAGCCTTAGGCGGGATCGTGTGGTTCAGCATCAACCAGGCCAACAAAGGTGTGGTGACCGTACAGACCTCCAAGGTGGCCAAGCAGGAGGCGCTCGTGTCTGTCGTGACGGCTTCGGGGGAAATCAAGCCGACAACCTACACGAACATCACTGCACAGGGATTCGGCCGCATCACCGATATCGTCGTTAAGGAAGGCGATCACGTCAAAAAAGGCGACCGCTTGCTGATGCAGGAAAAGGTGCAGGCGAATGCCGACGTGCAAGCCCAGGCCGCCGCAATCAATTCCACCGAGTCCGGTGTGCAGGCCGCAGAGGCGAGCTACAGGGCCGCGCAAGCGGATCTGATTCAGCAGCAAGCCAACCTGGAAAAGGCCAATCTGGACTTCGAGCGCGGACAGGGACTTTTCAAAGACGGCTTGATCGCCAAGCAGGATTTCGACCAGCGAAAGACCTCTTACGACGCGGCAGTGGCCGCCGTCGATTCTTCCAAGGCTCGCGTGCAGGCCCAGAAGGCACAACTGGATCAGGTACGCGCGCAGCTCGATCAGAGCAGGGCCGTGTTGGTCCATACCGAGGACGTCTTGCAGAAAACTACTTACTTTTCGCCGATCAATGGAATCGTGAGCTATCTGCCGGTGCGCGTCGGCGAATACGTAGTGCTTGGCATGCAGAACGCGACCGGAAGCTTCTTGATGACTCTCTCGGACATGTCCGTGGTGACGTCCGAAGTGAAAGTCGACGAAACGGATATCGTGAACGTCAAGATCGGGCAGGACGCCGACGTAACCATTGACGCTGTCCCGGGGAAAATTTTCAAGGGTAAGGTCACCGAAATCGGTTCGCAGGCGGTTCTGCGGAGCTCCGGCCTGGCCACGACGCAAACAACGACGAGCAACCAAGAAGCCAAGGATTTTAAGGTAGTCGTCACGCTGGACAGCCCGCCGGAGAACTTGCGGCCAGGGCTTTCCACTACAGCGAAAATCAAGACTGCCGAACGAAAGAATGTGGTTGCCATTCCGATTCAGGCGCTGGCCGTGAGGTCGCGCAAGGACCTGGATGAGGCCGCGAAGAATGGCAAGAAGTCCGGCAACGTCACGTTGGCCGCGCCTCCCGCTTCTGCTCCGGGTGACCCGAAGAAGGATGAAGTTCAGGGCGTGTTTGTGGTGAGCGGGAAGAAAGCGGTTTTCCGCCCTGTCGAGACGGGCATTTCGGGAGTGACCGATATCGAAATCACCAAAGGATTGCAGGAAGGCGAAGAGATCGTGGTGGGGAGCTACAAGGCTCTGCGCACTTTGAAGCCGGAAGCCAGCGTCAAAGTGGATAATTCCGCCCCCAAGAAAGCGGAAGAGCAGCAATAACCAGCGTCAACAGGGAGAATAAAATGCCCGCAGAGACATCAGTTTCGGATTCCTTCCGCCAGGACCTGGTGGATAGCGGCATTGTGATCCGGACGGAGGGATTGACGAAGGTCTATGAAATGGGCGCGGAGCAGGTGCACGCGTTGAGCGGCGTGGACGTCGATATCCGCAAGGGTGAGTACGTGGCCATCATGGGGCCGTCCGGGTCTGGAAAATCCACGCTGATGAACTTAATCGGCTGCCTAGACTCGCCGAGTGCCGGACGCTATTGGCTGGCTGGGCGTCTGGTCAGCGATCTTGACGATGATGAGCTTGCCTCCATCCGGAATAAGGAAATAGGTTTCGTCTTCCAGACTTTCAATTTGCTCCCCCGTGCGACGGCTTTGCACAATGTCGAATTGCCTCTCATCTATAACGGCACTCCCGCCGAAGAGCGGGTGGAGCGCGCCAAGCAGGCGCTGGAACGCGTTGATCTGATCCCGCGCATGCATCACAAACCCAACGAGCTTTCCGGAGGACAGCGCCAGCGCGTGGCTATTGCGCGAGCCCTCGTCAACAATCCCTCCATCGTGCTCGCCGACGAGCCCACGGGCAATCTCGACTCCAAGACGGGCGAAGAGATCATGGCCTTGTTTGAGAATCTGCACCGTCAGGGCAATACCATCATATTGGTTACGCACGAAATGGATATCGCGCAGCACGCCCACCGCGTCATTTTCATTCGCGACGGCAAGATCTTCTCCGACGAAAAAGTCGCCAAGAAAAAGGCCGGGACCGACTGAGTTGCATTGTGCGGTCGAAGCCGCTGGCCTACCTTGCGATTGCCACCACTCGCGTGGGCATGGACCTATCGAGCGGCGGCGGTTGTGGCATCCGACTCAGCAAGAATTTCGGGCGAGGTAAGGTAGGTCCGTGAGAGCCGGTCATGCCAGGTGAGAGCGTCTTCGTCCCAGATCGCCCAAAGAAACCCAAGAAACAGCGTACCAGCCGAAAGCATGTAGCCCAGCGCGCGCAGGAAGTATTGCCTCGGCGTCGGGCTCTCTCCGGAAAAGCTGGCCACCTGCAGGCCACGCACCATCATCCCCGGCGTGGTTCCCCCGAAAATAGTGAACAGCCCGAAATACTGGACATATACAAACGCGAACGTGAAGAAGCACACTGCGGCGCTTAACTTACTCAACGTGAAGTGGCCTCCCAGCGAGCCGAACAACGCGAGAAATCCCCCGTACGCGAACGCCAGACATGCCGCGTCCACAAGCGCTGCCCCTCTTCGCTCCTCGATCGAGGCCACGGGAAACAGCCCGGAGCAGACCCGCGTCTCGCTCTCGACCGGCAGTTCTGGGAGTGATTCCTCTCGTTTCGGCGGCAGGCTCACGTCAATCAGGAGTCGCGTCTCCACAACTTCCTGCTTCCGAGCAGGTCTTCCGATCGCTATGGCGAACGCAAAGTCGTCGCTTCCCGTGACCGTTTCATCGGACTGAGGGAACACCTCGACCGCGACGTTTTCAGGCCCGGCTGACGCATGACTCTCGAAGGGCAATTCAGTTTGCCCCTCTCCGGCACCTGCTTTTCGCCGCCGCGCGCGATAGGCCTGGAGGCGCTGGTTCAGTTCACCGCGCCATTCCTTATCGGCCTTCGCGTTGAGCGCCAGATTTCCTTGCGTGGAATGGGAGCCCTCCCCTTCGGGATAGGACTCCGGAGAATCACAAAAAATACACGTGCGCACGCCCTTGGAGAGCACTGCGCCACATTGCGAGCAGATTTTATTCACCGGTGCGTTTTGCGCTGCGGACGCTCTCACTCCGGTGAGGAGGAGCCTTTCCAGATTACCACGCTCGAGGGAAGTCAAGCACCAAGGAGTGCAGGGAGGTCGCCAAAGAAGCAGTAGTTCCGGCGGCAGCTAAAGATTGTCCTGTTCCGCGAGCATTTCGCGGCTGTGGGCGATTCGCCGGTCCAACGCCACGGCGGCAAAGTACGCGCAACACGCCTGCTCATGTTCGGCCCAGGACCGCAGCGAGGGCACAATCCAGGCGAACATTTGGCGAGCCGCGGTCAGAAACGAATGATAGATGTTCACCGCCTGGAGTCCAGTACGGTCTTCCTGACGTTCCGGGCACAATTGGAGCAATTGCACTACCCGTCTGTAATCTCCCGCAGACGCCACCGCGCGAATTCCGGTCACATCCCTCACTTCAGCCGACAACGGGTGCCGCGAAGAGGCCGCCATCAGCGACCGGCAGTAGGAGACAAAGAACATCCAGAGTGTGGCCAACGAGGCCACGAAGATCAGCGCGGCCATCATCGCGGCACCGCCACCAGATGCGCGGGCACCAGCCGCGATTCCTCGGTATACCGCAGCATCGTCAGCGACCATGACAATGGCAGGAAGCATCCGAGCGCCGGACAGATATATCGGATTATGATGAATTTCCCCGAGAAATTCACCAACGCATAGCTAGCCGCATAGCCACTGAAATACAGGCCCAGCGACAAGATGATCTGCACCAGTTGCGTGCGTGTTTCGCGCAGCTTCAGCACCGCGCCCCAGAGGATATAGGTCAGCACCAGGCCCACAAAATAGAGGTTCTGCGAGAGTTCGTAGGCGAAACTCGTCGAGAGGCGCTCCGCCGATTGCGCCACCACCGCGTAGGAAAATCCCGCCGTTCCGAGCAGCAGGAACACCGCTCCCCATTTCACATATTCACCCGCGCGAAGTTCGCCGAACACGCGCGAATAAAGGCTGATCAGTGCGCAGAAGAGAGTCAGTGTGAGCAAGGCATCGCTGTAATAATAAAAATACATGTACTTGTCGGAGCCCTGACCACAGCTCCACAAGATGAGAAAACGCCCGATGCTCACAGTAGTCGAACTGAGCAGGTAAAGATTCAAGAAAAAATAGCGGAGGAAGGATTTGCGCGCGACTGAACACACCACAAACAGCAGCTCAAAGGCTGTTCCCAGGAACCAAATAGTCAGGTCAACTGGACCAGGCATAAACTCCTAATCCGCCTGGCCCAACTCCCTCTCTCTAAGTACCGGAGCACTTCGATCGAGTTAGTTGAACGACGGCGTTTGCCGCGGCGCTACCTCGGCGGCCATGGTATCGGTGCCGGACCGTTCGCCATCATTGTCGTCCCCGTCATCTTGGCGGAGAGGAGGGTCTTGATACCCATTGCTCCCACCAGTATACCCATGGCGAGAACGAGTGCGCCCAATTTGCGTGACATGGTGCCTCCGTGGTACTTGGACTTACGGAGACACTCTATCCTTTAATCGGATAGTGTCAAGTAGGGCACACCACGCCTATGTTAGATAAGCGTTACGGGCAAGTGGCCTCGCCCTTTCGCCATTTGTTCGTATGGCGCCAGGATAGACTCCTTCCCGCTTCATATACCTTACCGGCACACCCCGTCGAGCCGCAACGGTACCGAAGTCCCAGAAGCACTGGTACGGAAGTACTATCAGGCTGACCACAATTTTGCTGGTCCGCACAAATGATCTATTCGGTTCTCTCGCTTTTTCGCAAAACTCGCACACACAAAGCTCGCACACGCTTGACACTCCCCGCGATTACTTCGTAGCATGAAGAATTGCTCCACGCCGGCGTAGCTCAGTGGTAGAGCGAGGGTCTCATAATCCCTAGGCCGTGGGTTCGATTCCCCCCGCCGGCACCAGTTCGTGCAGATTCCCGGGAATGATTGACAATCGAATAGAGTCTATGCCAGCAGAATCGACCTGTGCCTAACCTCGCCGCGCCCCCGCAAGGCATTCCGGACTTAGTTCTTGTGAACCCCGTTGCGGGAGGAGGGTTGGCTCGAGAGGTTCTCCCCTCGCTCAAGAACTTTGCCGTCCGCCGCGGCTGGCCGGTCGAGTTTCGTTCCACGTATAGCCCTGAGAACCTCGCTGTAGAAGCGCGCCGAGGGGCTGCAGAGGGCCGCAAACGAATCTTTGTGCTCGGTGGCGATGGAACTTTCCAGGTACTTCTAAACGCGCTTGCAGGGGCCTCTGGCGTTGTTTTGGGCGTGATTCCGGCTGGCGGAGGAAATGACCTGGCCGCCGCCATCGGTCTGCCCCAGGACCCCCTCCTTGCTGCCGACCTTCTTCTGGATGGCCAACCCGCTTTTCTTGATGCCGCTCTGGCTCGCACTGCCGACGGTAAGGAGAGGCTTTACACTGGCGGGGGCGGAGTGGGCTTGGATGCCGAAGCCGCCCGTTACGCTGGCGGTGTCTATCGCAATTTGCGCGGCCGCCCGCGCTATCTTCTTTCCGCGGTACGTGCCTTGATGGGCTTCCACTCTCTTCGTCTGCGCGCGCTCATCGGGACCGGCGGCCAACAAGTGGAGATCAACGCCAATGCGCTTCTTCTGGGCGTGCTCAACACACCCAGTTACGGCGCGGGTCTGCGTCTCGCCCCTGATGCGCAGACGGACGATGGGAGACTCGACTTGGTGTTGCTGGAGGATCTGAGCTTTCTGGAAGTCCTCGCGCTAATTCCGTCTCTGGCTCGTCGCGGCGAACTGCGAACCGCGCGCGTCCAGCGTTTTCGCGTGGACCGTGTGCGTATAGAGACCGACAGACCGTGTTCATTTCACGGAGATGGCGAGATCCTGGGAAATACTCCCGTCGAGGTCGCAGTCGTACCCAACGCCGTGCGTATACTCCGCCCCCGCAATACCCATCCAGATCGCTAATTTGTGTCCGTGGCTGGTTGTGTCGCGCGGGGGTCGGCGGGCACCTGAAGCTTTTTCTTGGAGTGCCGCCGGATGAGCGCATTGAGGTCCGGCGTAAATTCTTTCAGTTGGTTCCAGCCAACGTTGTAAGTCTGATTGACGGCCCATCCCACGAGCAATCCATGCACATCGCGATCCTGCTTGGCGTAATACGACAATGAGATGCCGGCCTGCCCCAACTGACCGAAAACCTGCGAAGCATTGAACGTGGTCTTGCCCGAATCCGTGCGCGCGATGAGCACACGCGATGCCGCATAGGCGATGCGAGACAATGCAGAGCCCCGCCCGCGCCGAAAATAACGCGGATCCTGGTGCAGCATAGTTGGCAAGATCCCGTAAATCAGAAAACTTCCCGTGAACTGATCGCCTTCCTGCGCCAGGTACCGTTCTCCGAAAGCACCCCAGCCTTCTCCGTAGTGCGGAATCCCGTCTGCCGCCTGTGAAATCCCCGCTTGTATGATATTGCCGAAATGCGCGCTCTCATCCCAGAACTGATGCCACGCGATGTTGAACTTTTGCTGCGGCGTGAGAGGTCCCTTGTTTTCCGGCTGGTCGTTGGTCGTCATGAAATTAGGAATGATCCAGAAGATCCGCTTCGGCACTTCATCCTTGGCTTCGCTGTCTTTCTTGGCAGTCTGAGTGGCTGTTTGGGAAGCTGTCGATGACGTAGCGTCTTGCGAGGATGCCTGAACCTTGGGCTCAGGGCTGTCCGGCTTTTCTTGCCCGAACAGAGACACCCCGGATAGGGCCAGCGCACACAGGGCTGCCCCGAAGAAAAAATGCGCTCTGCAGCAGACCATCGTCCTCCATGCCCTTGCTCCCCTAAGATCCGCTCAAACAAGTGAATCGCGGGAAGATTTCAGCTTACTCGATATGCCTCACATTCCCTAATTTTCGCGGGCTTATCGCCCGTGCGACGAAAGCTGGAGTCCCTAACTTTTCTTCCGGTCAATCTTGAGATTGAGTGTAATTTCCTTGCGGCTGTCAAACGACGACACCGTCTTGACCTGGGATTTCGCCCCTTCAAGTTCCGCATGCACTTCGTAATCCACGTTGGGATCCAACCCGCTGAACCGGTAGTTGCCATCCGAATCCGCGAAGCTGCTGCGCACCGCGTTGGTCCGCAGGTTTTTCAGGAACACGACGCTGTTGGGAAGGGGCGTTTCCGATTTGTCGGTGACGATCCCTCGCACGGTGCGCAATTGCGACTCTTTCTTGGAGTCTTGCGCGCTGGCGATCCCTGCGAATACCAACATAACCATCCAGATGCAGGCTATCTTGCGGTGCTTCTTCATTTCTTGTCTCCCGCCTTTCCCGGCGTCGCTGGTTCCAGCCGGAACGATAGCCGCTGCTGAACGGCGCCGGCGTCCGCTTTCACTGTCTGCGACTGCTCCTTGAAGTTCTTTACCTGCACCTGCACTTCGTATGCGTTACCCTCGGGAACCCGCACGGCGAATTCCCCGCGGGAATTCGTGTACGTCTCCCACCGGAATTTTTTCTCGCTGGTCTGCCGAATGCGAACCTTTACTTCCGGAAACGAAAGCGCCTTTTCATTAAAGACCGTGCCAGTGATCAAGTAAACGGGGAGCGGCTTCTTCTTTCCCTTTGAAGATGAACTTGCGCGTGATGCTTCCGGAGGGGCCGCCGGGGGTTGCGACGGTGACGCAACCGGTGCGGTGTCTGTCGGCTGTTGACCCACAGCAGGGTGCGCCAAACACAGGAAGAGTCCTAGGCAGATGGAGGTCGGTTTACGCATGGGAGACACTTTGCCCCGATGGGGTCACTTTTTATTAGACGATGCTCACAGGGCCCCAGGATGCCCTGCCGCTCCCGAGGAAGCCGCTACTCATCCTTATCATTCTCCTCTTCGTCATCCTCGTCGTCATCCGGGAGGTCTCCATTTTCGTCAGACTCGTCCTCGTCCTCTTTGATGTCCTCCTCATCCTCCTCGTCTTCTTCGTCAAGATCGTCGGAGATGGGATTCAGCACGACCGGGTGGGTCTGCGACACCTCCAGCTCGCACTCGCACTCCGGGCAGCTCAGGATTTCTCCCTCTTCCACTTCGTCTTCGTCCACATCAATTTCTGCGCTACATTCTGGGCAGCGGAGCACGTCTCCATCCTCCGTGTTGATTTTCTTCTGGCGATGCCGCGAGCGCGGCCTTCACCCTTAGGCGTATTATATACCTCAGCGGAAGAAGTCGAATCCATGACTGTTCCGCTGCGTTTCAGTGTAACCCAACAGTCCGGACGAAAGAAAAGCCTGCCTTGGCACGTGAATATCCAGAACGGCCTGTCGTTGGCGTCGGTGGCGTGGTCATCGAGAACGGGCGTGCACTCCTGATCCGCCGCGGCAGCGAGCCGCTGCGCGGACACTGGTCCATCCCCGGAGGAACCCTTGAACTTGGTGAGTCGTTACAGCAAGGCGTCGCACGGGAGCTACTGGAAGAGACCGCTTTGCAGGTGCGCGTCCTGGAGATGATCGAGGCTTTCGATCGCATCTACATTGATCAGGAGGATGGAGGCGGAGGCTCGCCGGATCGCCCGCGCTTCCACTACGTGATCATCGATTACCTCTGTGAGCGTGTCGCCGGGGAAGCCCATGCAGGTAGCGATGTCACAGATCTCGTCTACGCCGGGGAAGACGAACTGCACTTGTATCAGCTCACAGAAACTGCCACACACATCCTCCTCAAGGCCTTCGCCATGGATCGCGATCGCCGCAAACTGCGCTGAGTCTCGCCGGTTCTCAGTCAGTCGGGCAGTCTTCTATTTGGGCAGCTTCAGAATGTCGATGTTTCCGTTGGAATTGGTGAGCGAGAGACTGCAACCACCATTGCCAATCTTTCCGGTCATGGAATCGCCGCCAAGTTGGCCGCTCGTCGTGATGGGGAGTTCGCTGTTGATCCGGCCGAACGATGTGCGCGCGCTCAAGCTGTAGCCAGCACTTTCCGGCAGCCGCACCTGGATGGGCAAGAAGGAAGTCTTAACGGTGATGTTCTTGCACGTTGAAGACTGGCGCGCGGCGGAAAGCACGACGGCGCCATTCTGGTTGTCCACGGAAATGGACCCTCCGATATCGTCCAGCGTCACTGGTCCAAAGCTCGTTTTTGCAGTTGTGTCCCCGCTCACGGAATTCGCCGTGACTGGGCCGTTGGAATTCTCCAAGGTTAGTGCTCCACTGACGCGCTGTACGTTCACGGCGCCAAAGCTGGTCTTTGCGAAGGTATCGCCGCCAATATCGCTCAGGGAAATCCGCCCGTTTCCGGTGGTGACTCTGACACCCTTGCGGATGCCGGTAGCCTCGATGGCGCCAAACGAGGTGTTCAATGTCGCGTGACCCTTCACCTCCTTCACGTTGATTCCTCCGTTGGAATCCTCCACTTCGATCGACCCGCCAATCTGTTCCAGCAACACCTCGCCAAACGTGGCCTTCACGTTGACGTCTTCTCCAACCGGCCCGCCCTTCACTTTTCCGTTGGACGATGTGCATTTCACGTGCCCGGTCACGTTGGTAAATGTAATCGTTCCGAAACTCCCATTCAGCGTTGCAGAGCCGCTCACCGTCTCCGCATCGATGGCGCCATTGTTGTTGTTCACGGTCAGATCACCGTGGATGTTGCGGGCATTCACGCTGCCAAAGGAATCGCTCACGGTAGTAGCTCCCGCATCGCTGATTTCCACAGCGCCATTCCCGCCAAAGGCGTTCACCGCACCCTGAACGTTGCTTACGGTTATGGCTGCAAAGCGGTCTTTCACGTCCACCGTGCCCTTAACCGTTGAGACGGTCACCGCTCCATTGCTATTGACGACAGTCAGGTTGCCGTCCGCGCCTTTCGCTTCCACCTCACCGAAGGAGTTGGTGAGTTTTGCCGCGCCGCTGTCGCGAAGTTCCAGCTTGCCATGGCCGATTTCGATATCGGCCCAGCCGCGAACGCTGCGAATCTCGACATTGCCGAAATTATTGCGAAGCCATAGCTTTGCGTCGCTCGGAACCGCGATGTCGTAATCTACGGAGTAAGAAGGGCCCTTACCCACCCGGATGTACCAGGCATGCTGATCCGGATACGCCGTGCGCACCTTGATGCCTTCCGCGTCTTGCGAGACTTCGATCTTGATTTGATCCGCGTTATGTTCGGCTTCGGCCTGCGTTGTTGCCTGGACTCGGATGGTCGCCGAGATTTTCACTTCACGGCTGTTTTCGCCGTGGATGTGGATTTCGCCGAACTTGTTTTCCATCGTTAGCGTCTGGTTCGCGCCAAGCGTCAGCGTCTTCTCAAAACTCCGAGTGACCGTGTCCTGGGCGGGATTCGCAGCCAACGCGGGCATTGCCAGCAGGGCCAAGGCCAGCGCAAAGACGGCAATGCTCTTTTCAAGAACTGAAATGAGGGCGGGCTTCATCGTTTCGTCTCCAATACGTCCTGCAACGTCACCTTTTTTTCTTGGTACATCGCCAGGAGTTGGTATCGCAAATGGGCATTCGAGGGATTTTGCCCTGCTTGCATACGCAACTCGTCGATGGCGCTGTCCAACATGATCAGTTTTTCGTTGTAGCTGGCCATCAGCGGCGAAGCTGGCGTATCCAGTTGAGGTTTTGCTTCGGCAGCCAGCTTGTCGATGGCCTTCATGTAGTCGCGCTCCGAGCGTTCGACTTCCGCAAGCGTGCGATCTTTCAGCAACGGACTATAAGCGTCCCCATTGCCTGGACCGGACTGCAGATACAGATATCCAGCGGTAACGGCCATCAGCAACGCCAGGGCTCCGGCCATCGCCGTCTGCCACACCATCGGAACATTCCGCCAGAACGCGAGCCGCTCCAGCCAGGACCTGCCAATCACCGATTGTTCCGCTTGCTGCGCAAGAGCCGTTTCAATCCGGGACCACAGCGCCGGGCTTTCCTGGTAGTCCCGCAATTCTTGTGCCGCTGCGCTTAGGGCTTTCCATGCCTGCAACTCTTCCGCACACTCAGCACACGACGCGGCATGGAACTCCAGCCCAGCCCACTCTTCGGCACTGCCATCCAGAAAAATCCGTTCGCGATCCTTACAGGTGATCTGCATTACGCTCCTCCCGCCTGACTGCTCTGGGGAGCCTCCAACGCTTGCCGCAAATTCTTCTTTGCCTGAAACAACGTGTTCTTCGAAGCCGTTTCCGATATCTCCAGCATTTCAGCAATTTCTGCGTGGCGGAACCCTTCCACTTCATACAAAAGGAAGACATCGCGCTGGTGTTGCGTAAGCTGCGCGATGGCGCGTTCCAGGGCCAGCTTCAGCGAAGGGTGCCCTCCCGGCGCTCGCGGTTCTGCCGGCGTGGCTCCTTCTTCTCTTTTTTCTGGCACGATTTCCTTTCGGCGCATCTGTCTGCGCCGCAGGTCATGGCAGGTGTTCACCAGAATGCGAAACGTCCAGGTGACAAGCGACGATTGTCCGCGGAAGTTGGCGATGCTTCGTTGTACTTTCAGGAAGGTTTCCTGCACGGCGTCTTCGGCGTCGCTCTTTGTGCCCAGCAGGTTTCGCGCGAGATTCTTCATCCGCGCGCCCTGCAACCGGTAGAGACGCTCGTAGGCGTGCAAATCGCCTGCCTGGCATGCGGCAGCCAGCGCCGCATCCTCCGGAATACCCGCTGCAGGATTGGCTTGCGATCCCCGTTCGGAAGGTTCCACTCGAGATATCCCTTCGCGCGCCACAGATGAGATTCTAAGCTTCCACCGCAGCGTAACGCCCATGGATCCCATTACTTTCTCCTGCGTTATAGACGACGCGGAAGGGGGATTCGTCGGAGTGGGATCCCTCGGCTTCGTGCTTTTCCTAAGATACTTGTAATGAATGGATTACGAGGACTTTGTCGCGGCAGGGCTGTTTTTCGGGCCCAGACTGAAGATGATCTTCTTGTGCAGTGGGCTGTTTTCATGCCCCCAGAGCAGCACGTCCTCTCCATCTGCAGCACTCAACTGTAGCTGGAGTTTGGAGGCGTCAGCGGGCACTTCAAACGAAATAGGAACAGTACGACTCGCTGGGGCGCAACGGCGTGTGCACAGACATACCGTTTCTCCTCCCAGGTATCGCGCTAGACCGTGCACTCCCGTGGCAGGCCGCCCCGCGTCCGCTCTCTCCGCTCGAATTCCAGAACGGCATTCCGCAGGTCCACCGGCATAAAGTCCGGCCAGCGCTTCGGCAAAAAAACGAATTCCGCGAAGGCGCACTCCCAGAGCAGAAAATCCGAAAGCCGCTGTTCTCCGCCCGTGCGAATCAGCAGGTCCACTTCAGTCGAGCCGCCACGTTGCACTTCGGCAAGTAGATTGCCGAAGGCCTCGCTAGAAAGGTTGGTTACTTTGTAAAACTTGCTTGCCGCCTGGTAGATCGTTTGGCGCGCCGAATAGTCGATCGCCAATCGCAGGTGCAGCGCCATGCCCTTCGCAGTCAGCGATTCCGCATCGCCAATCGCCGCTCGCAAAGCCGCGGGCAAGCGATCGCGTCGCCCAATGATGCTCAGGCGAACGCCTCCTTCGAGGCAATGAGAAGTCTCCGCCAGGAGGTATTCCTCCAGTATCCCCAGAATGGCATCCACCTCCGCGGGCGGGCGCTGCCAGTTCGCGGAGGAAAGCGCGAACAACGTCAGTGTGTGAACGCCCAGGTGCGGCGCGCACCGGATGATGCGCCGTGCCGCTTCGGCCCCCGCGCGGTGGCCCTCAGAGCGCGGCAAACCTCGCGAAGTGGCCCAGCGGCCGTTGCCATCACAAATGATCGCGACATGTACCTTGACGGCGGTATGCGCCGCCACCAGGTGCGCACGATCCACAATCATGTTTTCCATGAGCATGCTGCTTCCTCCGCCGCCAACTATTACAATGTACTTTGTAATGCAAAGTGAACCGACAAATTTTTTTTAGCCCTCCCGCGTCGCCCGGATCAGCGCTTCCATATGATTCAGGTAGCGCTCCAGCGCCCGGCGCCCGCCGGCGGCCAGCCGGTATTCCGTTTTGGGCAGCCGCCCGTCAAACGATTTCGTGCACACGATGTAGTCCGCCTCCTCCAGCTTCCTCGCGTGCACGCTTAGGTTTCCATCCGTGGTCTTAAGCAGGGCCTTCAATTCGTTGAAGGTCAGCGAACGATTCACAGCTAACGCGCTGACAATGCCCAGGCGGATGCGCTCGTGAATCAGCCGATCCAGATTCGCCGGCACGGCCTCGCGTTTCTGGCTCGGGACCGCGGAGGGGGCCCCCTCTTTTTGCAGGCGCACCTGCCGGACTGTCGATGATCTTGCCATAACTCTCCCGTTTTCCAAAATCCGCTCAACCGCCGTGCCGCAAGGCGATCCACAAACCGAAGCCGATCTGCACGAGTCCGAAACCCGCGGCCATGATTAGATTTCCCCAATGCGCCGGGGCGAACAATGCCGCCGCACCAAGTCCCATTAAGCAAAGCCCCATGATTGGCACGGCACGCACCGAAAACGCTCCGCCCGTGACAATGGCCGTTCCATACAGCAACAGCCACAACCCCGGCAGGGCAGAGAAATTGCCCAATTGGAAGAGTGCCACCGTCAATAGTCCGCCCACCACAATCGGCGGTGCGAAGCTCAGCACAAACTTGCGCCCCGGCCCGCTGAACAATGAGGAATTGGCGCGCCGCGCTTTGGTCGCCGCCGACGGTGCCGCGATCGCCACCGCTACAAAAGCCTCCGCCAACCACACCGCAGCCCAGCCTCGTGGTGTGCCCTGGCGCGAGGCCCACAGTGCCGCTGTCAAGGCCGTAATGCCCATGGCCACGCCGCCCCAGCCGGGCACCGCCGTGAATTCAGCGGCCCGTTCCATGGTTTCGCGGATATAGCGGAGGTGATCCGCAGCGCGGGCGTCAATCGGGATCGGCTCGCGGGAGGGAGTGCGGATTGGGCTGGTCGTGGACACGCCCCAAGAATAGCGGTGCGGGGAAGCACTGTCAAGTACTTTATTGTATAAAGTACAACTCACCGCTCCTTGCGGTACCTGCCTCGCAACGCGTTCCACCGGATGATCACCACATCCAGGAACATCTGCACGCTGTCCCTGATCATGCTGACCTTGGTAGCTGGGGAATGCGCCCAGCGCACCGGCACCTCTGCCGTGGACAAGCCGTGGTGCCGCGCCAGGTACAGCAACTCCGGATCAAAGCCAAATCGCTCGATGGTCTGTTGCTCGAAGATCACCCGGCACCGCTCTCGCCGGAAGGCTTTGAATCCGCACTGGGTGTCCACAAATGGCAGCCACAATACGATGCGGACAATTTTGTTGAAGACGATGCCCGCAAATTCCCGAAAAGCCGATTCGCGCACTTCGATCAAGCGGCGATCCACCGCGCGCGAGCCGATGGCCACATCATGGTCCTTCAAGGCCGCGAAAAGTTTGCCCGCTTCTTCGATCGGCGAGGAGAGGTCCGCATCGGTGAACAAAACGATCTCGCCGCGTGCCTCCAGCGAGCCGTGACGCACGCTATAGCCCTTGCCCCGATTCGTGCCGTTCGTCAGAACTCGCAATTGCGAGAGTTTACCGCGGAAAGACTCGGCCACCTCGGCGGTGCGATCCGTGGACCCGTCGTCCACCACGATAACCTCGGTATGCTTTTTCTCACGCGCGATGTAACGCGCGATCTTTTCCAGCGATGCGGGCAGGCGCAACTCTTCGTTAAACGACGGAATGATGATGGACAGCTCGGGGACGGAATGGCTCATCAAATCCGCACGTCCTTCCAGCCGTGGCAACCCAGGAGGGGTACGAACCGGCAGGGTTCTCTTCGATCTGAACTGAATTTTTCGCCGTGCTTGGTCAGCAGCAGCAATACCTGGAGCTCTTCCCCGCCCACGGGCACGATCATCCGCCCGCCTTCCGCCAATTGCTGCGTCAAAGGTTCCGGCACATGAGGTGCCGCCGCGGCCACGACGATGCCATCATAGGGCGCAAACGCCGCCAGGCCCAGCGATCCGTCGCCGCAGTGAACATGGATATTTCCGTACCCCAGCCGTTGCAGCCGCTCACGCGCCCCAGTTGCAAGCTCCTCCCGGTATTCGACCGTGTGCACCTCCCGGGCCAGGCAGGAAAGCACCGCGGCCTGATACCCGCAACCCGTTCCGATTTCCAGCACTTTCTCCGTACCTTCCAAATGTATTGCGGCGCACATGACGGCAACAATGTAGGGCTGCGAGATGGTCTGCCCGCCGCCAATCGGCAACGGCTCATCGGTGTACGCCAGATTCTTCCAATTGGACTCTACGAATTCATGGCGCGGCACGCTCCCCATGGCCCGCAACACCCGTTCATCCCCGATGCCGCGCTTTCGGATTTGCGTTTCCACCATGGTAGCGCGTAGCTCCGCGTAGCCCTCTTCGGTCAGCGTTTTGGCTGTGCTCATGGAATGCATTCCCGCCAACTTCTCTCTCGAGCGTCTCTCTTTTCCGGCTCGCAGGGAATTCAGGATCTGCTTTAGCCAAGCATAATCTACTGTCGCTTCCGCCGTAAGAGAAGGGCTCATGCGCAGTCCGGCCCGGGGCGCTCTTCAAGGTTGCACGCCATTTACCCCCCTGCACCTCCGGCCAGTATCCGCGAGGCAAACCTGCACCCCAGCGCAGGCGCGCCCGTTTTCGCGCTTCCCTACAATCAATCCTAAGGCAGGACCATGGCGTGTGGAGGATGAGATGAAAGCGGCAATTGCATTAATTCTGATTTATGTGGGAACGTTCCTCGTTGCCATTCAGGGTGGCTCCTCCACGGCGGTCCAGGCGGCCTCGCAATCCGCCGCTAACAAGCCGAACTCTTCACCTGCCGCTTCCATTGATCCTGCAAAAGACGCCGACATCCGCGCGCTTCTGGAACTCATCGGTGCCCGGGATCAGTTCCAGGAATCCGTCAATCTGATCGCGGATCAATACCGCGAAAAACTCCTCTCCTCCGTGCCAAATAATGCGAAGGGCCAGGCATTCATCAACAACGTGATTTCAGGCTACGAGAAGAATTTCGATCTGGACCAGGTGACCGAACAAATGGTCGCAGCTTACGACAAGCATTACAGCGGCGACGAGATCAAGGGTATGCTTCAGTTCTACGGTTCTCCCCTCGGACAAAAGGTAGCTGCCGAAGGCCCAAAAATTTCCCGCGAAATGCAGGAAGCAACGCGTGCCGCGGCTTTCAAGGCTGTCAAGGACGCTCTGCAAGCGGCCAAAGAGGAGGATCCCGTCACCGGACAGAATGCCCGGCTGTACAATCCTCCGCAGCGCCGCTGGCAGCCACAGCATCGCCCCCAGCAGGAAGCGCCTCAGCAGGACGCGCAGCAATCTCAACCCTGAGTTCCAATTCCATTGCAATGACAACTCGATGGTTTGGGTCGCGCGCCATTCTTACGGCAGGCGTTTCTTAAACTTGATGTCCATGCCGAAAGTGCCGTTCTGATCCCGCAAGCCCACCACGGAGATGTTCCGGTTCAAGTTGTACTCGATCTGGATCACCTGCTGCTGCGTGGAAGTCACGTTCGTTTCATAGAGTACCGTCAAGTTGGGCGTCACTTGCTGCTCGACGGTCACGCGTGCCGCTGCGTTCTGGCCGGAGCTGCTTGCTCCCACCCCTGTGAGGCCGGGATCGACGCGGAATCGCGTAATGCCGAACAGCCGCTCCACGCGCCCGCCCAACTGGCTCGAAATCGCCTCCGACAACAACGCCGACGCGCCGGAAGTGCCGCTCTGCGTCGCGGCGCCCGTGCGTAGCGCCGATTCCGAGCCGGTCTGTCCTAATGCCAGTAATGTGATGATGTCGTTCGCGGGCAACGGCGGATCCGAGCGGTAGGACAGACTCAGTTTGCTCGCCTCCCCTGTGAAGTTCAGCGTAATTTCATATTGCTGGATCGTCGTCGTTGCTTCGACATTGATCACGGGATTCAGCCGGAACGGGTTGGCAAAATTCAAATCCCCCCGCGCCACGTGATAGTGGCTGTCCCGGAAATACAAATCCCCAGAGAGCACGTGGATGTGCCCAAGCAAAATCGGGTGTTCTGCCGTGCCTCGAACACGCAGATTGGCGTCCGCATCGAGTTGGGCTCCCGGCCATTCCATCCGTGCATCCGGCGTGGAACTTGCTTCCACGTCGAGCTGCAAGTTGCGCAAGAAACTCGAGCTGCCGGAGCTGCTTCCGCCCGTGCTGGATACCAGGAGGCCCGCCGATTCCAGCCCCTCACTGAGATTCACGCGTTGAACGGCAACCTTGCCGGAGAGTACTCCACCCTCCAACGTGCCGGAGAGTCGCAGCGATCCGCCTGCCAGCCAACTGATCCCTTCCGGATAACGAATCCGGATGCGGTCGGTTTTCGCGGAGATGTCGTATCGCAGCGGCTTCTCCGAATAATTCACGCTGCCGGAAAGGACGAGAAGGCCACCTCCCGATTCACCGGTGACATTCTCGAAAAACAGCCGGTTCGCATCAAACACTAGATCGCCCTTCACGCTGCTCAGACCGGTCGGGAAGTTCGCTGTGCGCGCCGAGGCATTCGTGAGCTTCACGCGCCCGATGATTCTCGGCCGGTCCACCGTACCCTCAAACGAGGCGTTGATATCGGCATGGCCGGCCAAATCGAAGTCCGGAATAGAGGCGCTCAGCAGCCGCAGGTCCACCGTTCCATTCATCTTCATCGCCAGTGCCCGCCGGCCGGTGAATTGAATCGAGCCGCTCAATTCGACGTTCGTATCCGTTCCTTTCAGCGAAGCGTTCACAATCTTCAGGCTGTCCCGTGTCGAAGTCAGGTGGATCGGACCGGAATTTTCCAGTTGCACGCCGCCATAGGTCAGCAACAAACGGGTGAAATTGCTATCCACCACCAGACTTTCCGGATGCTGAAGTTCCCCGCTCACCGTAATGTCGCCGTCCGCGGTGCCGTGGCCGGTGAATTTTTTCAGGTGCAGGGCGGAGAGCAGGTAGGGATCGAGGTTTATGTTTTGGATCGTGATCTTCCCATCCACAGGCTGCGGGGCAGCTAAGCCCAGCTTGAGCCCACCCGTGATCGCTCCTTCGTTCATTGCGGATCCAAGTTTCAAACTCGCTTCCTTTCCGTCCGAATGCAGTTCCCCCTTCAAGCTGCCGATGACTTCCGTGCCGATCTGCAAATTCACCACGCGAAAAGAGCCTTCCGCGAGGGGTTGCGTTACCGGACCGCTCGATTTCAGACGAAAAGTGATTTGCCCTCCCAGAGGAAGACTGGCCGACTGAATCTTTCCGAAATTCGCGAGCGGCAGCGAGGCCCCCACCAGATCTGTCGTCAAGGAACGGTCGCCAAATCGGTACGCCGCCGTACCCGTCACAATTCCCGCTCCCCCCGTTTTTTCGGTGCCTGGCGCAAAGAACCGCAACTCCGCGTTAGCCAGCCGCACTTCGTCCGGCATGACGCTCAGTTGCCCGCGTAAGCGATTAAACGTAACGCCATACGCATCTCCATCGGCCACATCAAGCAACCCGGTCAGCGCGGGCTGTGCGCGCGTGCCGTGCCCGTGGAATTGTCCCGTCACCAATCCCTTTAATGGATATTTCCAGCCCGCCAACTGCTCCAATCCTTCCATCGGCACTTTTTCCAGGTTGATGTCGCTGGTCCATTCGTTGTCCGGCAGAAAATCCCAATCGCTCAGCTGCATCCGCCCGTCGATTTCCGCTTCCATCACGCCGTGGCGCATGCGCCCTTTGTTAATCACCAGTTCTTTCGGAGAATAGGTCAAATCGCCGTCCAGGGAATCCAGCGCAAAATCCTCATAACGGATGCGCTCCCCGTGGAAGTGGCCCTGAAACTCCGGCCCCTCGCCGGGACCCGTGATTTTCCCGATCCATTGCAACGACCCGCCAATGCGCACCGCCGCTTCCGGGGTACCGGGTTTGTCCCCCGCAATCGCGTGGATGAAATCGTTCCACGCATCCAGCGAGCCCACATCCAGTCGCACATCGAGTGCCGAACGCTTGGGATCCAGCACACCCGTGATCGAGCCCCGGGACGTCGGCGTCTCGAACTCCAATTGCTCCAGACTCAAAATGTCCGGCTCGTAGCGGTAGCGCAGTTTCCAATCGCCCGCGACGGGGATGTGCCCCGCGGCCAGCTCCTCCGGTTCGTCCCAATGCATCCGCGCAGTGATATCGAAGTCACGAAAATTGTCATGCCAGGTTTCCACGGTGTCCGCTGAAATCACCGCATCCCAGTGCAATTTGTCGACGGGAAAACCCGCGTGATCAATCGCTGGCGCAACAAGAGAAAGGCGGATATCCTGCAGCCTCGTCTCCGCGCGGAACTTCAGCCCATCGAAGCGCATGTTGACGCGGCCTTTCACGCTTCCCCCCAGCGCGTAGGCCGCGAAGTCCGGCAGCACCACTCCTTGCGAATCCAGAACGTAGCTCGACCGGCTGGTCAAATTCGCAGCGTGGAAATCCTCGAAACTCAATTTGATATTGTCCGCTGCGTAGCTGCCTTTGCCTTCCAGCTTGCCGTCCGTAAGGCTTCCTTCTCCTCGCAGATCAACGCGCCCCAAGGGTATTTCTGGGGTACGGAAAGTTTCACGCAGGTCGAGCAGGTCCAGCCACCCGCGGTAGCGATAAGTCCAGTTTCCGGCGTTCAGATCTTTTGCCTGCGCTTGCAAGTCTACATGGGAACGGCCAAGGTCCAGCACTCCCTGTTCCAGCGCAAAGCCCCCGGGGCCCAGCGAGAATTTCGCGGAAAGATTCGCCGGTACCGGCACGTCGCGACGCCGGGCCAATTCAACAGACTCCCACTTCAGTGTGCCGATATAGAGGGCATGCTCCGGCTGACCGCGCCGCGTCAACTCGAACGCGAGGTCGCCGCCTTCCACCGCGAGCAATTTCTTAGTGTCGTTGTAGAGCAGCCAGCCATCCTTGATTTCCGCGCGCTGCACGTGCAGTTCCAGCAGCATTTCCTGTGGCGTCTTCCGCGCCGCGCTTGTGCGTTTTAACGTTGGCAGATTGTTGCTCCCGTCCTTTTCCACGCGCAGGTGCAGCCGCGGCGATTGCAACACCAGTTCATTCAGCCCCACGCGCCGCCCCCAGAACGAATCGATGCGCAGTCCCACGCGGGCCTGTTCTACGCTTAACAGCGGCTCCGTGCTCGCCGCCTCTTTGCCATGCACCACCATCCCGTTCACCGTGGCACTCAGCGAGAACCAGCCCACGGAGACCGTGCGGATTTCGACGCGCGCTCCGGTCAGCGTCTCCATCCGGTGAATCAGGACGCGGCGCAGGAGCGGGTTTGCCAATCCGCTGCCCACGGCGATGATCGCCAGGGCAATTCCCAGCAGAGCCCACGTCCCCAGCACCCAAAAGACATGCTCCAGCCAAAGAATTTTTCGCCAGCGCGATTCTTTGGTCATGGCTTGCTCTCGTTCAACAAATTCTCCACGCGAATCCGTGACCTGCTTTCTTTCAGCCAGCGGTCGGCTTGCTCATTGATCGCGCGCTGTACCAGCGCTTCCTGGATGAAATCACGCGCGGCCTCGAGTGTCGGCGGCGTTTGACCCCGCGATTCCGCCCTCGGCACCACCCGCGCTTTGTAAAACTCTTCCACGTCTTTTTCTTCGACCTGGATCGAGGGTCGAAATCTTGTGTCCAGGTAATTGCTCAGGTAGAGCTGCGACTTCACCATCGTCAGCAACTCTTCGCTGCTGAGCCCGCTCTGCCGCCTGCGATCCTCAAACTCGGCGGGTGAAGAAAATGACCGCTCGAGGCGCGCCAGGCTACGCTGCACCTCTTCATCGGATGGTTGCGGGTACCTGGCAGCGTTGGCCTCATTGCGCACGATCCACTGGTCGATCAGCCGATCCAAAATCTGCGTGTCGCTTTCTGACTTGCCCTCGATGAACATTTGGTAGCGCGCCAGCGCATGGACATCGCTGACGAGAATAATGTCGTTCTCCACGCGCGCCGCGACCCGGTCAATGACCTCCTGCGACAGCACGGCTTTACTGGCCGTCAGCACGGCCAGAATTGAGCTCAGAATTAAAACACGGCGTCGCATTAGAAACTTGACCCCAAATTGAAGAAGATTTGGATGGCCGGCAAGCGTGTCGCTTCCTGGCAGAGCACCGCCCCATTCTTGCAAGGGATGACGAATTGCGGCCGGTTTAGTTCATAGCCGACATCAATGCGGATCGGCCCGACAGGTGTTGCGTACCGCAGACCCACGCCGATGGTGTGCGAAAAATAGTTCAGCTCATTGCTGCAGTTCTCCACGCATTGCGTGGGATTGTACCGCCCCAGGGGGTACCCCGGATATGCCGCCTTGAAGACTGGATCGGGCGGCGACCAACGGAAGGTCATTCGCGTCAGCCGGCTATATGTGCTGCCTCCATCATAGAAGAGCGTGCCACCCAGGCCTGCGCCCACAAAGGGCAGCTTGAGCGGAAACCGCAATTCCTGATTGAAGATCATGACCGCCTGGCCGCCAACCGGAAAGCCCGTGTCCGCATCGCGGGGCCCTGCCTGATTCAACGCAATGCCCCGCAGAGAGGTTCCGCCTCCCGCAAAGAAACGTTCCGGCAAAGGGATGACCGTCGGGAACGGTGCCTTGTCAGGCGCGGGAAATGTCAGCGAGACGGTATCGCCATACGGTACCAGGATGCCTATGCGGGTCGAGCGCGCAAAGCTCCAACCTCTTTTGATTGGCGTATACGTCGAATTCTGGAAGAAGAACCGCGCAAAGTTGGCGCTCGATCCGATCTTGGTGGCCGCAAGGCTCACGTCCGCGCTGTTAAAGCTTCCTTTCGTCGCATCCGCAGGATTATTCCGCGTGTCGCGGAACCATGTCGCCCCGAATTGCGACACCAGCGTTGGTTGGTTAAAAAGCGGGATTTCGTCCGACGGGATGTTCAGATTGCTGACCGTTATCTTGCGGAACGCGTAGCGATACAGTATGGAAGAGCGCGAGGAGATCTGCTCCGTGAGCTGCAGGTTCCCCTCATAGCGAGTCTGCGAAAAGGTGTTAATGTCCTGCGATTTCTCGAAGTATGCGGTGGCTTGCAAACTTAATTTGGGGTTGTTGAACGTATTCGGCACGGAATACGCGAGCAGCGCCCGCCCCTGAATCGTGCTGCCCCGCAATTTTAAGGTCAGCGAATCGGCGCGGCCGGTCAGGTTCTGCTTCGAAATCTCCAGAATCCCGCGCGGTGCAGCCTCCACCTGTCCACCAGTCGGATCGGTCGAGCTGGCCAGGCGCTGTACTTCGAAACCCCCGCCATACGCAATGGTGTAACGTTTGGCTTCTTCCACGAGGACAACGACATCCTTCTCGGGGTCGGTACCCGCGGCGTTTTGCGGCTCGATGGTCACCCGGTTGAAAACTCCCAGGTTGTAGAGTTTCTGCTGGGACTCCACCACATCTCCCTCACGCAGCGGCTGATCCGGTTTCACTCTTACCTCGCGGCCGATCACCCGCGGACGCGTGCGTTTGTATCCCGCCAGGAGCACGCGGCGCACGCGAATCTGCGAACCTTCCTCGATCTTGTAGACCAGACGCATGGGCTCCGCGCGCTCGATGTGGTACTCCTGTCTGGCGGCTTGCGCCTCGGCGGAATCCCCACTGGCTGAATTCCCTTTTGCGGCTTTTCCTTCATCGAGAGGCGATTTGTCAGGCTCTGCGATCCACGAGAATTGCGCACTGGGGAAGCCCTGGTTGAAGTAGAGGGCCAGAATATTGTCGCGGTCCGTCGCCACGTTAATGTCCGAATAAGGCTGGCCCGGCAGCGACCCGATGACGCCGCGAATTTCCTTTTCCGTTATGGCCTTCATGCCCTCGACGGACAGGCTCGAGACCAGTGTCTGCTTGCCTTCTTGAATCACAAAGCGGATCACCAGGTCGCCCCTCTTCCCCTCGAAGTCGTCCTGTATCTTTCCTTCCACGCTGGCGGACAGAAATCCGTTGGCGGCGTACAGACTCTTCATCGACAACACGTCCGAATCCAACAGCCGGCGGCTGAATCGCGCTCGAATCTCGAACGAACTGGGCGCAATGTTCAGCCGGCTGCGCAGCAGGGAGGTGCTGAAATAGCGATTCCCGGCGAACTCGATGCGCAGCAACTTGTGGCGATCGCCCCGATTCACCGTATAGGTGATCACTTCCTCGGATCCTTTCCAGTCCGACTTCTTCCCGTCGACCTCGCGTTCCGCCGTCGCATAATCTACCGTCGCGTCGAAATATCCCTCGCGCTCCAATCGTTCCCGCAAATTGCGCTTTCCCTCCTCGAGCAGATCGGTATCCACCGAGCCTTCCTGGTACACAGGAACGAGTTTCTTCAGCGTGCCTTTGGAAAATTTCGCGCCTGCCACTTCCACCAGAACACGCGGCCCTTCCGTCACTTCCAGAGTTAAGGGCAGCGTGTTATTCTGCGCGCTATACTCACCCCGCCGTACCGAAACGCGCGCGCTCAAGTGCCCCCGCTTTTCCAGGTATTTCCGGATGCGCTCGGTGCCCTGCTGCGCTCGGGCAATCGTCAGTTCGCTGCCCGGCTTGAGCTTGAAAAGCTTCAGTAGCTGGGCGTCAGGATAGTGCGTGTTGTTGAGCAGTTCGACATTCCGCAGGCGCACCCGCGGCCCGGGCTCCACGTGCACGATCACATCCAGTTGATGCGTCTCCTGGTGAGGCTGACGTTCCGCCGTCGCTTTTGACTGATACAGTCCTTCCTCGCGCAACGCCTCCCTCAGCCGATTGATTGCGTCATCTATATCTGCTGCGCGGTACGTCTGCCCCAGCGACAATTGCATCGCCGCGGCTGCGGAGGCGTCCGAGGGTGGCGCTTTCAGTCCTTCGATGACCACTTGATTGATGAACAAGTTTTCCCGTGCAACGAAATCCAGCCGTATTCCCGCCGCTTCGCGCGTGACGACCGCGCGCAAATCAGAATAATCGCCGGTTTGATAGATTGTCCGGATGCTTGCGGCCACTTGGTCGCGCTGTAGCGGCTTCCCGATTTCCACGGCTAGGCCGCCAGGGTTCGCAATCAGGACGCTGCCATCCTCGCGCACCACCCGCATGGCTATCACGTTCGGAGCGGGCTCGTTCTCACTGGGGGGTTTTTCCGGCACCTGGCCGCACGCGGACCCTCCTCCCAGAAGCAGGACCAGGAGCGCTAGACCTTGCAGCCTGTTGACCCGGCGTACTTTCATGTATTTCTTCACTCAGACGAAGCCTAGCACAGCGGCGTTGCCTCTCCGGATGCCATTGGAGCTATCAAGAAAGAAGATTCCAAGGCTGGAACTCTATATTACGTGAGCCACCCGCTCCTTGAGAAATACTCGCCGAAGATGTGCTTGGAATGCCTTGGCACCGAAAGACAGGAGCGGCTCATGGCCGCACGAGCCCCAAAATGCCGGCTTTCATCGATGGCCGGGCCATTCCGATCGGCAGGAAGCATCTCGCCGTGACGCGGCGGTTCTATTCCATTTGAACGGGAGCTTGGTTCGTGGAGGCTAGCGGGAAAATCCGCCGCGGCCAGTCGGTGTGCGCATGGCCGCACGATCCAGATTCTCGCGCAGATTCATCAGAGTGAGAAAGGTGCTCAGCACGCGCGCCTTCAAGTCATCCGTCAAATGCAGGCCGCTGGTCGCGACCCTGGCCAGGCGTTCCCCGTTTTCTGTGATAAACCGCATGATTTCGCGCTGCCGTTCGTGCGGCGTGTTCCCAAGAGCCGTCTCGCGCCGCTTCTCCGCGCAGCTCGCTTCCAGCGACAGCGTGAAATGTAAGATGCAAAGCTTGTCGTCGGCCAGGGCGGCCGGCACGTCGTGCTTGCATCCTCCGATATGGCACAGTTCGGTCATCGGCGCAAAAAGGCGATGACCGATTCGTAACACTCCCGGAGCAAAAAATCCAGCAGTCATCTGCGGGATGCGGCGAATCGTGCAGCCGTCCCTACCTGTCCTTCCGGTCAGACCACTTCCAGGGCGTCTTCCAGGTCGGCGATGATGTCGTGCCAGTCCTCCAACCCGAGGGAGAGACGGATGCCTCCGGGCTGCAACCCGCAGCGGATTTTCTCTTCGTCCGGGATCGCCGCGTGCGTCATGGAGAAGGGATTCTCGATCAGCGTCTTGATCTGCCCCAGGCTGACCGCCAGGGTCACCGTATAGGACTTCTCCGCGACGTAGTCGACAAATCGCTCGGCCGCTTCCGCCGCGCTATTACCGGTGCCATCTCTTCCTTTCAGCTCGAAGTACAACATGCAGCCCGGCGCGAATGCGCCGTCCGGCGTGGTCATCTGCCGCCGCGCCAGTTCGCGCTGCGGAAAGTTTGGCAGCCCCGGATACAGCACCCGCGCCACCTTCGCTTGGCGCTGCAAGAACTCCGCTACCTGCATGGCGCTCTTCTGCTGGTTCACCATGCGTGTCGCCAGTGTCGGCAAACCATAGACCAGGATGGGCCACGCATTCTTGGGCGAAAGGACGCCCCCAAAATCCTTGCGGTAGAGCATGAGCAGATTGAAGTACTCATTCGCGCCGATCACCGCACCGCCCATTTCCGTGCCAAACCCACCGATATCCTTGGTCAGGCTGTGCACCACCAGGTCCACGCCGTGTTCCAGCGGCCTCTGGCAGTACGGCGTGGAAAATGTGTTATCGACCACGATCCGTATTCTTTCCTCGTCCGCCCTTCCTGTGTTCAACCGGTCAACCACGCGCCGCACCGCCTGCAGATCAATCAGTTCCATCGTCGGATTGACGGGCGTCTCGAAATAAACAACCCGGCACTGTTTTGTAACCACGCTCGCAAGCGTTTCCGGGTTGCACAGATCGCAGAAATCCGTGTGGATCTTGTAGCGTGGCAGCCAGCTTGTCATCAGGCTGTGCGTGCAACCATAGAGGACTTGATGTGCCACGATCTGGTCGCCGCTGGCCGTGAGGATTCCCAGGGCCCCGCTTACCGCCGCCATGCCCGTCGCAAAGGTGACGGCAACCTCTCCACCTTCCGCCACCGCCAGATTCTCTTCCAACATCCCGCGGCTCGGCTCGTCTAACCGGTCATAGATGTAG
This sequence comes from Candidatus Acidiferrum typicum, assembly GCA_002478115.1. Classification (GTDB taxonomy): domain Bacteria; phylum Acidobacteriota; class Terriglobia; order Acidiferrales; family UBA7541; genus Acidiferrum; species Acidiferrum typicum. Next base: position 57,286 of record DLMH01000081.1, on the reverse strand, counting down.
ATGGGCGCCCGGCGCGATTCCGGGGTGGCAAATTCGATGAATCCCTGCGCCCCGCGGTGCACCGAAGACAGCCGGTACGTGGCGGAACTCGATTGCGGCGGCACCACATGGTGATCGTAATCCCAACGGCCGGTGGCAAAGCTTCCATGGATCAGCCGCGTGCGCAGGCGGTATTGTTCACGCGGTTTTTTCGGTTTGCGTTCATTGGTCATGGCTGGCTCCTTTTCCGGCAGGACCCCCGCGCAACCGCTGCACTGCGGCTTGCGGGTGAGGAACTTCGTGCAGAACCCCATCATAGTCCAATTGCCCCTGGCCGGAAGGTGCCGCGCGGCGCGCAGGAGAGCACAAGAAGCCGGGGCAATTGAGTTGACACCCCGGCGCGAGAACTGTATAAATATACAGTGTCTTGCATAGGGCATTCTCGATGAGCGCGACAAAAACATTCCGGCACGGACAGATTCTCCGCCTGGTTTCCGGCGAGCGCATCGCCAATCAGGAAGAACTCCGTCACCGTCTCGCCAAGCAAAAGCTGCGCGTGACCCAGGCCACCCTTTCCCGCGATTTACAGGAATTGAAGCTCGTCAAAACCAACGAGGGCTACAAGTCCGGCTCCGGTTTGCCGGAAGAAGCCGCCACCGTTCCTCCACTTACCCGCGCAATCCGCGAATTCCTGCTGGACCTCCGGCCCGCGCAGAATCTGCTGGTCCTCAAAACGCCTCCTAGCGGCGCGCAGCCCCTCGCGGCTGCCGTCGACGGCGCAAGATTCCCCGAAATTGCCGGCACCATTGCCGGCGATGACACCGTTCTGATCATTACCCCCAGCCGTAAGGCCCGGGAGTCTCTCCAGAAAAAAATCGAAGCACAGGTGAAATGAGAGATCCCCGGCACATTGCCGTCATTGGTGTCACCGGCTATACGGGTTATGAGCTGGCCACGCTTCTTCTGCGTCATCCCGTGGTTTCCCGGCCAACCTTTTATGTTCGCGAGACCAATGGCGCTCAGTGCCTCTCCGAGCTTTTTCCTCAGTTGCGCGGTTGGGGCGAGGCCCCTCTGAAGCCTCTTTCCATCGAGGCGATCACGGCCAATTCCGCGGGCACGGCTTTTCTCGCCACGCCCCACGAAGTCTCGGCCGAGATTGGGCCGAAGTTGCTCGATGCGGGTTTGCGTGTGATCGATCTGAGCGGTGCATTCCGCTTCTCTTCGGCGGAGACGTTCTCTTCCTGGTACAAGCTGCCCGCACCGCACCAAGCGCATCTGGGCGACGCCGTGTACGGCCTGCCAGAGCTTTATGCGGACATCATCCCGGGAGCGAAACTCGTCGCCAATCCCGGCTGCTATGCGACCAGCGTGATTCTCGCGCTGCGCCCGTTGACGCAGGCCGGCCTCGTTTCGCCGACGCAAAACGTCATCTGCGACTGTAAATCCGGCGCTAGCGGCGCGGGCAAGGAGCCGCGGCGCGATCTCCATTTCGTCGAAGTAGGCGAAAATTTCCGCGCTTACAATCTTTTCTCGCATCGTCACACGCCGGAAATTGTCGAGCACACCGGCCTGCCGGAATCGCAGGTGGTTTTTTCAACCCACCTGCTTCCCGTTGCACGCGGCATCCTGTCCACGATCTACGTGACACTGGCCGCGCCGCACACGCCGCAAGCTATTGAAGAACTCTATAAGAAGTTTTACGCGGGCCGCCCCATGGTGCGCATCTCCCCCGCGGGTTCCACGCCCGAATTGCAGCACGTCACGAAAACAAATTTCTGCGACATCGGCTTCGTTCTGGACACCGACGGGCAACGCCTGATCATCGTTTCGTGCCTGGACAACCTGGGGAAGGGCGCGGCCGGGCAAGCCGTGCAAAACATGAATCTCACGCTTGGACTAGAGGAGCAGACCGGACTTCTATGAGAATTGTCATCAAATTTGCGGGCGCTTTGCTCGAAGATGCTGCCACCGTACAACAACTCTCTCGCCACGTCGCCACGCTCGCGCGGCATGGCCACGAAATCCTGGTTGTTCACGGCGGCGGCGGCCTCTTCACCGCCACCTTGAAGCGTCTTGGGATCGAAAGCAAATTCGTCTCCGGACTGCGCGTCACCGATGGCGAAACCCGCGATGTCGCCGTGATGGTTTTTGCCGGGCTGCTCAACAAACGCCTCGCCGCCGCGATTTCCGCGGAAGGCCAGCCCGCCGTCGGCATCTCCGCGGCGGATGCGGCCTGCTTTTCCGCCGCCCCCCTCGTGCATAACGACATCGAGGGCAGCCTCGGCTATGTGGGCTATCTGACGAGCGTCAATGTGCGCTTTCTCGAATCGCTCTGGCGGGAGAAGCTAATCCCAGTTGCCCCTTGCCTCGGGCTGGGCGCGGACGGCGAACTCTACAACATCAATGCCGATCACATGGCTGCGGCCTGCGCCGAATTCATCGAAGCAGACCATCTCGTCTACCTCACCGATGTCGCCGGCGTCCTCGACGGCGACAAAGTCCTCTCGGCCATTTCCTGCGAACAGATCGACCATCTCGTGCACGCGCGCGTAGTCTCCGGCGGCATGATCTTGAAGCTGGAGGCCGCCAAGCGCGCCCTCGAGGGTGGCGTTCGCGAAGTTCACATTGTAGGCGGCCATTCGGCCGCGGCAGCGCTGGCCCCCGGCTTATTTTCGCCTGTTTCCGGCCACGCGGCCTTTTCCGCTGTTCCCGGTACCCGTGTTCTGCGCGGCTTCTCTTCCGCGGAACACTCGGCCGGAGCATCTGTCTGACACTCTTATACGTGTGGAGAATAACGAATGACCGCATCACTGACGATCCCCGTATCCATCGCCAAGGACCTCCTCACGGGCGCCGAATGGTCGCCCGCGGACACGCGCGAGCTTCTGCAGCGCACCGCGGACATCAAGGCGCGCCCGTCGCGTTTCACCTCCGTGCTGCGCGGCAAGCACATTGCTCTCATCTTTGAGAAGCCCTCCCTGCGCACGCGTGTCACGTTTGAGGTCGGCATCCAGAGCATGGGTGGCGATGTGGTCTTCCTCGATCACACTCAGGCGCGGCTGGGCGAGCGCGAATCCATCCCCGATGTGGCCCGCAACCTCGAGTGTTGGGTGCAGGGCATCGTCGCCCGCGTTTACGAACAGCGTGTTCTGGAGGAAATGGCGGCCAGCATCAACATCCCCGTGGTCAACGCGCTCTCCGATAAATTCCATCCCTGCCAGGCGCTCGCCGACTATTTCACACTCGAAGAGAAGGTCGGCTCGCTGAAAGGCTTCAAACTCGCCTACGTCGGCGACGGCAACAATGTCTGCCACTCACTCTTATTCCTCGCCGCGCGCCTCGGCGTGAACTTCCGCATCGCCACACCGGCAAATTACGCTCCCGCGCCGGACGTTCTCTCGGACGCCAAGCGCGTCGCCAAGGAAACCCGCACGCGCATCGAGTTGTTCACCAATCCCACGGAAGCGGTCGCTGGCGCGCAAGCCGTCTACACCGATTCCTGGACCAGCATGGGCTTCGAGGCCGAAGAGAAGGTACGCCGCAACGTCTTCAAGGCTTACCAGGTCAATCGCAAGCTCATGGAGCAAGCCGCACCCGGCGCCTTCTTTATGCATTGCCTTCCGGCACACCGCGGCGCGGAAGTGACCGACGAAGTTCTCGACGGCCCGACGTCCATTGTGCTCAAACAGTCCGAAAACCGTATGTACGTGCAAAAGGCCATCCTGCACGCGCTGTATTCCTAATCCCTTTTGGCATCCTTAGGAGAAAACCCAGTGACACCGCAAGCGCCCAAACCAAAGAAAGTCGTTCTTGCCTATTCCGGCGGCTTGGATACGTCCATCATTATTCCGTGGCTCCGCGAAAATTATGGCTGTGAAGTGATTGCCATGATCGGAGACGTTGGCCAACAGGAAGATCTCGAGGCCGCCCGCAAAAAGGCGCTTACCACCGGCGCGTCCACCGCCTACGTCGAAGATCTGCGCGAGGAATTCGTCCGCGACTACATCTGGCCCACACTCCGGGCCGGTGCTGTCTATGAGCACACCTACCTGCTTGGCACCTCCATGGCTCGTCCCGTCCTGGCCAAGCGTCAGGCCGAACTCGCCCTGCAACTCGGCGCTGATGGCCTCTCCCATGGTTGCACCGGCAAGGGCAATGACCAGGTCCGCTTTGAGCTGGCCTACAAAGCCATCGCGCCGCACCTCCCCATCATCGCCCCGTGGCGTGAGTGGGCCATCGACTCGCGTGAGGACGCCATTGCCTACGCGCAAAAGCACCACGTCCAGGTGGAACAAAGCCGCGCCAACATTTATAGCCGCGATCGCAATATCTGGCACCTGAGCCACGAGGGCGGAGATCTCGAAGATCTCGCCAATGCGCCCCGTGAATCCATGTGGCAGTGGATTGTTTCGCCAGAGCAGGCTCCGGAAAAAGCCGAAGAGGTGGAGATTGGCTTTGAAGCAGGCACGCCTGTTTCGGTGAACGGCAAGAAGCTTGGGCCCGTCGCGCTTCTCAATGCATTAAACGACATTGCCGCAACACATGGCGTCGGCCGCACCGATCTCGTCGAGAATCGTCTGGTGGGAATGAAATCGCGCGGCGCCTATGAAACCCCGGGCGGAACGCTGCTCGTTACCGCGCACCGCGAACTGGAGCGGCTTACTCTCGACCGGGAAACCTCCCACTTCCAGCAGGCCCTCTCGGGGCGTTACGCCGAGCTCGTTTATTACGGCTTGTGGTTTTCGCCGCTGCGTGAATCTCTCGATGGCTTCTTCAATGTTGCGCAGCAGCGCGTCACCGGCTCGGTCGGCCTGAAACTCTGGAAGGGCACGCTCAATGTCACCAAGCGTCTCTCGCCTTTCTCTCTGTACCGCTCCGACCTCGCCAGTTTTTCCATGGGCCGTTACAACCCCAAGGACGCCGAGGGCTTCATCAATCTTTTCGCTTTGCCGGTTACAGTTCGTCCCATGGCTAAAGCCGAAGGCCAGTATTCTTGAGAATTTTCGCCGGGGCGCGGCTCCGTCTTGGGAGAGTTTCTGACGGCCGCGCCCCATTCCATTGCGGTATTTGATATAGGTAGTGGTGCACGTTGCCTCCGCTGAGCGATGTGCAAGATTTGGGGCCTTCTTCTGGGTGTTGCAGCTCACACACGGCCTGGGATTCCTATGACCGAACGCAAAGACGATCGCCTATGGGGTGGGCGCTTCGATCGCCCGCCGAACGAAGAGTTCGACGCTTTTCAGCGCTCTTTTGCGTTCGACCGCCGTCTTCTCCCCTATGAACTTGCCGTCGATCGCGCCTGGGCCAGGGCTTTGCAGCGTGCCGGCATTCTCAACGAAGTGGAAGTTCGCCAAACTCTCGGTGCTCTGGACAAAATCGCGGAACGCGCCAAGACTGATCTCGCCTGGCTCGACTCCTCGGCCGCCGAAGACGTCCATCACTTCGTGGAAAAGGCCCTGGTTGAATTTCTCGGCCCACTGGGCTGGAAACTGCACACTGGGCGCAGCCGGAACGAACTCGTTGCCACTGATTTTCGCCTTTTTGTCCGTGATGCTGCGACTGGAACTCGCTCGGGCGTGATCGTCCTGATCCGCGCTTTCCTGGATCAAGCCAAAGCCCACCTCAAAGTTCCTATGGCCGGCATGACCCATCTCCAGCATGCCCAGCCCATACTCTTGTCTCATTTCCTGATGGCTCACGCGGAGGCCTTTGCGCGCGACCTCAACCGCCTGCACAACGCCGCCGCCAGCGCCGACGTCTGCCCCATGGGATCCGGCGCCCTTGCGGGATGTTCTTTTGCCATCGATCGCGAAGCCATCGCGCGCGAACTTGGCTTCTCCCGCATCACCGCCAACAGCCTTGATGCTGTCAGCGATCGCGATTTCGCGCTTGATTATTTGTTTGCCCTCGCCGGTATTGCCACGCACCTCTCGCGCCTCGCCGAAGATTTCGTTCTATTCGCCTCGCAGGAATTTTCCTACGCCATTCTCCCGGATGAATATTCCACCGGCAGCAGCCTGATGCCGCAAAAGAAAAATCCCGATGCCTGGGAACTTCTGCGCGGCAAGACTGGGCGCGTCACTGGCGCTCTTTTCAGCCTTTTCACGACGCTGAAAGGCCTGCCTTCCAGTTACCAGCGTGACCTCCAGGAGGACAAGGAAGCCCTCTTCTCCGCTCACGACCAGCTTGCCTCGATGGTCCATGTTGCCGCGGGGGCTGTTTCTGCAATGCGCTTCAACGAAGGCAAGCTGGCCGCGGCCTCCGCGAATCCCGTTCTTCTTGCTACCGAAGCCACCGACTACCTCGTCAAAAAGGGTGTTCCCTTCCGCCAGGCCCACGATCTGGTCGGAAATCTCCTGCGGGAAGCGGAGCGTCAGGCAAAACCCTGGACGCAATTATCGCTGGAGGACTTCCGGCGGATTTCACCGGCGTTTGACACCGACGTCGCCAACGCGTTGCAACTTGCCGCAGCCCTCCAGTCCAAAAACGTTCCCGGAGGCACTTCCGAAGATTCGGTCCGCGCCGCGATTTCGCAGCTCGAACAAAAACTCAAATCACTGGAGAACAAGCCATGAGCCTCACTTCTGCATTCAGTATTTTCGAAGCCGCATCGCACCGCGCGGAGGATCGGAGGTTGCTTCCGTGAGCGTCACACCCGCCTCACGGACACTCATCCCATGAAGTACGCCCTCTCCGAAGCCGCTCTCCCTCGCGGATTCCGTTTCTCGGCCACGGCATGTGGCCTGAAGAAGACTGGCGCGCTGGATCTGGCGCTGCTCTCCAGTGACGTTCCGGCTTCGGCCGCCGCCGTCTTCACGCAGAACCTCGTCGTTGCACCGCCGGTTGTGGTCTCGAAAGAAAATTTGCGCGCGTCCAGGGGCCGCATGCGGGCCGTCATCGTCAATGCCGGCAACGCAAATTGCGCCACGGGTCCCGCAGGCCGTGCCGCCTCGTTGGAAACCGTGGAAGAAACGGCGCGGCGCCTAGGTTGCCATCCCCACGAAGTTCTGGTCTGTTCCACCGGCGTCATCGGCGTGCCGTTGCCGCTCGAGAAAATTCTCCGCGCCCTCACAGGCATCACCCGGAATCGCCGGCCGTCCGCTCGCTCCTTTGCCGAGTTCTCTCTCGCTATCTGCACCACGGACACGCGCCCCAAGACAGCCACGACGTTCTTTAAGATGGCGGGCAAGCGCATTCATCTCGTTGGCTGCGCTAAAGGTGCCGGGATGATCCATCCAAATCTCGCCACCACCCTTGCGTTTGTCGCCACAGACGCCGCCATCTCCCCCTCACTCCTCCAGAAAACCCTGCGTGACGTTGCCGCGCGAACCTTTAACTGCATCAGCATCGACGGCGATACCTCCACCAACGACACGCTGCTGGTTCTGGCCAACGGCCAGGCCGGTGCACCTGCCATCAAAGCGGGAACCTCAGCGCATCGAGCCTTTGCCAAAGCGCTCGAAGAAGTCTGCCACTCGCTGGCTTTGCAGATCGTTGCCGACGGCGAAGGAGCGCAGCGCGTTATCGAAATCGAAGTGCGTCGCGCCAAATCAGAGGCCGACGCGCGCCGCATTGCTCAGACCATCGCGACCTCGCCGCTGGTCAAGACCGCGTTTGCTGGCGGCGATCCGAACTGGGGCCGCATCTTTGCTGCGGCAGGGCGCTCCGGCGTCAAGTTCGATCCCCACCGCGTGGACATCCACCTGGCGGGAATACCGGTGCTGCGCCGCGGCCAGCCGCTTGATTTCAACGAGCGCGCCGCCAGCAACCGCCTGCTGGAAAAACAAGTTCAGGTGGTCGTCGATCTCCACGCAGGGCGCGAGTCCACGCGTTTCTGGACCTGCGATTTCACTGCCGAATACGTGCGCATCAACGCTTCCTATCGCACTTAGAAACTCCCGTGCGCTGTTTTCACAGTTTTGACGGCTCCCTTCGCGTCGGTTGCTATCCCTGTGCCATTTTGGTGCCAAGTCCAGACCTAGTACCCCCCGGCATCCCCCTTCCAACGATTTATAGTTGCAAAAAAAGTCATTTTTCGAGACCATGCACGGGACCACTGAAGTGTCCCTCCCGCCCCCTGCGGCACGCCCTCCGGTCTGCCTCGTCGGCGGTTTTGATTCTTCGGTGCGCTCCGCAATCGTGGCTAGGTTCCGGGCAGAAGGAGTCCGCTGGTGAAGAAGCTTTATGTGGGTAATCTTCCGTTCAACGCTTCGGAAGAGCAGTTGCAGGAATGGTTTGGTCAAGTTGGAGTGAATCCCTCCGCGATCAGCCTGATTCGGGATCGCTTCACGGGACAGTCGCGTGGTTTCGCCTTCATCGAGATCGCCAACGATGAAGACGCCGACCGCGCCGTGACGAGCCTGAACGGTCAGAACTTCGGGGGCCGGAACCTTGTCGTCAACGAAGCGCGTCCGCAGACGGAGCGCTCCGGTGGCGGTGGTGGGCGTGGCGGCTATGGCGGTGGTGGTGGTGGTGGTGGCGGCCGGGGCGGCGATCGCGGCGGCCGGGGCGGTGGCCGGGGTGGGGATCGCGGAGACCGCGGCAACCGCTGGTAGTTTCTCCTACTCTTCGTTGAGCGCTTCGGGCGCAGACCTGCGTCCGAATCGCCTTTTGCTTTTGTCGCGTTTTCTCCGGATTCTTGCCGGGATCGCGCCTGCACTCCTTCCCGCCCGCTCCGTCTCCGTTATTCACAGCTTCGCTACTTTATTCTGGCCATCTCCATTTTTACAATGTACTATCGCCGCGGTCGAACTGGCGGCCGCTCTCTACGAGGTCCTTCCCGGCCGGTTCTGTGTTTCGGTGCAGTGCTCAGCGCTCAAATTCTGTGGCCGAAACTTCGCGCGGGGTTACGTGTTTGATACACCAGGCGAAGATTTTCTTACGCTCCCGTTTGCTTGGAGTATATGAGAAGAACGACTTGCGCTTTGTTTTTCGCGCAAGGATTGTTTCTGTGGCCGTTCAGAGGAGGAGCGAACCTTCCTGCTATTGTTCGCATCCAACGAAGGGCACTGGGTCTAAGGGTGAAAATGAATACGTGGCACAAACGTGACTGGAAGCAATTCTACGAGCTCGCGCGCCGTCCTTGGCAGCGCCATCGCCCGCCGCGTCCCGTCTATCCCACGGGGCTCAATCGCGTGCAGCCCGCGGCAGGTTTCAGCCTCTCCGAACTCGATGATGCCGGTGTCGATCTCGAACTCGCCGAGCGCCTCGGCCTTCCCGTGGACGCCGGCCGCATCGGCGCCTACGGCCCCAACGTCACCGTACTCCGCGATTTCGTCCGTTCTTCTCGCCAGCCGGTGTAATCCCGGCCATTCCTGGCCTTGTTTGTCGAACCTCGCTTTCCTGCGTAAAATGGGTTTGTCCAGAATCGCTGGGAATTATGGCTTCGCCCTTTAACATCATCCCCAACAGCACACCGTCGCTCCCGCTGAATCCTGACGCTCATCCGCGGCCAGACTGGCTGCGCGTGAAGTTCTTTGGCGGCGATCGCTACCACAACCTCAAGCGTGTCATGCGCACTCTCGATCTTCACACCGTCTGCGAATCTGCCCGCTGCCCCAACATGGGCGAATGCTGGGAACATGGCACCGCCACCTTCATGATTCTCGGCGACATCTGTACGCGCGCCTGTGGCTTCTGCGCCGTGCCTTCCGGTAAACCCGCCGGCCCGCCTGATGAGGATGAGCCGTTGCGTGTCGCCGAAGCTGTCGCGCACATGGGCCTCCGCTATGCCGTCGTCACCAGTGTCAATCGCGACGATCAGCCCGACGGCGGTGCTCACATCTTCGCCCGCACCATTCAGGAAATTCGCAACCGCGTCCCCGGCTGCAAGGTCGAAGTCCTCATCCCCGATTTTCGCGGCGACTGGAACGCCCTCGACGCCGTCCTTGCCGTGAAGCCGGACATCCTCAACCACAACACGGAGACTGTGCCGCGCCTGTATCGTCAGGTGCGCAAGGGTGCCCTCTATGAGCGCTCTCTGGAGTTACTGCGCCGTGCGAAACAAACTCATCCCGGCGTGCCTACGAAAACGGGCATGATGCTTGGATTAGGTGAGCAGAAAGAAGAGGTCCTGGAAACGATGCGCGATCTGGCCGCCCAGGGCACGAACATCCTCACCCTGGGACAATACCTTCAGCCTACGCGCGAGCATCTCCCAGTCATCCGTTTTGTCCATCCCAGCGAATTCGCCGAATACAAGCGTCTCGGCGAACAAATGGGTTTCAAGCACGTCGAATCTGGCCCCCTCGTGCGTTCGTCCTACCACGCCTTCGATCAGGCCGAATCCGCTATCCGGTAATACTCGCCTCGACTTGCAACCTCTGACTGCCGCGAAAAATGATGCCGATTACCGGCCTCCAGAATAAAACCAGCAATACGATTGAGCGCTTCGCATCACTCATCGAGGAAATGGCAACTCCGTAACGCGGCTTTTGGCCACTTCAATGCGAGACGAAGATGGCAACGAATTCGACGATTCCGTCGACAAGTTTCGGGAATCATCCGGACACACCCCTGCGCCATTTCTGGCGCATCTTTCGGGGTTACTTCAGGCGGGACTTTCTTGCTTTACTTCGCGGCTGCCGCGGCTTTCTTGCTGGCTTTCGCTGCCGTGGAAGCCTTACGCCGGCGCTTCGTCTTGGGCGGGGTGGCGGGCGCTTCGCCGATGATTTCAGCCGTGAAGATGCTGGTCACAAAAAGTTTCGGCCCATGGTCATCAAAATCTATGGCCGTGCGTTCCGGATCCGAGGCTGTGACAATGCCCAGGCCGTATATCCCGTGCTTGATGGTCTGCCCTTCCTGCATCACTTGCACAACTTCCTCCTTAACTTCACCCTGTTGGATTCGTGCTTTTCCCATTCGCTATTGGGCGAGGTCCCCGACTCCTCGGGGACCTCCCCAATCTACAGGCTAGAGGCTTGTGACGTTCTCAGCCTGAAGGCCCTTCGGGCCCTTCTTCACTTCAAACTCCACCGCCTGACCCTCGTTCAGGGACTTGTAACCGTCCATCTGAATCGCGGAGAAGTGCACGAATACATCTTCACCGGTTTGGCGCTGGATGAACCCGTAGCCCTTCGAAGCATTGAACCACTTCACTGTTCCTTGTTCCTTCACTGCTAAACCTCGATATTGAAATTGCTTTGCCTCTCTTGGTCCCGGCAGATGGTTTCCCAAGCTCCGCGACTGCCTCCAGCCCGAAAAAAAGGCTGCGAGTTTGTTCTCGCAGCCCCCTGAACGAGTCAAAAGGTAATACAAGAGCAACAAACGCTGTATCTAACACTATCACAAGAAAGGGCTTATTGTCCACAGTACTATGCTGCCCTCTTTTTGCCTTCCAAAAATTGTAAGTGATTTAAAATCAGAATTTTATCGAATTCCAGCCCGTTTCCGAGCCCTTCTTCTACTCTTCCAACGATTCCGGCTGCAGGCTCAGCTTTTCCCCACCGGAAGCCTTCTTTTCCCAATACTTCTTTACCCAGGCCTCCCAGCTTTTCCCTGCCGCGGTGTCCCGCCCTGAAAAGGCCAGTGCGGCAATTTCCCCATAGCTGATTTTCACCCGCTGATTGGAATCTTTGGGCAGCAATCGCACGAAAGAGCCTTCCAGGTTCTTCCCGCTCATCCGATCAAATATATAGCCTTCGAGTTTCGTGCCGTCCTTGCGCGTGATGGTCACATCTCCGCGATAATCAAACGCCTTTTCCAGCGCTTCGCGCAATTCTTCCTCATTCGCTAGCTCCGGCACCCAGCCTTGCAGGCCTTCGTGCTGAAATCCGGGCGCCACTTCCAGTTCGTCGGGGTTAGCCGTATGTGCGGGACGTTCCGCATGCCGCGGACCGGTCATGCTCGCGTCTCCTCAAGTTTTTCAGGATTCCCTTCGATTTGCACCAGTGGATTATGGGCGTGCACCGGTTTCAACGGCTCGTTCAAAAGGAGTAGCGCTTCCTCGTCCGTGTTTTTCGTAAACAGAGTTGCCCTTGCGGTCGCCAGCAGGCCCTTCAGCGAGCTAAACGTGTAATCAACGCCAGATGCCTCGTACCCGCTGTGTACCATACAGTTGGCGCACTGGGGATTGCCCGACTCCGTGCCGTAATTCCCCCATTCGGTCGTCGCCATCAATTCGTCAAACGTGTCTGCGTACCCGTCCTGCAGCAGGTAGCAGGGCTTCTGCCATCCAAAGATCGAGTAGGTCGGCATACCCCAGGGGGTGCAGCGGAAATCGCGCTTGCCCATCAGGAATTCCAGGAACAGCATGGACTGGTTAAAGCGCCACGCCGGCTTGCGGTTCGAGAGCATGGCGCGGAACAACCGCCGCGTCCTCGCGCGCCCCAGGAAGTGCTTCTGATCCGGGGCCTTATCGTAGTTATAGCCGGGCGAAAGCATCATGCCTTCCACACCCAGTTTCATCATCTCGTCGAAAAACGCGCGCACACTGTTCGGATCCGCACCGTCAAACAGCGTTGTGTTCGTGGTCACGCGGAATCCGCGCGCCAGGGCCGCCTTAATGCCTTCGACGGCCAGCTCATACCCGCCTTCGCGGCACACCGAAAAATCGTGGTGTTCTTTTTGCCCGTCCAGATGCACCGAAAACGTCAGGTATTTGCTGGGCTTGAAGAGATGCAGTTTTTCCTTGAGCAGCAGGGCATTCGTGCACAGGTAGATGTACTTCCTCCGCGCCAGCAATCCTTCTACGATCTTTTCGATCTGCGAATGCATCAGCGGTTCGCCGCCGGGGATGGACACCATCGGCGCGCCACACTCATCCACGGCCTTAAAGCACTCTTCCGGCGAAAGCTCGCGCTTCAGCACGTGCGCCGGATACTGAATCTTGCCGCAGCCTGCACACGCCAGATTGCAGCGATACAGCGGCTCCAGCATCAGCACCAGCGGATACTGTTTGCGTCCCTTTACTTTCTGAGTCAGGACGTAACTCGCCACCGTCCATGCTTGGGATATAGGTACAGGCATTCGCTCCCCAGTTTTCTCAACGCACGAGATGAGTCGTGCCACACGTTCTGCCGACTGATAGGGCTTGAGCCTCTAAGGCGAAATTCGCCAGGCTTGCGTGCAACCCCCGGCCCCGAATCTATCATTTTACCCGAGAAGCCCCCTTCCCGGACACCTGTAGATTCTACGGGCCTTCTCCCGAATCCTCTATTTTGATGCACCGAAAGGTGCTTAGGTGGCACCCGGCGTGCTCCCCTTCCCCTGAATGGCATAGACTCTGTAGGCTGCGGAGAAGTCTTTCTCTTTAGGAGGCCGGGGCTTGAGTCCCTGAAGAGACTATTTCCGAAGTTTTCCCGCAGCCCGTTTGAACGTCTCATCCGGCGTATGATGAACTCACACTCCATGGAGTGCGTCTGAACTATGCCCCGCTCCAGCCTTCTCTCTCTCTTCGATGAATTCGCACGTTTCTCTCGTGGCGTCGCCATTGTCCAGCAGCGCGGTTATCGCCGCGAAGCCTGGACTTACCAAAGGCTCGCCGGGGATGCCGTCCTCCGCGCTTTTCAGTTGAAAGAACGTGGCGTTCGAACCGGCGACCGCGTCCTCCTTTGGGGCACTAACTCCGCGGAATGGGTGGCCGCCTTCTGGGGTTGCCTGCTGCGCGGCGTGGTCGTTGTTCCCCTCGATGATTCCTCGACGCTCGATTTTGCCTCCCACGTTGCCGCCGATGCCGGCATCAAATTCGCCTTCGTTTCCCGCTCGAAACCTCACTTTACTCCCGCCGTCCCCACCCTCTTCCTGGAGGATTTTCCCGGCACCCCCGGAGAGTTGAATGAGTCGGCCGGTCATGGAAACGCAATAGCCGACCTGCACACCGCAATTTCCGTTCTCTGCGATGAGCCCATCACCCGCAGCCATGTCGCGCAAATCCTCTTCACCTCTGGCACAACCAGCGAGCCGCGGGGCGTTGTGCTGACTCACGGCAATTTCCTCGCGAATCTCGAACCGCTGGAAAAGGGCATCGCCGAGTACCAAAGATACGAGCGCTGGTTTCATCCGCTGCGCTTTGTCTCCGTCGTTCCGCTGAGCCATGTCTTCGGCCAGTTCATGGCGCTCTTCGTGCCTCCGCTCATCGGCGCCACGGTCGTGTTCGAAAATTCCCCGCAACCCTCGGAAATTCTCCGCACCATCAAACGCGAACACGCCACCGCCCTTATCGCCGTTCCTCGCATGCTTGACGCGCTGCGGAGCAGCCTCCTCCACGAATTTGCTCCGCCAGGCCGCGCCCATTGGTTTGGTCACATTTTCATCTCAGCCGCTACGCGCAAATTTCTTCGTCGTGCTTGGATGTTTCGCTTTATCCACCGGCGCCTCGGTTGGAAGTTCTGGGCGTTCATCTCCGGCGGCGCGGCGCTTTCTCCCGAAACCGAGGAATTCTTCAAACGCATCGGGTACGCCGTCGTGCAAGGCTATGGCATGACCGAAACCGCCTCCTTGATCAGCCTGAATCATCCATTCCGCGCCGCGCAGGGGTCCGTCGGCAAAATCCTGCCCGGCCGCGAATTCCGTCTCACCGAAGATGGAGAGATTCTCGTCCGCGGGGAAAATGTCTCCTCGGGCTATTGGGAGAAGGGCGCGCTGCGGCAGGGTACCGAGGAAGACGGTGGCTGGCTGCGCACCGGCGATCTGGGCGAACTCGACGCCCAAGGCAATCTCCGCTTCCGCGGCCGCAAGAAAAACGTCATCGTCACCCCCGCCGGCCTGAATATTTATCCCGAGGATCTCGAGGCCGCTCTCCGCCCCCAACCCGCAATTCGTGACGCCGTCGTCATTCCCCTCCAAATTGACGACAACGCCGAGCCCTGCGCTGTACTGCTCTGTCAAAGCTCCGACGAAGCTGCCGTTCGAGCCGCCATCGATGCCGCCAACTTCTCCCTCGCCGATTACCAGCGCATCCGCCGGTGGCTCGTCTGGCCCGATCTGGACTTTCCACGCACGCCCACCGGCAAACCGCGTCTCGCCGTAATCTCCTCCCGCGCCGCCGAACTCCTCCGTGCGCCAGCAACCTCCGCCTCCGAATCCTCCACCTCCTTCACCTTCTCTACTTCCTTTACCTCGCTCAAAGACTTGTCTTCTCTCGACCGCGTCGAACTCCTCTCTTCCCTTGAGCATCGCTACAACATCGAACTCAACGAAACGCAATTCGCCAACGCGCAATCCTTCGCCGATATTCAGAAGCTTATCGCGCAACCCTCCGCTCGCCGCTCGGACTATGTCTATCCTCGCTGGACACAACGCGCCCCTGTGCGCCTTTTTCGGCTTTTCATCTATTACGCGCTCACCTGGCCCGCCACGCTTCTCCTTGGCCACCCGCGCATCCGTGGCCGCGAACTTCTCGCCAATCTCAAAGGCCCGGTGCTCTTTGTCGCCAACCACACCACGCGCCGCGCCGATATCGGCCTCATCCTCTTTTCGCTTCCCGCTCGTTTCCGCCATCGCCTCGCCACCACCATGGGCGGCGAAATGCTGCGCGAGTACCGCCATCCGCCCCGCGACTGGTTCTTCGCCAAACGCTGGCTCTGGCAGCTCAGCTATTTCCTGGCGGTCTCGCTTTTCAATGTTTTCCCGTTGCCACAGCTTTCCGGTTTCCGCGAAAGCTTTCGGTTCGCCGGCGAATCTGCAGACCGTGGTTACAGCCTTCTGGTCTTCCCCGAAGGCATCGTCAACGACCGCGACACCCCGGATATGGTTCCCTTCCAGCCCGGCATCGGCCTCCTCGCCCAGAATCTCCGCATCCCTATCGTCCCCATACGCCTCGATGGCGTCTGGCAAATGAAGCAGCAGCACCGCCGCCTAGCCCACTTCGGAGAACTCACCATCCACATCGGCGCCCCCATCACCTTCCCGCCCGATATTTCCCCCGCCGAAATCGCCTCCCAACTCCAATCTCTAGTCCGCTCCCTGTAGGGGTCCAGCACGCTGGACCCCATCTCGGCAAGATCCGATTTCCCCGTGAAGTCTTGTCGTCGACACTCCGGTCCTGCCGCTCCCGATTCTGTTACAAACACAGCATCAGCCTAATCGTGCCTCTGTCGATCGCCGCACTTGTCCTGACAGCTTGGAAATCGGCTAAGGCAGCTCCGCAATCTTGAGCAAGCCCTGCACCTGAACCCAAAACACGTCTTATGGCAAAATAGAAGCTCCAAAGAATGGACCATGGCCAACCCTGTGACTCTCGCTCCCACAAAGCCCGCGAAATCCGCGAAGAAATCCCCTGCGCCCAATGGCATCGGCCACGCCGAACGCGAACGCATCTTCTATCTTTTCCGCCGCTGGGGTTTTTACGAAGCCACGCTCGATCCCCTCGGCTTCTTCACCCCGCTAAAGTGTCCGGATCTTGAAGGCCTCTCCGGCGAATACGCTGAAGAAGGCCGCCGCTATTATTGCGGGAACATCGGCGTGGAATTCCTGCACATCCCGGAACCCGAGCGCCGCCGCTGGATTGCCGAGCGCATGGAAGGCCCCGAGTTCGAGGTCAACCAGGCCGCCATCCTGGACCGCCTGGTTCGCGCGGATCTCTTTGAACAAATGCTCCAGAGCCGCTATCTCGGCAGCAAGCGTTTCTCCCTCGAAGGCAACACCTCGCTCATCCCTCTTCTCGATTCCATCCTCAATACCGCGGGCGATGCCGGCGGAATCGATTCCATCATGGCCATGAGCCACCGCGGCCGCCTTAACGTGATGACCCACATCGCCTGCAAGCCCATGCACCAGGTTGTCGCGGGCTTTGAGGATGTCGATCCCCGCAGCGTGCTTGGCGCTGGCGACGTCAAATATCACGTTGGCGCCACCGGCGCCTACACGACTTCCACCGGAAAGTCCCTTAACATTCACCTCGTCTCAAATCCCAGCCACCTGGAAGCCGTCGACCCCGTCGCCATGGGCCGTGCCCGCGCAAAGTTGACGCGCCATGGCGTGAACGGCGCGCAAATCGATCGCTCCCGTGAAACGCTCAACAAAGTCTGGGCCATCGTGATGCACGGCGACGCTGCGTTCGCTGGGCAGGGTATTTGGGCGGAAACCCTGAATCTTGCGGACCTCGCCGCCTATTCCGTCGGCGGCACCGTCCACATCATCGTCAACAACTTGATCGGTTTCACCACGCGCCCCGCGCAGGAGCACTCTTCGCGCTACGCCTCCAGCATCGCCCGCCGCCAGAGTGTCCCCATCTTCCACGTCAATGCTGAAGATCCCGATGCCGTCGTGCGCATCGGCCGCCTCGCCGCCGAATATCGCGCCGAATTCAGTTCCGATGTCGTCATTGACCTTATCGGCTATCGCCGCCATGGCCACAGCGAAGTGGACGATCCCACCATCACCCAGCCGTTCCTCTATGCGCGCATCAAAAACCATCTTCCGCTCTGGAAAATCTACGCGGAACGCACCGGCATCAACGCCGCGCCCATCGCCGAGACTGTCAAGAAAGAATTCGCAGAGGAGCAGCGCAAAGCCGGCAAGCTCACCAAAATTCCCCAGCTTCGCAAGCTGCCCGAATACTGGTCGCCCTATAACTACGGCAAATACAATCCCGCCTTTGAAGTCGATACCGGCCTCTCCGCCGAGCGCCTTGCGGAAATTACCGATGGACTTGTGCGCGTGCCAACGGACTTTCACGTCCATCCCAAAATCGTGAAACTCCTCGAGCAGCGCGCGGAAATGGGCCACGGCAAACGTGTCATCGACTTCGGTTTTGCCGAGTTGCTGGCCTACGGCTCCCTTGTGCTTGAGGGCAATCCCGTCCGTCTCACCGGCCAGGATTCGCAGCGCGGCACGTTCAGCCAGCGCCACGCCGTGTTGATCGACACACAAACCGAGCAGGAATATCTTCCGCTCGCTCATCTTTCGCCCGCGCAAGCCTTCTGCGAAATTCACAATTCTTCGCTCTCCGAAGCGGCCTGCCTCGGCTTTGAATACGGCTTCTCCCGCGACTACCCCGAAGGCCTCGTTCTGTGGGAAGCGCAGTTCGGGGATTTCGTGAACGGCGCGCAGGTCATCATCGACCAGTTCATCAGCGCCAGCGAAGACAAATGGGGTCTCCCCACCGGACTCGTGCTTCTCCTTCCCCACGGTTACGAGGGCCAGGGCCCCGAGCATTCCAGCGCGCGCATCGAACGTTTCATGCAGTTGGCCGCCGAAGGCAACATGAACATCTGCCAGCCTTCCACTGCCGCGCAGTATTTTCATCTCCTGCGCCGCCAAGCACGGCGGCTGTGGCGCAAGCCGCTCGTCGTCTTCACACCCAAGAGCATGCTCCGTCATCCCGATGCTTCTTCCACTCTCGCGGAATTTTCCTGCCCGCGGTTCCTCACCCTGGTCCCTGATCGCGAAGTCAGCGACGCGCAAAGCATCCTCATCGCCAGCGGCAAGGTCGGCCACGAACTCCGCGCCGAGCGCCGCCGCCGCAAAGACACCACCACCGCCGTCTTTTTCCTGGATCAGCTCTATCCTCTGCCTAAAACCGAAATTGCCGCCGCCATCGACGCGCATCCCAACGCCCGCGAAATCGTCTGGGTCCAGGAAGAGCCCGCCAATATGGGCGCGCTGTTCTATGTGCTTCCGCGTCTCGAACGCATTGCGCAGGCGAAGAATCTTCGCGTTCGCTCCGTCAAGCGCTCCGCCAGCGCCAGCCCTGCCACCGGCTCCGCCAAGGCCCACGACCTCGAGCAAAAAACGCTCATCACCTTGGCCTTCGCCACCACTCCCAATCCGTGAGCTTCCAAGTATCTCCGCAGGGCCAGAAATCCAAGAGTGGCTCATTAAGTTCAGAAGTTCAGCCCCCCTTTGGAAATTGTCTCAATGAGGAACCTTTTTGCTTCTTGCACGGCCGGCAGATTCTTCACTGTTCGGACTTCAAACCTTAGCGCGCTTCCCAGTCCTGCCAAGCCAGTTCCCAAAACCGTTTCCTTTACCCGCACTTCCGCGGGAACCAAATGCGCAGACTCCATAGCCGCCAGCAGTGCACGGCTCACGCTTGCCGCACGGGATTCTCCCGGCATTCCGAATTCGGTGTGATACAGAAATCCACTGTTCGCATCCGCAATGATCGTGGGATGCATGCACATTTTCCGCTCATTCTTTTGGCCGATGATTCCTGGTGCGAAGAAATGCTCTGCCTCCAGGATGGTTTCCGATTTCTTATACTCTGCCGCGATCCGCCGAATTCTTTCTTCGTCCAGATCGGCCACTTCGATGGGGGCGGGCCCGGGGGAAGGCGCGGTCACAAGGCACACTTTGTATTCCTGCTCCTTGCGCTCCGGAACAACCATCGGAAACACGTCTTTCTGCCGCCAGAACTGTTCGAGCTCCTCATCTGTCACCGTGGCGCAAAAAATGTTCACCGCGCGCAGGCAATACCGGAGCAGCCTGCCTTCTGCCTCGGTCACATGCCACGGTAGATAGCCGGGCCTTACAGCTCGGAATTGCGGCGCCAACATCCCTTTCTTGAGCGGATGATCCAATGCTTTCAACAACACCCGGTCGGCTGCCTCCAATTCCGCTGCCCTTACGATTTCCAGACTTACGCCCTTCTGCTTCTCGTAGAAACTATAAGGATCAGGCTTCTGACCGCTGGCCAGTTTCCTGTACATCCGGTAGCTTTCCTCTCCTTGATAAACATGCATTCCGATCCACTCGCCGGCGGCTCCCATTACGCAGCAGTAGCAGCGCTCTCCGCTCTCCGGGTCATCCACCAGGATCAGTTCCTCATCCGCCAAAAATTCCCACGGCTTCTCCTCCATGAAGTTTGTGGTCTCGGCGTACAGTTGCTCCGCCGTCGTCCGGGAGAGTGCTTCTTCCCCTTTTAGTTGTTCCTGGAAGAAGCCTTCGTGCATTTCCTTCGCACTCGTGTCGCGTCTATGTCTTCGTGTCCCCATCAACTGTTCACCTCATCTCCTGACGTGCTGGCCAGCAAAAAAATACCCAGGACCTGTCTCTCGGCCTGCTCTGCAATCTACCTTCCCGCCTTCCATTTTTCCTCATCGGATTCGCGCCCTCTCGTATCTCCAGTCCCTCGGGGGTAACCCAAACTTGTGACGCTCATTCCCTCTCATGTCTTGTTGATTGCGCTCGCGCTCAGCATCAGCTCTATCAGCGCGGGACTGGATGGGCATTCGCTGGCTGGCTCGGCCTCTGAAATCTCATTGCGTGCGGCCAGCCGCTTTGTTACGCTCCAACCGAAATTGGTCCTCTGGAGGGACCCCCTCATGGCCTTCTGTAAAGCGTGTGGTCAGGAAATCGGAACTGCCACTTTTTGCCCCAAGTGCGGTGCCAACCAATCGTCCGCGGTCGCTCCGTCCGCTGCCCCGGCAGCGAATCCGACGGAGGGCCTCGCCGAAAACGTGGCTGGATTGTTGTGTTACGCTGTTGGCTTTGTCACCGGCATCGTCTTTTTTCTCATCGACAAACGCCCCTTCGTGAAATTCCATGCAGCCCAATCGATCGTCGTTTTTGGTGGTCTGTTCGTCATCCAGATCGGCCTGTCCTTCATGGCTGCCTTGATTCACGGCCTCATCGGCTTTGGCCTTGCCGGGCTCTTGGAATCGGTCGTGGGGCTCGTGGCATTTATCCTCTGGATAATGCTGATGTTTAAGGCCTATCAGCACGAAACCTTCCGCGTGCCCATCGCCGCGGATATCGCCGACGGCCTCGCGAAGAACTGACAACTCAGCTTCTCACGCGTGCACGTGAAAGTACCCGTCTTCGCGGAACACCTGGACGTGTGCGCCGAAGAGCACCGATAGCTGCTCGCTCGTCAGCACTTTTTCCTTTGGTCCATCAGCCACCACGCGCCCTTTCTGCAACAGCACCACGCGCTCGATTTCCGGAATAATCTCCGGCACGTGGTGCGTCACAAGGACGATGCTCAACCCGGCATTCGCCAATTCGCTCAACGTTGCCCGTAACTCCAGTTGGCCGCCGATGTCCAGCGCGTTTCCCGGTTCATCCAACAACAGCGCCCTCGGTTCATGCACCAAAGCCCGCGCGATCAGCGTGCGTTTCGCTTCGCCCGAAGACATTTCCAGTACCGGGCGCTCCGCCAGATGGGCAATGCGCAACCGCGCCAGCGCGGTTTCCGCCCGCTCGCGGTGCTCCGTCGCCGGATGGTGATTCGGAAAGATCCGCGTGCTGCTGAAAAATCCGGATAGAACCACATCCATGCCGGTCGCGTCTGTCGTGCAAGCCGCCAGTTGGTCCGGCGAAACGATCCCCAGTTGCGGCCGCAATTCAAAAATGTTCCACACGCTGCGCCCCAGGATGGACATTGCGCTGTCATCCCTTTGCACGGGATAGCATTCCCGCGTGATGGTCTTGATCAGCGTGGACTTGCCGCAGCCATTCGGGCCCAGGATGCAAACGTGCTCACCGGCCGCAATTTGCAGGGTCAGGCGGTCCAGCGCCACATTGTTCCCGCGCATGACGGTGACGTTTCGCAGGTCCAGCAAGGGAGTCGTTTCGTGGCTCATAAGGTGATTATTTTCTCACGTAAGGCGGAGAAACTCCGGACAGGGTGCAGGCACAAAAAAAGGAGGCGAAAACACGTAGCTTTCGCCTCCCGGGGTGGGGTGGGTGTTACAATCAAGCCCTTTTGTGGCGCAGCATCCTCTGCCCTGCCAGGCCGGATTGCGGCCTCGCTCGCGGATTGTAGTCTGCTAAACCGAAAGGAGACTCACCACCCGAGGGCTTGCCTTTGATGTTTTCTAACACCCGGTTGAACACATGTCAATCGAAAAAAGTCGATACTCGTCGCCAGATAAACCGATTAATCACGGCAGTTTCTCGCAATTTCGCTCCATCTTTATAAACCTGCAAAAAGTGTGGCTTTCGGACTGCGGATGTCCCACAGGTGGGTTTCAGCGGGCTTTGAACCGTTCTCAGGGCCGCGAATGGTTCTCGCCAGCCTATAAGGGTAATGGTACTACCCTGGCGTGTGGCTTACTTGCGCGTAGCGGAACACCTTTCTACCCTTCTCCGCCTGGAAAACTTCAAAATGGCACTCCGATGCGCATGCTCCGCCCGCGAACCACTCAAGTCACTTGCGCTTGCGGATTGCCAAGGATCTCGCGAATGGCTCTGCCCAAGGAGGTCGGGCTGTAAGGCTTCTGCAGATACCGAGAGGCGGGCGTCTGCGAGACTGCAAGGCTGGGATATTCCGAATAGCCGCTGGTGAAGAGGATCGGCAGGCCGGGGAATCGCGCTAGCAGTTGGGCAGCCGTTGCCGGTCCGCCCAGATGCGGCATGACCACATCCAGAATGGCCAGCGAGGGTGTCTCTTCCTCGCATAGTCGCACGGCCTGTTCGCCATCGTTTGCGGCCAGCACGCGGTAGCCAAAGTTCACCAGCGACTGCCGGGCCATCTCTCGAATTGAATCGTGGTCCTCCGCCAGAAGAATCGTCTCCGTGCCCCGCAAATTCATGGCCTTGGAGGAGTTTTCTTCCTGCGATGCGCCTTCAGTCACCGCGCCCGCCATCGCGGGGAGGTACACGCGGAACAGGCTGCCATGACCCGGCTCACTGTAAACGTGAATGAAACCCCCATGTTGCTTCACGATTCCATAGACCGTTGCTAGACCCATCCCCGTGCCTTTGCCGCGCTCCTTCGTCGTAAAGAATGGTTCAAAGATGCGTTCCCGCGTCTCCTCGTCCATGCCCACACCCGTATCGGCAACGGAGAGCACTGCATAGCAGCCGGGCATCACATAGGGATAGAACCGGCAACAGGATTCCTCCAGTTGTACCAACTCCGTTTCGATCGTCAACTGGCCTCCCTGCGGCATGGCATCCCGCGCGTTCAGGCAGAGATTCATGATCACTTGCTCAATCTGCGTCGGATCTGCTTTCACCGGCGGCAGGCAACCCGGCACCACTTTGATCTCAATGCTCTTGTCGATGACCTTGTCAAGGAGGCTCGCCAAACCTTGCATGATCCCGTTCAAATCCACCGGGCGTGGCTGCAGCGCCTGGCGCCGTGCGAAGGCCAGGAGTTCCTGGGTCAGCGCCGCCGCGCGATCCGCCTGTTCACGAATGCGCGCAAAACGCTCCGCAATTGCCGGATAGCTGCGGCTCTGCTCTTGACCCAGCTCCGCCCAGCCGAGGATGGCCCCGATGACGTTGTTGAAATCGTGCGCAATGCCCCCGGCAAGCTGCCCGAAGGTTTCAAACTTCTGGGCCTGGTGCAATTGGCGCTCCAGCGCTCGAATTTCGGTCACGTCATCCACGACGCCTTCCAAAGCATCCGCGGGGCCCGGCAGTGATAAATAGCGCAAGTGCAGACGCACCACGATTAAACCGCCGTCTTTTCGCCGCAACTCCGTCTCCGCGCTGTGCACAAATCCAATTTGCCGGCAGGTGACCATGAGTTGCCCAAACTCCTCTGGGAAACGAAAAACGTCGGTCGAAAGATTCAACACCCTTAATTCTTCGAGGTTTTTGCACGCCAGCAACTGGAGCAGGCTCGCGTTCGCGTTAAGAAACTTGCCCGCAAGGGATACCCGGAAGATCCCGTAACTCGAGTTTTCCACCAGTTCGCGGTTCCTTGCTTCGCTTTCGGCCAGAGCGGCCTGTGTGCGCGTATTGGCATCGCGCAACTGTTTTTCCTCCAACGCCCGCTTCAGCGCCACCGGCAGCCGTGTTAGCCGGTCCTTCCACACGTAATCGTTGAACCCCTGCCGGATGAACTCCGCGGCGGCTTTTTCTCCCAATGAGCCTGTCAAAAGAAGAAAGGGCGTGTCTTTTCCAGAGTCGCGCAGGAAATGTAACGCCTCGAGACCATTCCAGCCGGGCAAACAATCTACCGCAAGCACCGCGGCAAATTCGGCGGAACCCAGCGCCTCTTCAAACCCGCTGCGGTCCGCTACAACCGTGCATTCGATCGCCAGTCCTGCATTGCGAAGCTCCTCAAGAATGGCCTCGGCATCCTGTGGGGATTTTTCGAGCAGGAGAATGCGCAAGGATTGCGCAGTCGAGCAGGGTGCCGATTTCTTGAGGTCCATTGCCTTCAACGTTCTTCCCTCAGGGCCTTGCAAGTGCGGAGGGTTTGGGATGTTCAGACGGCGCTGCCGCTTCTCGAAATCCGCAGTGGGGTGCAAGCACATTGCCTGAGCACACTTCGTCGTCAATGGAAAAAACCAATGCTGTGCGCAGCCCGTTGGATTCCTGAAGGGGAAGAAGTCGCGCAGCGATTCGCCGCCGAACAACGGGAAGGGAAGACGCCTCGGTATCCTGCAATGCGACGACAAATTGGCCTGCGCGATTCGACGCCACCGAATCCGAGGCGCGCACGCTTTTCCTCAGCGCCTGCGCAATCCTCTGCATGAGTTCTTCTGCCGCAAACCTTCCATTCCGCTCACGGAGCATTCTGAAGTTCTGCACTTCGATGCACATCCTCACCGCGCTGCCACCCAATCCCGGCCGCTCCACCGGGTGACTCTCGGCAGCATGAACAGATCGGTTCGCAGCATTCGCGCTGGATTCTTGCGCATCTTCAGGGGCGCGTACCGCTGCCTTCGCCGCGATCGCAGTTCGCAAGATTCGATCCAGTATCCGTGCATCGATAAATCCTTCCAGTATGTAGTCTTTTGCCCCCGCCTGAATGCACTTGGCAGCAATCTCCTTATCGGCAGGTTCCGCCCAAATGATGAGCGCGACCTCGGGAGCACACTCGTGCAGGTGACTCACTGTGGCGGCTGGGTCAGGCTGGAGCACCAACATTTGGAGGAGTGCTACATCGGGGCGGTGTTTCTGAAGCGCTTCCAATAAACTCGTCGACCTCGACACTAAATGCATTTGCTCGCATCGGCCTGTCGTCGTTGAAAATGTTCGCAGACTGATGCTGGCTTCACTCGGCCCACCTTCTGCCAGGAGAACTTTCAAGGGGGAATCATTCATGGCCGAATGCCTTTCATCAGCAATGAAAGCTACATGACTCTGGTGGCAGCGGCCAAGTTAACAACCGCGTCAACATACAAGAAGGGGATAGTTGAAGAAGGGAATGTTATTGTCGGAGTCTGTTACGGGAGTGTCAAGAACTTTTCTCGAATCTTAGAAAAATCAGAGCCTTTCCGGCGTAGCTTCCCTGCGGCCGAGAAGAAAGGCTGTAATGCCCGCCACAATACCGCCCAGAATGACCACTCCTTCCCAGACAAGCCCTGCGGCAAGCACGAGATGGGGAGCTGCACCAAAGGGGGACAGCAGCCCCACCAACGCCGCTTCTCTCACTCCAATCCCACCTTGGGTCAGCGGCAGAAGCGCCGCTAATTTGGCCAGCGGCCACGCAAAAAACCAATCCCGCAGAGGAAGGAACAGCCCGCAGGAGATGGCCAGCAGCGCAGTCAGTGTGAGAAACGTGGTTTGTATCCCTGTCGCCAGAATCCATCCGAAAAATAAAACGTGCGGGCGCCGGGAGACGCTTCGCAGCGCAAAACGCAATCGCCCCAGCCGTCGCCTAAACCTCACGGAACGTCCCCGCAGCAATGGCCGATGCAATAGGCCCAGCAGCACAATCGCGATTGCGGCGACTCCCGCAAGGACGTACACCGCATGCCGCGCTTGATTCCGCAACGCCATCGGGACTGAACCCGGCAAAAGCAGAATCCCCAGCAGCACCAGGCCCGCTTGCGCGCTCATATCCAGAAAACGATCGGCCACATTTCCGGCAAGCACCGCCGCGGGATTCGGACTGCGGCGCAGGCCAACCGCCAAACGCACCACGTCCCCGCCGATGATCGAGGGCAGAAACAACGTCGCGAACAAGCCACCGGCATAACACTGCGCACTGGTTCGGAAATCGAGCTGCGCGCCGGCCGCGTTGACCACCATACGCCATTTCGCAACCCCAACGACGTGCGCCAGCAGGTAGCCGATCAGGATAATGATAAATCGCGTCAGCGGCACGCGCTGAAGCGCTTCACTGAGCAGGTGCAACGGCAGAAAATGCAGCAGTATCCCAAGAACCACCGTCGCCGCCAGCCATCGTGCGGTGATGAGTAGCCACCCGCGCCGGCGATTTTCGGGTTGATGGGCACCAAT
Organism: Candidatus Acidiferrum typicum; assembly: GCA_002478115.1. Classification (GTDB taxonomy): domain Bacteria; phylum Acidobacteriota; class Terriglobia; order Acidiferrales; family UBA7541; genus Acidiferrum; species Acidiferrum typicum. Next base: position 31,282 of record DLMH01000081.1, on the reverse strand, counting down.
CATGCGAGCGTCAAATAAAATTCAGCTTCCGAAAATCTCATTGATTTTCCCCGCCAGCTCGAAATCTAGATTGCTGATCCCCTGGACGCTGTGCGTGTTCAGGTCGACCACCACCTTGTTCCACACATTAAACCATTCCGGGTGGTGATTCATGGACTCCGCAGCCAACGCCACCTGCGTCATCTTTCCAAAGGCGGCCGCAAAATCCTTGCACTCAAACGCACGGTGCAATTTCCCGTTCACCAAGCCCCATCCTTCCATCTTTTTCAGTTGGCTTTGGATTTCGCTATCGCTCAACTTCTGTACCTTCATGGTCAAATACCTCCTGTGACCCGGGCCGCCGTTGCCACCATTATGCGTTGGCTCCCGGCGGTCGGCAAGAAACGTGCCCCGATTGAATGGCCCGGCGAATTCCAGTACGCTGGAAGGTTCGCTGCCAGCGAAATTTCGCTCTGTGCGTTTTCAGTCAGGAAGGAATCGGAGACGACCGTGAAAAAGAAAATTCGTGCCATCCAGTACGGAATCGGCCCCATTGGGGCGTCCATCGTGAAGCTGCTTCGCGAAAAAGAAGCCATCACCCTGGTTGGCGCCATCGACACCGACCCCTCCAAAGTGGGCAAGGATCTCGGAGAGGTTGTCGGCGCCGCTGATGCCCCGTGGGGCATCCGGGTTTCGGGAGACGCCAGGGGCGTTTTGGAGCAGTCGGCGGATGTGGTCATGCACACAACTTCGTCGTCTCTCCCAAAGGTCATGGATCAGCTTCTCGCCTGTCTGGACGTCGGCTCCTGCGTCGTTTCCACTTGCGAAGAGCTCTCCTATCCCTACCGCACCTATCCGGAGCTGGCTGAAAAATTGGACAAAGCGGCGAAGGATGCGGGCGTTGCGTTGGTCGGCACTGGTGTGAACCCCGGCTTCGTAATGGATAAGCTGGTCGTGACCCTGGCGGCTGTTTCCCAGCGCATCGAGCACGCTAAAGCGCTACGCATCGTTGATGCTTCCAAGCGCCGCCTGCCATTGCAAAAGAAGATCGGCGCCGGCATGACCGTGGAAGAGTTTCGCGCCAAGGTGAAGGAAGGCGTCATCAAGCACGTAGGCCTGCCTGAATCCGTTGCTATGGTCGCGGACAGCCTGGGCCTGCCCGTCGACGAAATCATCGAAACGATTGAACCTAAAGTCGCAACCGAGCAGATAAAGACGGAATTCCTCACTGTCGAAGCCGGGCAAGCCGCCGGCGTCCACCAAATTGCTCGCGGGCTTTCTGCCGGCAAGGAACTCATCTACATGGAGCTTCAAATGTACGTGGGTGCGAAAGATCCCGCCGACACCGTCGAACTCAAGGGTCACCCGAATATCAGCCTGGTCATTCCCGGCGGCTCCCATGGAGACATCGCCACTGCCTCTGTGGCCGTCAACTCCATTCCGGCGATTCTTGAAGCGCCCTCCGGCCTGCGCACCTCGCGCGACCTCCCCATCGGCTTTTTCTCGCCAAGGCCACTCAAGTAGCTTCGCGGGTTGACGCCGCACCTTCAAAAGCGAAACGGGGCAGAGACATTCTGCCCCGTTTCTTGGTTTTGTCCTTGTAGTGGCCGATCTTTAGATCGGCCACCCCTGTAGCGCAGGGCGAGTCTGCGCGTCCTGCGGCTTTTCTCTCGCCGCGCCCTGGTGCAAAACCTGGCCTAATTCCACACCATGAAGTATGACTTTTCGCAGTTTTGCTCGCCCGCAGAACTACTTCTTCCAAAATCGCATCACCGCCGAATAATCCAGGTCTTCCTTCGCTTCCCCCTTCACGTAGCTGTACACTTCCCGCGCCGCCGCCGTAGCCGGCAACGCCACTCCAAGCTGGTTCGCCAGGTCCAACATCAGTCCAAGATCCTTGTGCATCAGCCGCAACGGAAAACTTGGCTTGAAATCGCCTTTGACCATCAACGGCGATTTCACATCCAGCACCCCGGAACGCGCCATGCTCGCCTGCATCACCTCGATGAGTTGCTCCCCCCGCAGCCCCGCTCGAATGACCAGCGCCAGCGCTTCCGCCATTGCCCCGACCTGCAGCGCCAGAATCCCGTTCATCGCCAGCTTAATCGTCTGACCCGCGCCATTCGGCCCCAAGTGAAACCACTTCTTGGCCATCACCCCGAGGATCGGCTCCACCTCCTTCAAGGTCGCCTCATCTCCCCCGATCATGAACACCAGGTTCCCTTCGCGCGCGCCCCAATCCCCGCCTGTCACCGGTGCATCCAGAAACCGTACCTGCCGCTCCGCGCAAGCGGCCGCAATTTTCCGCACCAGCGCCGGAGAGATCGTGCTGGAATCAATGTAAATGCTTCCCGCTCGTAACCCGCCGAGCGCTCCGTCATTCTTCCCCTCGTGGCCCCACAGCACCTCCTCTAGCGCTGGCGGATCGCTCACCATCGTTAGCAGAAATTCCGCCTCGGCCGCTGCTTCCCGCGGCGTCTTTGCCAGCTTCGCGCCCGCCGCTACCAATTCCTGCGCGCGCGACGCCGTGCGGTTCCAAACTGTCAACGCGTGGCCCGCTTTCAGCAGGTTCATGGCCATCGGGCGGCCCATCAGCCCAAGTCCAATCAAGCCTATTCTTCGTGGGGTCGCAGAAATACTCACAGAATTCCTCCTGGCGCTCCGTGCGCTTGTCCGAATAGCGCGCGAATGCCAACAAATTGTAGCCGATTCTCCGATGCGGTGTGGGAAAGCTCTGCAGTTCAGGCGGTTTTGGGGCGTTGCGGCAATCGCAGGATCGAAGGGGCGTCTGAGGGCGCTTGTGCAGCGGCAGCGGCCGCCGCCCGGCGTTCGGGAAGCTCGGGCGCTGGCGCCGCAGCGGCATCCGACTGGGGCTCGCTCACTTCCTCAAGGCAATGAAGATAACCGTAAGGAATCTCCCAGCGAAAATAGCTGCGCTTCCCGCGCTGCTCGATATGTTGTTCCAGGAAAATCGAACGCCCGGAATCCGCCACAAATGTCCCGGACGCGGGGACGAGAATGTCGCCCGCGCGGTATTGCACGGTGACTTTGCGCCCCAGAAAATGCGAATACGAAGCCATCCTCAATCCAGTTTCCGAGGGGGTCACCGCAGGGTCAATAGTACGGACGGGCTGTTACGCGTGAATATGTGGAAAAGCAGTGGGAGAAATCTTTGGACGCACCGCCAACTCCGAGAACACAAACAGGACCAAGGCGGCGCAGATTCCATACACCATAACCGCCGCGACAATCGGCAAAGTCCATCCTGCTGTTCCACTTACCTGCCCACCCAGGTGCACCGCCACGAATGCTGCCAGGATTCCCACAAACGAGGCCAGCAGCCGGCTGCTGCGGGAAACCTCCAGCGCCGCATGGCACGCTGGGCAATCCACCTCCAGGGTTTTCGTCAGGATCAGTGTTCGCGGCACCTTCGCAAAGCACAACGGACACGCATGGTTCTCCATCGCTAAAACCCTCTTTCCCTCGAATCCTACCGCTCCCCTGATGGGCTGCTAATGCGCAAGATCCGACAGCGCCACCTCCGCCGCCCGCGCCCTCCAATTCCGTCGAATGCCTCGAGAATCTGGAAACTGACGCCCTGCTCCTGCAAATGCCGCGCGCAACGCAGGCCCGCAAGGCCCGCACCAATAATCAGAACATCCCGGCTGGACCATATTCCTCTGGGTTCCCCTGCGAGTGAAAAAATTGCCTCAATGCAAAGATAAAAATTTGTTTTTCAGTACCCCATCGGCAGAACAAACCCATCTTCCGACCGTGGGCCGCACACTTCAAGGAACGTAAGGCTATGGCGCTCGATGCTTTTGCAGATGAGTTCGACGCAACACCGGGCGCAGACGGAACAAGGCGGACCGTTCCCCCATCGAACTAATGTCGATGAAACACCTTCAGCAAGCACCTTTTCTGCGTTGTTTTCAAGAAGTCCGTTGGAAGTCAGCCATAGGAAGTTGGCATCGGCTCCACAGTGATGGCAGGTTTTTCCCATTTGTGACAGCAATATGCCTACCTCCTCCCCTAGCTTTTGATCTCTCCATTTGCTTCTTGGTCGGAAGACGTAGCATGGAAAATTCGTGGCGGGTTCAATTACAAGTGCGCGCGCCCCAAACTGCGAGTAGTCATCGGCTAGTTTGGTTTTCAGGCAATTGAGACAGACCCGCGTGATGTCCTTCATGGCCGACTCCGCATGATTTGAGAATCCAAATCGTGAAGGGGCCCCACAATTGATGCAGGCTCTGGTTTTCCTGTGGCTTCGGAGATAAGCAATGACGCCCAGAGCGGTAACGATTACTCCTACTACCAAGAGAATAAGCATACCCTCTCCGTGAAACATTAGAAGTGTACGCCAGTTCATCCAACAGAGTAGATATCATGTGCCGAGGCGTCATCTACCGCAATGACCACACTCCTGCATCTCACTAACGGGCACGAGGTGGCGCAATGAACCAGTTACACGATGTGATTGCAATGGCATTTGTTCAGGAATATCGCACACGCGCAGCCGACCTCCACAAATGGGTCGATCCCCTCACCGAAGAGCAATTCTGGTGGAATCCTTTCCGTTTCGGCAACAGTGTCGGCCATCTGGTGTTGCATCTCACCGGAAATCTCAGCTATTACATCGGCGCGCAGGTGGCCAAAACCGGCTACATTCGCAATCGCGATCTAGAGTTCACCGAATCTCGCCGACCCCCCAAATCGCAAGTCCTCCGCAAATTCGATGAGACCATTGCCATGGTCATCGCCTCCATCGAAACACAATCGGAGGCCGACTGGACCGCGGCCTACACCGCCGAACGCGAACCCGAGGCCCAAGATCGCTTCACCATCTTCTTGCGCTGCGCCTCGCACCTCTACCACCACGTTGGTCAGATCAATTATTTGAGCAGGGAACTCACAGGGCAGTAGGCTTCCGGCCGCACCCCTTTAGGTTTCCAGCTTGAATCGTGTGGAAGCAAGGCGATAGAGCCGCCGCCACACCAGCCGGTTGATCAGCACCACCACCGTCGCCATGATCAGCGTCGAAGCCAGCAGCACGTTGAAATGGCCCGCGTCGCTGGCGCTGCTGATGGTACTCCCCAGTCCCGGCGCCTTCACAATCCGTCCCTGAAAATGAAAATATTCCGCCACAATGCTCGCGTTCCAGGCGCCGCCGGAAGCCGTCACCATGCCCGTCACCAAATAGGGGAAAATCCCTGGCAGAATCAGGTGCCGCCACCGATCGAATGTACCGAACCGGAAAACTTGCGCCGCTTCCTTCAAATCCGTTGGAATGGCCATGGCCCCGGCAATCACATTAAACAGGATGTACCACTGCGTGCCCAGCAGCATCAGCAGCATCGCCGCGATTTCAATGCCTCCTCGCAGTCGAATCAGGAACAGCAGTATCACCGGAAACAGCGCGGTCGCCGGAATCGATGCGGCCAGTTGCACCAGCGGCTGCATCAGTCGCGCGAACCGCGGGCTGAACCCGATCGCTACTCCCACCGGAATCGTCCAGATCGCACCGATCAGCAATGCCAGATTCACGCGCAAAAACGTAATCCCTGCGCTCCGCAACAATTCGAAATAGTCCGCGCGGTGCAGTTGCGCCAGCTCGCCTATCGTGCGATACACGCCATACACCACCACCATGGCGCCCAGCCCCGCGAACACCCAGCCGATCCATCGCCGTGGGCGCGCTCCTTGTGGTGCCGCAAACGTCTCCGCCGCACGTTTTGCTCCGCTGGCAAACTTCAGCGTCATCCAGTCCACCACTGGATGCAGGATTCGCCGGTACATCCGGATGAGGAACGATTCGCGTCGGATGAAGTTCAAGAGTGAATGGTGCGCGTTCCCGCTGCTTTCCACCTGCTCAAACTTGAATTTATCCGCCCAGGCGATCACCGGCCGCCAGATCAGTTGATCCATCAGCACAATCACGGCAACCATCGCCCCCAGGCCCCACATCAATGCACGTGTGTTTCCGTTGCTTGCCGCCGTCTGCAAGTACGACCCCAGCCCCGGCAACCGAAAGTCCTTGTCTCCCAACACAAACATTTCGCACGCCATCAGGAAGAACCAGCCGCCCGCCACCGACATCATCGAATTCCACACCAGTCCGATGGTCGAGAACGGCAAATCCAGCTCCAAAAATCGCTGCCATCGGCTAAACCGGTAAATGATCGCCGCTTCCCGCAAATCGCGCGGCACGGTTTTCAAGGACGAGTAAAAGCTGAACGCGATGTTCCACACCTGCCCGGTGAATATCAGGATGATCGATCCCAGCTCCACTCCCAGTTGCCGGCTCGGAAACAGCGCCACCATCGCCAGCATCACGCCAGGAAGAAAACTCAGCACCGGGATTGATTGCAGGATGTCCAGCAGCGGAATCAGCACAAGCTCTGCGCGCTTCGATTTAGCGGCCACGTATCCATAGGCCAGCGCGAACACCAGGCTTATCGCATAAGCCACCAGTATGCGCACCAGCGAATACATCGCATACAGCGGCAAGCTTCTCGGATTTTGCGAAATCTCCGCTTCCACCTTCACGGGTCCCAGCCACGATCGCCCGATCGAGTAGATGCCGAAGATCACCGCAAACACGGAAACGAATACCGCGATGTCGATCAGAAATGCCCACGCTCGGTGGGAGCTTGCGGGCCGCGCCGCCGCGGGAGGAAGCGGCGTGAGGTGCTTCGGTAGGGGAGCGGGAGAGGGCACGGGAAGTTCAGATCTCGGTAAGCGTCAATTTGCCGCTGGCTGCGTCGTAATCGAAAAGCTCGGCGTAACGTCCCCATTGGATCGCTGTTTCCAGTTGCCGCCGCGATTCATCCTCGCTGAAGTGCTCGTCCAGCAAGTCCTGGAAAAATTCCGCCGGCAGCGTGCGGTTCGCCTTGGCCTTCAACGCCTGTTCCATCTGCCGCAGCAGCGGCACGTTGGCCAGCACGGCCGCCCGGAAGATCTTCTTGCGTTCCTGGATGTCGCCCTTTGCGAACGCCTCGCCGTCCGGCGTGATGATGGCGTCGCCTTCCTCCAGCTTCAGCAAACCCAGCAGCACTGCCGTGTCCACCGTGGGCAGCAGCGCGTCCACTTCCAGGCTCAATTCGTCCGCCAACACGTGCAGATCCGCGTGCCCTCCCTGATCCGCAAGAATTTCCAGAAGCCCCGCCATCCCGCCTGGCCGGGTGTGCGGAAGCATCAGCGCACGTTTTTGTTTCGCCGCCAATATTCCTTGCAGCTCCGCCGGCGTGGCCTCGGGATGATCCTGCCGCGTCAGCGCTCGATAGATCTGATCGACCAGTTCGACGAATTGCGGCTCTTTGTGGTCTCGCGGGTGCGCCATGTCCACCGTGAACTCCGCGTGGATGTGCGCCGGATTTCGTCCCAGCACGATGATGCGGTCCGCCAGCACTACTGCTTCTTCAATATTGTGCGTAACGATGAAAATCGCCCGCGTCGGAATCTTCTTCCCCAGCCACAATTCCAGCAATTCGCCCCGCAGCGTCTCCGCCGTCAGCACGTCTAGCGCGGAAAACGGCTCATCCATGAACAGCACTTCCGGCTCAACCACCAGGGCCCGCGCCACGCCGACGCGCTGTTTCATTCCTCCGCTAAGTTCTTTCGGATACGCCGACTCGAATCCGTCGAGCCCCACCGCATCTATAATCCGCAGCGCCCGCTTGTGCCGCTCGAACTCCGCCACGCCGCGTGCCTCCAGCGGCGCCTCCACGTTTTCGATCACCGTCATCCAGGGAAACAATGCGAAACTCTGGAACACAATCGAAACATTCGGCGTCTCCCCGCCCACCGGCTGGCCATGCCAGTACACGCTGCCGCTCGACGCCGGCGATAGTCCCGTGAGCATCCGCAGCATTGTTGATTTGCCGCAGCCCGATGGCCCCAGCAATGCGATAATCTGCCCCGGATAGATCGCCAGGTCCGTCGGCGCGATCACCTGGATGCGGTTGCCATCCGGCTGCGGATAGAACTTTTCCAGCTTGCGCGCCTCGATGATGGGCTCAACACCTGTGCTTACGCTGCTCATAATCGCGTGTATTATCCCTTAATTCCGCCGCGCGGGCACCCGCTCCGCGCAGGGTCGCCGCGCGGCCCCAACTCCGGTTACAATTCCATGAATCCTCGATGACAGGACCTCTTGCATCTCCGCCCCTTCACGCGAAGCCTTGGATTCCAGCTTGGGCCATCGCCACCGCCATTTTCTTTTTCCTTTCCGTAGCCATCGTCTTGCCCTTCTTCTGGCTGGGCAGCGCTTCTGGCCACGATTTCGAATTTCATGCCGCTTCCTGGCTGGACACCGCCTACCAGTGGAAGCAAGGCATTGTCTACCCGCGTTGGACTGCCTGGATGAACCACGGCTTCGGCGAACCACGCTTCATTTTTTATCCGCCGCTTTCCTGGATTCTTGGCGCTGCCCTCAGCCTGGTTCTTCCCGGGATGTGGATCCCACTTGCGTTCATCGTTCTTGTCCAGACCTTTGCGGGCTTCTCGGCGTTCTCTCTACTCCGCCGGCTTGCCAGCGAACGCGCGGCCATCCTCGGCGCCGCCTGCTACGTCATAAATCCCAATGCACTCTTGCTGACTTACATCCGCAGCGACTTCGCCGAGCAGCTCGCTTGCGCCATCTTTCCCCTCTTGCTTCTGGCCGCACTCCGCCTCGCAAATCTCCTCGATCCACCTTCACCCAAATCCTCCCCGATTGCCTTCTTCGCTATTCCGTTTGCGGCTGTCTGGCTCACGAACGCGCCTGCTGGTGTCATCGCCAGCTATTCCCTGGCTCTTGTATTTGCCTGGGCAGCGATCACCCAGCGCTCGTGGAAGATCGCTTTTCGCGCTGTTTGCGGGCTCCTGTTGGGTTTTGGCCTGACCTGCTTTTATCTGATTCCTGCAGCTTACGAACAACGCTGGGTTGACATCGGCCAAGCCCTCGCCAGCGGCCTTCTGCCCTCCCAGAATTTCCTTTTCACCTACATCGCCGATCCCGAGCACACCTGGTTCAACTGGATCGCTTCCTTCTGCGCAATCCTCCTTTTTCTGCTTTGCGCTGTTGCGGCTCTAGTCTCCCGCCGGTTCGCCTCCTTCGCCTACTCTGGCGACCCTCGCCGGAACGCCTGGCTCGCGCTTCTGGCGCTTGCTGCGGCGGCCACCCTTCTCATGCTCCGCTTCACCATCCCACTGTGGAACTTCTTGCCTAAACTTCGCTTCGTTCAGTTTCCCTGGCGCTGGATGTCCATTCTCGCCCTCGTCGGCGCCTGTTTTCTCGCCAGGGCCCTCCAGAAGCGCCGCGGATGGGCCTGGTTTGCTCTTCTTCTCCTTCTTTCCGTCCCCCTGGCCCATTTTCTGGTAAACAACACCTGGTGGGACCCCGATGAAATCCCCACTCTCCAAGCAGCCATCACCGATGAAACGGGCTTCGATGGCACGGACGAATACGATCCTCTCGGTGATGACCACCTCGACCTTCCACCGGATGCCCCGACAACAAAGACTCTTCCTGCCGAGCCCAAGGATACCCGCGCCCCGGAAGCACGCGTTCAAATTGACAAATGGACCACCGAGGAAAAATCTCTGCGCGTTGATTCCCCAGCGCCAGCGCGTCTGGCCCTGCGCCTGCTCAACTATCCCGCCTGGCAAGTGGAGGTGAACGGTGCGCGCATCGTTCCCGGCCGCCCGGACAACTACAATCAAATGGTCATCCCTATCGCTGCGGGGAGTTCCACGATCCACGTGCGCTTTGCGCGCACTCCGGACCGCACCCTGGGAATGCTTATCTCGATTTTGAGTGTCTTGCTGACGGTCGTCTTGCTACTCGTTGCTCGGAATCGCGGCTACGCAAGAGTCTGACCTTCACGCTCTTCGCGGGCTGCTGCTTTACCGCCGGTCCACTGACGGATGCCGGATATCCTGCCCCTGCACGATGTAGATCACGTCTTCCGCGATATTCGTCGCGTGGTCGCCAATGCGCTCCAGATTTTTGGCCACCAAGATCAACTCAAATGCGGGAAAGACCACGCTCGAATCGCCCATCATATAAGTGAGCAATTCGCGGAAAATCTGATCCCGGTAATGATCCACCTGGTCGTCTGTCGCCATCACCTTCTGCGCCAGCTCCACATCGCGCCGCACCACCGCGTTCAAGGCGTTCCTCACCTGTTCTTCCACCACTTCCGTCATCCGCGGCAAATCCACGTAAGGTTTCACCCGGGGATGCCGCAGAATCCGCAACGCGCCTTGCGCAATGTTCACGGCCTGATCGCCGATGCGTTCCAGGTCGTTGTTGATCCGCGAAACCGCCAGCACAAACCGCAGGTCCGCCGCCATCAATTGGTGCAGTGCCAGCAGTTGCACGACCCGGTCGTCAATTTCCAGTTGCAGCTCGTTGATGGCGTCTTCTTCGTCCAGCACGCGCTTGGCGAGCTGCTCATCCGTATCCAGCACCGCGTGTACGGACTGGTGCACGGCGCGCTCCGCCAGGCTGCCCATCCACAGCAGCCGCTCTTTCAGTTCGTTCAAATCCTTTTCGAAGTGACGTTCCATTGCGCCCTTCCCATCCCCATCTTATCTGCTTCCCGAAGCCGCAAAAACCAAAATCACCCAACTCCTCATCCAAACCGGCCTGTGATGTACGCTTCCGTCCGCGGATCGCTCGGCGTCGTGAACAGTTGCGGCGTCGGGCTGAACTCGATCATTTGCCCCGTCAGCACGAATGCCGTGAAATCGCTCACGCGCGCCGCCTGTTGCATGTTATGCGTCACGATCGCTATCGTCGTCAGGTTTTTTAGTTCGACCAGCAACTCCTCGATCTTCGCCGTGCTAATTGGATCCAGCGCCGAACACGGTTCATCCAGCAGCAGCACCTCCGGCTCCACGGCCAGTGCCCGCGCGATGCATAGCCGTTGCTGTTGCCCGCCGGAAAGCTCGTACGCCGACTTATGCAGGTGATCCTTCACCTCTTCCCACAACGCCGCCCGCCGCAAGCTCTTCTCAACCATCTCGGAGGTCGAGCCCTTTATACCGTTAATGCGCAGTCCGTACGCTACGTTATCGAAGATGGACTTCGGAAATGGATTGGGCCGCTGGAACACCATGCCCACTCGCCGCCTCAGCGACGTCACGTCCTGCGCCAGAATGTTCTGACCATCCAGATGGATCTCTCCTTCCAGCCGCGAGGTGTGCACCGTCTCGTGCATGCGGTTCATCGCTCTCAGCAGCGTCGATTTGCCGCACCCCGATGGGCCGATCAGTGCCGTCACCCTTTTGTCGGCAATGCCCATGTTGATATCGAAGAGGATCTGCTTGCTGCCGTAGTAGAAATTCACCTTGGAGATCGTCATCCGCATCGGCAGCGCCGCTGTTTCGCCGTGCGCCACTATTCCCGTGTTGGTGACGATATTCACCGAAATCCCCGGCTTTGATGACGCCTGCATGTTCATGACCTCGGCACCGCTATCCCGCGAGACAATATCGTCCGGGCCAGAATATTGATGATCAGGATCAATCCCAACAACACCAGCCCTGCCGCCCACGCCTGTCTGTGCCAATCCTCGTACGGTGACACCGCGTAAGTAAAGATCATCACGGGTAGCGACGCCGTCGGCTGCTCCCACCCCCGGCTCCAGAAGCGGTTCCCAAATGCCGTAAACAGCAGCGGTGCGGTCTCCCCCGCCACCCGCGCCAACGCCAGCAGAATCGCCGTCAGGATTCCCCGGTAAGCTGCCGGCACGACCACGCTTGCTATTGTCTTCCATTTGCTTGCTCCCAACGCCATGGCGCCTTCCCGCAAATATCGCGGCACTCCGTTCAGAAACTCTTCCGTGCTTCGCAGCGTGATGGGAATCATCATCAATCCCAAAGCAAACGCCCCCGCAAGCGTCGAAAACTGCTTGAACGGCAAAACCACCATGCTGTAGGCAAAAATTCCGATCACGATGGATGGCACGCCGTTCAGCAGGTCCGCTGCATACCGCACCACCGACGCCACGGCGCCCCCGCTGAATTCCGCCAGGTAAATCCCACCGAGGAATCCGATCGGTACGCCAAACAAAGACGCTGCCATCAGCAATTTCGCACTTCCTACGATGGCGTTCGCCATTCCCCCGCCTGTTTCGCCTACGGGCTTTGGAAGTTGCGTAAAGAAGGCCCAGTTGATGGACGTGCCGCCGTTGAAAACCAGGTACCCCAAAATTAAGAAGAGGACGCTGACGGAAACAAGCGCGCACAGACCTGTCAGAGTCAGCATGAAGTTGCTGACAAACCGCCGCCACTTGACCCGTGCGCTCATCGGTTGCCCACCCCGCTTCCCTTTTGTGTCGTCACGATGATCAGCAGCCGCGCCAAGCCGTTCAGGATAAACGTCAGCAGGAACAGCACCAGGCCTAGTTCGATCAGCGACTGCAAATAAAGATCACCCGTGGCTTCCGTAAATTCATTCGCGATAACGGCGGCAATCGAGTAACCCGGCGCGAATAAAGACGCGCTGATCTTCGGAGTGTTTCCGATCACCATGGTCACCGCCATGGTCTCGCCCAGGGCCCGCGCCAGCGCTAGAAAAATCGACCCCATGATGCCCGTTTTCGCGAACGGCACAACCACCTTCCACGTCGATTCCCATCGTGTCGAACCGAGCGCCAACGCTGCCTCCCGCTGATCTCTCGGAACCGACAACAGGACTTCCCGCGAAACCGAGATGATGTAGGGAATCACCATAATGGCCATCACGATTCCAGCGGTCAGAAATCCCACGCCGTACGACGGTCCTTTAAAGAACGGTAAAAAACCCAGGGGCTTGTTCAACCCGGGGAAAATTACCGTGCGCATCAGCGGCACCACGATGAACACGCCGAGAAGTCCGTAAATCACGCTCGGCACCGCCGCCAGCAAATCAATAAAAAATTGCAGCGTATCCGAAATTTGCGGCGGCGCTAGCTCCGCTAGAAAAATGGATGCGCCGATTCCTAGGGGAACCGCGAGCAATAACGACACCACCGAAGTCACCAGAGTTCCGTAGATAAACGGCAAGGCGCCGTACTCGTCCATGACCGGGTCCCACACTTGCGTCACGAAAAAGTGCAGGCCGAACTTCTGACGTGGCAGCGCCGAACTGATCCACAGCTCGTAGACCAGAAGAACCGTGATCAAGACTACGGACGCCGCGAACAAAAAGGTGATGAGCCGCGCGATCTCGTCGCCGTCCCGCAGCTTCGATAGAAAAGAGCGCGAACCCGCCGCCGGACCCGCGCTCTGAATGGTTGGATTTACTGTTGCCACATTCCTCGCCGGTTGCTACTGGATGCTGTTGATTGCCCTCTTCTCTTTTTCGATGACTTCTTTGGGCAGCTTTGCGTAGGACAGCGCTTCTGCGTAGTTTTGTCCGTCCGCCAGCATCCACTCCAGAAAGCCCTTCAGGGCATCGCGCTTCCCCGCATCCTGGAACTTCTGCGGAATCAGCAGCCACGTGAAGCTCGAAATCGGGTAGGCGTTCTTCCCCGGCGCGTTCGTGATGGAAACCCGGAAATCCTCCGGCATCTCCTTCGCCGCGCCAGCTGCGGCGAGGGTAACACTCGCAAGATCTGCCTTGATCAAGGCCCCCGACGAATTCTTTACGCGGCCGTACGGCATGCTGTTCTGGACGGCGTAGATCAACTCGACGTAGCCAAAGGCATTCGGAGTCTGCTTAACCAACCCGGCCACGCCCTCATTGCCCTTGCCGCCAAGTCCCACAGGCCAGTTCACAGAGGTGCTCTTGCCGACCTTGTTCTTCCACTCATCGCTAACCTTGGAGAGGTAGTCAGTCCAAATGTAAGTCGTGCCACTGCCATCCGAGCGGTGCACCACCACGATGTCATTCGCCGGCAGATTCACGCCCTTATTGGCACTGGCGATCGCCGGGTCATTCCACTTGGTGATTTTGCCCAGGAAAATTCCGGCAAGGGACTCCGGAGTGAAGCTCAGTTCAGCTGTGACACCCGGTATATTGTAGGTCGGCACGTCGGCTCCGAGCACAGTCGGGAAGTGCAGAATCGCCGACCCTCTCTTGGCCTGGAAGGCCTTCAACTGTTCGTCGTTCATCGGGCCGTCCGTTGCGCCGAAGTCGACCGTGCCCTCGGTAACTTGCTTGATGCCACCGCCAGACCCGATCGACTGGTAGTTTATTTGGACATTGGGAAATTTCTTATGGTATTCATCAAACCACTTCGAATACATGGGATACGGGAACGTTGCACCGGCCCCGTTGATCAGGAGCGGATTCTGCGCCCACACCATCGCTCCCAAAACGAGAACGCCCACCACTAACACAGCAATCCTCTTCATGAGATTCATCTCCCTGCGGATTCTAAGTTTGCCCAAGTACCCTCCAGATTGACCGCCTTATGTTACAGAATTGTTACACTGCGACAAGAGTCTGTTAAAAATCAGAAATGTTTGGATTATATGGTTTAACTACTCCTTTTCCATGGAGTTGCGCCCCAGATGGCACCACGCAAAAAAAGGGCAGCCCACGAAGAGCTGCCCTTTTGCCGTCCTCTCAACCAGGACGCGCCAAGTTAGTCGTGACTCCTTATGGCAAGTAGTAGCGGAACGCCGTCCACACCATGCTATCCACCGCGTGCGGTTGGATACTCGTCGTTCCCGTCAGTCCGTTGCTCCCGGACCAGCTATTCCTGTAGAAGTAGGAGTATTGGATCCCCCATTGCATTCTTCCCTTTTCGCCCTGGTAGAACTTGTGCCAGAAGCCAAGGGTGCCTTCCCCGATGTACCGGGTATCGCCCGCGCACGTACCTCCGCCTCCGGGGGCGCTACTGCCGGTCGGGAGCGTCTCCGTCGAGCAGCCCGTGTTGTTGGCATATGGCGAACCGTACCCGCCGATACCGTTGCTCGCAATGGAGGTTGTCGTCAACGCCGGGTAGGCTGGCTGTACTCCTCCACCAGCGCACGGTTGCTGCCCTGCGGCCCCGCAACCTGGAATGGCGGCCGTGATGGTGATCTTGACCGACTCATATCCCACGTAGGCTGCGCGCGCGGCGTATTCTCCGCCCACATAGCCATACAGGTCAAACTTCGGCGTCACGTGCCAGTCCAGCGAGCCTAGCCAATGCCCCCCACGAATCAGCGCAAGTGTGCCATCCGGACGCGCCGTCGCATCCGCAAGCTGCGCCGATCCAAAGCGGCCGGTGCCATCGCCATAGAACACCTTCAAACCGGCTTCCAATTTCTTGGCGAACACGGGCACACGCAGGCTGGCTCCTACGCCCCCACCAGTGCGGGAATCGTTAGACGCGCCGGTCACGCTGGGTGCGGTTGTGCCGTTCGAACATGCCAGAACAGTCGGCGTGGCAGGTGTCGGGAAATTGCCTGCCGTGGTTCCCACAACCGCGCAAGGATACACGCGGTTCCGGAACGTGCTCAGTATGCCGAACACTTCGTAATGGCCCCATCCCGGGTCCAAGGCTGCTTTCACCAAGAAGTCGGGTGTCTTGTTTATGGAATAGCCTGTGCTGTCATACGCATTGTACAGACCGCCGCCACTTCCCGGAGCGAACTCGAAAAAGTTTTGATACGTTGTCACCACGCCGGTGGCCGAGGTGCTGGTGTACGTGCTGAATCCGCGCCCACCAACCGTGGCCTGCGGCCCTTCGATGGCAGCCGCGACTGTGAACTTATCTCCAAAGCTCTTCGCAATGCGGGCCCCGTAGGCACGCTGCCAGGTGTAGCCCACGACGTACTGCGGGTCAATCTGCGAGGGGAACCATTCCTGGCGGTTTTCGATTCCCTTCTTGTTCTCCGTCGCCAGGCTCCACATCTGCCCTGCCGAAAAAGCAAAGCCGTTCGCAAAGGCCGCGCGCGCCCACAACTGCCGCTGTCGGAACACGTAGGAATTGCTCTGCCGGTTGTTGGAGGTCGTGCCCGCGCCAAGAAAGTCTGCTTCGTAATAGCCAGATAGTTTCGTGTCGCCCACCTTAGAGTCAAACAACATGGAAAGGCGCGACTGGCGAGCCGTCAGGTTCATCTCCGAAAGCTTGCCCGTGGCGTTGCCGCTGTACGGAATCGAGTTGAACGGCGTGTTGATGTCAGCACTCTCGGCGCGCTGCCGGTTGACTGTCGCAGCTTCAATGAACCCTCCAGGCGTGATGTTCACACCCTTGAACCGGATCGTCGTCGGCCCCTTTTCCTCCGTACTCCCCTGTCCGTCCGTAGCGACTACTGCCGCATTCGCCGCCGCTGCGTTGCTCGATGCGAGACTCGCCACGGAAGAATTCAGCGCTGAAGTCGTCGTCTTCACTTCTGCCGAAGTAGCCGCTGCTTCGCTTGCCTTCACGTTGGCTTCCGTAGCCCGTGAATTTGCCGCCGCAGCCGCTTCCCGCGCTTCCTCGATCTGGCGATCGCGCTTGGCCAACTCTTCCTTCAACATCTGCAACTGCTCTTGCTGCGCCTGCAATGCTTGACGCAGCTCTTCTACTTCCGCTGCGATCTCCGCGTTCGTTTTGGCCGTCGCGGGTTTTGCCGCAGCAGCAGACTTGGCCGGCTGCGCGTCGGCTCCCTTCGGTGTGTCTTTCGGTGAGTCAGCGAACGCCGGTCCCGAAAGTAGGAACAGCGACAACGTGAGTGATGCGAGTTTTTTCATTGCCTCTCTCTTTGTTTCTCCAGATTTCAAAGTCTTCTCGTGGGAAAAGTGCCACCCCGCGTTCCGAAGTTAGTGGCCCTCTCTTACGCTCATGTCAATTCGGCATGAATAATCTGTAACAAACTATCGGTGCCCTTATGCAACCCTATTTATTTCAATCGCTTGGGACAAAACTGGGCGGGCCTCCATTGCCCCCTTTTTAGTCCCCTGCCGGAATGTTTCTGCACGCCTGTGACCTTTCTCGCCTCACCGTTCGGTGCACTACCTCTCTCCTACCTGTGTCATCTGTTCCTCTTCCGCAAGCACCAATACCCCTTTGGCACTCTCTCGGTTGTGCTTGCGCCAGAGTGGCCCGCTTTTTTTCGGCGAAGGGAGGAGAAGGGGACCGGAGCCAGGGGTGCACCGGTCCCCGTGGTAGGACGTGGATTGAAGATCAAACGCGCTGAGTTTCGCAGCCCGGAGTCACGTCCGGATGAAGCCCATGTGAATTCTCGGTGACCTCTTGGGTCCCGGCGCCACTCGTTTCTGCTTGCTCCGGGTTCGCCGTCAACCCCCGTCCGTGACGCACATCCAGGCCGCGCACCCAGAAAATAATGTCTTCGGCAATATTCGTCGCATGATCCGCGATCCGTTCCAGGTGTCGCGTCGCCAGCACGAATTGCATCCCGGGACTCACCAGCGCAACATCCGTGGTCATGTGCTGCAGCAGATTCTCGAAGATGCGGTCCCGGTATTGATCCACCACGTCATCGCTCTCCAGAACTTGCGCCGCCATTTCCGCGTTCCGGAAGATCAGCGCGCCCAGGCTGCGGCTCACCATTGACCGCACCGCTTCCACCATCGGCCCCAGTTCTTCCGGTGGTTGCGCCCCCGGCATTTCGCGCAAAGTCATCACGCGTTCCGCCAGACTCACCGCAATATCCCCGATACGTTCCAGGTCGTTGGTAATCTTCAGCGCCGCCACGATCAGGCGCATCTCGTCATCGTTAAACGAGCCGCGCCGCAATAGCCGGATGGCGTGCTCGTCAATCATGATTTCCATCTCGTTGATGCGCGGTTCCAGAAGGAATACCTCACCCGGAAGTCCCGCGGTCCGCTGGTTATCGATCCCGACAATCGCATCCAGCGCGTGGTTCATTGCCGTTTCCACGACGCGCGCCATGGAAATCAGGAAGTTGACCAGCGTGTCGTGCAGAACCACTTCGGTCAGTCCGGCTGCAGTCGCCATCCTTGCCTCCGCGGCGGAATGATATCGTCCGGCGCACTTCCGCACGCTCTCAGAAATTGTGCTCCGCGAAGGTTACGCTTCGTTTACAGGGATATGAATAGCGCGGAAAGGGAGGTACTACGAACTTGCCGGCAAGCTTCCGCGATTGGCTCGTGTGCTGCCCGCCGTTGAGGCCGCCGCTCGCGCTGCCGAGCGCTCCGCATCATACACTGGCACGGACACATGGAACTTCGAGCCCACACCCACTTCGCTTTCCACCCAGATGCGGCCGCCGTGTCCCTCGATGAGATGTTTTGCGATCGCCAGCCCGAGTCCCGTGCCGCCCGCTTCACGGGAGCGCGCCACGTCCACCCGGTAAAAACGTTCAAAGATCCGCGGTTGGTCGGCTTGCGGAATACCGATACCCGTGTCTGCCACCGTGAAGATCACTTCTTCATTCTTGGCTTCGGCACTCAGCACAATCTTCCCGCCGGGTAATGTGTACTGAATCGCATTGTCCAGCAGGTTTTGCAGCACTTCCTGCAACCGCCGCGCGTCGCCGGAAACATCGGGCAGCCGTTCCGGTAGGTCCAGCGAAAGGTTTAGCTCCTTTTCTGCGGCTCGGTGGCGCGCGGTTTCGTAGCAGGATTCCACCAGTTGCGAAACGCTGACCGGGCGCAGCTCCAGCTCCAGCCGCTCCGCATCCATCTGCGACAATTTCAACAGATCTTCCGTCAGCCGCGCCAATCGCCGCGCATGCTCCAGGATGATTCCCAGAAACCGGTCGCGGTTCTGCGGGTCGTTCACAGCGCCCCCGAGCAGCGTTTCCGCAAATCCTTGAATCGCCGTAAGCGGCGTGCGGAATTCATGCGATACATTGGCCACGAAGTCTCGCCGGATTCGCTCCAATTTCCGTAATGCCGTGATGTCGTGCAGCACGATCACCGCACCAGAGGTATCTCCCGCGCGCACCGCCGCAACAGTCGCCGCAAAAAAGTGCTGCCGCAGGGTCCCCGTCACGATTTCCGCTTCCACCCGTGGCTCCCCGGCGTGCACCCGGCGCACCGCCTCGATCAGCTCCGTCTGGCGCACCACCTCCAGTAGCGCACTGCCGGACACCGGCGGCACGTCGAGACCCAGAATCGACGCAAATCCCGGATTCGCGAACACCAGGCGCTCCCCACCGTTCACCACCGCAACTCCTTCCACCATCGATCCCAGAATGGCCGACGACAGATTGCGCTCCTCCGTCAATGTGCGAATCGTCCGGTCCATGCGCGCAGCCGTCTGGTTCAGCGAGTACCCCAACGCTTCCAGCGTGTCTCCTGTCCCGTCCGAAGGCAGCGGCCGGAAATCGCCTTCGGCCACGCGCCGCGAGAATTCGCGCAACCGCTCCACGCGTTCGGTGAACGACCTCGACACCAGCAAGGAAATGGCTCCGGCAACGATCAGGATCAGCAGCGACCACAGCCAGAGGTTGCGCCGGAAATTTCCCAGGGTCTCGTCAACCGCCTCCAGCGGCAAGGCCAGCCGCACCACCACCGGCACGCTTCCCGAAAGATAGTGTCGCTCCGCGTAATAGAGCAGCGGCTGCTTCACCGAAACACTTGTCCGCGTGGACTTGCCCGCACCGCTCCGTAGCGCCTCCAGCACCTCCGGGCGGTCCGCGTGTGACTCCATTGTTTGGGTTTCGGATTGCGAGTCCGCAATCACCCGGCCATCCGCCGCGATCACGGTTATCCGCGCGCCGCTCTTGGCCGCGTTGGCAACCCAGTGGTTCAGCACGGCTAGATCTTCAGGGATCTCCGGCGGAAAGCTCGAAAAATGCAACTGCTCGAACGGTAGGACCCGCGCAATGGCCTTCAGTTGGTTAAACACGTCGCTTTGGTAGGTGCCTCGCAGAGCTCGTTCGGCGAGGAAATCCACTGCGAGCAAAACGCTCAGCAAAAGCGCCAGAAAAGTCAGCGCGAGTTTCCAAAAAAGTTTACGCTGCACGGGTCTCGAACAAGTAGCCCGCGCCGCGCACCGTTTTCAGGTGCAGGGGGTTCTCCGGATCCGATTCGATCTTCTCCCGCAGCCGCCGCACGTATACATCCACGCTCCGCGGTGTGACGAATCGATCCGTGCCCCAGACGGCATCGAGCAACTGATCTCGAGTAAAGACGCGATTGGGGCGCGAGGCCAGGTAATACAGTAAACGGAATTCCAGCGTGCTCAGCGGCACGGGCTTTCCGGACTGGCTCACCCGGTACGATGCCGGGTCGATCGCCAGCTTGCCAACTTCAATGATCCGCGGTGATTCCGCGGGCGGCTCGGCCCGCCGCAGGAGCGCCTTCACCCGCGCAATCAACTCCCGCGGGCTGAAGGGCTTGGTGACGTAATCGTCCGCGCCCATCTCCAATCCCACCACGCGGTCGGCTTCGTCGCCTCGCGCGGTCAGCATCAGGATGGGTAAGCGGTTCAGCGATTCGTCCTTGCGCACTTCCCGGCAGATTTCCAGCCCTGAAATCTTTGGCAGCATCAGATCCAGCAGCAGAAGGTCCGGCGGCGTCTTCTTGAGCGACGACAGGCCGGAGGTGCCATCAAGGGCAGCGTTCACTTGAAAACCCTCGTTGACAAGGTTGTAGCGGACCAGTTCGACGATGTCGCGATCGTCTTCAATGATCAGGATGCGCTTCATGTACAGCTCTCGCGCCTTGGATCGCATCGGCGGTAGTTTACCGTAGTGCGTCGGGTAACGATAGGCATCGGTGTGAATAGGAACCTCTTGTACACTCGAGGATCCTCTTCATTGTGGCAGGCGAGTCGCACGGCTTGGTAACGGCCCAGTAACAATCAGATGAATGCCATGTAAACGCGCGACCCCCAAAAAGTCACCCCATTTATGTGGTGATGAAATTTATGTGGCGAGGCCGCCGGGAACGCAGGTATTTCGTCCTTTTTTCGGATTTCAAGCGCCACATAACCGAGACCCTGGGAGGATGTGTCAGGACGCTGTGGGTGTGAGGTTCAGTAATTTGCGGACGGCATTGAAGTCAGGGCCGAGTCCAGGTTGATACGCGCCTTCGTCGGCGTGGCGTTCCCAATCCAACAGCAGGGACTCTACGATCTCCTTGCCATCGGGATCGCCAACCGCTTGCAAAGGTGTGCGGCCCCCAAGAACGGGAATCTTCTGGTGAACCCAGTCCTCGACTTGTTTCTGGATCGTATCCTGGATTCGGCTTCTCGCCTCTGGGTCGCGAAGAAGAGTTTCAACGAATTCATCGTTCTTCTTCACCTGTGCTGCGGCCCGTCTGGGTGCCTTGGCAAGCATTTCGTCGGCCGTCTGAGCGGCTGTGCTTTGGTGAACGGCTGAAGCACCGAGCCTTTTTTCGACCTCTGCCCGAAAGCGTATGGCGCGATTCTCGGAATTCACTTCGGCAACCAGAGAGCGCCCAGAAATCTTGAGGTGCCCGAGGATCGTGTTATCCCAGCTCGGAATCTTCGCATTGCCTTTCTTGCGCCAGTCAAATGTAACACTCCTCAGCTTTCCATTTTTGTTGAATTCAGCGTCCTCCAAAAGCTCTTCTTTCGATTGGCCGAAAGCCAGCGGTGCGAGACCCTCGAATGCCTTTTCGGGTGATTCAATGCGGAACTTTAATGTATGGAACACGAGCGGGTCGCCATCGGTGTTCGCGAGTTGCGGAGGCCTATTCAGCGCATCTCGAATCGTCAGGTAAGTGAGCCTAATTGCATCCGCATGCCGCAAAAGGTCATCAGCAATCAAAGCGCGATTTTGCTTGGCGATCTTCCTTCGCAATTTCTTCCGAAGTGTGATCACCTCACTCTTCCAACTCGGCGGGATGCGGATCGGGGCCATACAACCCAAGATGGAAAGCACTTCCAAATTCCACACCTGCCCGTAAACGATGTCTCCCGTCTGCAACACACGGGACGCCGAGCGTTCGACGACCTCCGTCTCCATTCCGATCAGGATGTCCCGCAGCCCAATTCGCTGGCCGGTCTCACTCCATAGAACCTCAAAGAAACTGACTGGTTGCGCGGTCGCCTGTTCAAGAAACAACCGTTCCTTGTCGGACAGCTTGCCGGCTCTTTCCAATTCATACCATCGAGTGACAATGCCTCCTCTCCGGCTCGCTCCCTTTCCGGTGTGCGGTCTTTGGGGGTCCCAGTGGAACAGAAAGTACGGCATGAAAATCTGGTCTTCATGAGAGTGCGCGTCGAGCGGGACGGGCAGGTCGGTCATGTTGAAATCTTGCCACGCCACGTGAATCTGTTCGCCGAACTTGTTCTTGGCGAACCTCAGCATGTCCTGCGTCAGCTCGTCGGATGCGTTCCGTTGTTGCCTCCAAAAACTGTAGGAAGCAGATTGCTGTGCCAAACAGCAGCGCTTGTATTTCTTCCCGCTCCCGCACGGACAAGGGTCATTCCTGCCGATTTTCTGGCTGACGTGAAAACTCACAATGTCGCGACATTACCGCGCGGAATCGGGGAAGACAAGAGTCGAAGGCGCGAATCACACATTCTTGTCGGTGTAACCGTCCAAAGTGGCTTGGATTCGGTCGAAGAGCTGGTCCAGGGTGCCAGACCCTGAGGAGGAATTGGGTGCCCCACACGTCGGTTTTACGTGTGGGGCTTTTGACTTGAATTCGTTGCTTGAGGTTCTCTTTCTTTCCCCTCCCTTCCTCGTACCAGTTTCGAGGCTAGTACCTCACAATGTCTATTGACAGTTAGTAAATAGTGTGGTATGATGCTTTGTGAATACTCGGCGCAAGCCCGCCCGCACTCCGCAGATCCCCAGCATACTCACTCTCTGCACCAACAGTTCGCATCAATATCAAAACAAAGGCTTTCCAAATCAAAACAACGAGTTTCTAAGTCCCCTGTTTTCACATTCTTGCGCACTCTTGCGCCCGCATCCCCTTTCTTTTCACATGCTTCACAAAAACACCCGGGGTAGCATTCTTCTCCACCCACCTGTGGTTTCCCACAATGAAACGAAAGCATCACCAGCAGTATCAAGAGCTACTTCGCCCCGCCGCCGACTCCATCTAATGCGCAAACAATCGCGAATGAAATTCCAGCGACGCCGGCAAGTGCGCCGCGAAGTAGCTCGGATCGTGCCGGCCGGGGTACAAGTGAAATTCGTGAGCAATGTGCCGCGTCGTCAGCACTTTGTCCAGAACCGCGGCTCCCGCGTCGAAGCCGTAATCATCTTGATCGCCGCAATCGAAGTAAATCTTCAATCCCGCCAAATTGGCAGTCCGCGCAAGCGTTATCGGACTCTCCTGATTCCAGTACACCGGGTCAGGCGGGCTGCCAAATACGCCTCCCAGGATCCTCGTGCGATTGGGCTGACGGCTCTGCGCAACCGAACCGCCGAGAAAAGCTGGCAGTTTCTCGATGAGCGCGGCGCTGTGGGCGCTTACGGCCGAGAACAGTTGCGGATGCCGGAACGCCAAGTGCAACGCGCCGTAGCCGCCCATCGAAATTCCCGATATCGCCCGGTCGGCCCGGCCCGGCGACACGCGATAACGCTTCTCGATGAACGGAAAAAATTCCTGCACCAGAAAGTCTTCGTAGCGTTCCTTCCCGCCCTTCGCGTTGATGTAGAAACTCGCGCCCCCATCCGGCGTGGCGATCAGGAAATCCTTCAGCTCGCCCTTCTCCCGCATGTCTTCCACCAGGTTCCATTCCCCGGAGTGAATGAAGAACTGTTCGTTGTCGCCAAGCCCGTGCAGCAAATAGAGGATGGGAAAATGCCGCGACTTGTCAGCGTCAAACGCCGGCGGCAGCATGACGCAGTAGGGCACCGCGCGGTGCGCGAATTTGCTGGGAAGGGAATTGCACTCGACGCGGCCCGTCGCCGCATGCAGTGCGTGCGGGAAGCAGAAAAGACAAAAGAGGCAGGTAAGGCAAAGCAAATGGGCAACCGCCCGAGCCTCGTTACTCATAGCGCAGCGCGTCAACCGGATTGAGCTTGGCGGCACGCGAAGCAGGATAGAGCCCCGCGGCCAAACTGACAAGAATGGCGAAAGCAATGGCCGCAATCACCAGCCACCACGGCACGGAAGAAAGTTCAATGGGATTCAGGTTCTGCCGCTTCAAATACACGTTCGTGCCAAACGTGATCGCCCGCCCCAGCAACCAGCCAAACAACACGCCAAGGAATCCCCCGAATAATCCCATAACTCCAGCCTCGACAAAAAATAGTTGCTGCACGTCCGAATCCGCCGCGCCCAGCGCCTTCAGCACGCCGATTTCGCGCCGCCGTTCCAGAATCGCCATCACCAGCGTGTTTACGATCCCCAGCGTCGCCACCGCCAGCGCCAGGCTCCCGAAAATCCCCAGCAGCAGATCGAATACGGAGAAAAACGTGCGCAGCGATTTCGAGGCATCCAGAAGCGAGAAGGCCGCAAAGCCCATGGACTTAATCGATGCCTCCAGCGTTTCCACGTGCGAGGGCGATTTGGCGCGCACGGAAAGCGATGGGTAGGTCGTTTTATTGGCGGAGTTGTCGCGCACGATGTCACGCAAATCGTTCACCTGCGCCGCGCGCAACGTTGACGCGGTGGAAAGCGGCATAAGCAATCGCGCATTGCCGTAGCCGCCGTACCCGGCAGCCGGCTCCGTTTCCACGATGCCTACGATCTTGAGCCGCAGCTCCTTCGGCACCACGGAGAAACCCCCGGAGGGTTCGCCGCTCGGGCTGGACGAATCGTCGTTCGCGGGCAGCGCCTGGCGTTCCGCGTACCGCAACACCAAATCTTGCCCGATCAGCGAAGCGGGCTTATCCGAAAGATCCTTGGCGAATTCAATCTGCAGGATTGCTTCGTTCGCCGTTGGCGAAGAGAAGAAGTTCCCCTGCATGCCATCAAACGAACCGGAATTGCGCGAGGATTCCGGCATCCCCGCCACCACCGTGGCAAAAGGCTTGTTGTTGAAGCGCACCTCGGTGAAAAACCGTACTTGCGGATAAACCTCGATCACGTTGGGAAGTTTCTCGATCGCCTGGCGCGCGTCTTCGTCCAAGGTCCGCGGCGGCTTATCGGACTGCACTTCGCGCTGTGGACGCCCCATGCCGCGGAAATTGTTCTTTGGCGTAACGAAAATCGTGTCAAACAGCCCGCTCTGCGAGAGCCTCTTGGAAGCCAGCTCCTGCAAACCCACACCCAACGACAACATCGCCACCAGCGAAGCCACTCCGACCGCCACTCCCAGCGTGGTCAGCGTGTTTCGCAAGATCGCTTCGCGAAGATTGCGGAACGCCAGATCTGACAAGTCGCGAGGTTTCATCGCGCGGCCTCTCTGGCGGATTCCGAAGCCGACAAAAGTTTGCCGTCACCCATGATCGTCAGCCGGTCGGCGTAACGCTCGGCCAGCGGCCGTTCGTGCGTCACCATCACGATCGTCATTCCCATTTGCCGTTGCACCTCATGCAGAAGCGACAAAATTGCTTCTCCCGTTGCCGAATCGAGATTGCCCGTCGGCTCATCGGCCAGCAAAATCTTCGGCCGGTTCACCAGCGCCCGCGCGATCGCCACGCGCTGCTGCTCGCCGCCGGATAGCTCCGTGGGACGATGACCCAGCCTGTGCGTCAGTCGCACGCGTTCCAACGCCTCGCGGACGCGCCCGGGCCGCTCTTCGCGATCCACTTCCGCGAGTCGCAGCGGAAGTTCGATGTTTTCTTCCAGCGTCATCCGCGGAAGCAGGTTGAACGATTGAAAGATCATGCCAATGGTGTTGCAGCGGTAGCGCGCCAGTTCGATGCTCGTGAGTTCCGCGAGATTTAGCCCCTGCGCCGTGATCGAACCGGACGTCGGCCGGTCCAGGCCCGCGATGAGATTCAGAAGCGTCGATTTCCCCGATCCGGAAGAGCCCAGGAGCGCCAGGAATTCGTTTCGTGCAACCGCAAGCGAAACGTCGTTGACGGCCTGGATGGTCGCCCCGCCCATGGTGTACTGGCGGGAAACGTGGTCAAGCTGGATGGCGGTTTCGGCGTTGGGCATTTTGGTCAATTGGTGTGGTCAATAGGTCGTCAATGAATGATACGCCGCAACTGGCGCGGAAATTTCGTCCCTTTCTTGGATGCGGCAAAGAGGGCGCAAGTTGGGGCGGCAAATGAGATGGGGCAAGTAAAGGGGTAGAATGCGTGCGGTGAGGACCACGCGATGAGCAGACTGTGGGCGGCGATCGCGCCGCGCGTTTGCCTCCTGAATCTTTAGAGCGTCTTAGCGTTGCAATTGGTATTTGTCGACTGCGGGGCCACGCTCTTATCATCTCAGCCAAAGCCTGGCTACTTCTTCCGCGTATACGTGAACGTGTCGACCATTGACTTCCCGTGATCATCGAAGGTCCACACCTGCGTCAGGTGGTTCTTGTCCGGCAGGGTCAGGGAGAGCGTCACCATGTGCCCCTCATCCGGGGTTTTTGTGCCGGAGACGCGCACAAAGCTGAAATCATATTTTCCCGTTGCCGCCGTGGCTACCGGCGTTTGCATCGTGGGCTGGTTCCCCGCAGAGCAATAGTGGGTCACCACAATATGATCGCCGTCCAATGAGTACATTGTGATCATCTCTGACTCGTCAGCGCTTTTCAGGCGTTCCATCAGCACGCTTCCATTGGAGACCACTTGATACGTCAGGTTCACCTTGGACCCGTGGGTGTTCGTTCCTTCCCAATCCCCGGCCAGCGACTTGAGTTGATCAAAAGCGGGCGTGGTGCGCGCCGGCGCGTGCATCTCCTGGGCCGCGACAAATACGCACAGCGACAAACAAAGCAATAACAAACTCATGGGGCGCGAATGTGGCATACAAGATCTCCTTGAAGCAGGCCGGGGAGAGGCGGGAGAAGCCCGACATGCGGAATTGGCGGCCTGAATTCTGCCTCAACTCAGCCAGGATGTCGAGCGGAGAAAACACGCCAGCCAAACCGAGGTGGTCGGCGTTCCGGGCTTCGGGTGGGTGCTGCATGGGCTACCGCGTGGGGCGGTATTGCATTGACCAATCTGCAAAGCCTTACTTACCATAGGGAAATGCATCGGAAACGGATGATTAGGTCCTCGCTGGGCGCGGTGGCGTGTTTCGCATGGCTGCTCGCCTTGGCAGGTTGCGAGGATGCCGCGAAAAGACCCGTGCAGGCGCATGCTCCAGCACTGGCACAGGTCCCCGCCCCTGCGACGCCGGACATCGGCGCGCTGCCTCTGAGAAATTTGGCATCCCAGCCTGTTCTCTCTCTCCAGTCCCCTGTGCCCGGCGGCATCGACTACCTGATCGAAAAGGTCAAAGAAAAATTCAGTTCCGGCGAGGCCAATTACCAGGCCGGCCACCTCGAAGCCGCGCGCCGCGATTTTGACGACGCCGTTGACTGGATGCTCGAAAGCGGCTACGACCCCAACAGCGATCCGCGCCTCAGTGAGCTCTTCCATCAGGTCACCGACACGATCTACACCTACGAATTGCAGGCCTTCCGCGCGGGTGATGGTTTCAGCGAAGCTCCCGCCGTTCCCGCGGCCATCGACGAAGTGGCCGAAATGACCTTCCCCGTCGACCCCAAGTTGCGGGAGCGCGCCGAAGTCGCCGCCAAGAGCATCTCGCACGACTTGCCGCTCACCGTGAACGACACCGTGGTCTCCTACCTCAACTTTTTCCAGACGCCGCGCGGCCGCGCCATCGTCGAAAACGGTCTCCGCCGCTCCGGCCGCTACCAGCGGATGATTTCCCGCGTCTTGAGCGAGGAAGGTGTGCCCCAGGATCTGATCTATCTGGCCCAAGCGGAGAGCGCGTTCCAGCCGCTGGCTCTTTCGCGGGCCGGGGCGCGCGGCATCTGGCAATTCGTGCAGTGGCGCGGCAACGAATACGGCTTGAAGCGCAGTTGGTGGGTGGACGAGCGCCTGGACCCCGAAAAAGCCACGCGCGCCGCGGCCCAGCATCTACGCGATCTCTACGGGCTCTTTGGCGACTGGTATCTCGCCATCGCTGCCTACAACTGCGGCCCCGGAAACGTCCAGAAGGGTGTGGAGCGCACCGGCTACGCCGATTTCTGGGAACTCTACAAACGCAATGTGCTCCCCCGCGAAACCAAGAATTACGTGCCCATCATTCTCGCGCTCACTCTGATCGCCAAGGACGCCGCGCATTACGGCATCGCGGTAGATCCCGATCCGCCGGTGGAATCCGATGTCATCAAGCCCGGCCGCGCCATCGACCTACGCCTGGTGGCAGAAAGCATTGATGTCGACGTTGCCTTGCTTCGCGCTCTGAATCCCTCGCTACTCCGCATGGCCACGCCGGAGGATCCCAACTTCGTCCTCTACCTGCCCAATGGCACCTCGGAGAAATTCTCCGCGGAGATCGCGGACATTCCCGCGGACAAGTGGGTCAGTTGGCGGCGCCATCGCGTCGAATCCGGCGACACACTTACCTCCATTGCCAAGAAATACCGTGTCACCCCGGTTGCCATTGCCGACGCCAACGAGCTGGACCGTGCCGAAGCCTTGACGCCGGGAGAGAAACTCATCATCCCCGCCACTCGCCCGCCCGAGGAGGCCAAGAGCCGCCTGGTGCGCTACCGCGTCCGCAAGGGCGACACCATCGCGGGCATCGCCGACCAGTTCAGCGTGACCTCCGAGCAGATCCGCAAATGGAATGGCCTCAAGTCCGCCAAGGTCTCCCGCGGCATGGTCTTGCGCATCTATACCGTGGGTGGCGCGCAGGAAACGCGCACCGTGCATAGTTCCGCCAAGTCCAAGAAACCTTCCACGCGCACCTCCGGCAAGACCCGGCAGTAGTCCTCAGGCGGCTCAGGGTCACCTCTCGCCTCCCTCTACTCCTCCGAACGCGCCTCTTCCTGTGCCGCTGGTCACATCTTTTCGGCCTGCCCTTGACCTCCGAGAAACGCCTGCCTTGCCTACCCGCGAGAACTCTTGACATCCACGTTGGAGTGGGATAACAAATCGCAAGGACGGAGTGACTCATCTCCGGCTGGAGCAGCATGCCAAGAACATCGGGAAAACAAGTGCCCCCAGGGGAGGAAAGCATGGATTTTGAGAAGGATCATTTTGAAGAGGATGATGAGCTGTCCCGGCTGGAAGAGGACGACGAGCTGGGTGGCGATACCGAGGGCGTGATCGAAGAACAGGAAGAGATCCTCTTGGTAGAAGATGAACCCGCGGGAGAAGCCGGGGAAGAAACGCCGGCGAAGCCCGCACCCAAGGGTACGCCAAAGAAAGCGGCGAAAAAGCCTGCCAAGAAGGCGCCCAAAAAAGCGGCCAAGAAGGCTCCGAAAAAAGCCAAGAAGGCCAAAGCGAAGCCCAAGAAGGCCGCCAAGAAAGCCGGGAAGAAACGCCGCCGCTAGTCGCTCCTGGCGCCCAAGACTGGATTTCGCAGAAGCCCCGCGACGGGATCACGGGGCTTCTTTGTTCCGGACTGATGTGGCAAGCGCCACATCGGTATGACTTTGTGGCTGCCGGGAATGGAATCCCCCGCCACAGCCGCGCCGAATCGGTGCGCTCCTCGCGCCGCATTGGGAACCATGCGGCGTAGCTGTCCCCTTTCTCTTGATAGAACCTCTAAGTGCCGTTAGGATAAATGCGTATGTTGCGAGCCATCGAGCACATACGGCGGATGCGCGGAGGCGCGCAAGCGCACCTCATGAGGTGCTCGGACGGAAACTACTATGTCGTCAAATTCCAAAATAACCCGCAGCACCTCCGCATTCTGGTAAACGAGCTGCTCGGCACTCGCTTGGCATCTCGTCTCGGCCTGCCCACCACCCCTGTAGCCGTCGTCGAGGTCAGCCGGGAGTTAATCCAGTTGACCGAGGAATTGTGCATGGAGTTGGCCCGCTCGCGCACGCCCTGCACCGCGGGGCTGCAGTTCGGCTCGCGCTATCCGGACGATCCCCGCCGGCTTGTGCTGCACGACTTTCTGCCCGATGAGAAGCTGCGCGAGGTCGCCAACCTTCACGATTTTGCCGGCATGCTGGTCTTCGACAAATGGACCTGCAACACCAACGGACGCCAGACCCTGTTTTTTGAGGAGAAGAGCTCGGCATCTACCGCGGCGCCGGGAGATCATCCACGCGCGCCCGGCAATAGTCCGCTTCCTTATCGCACGCTGATGATCGACCAGGGCTTCTGCTTCAACGCCGGGGAGTGGAATTTTCCGGATGCGCCCCTGCGCGGCTTGTACGCGCGCAACCGCGTCTATGAAAGCGTGACCGGCATGGAATCCTTTGGCCCCTGGCTCGAGCGCCTCGAACATCGCATCACCGAACGCGTGCTTGCCGAATTGGCCGGGGAAATTCCGCCGGAGTGGTATGCGGACGATTATGACGCCGTCCTGCGGCTGTTGGAGCAGTTGCAGCGCAGAAGGACGCGTGTGCCGGAGCTTCTGCTGTCCGCTAAATCTTCCAGCCGGCAGCCTTTTCCATACTGGGTCCGTGACTCGTGAAAGAACATCACCGGCAGCCGGTCTGGGGTTTTCACGAGTCACGAATTACGAAACACGAGTCACGCGATTTGGAGAAATACGATGATCACAGAGACAAACGAGGCAAGAGCGAACGACCGGGCCTGCGCCTATCGCGTGCTCCGCTACACTCCCAATCTGGTGCGCGACGAGTGGGTCAATATCGGTGTGCTGGTCTTCGATCCGCAAACCGGCGAGCGCCGCTTGCGCCTGATCGAAGAGCCCGAAGAATACGCGCGCGTGCGCCGGCTCCACCCCCAGGCCGATGAAGAACTCCTGCGGGCCTTGCGTGATGACCTGGAAAACCGCTTTGCCGGCGCCGCCGAACTGTTCCCCAGCAACGGCCAGGAAACAGACCAAGCGCCTGGCGCGGGAAACGGGCAGGCCGCCTGGTTGCACCTTTTGGGAAAGTGGGACGACACGCTCTCGAACGCACTGCAGCTCGCCCCGCAAAAGGGCGTCTACGCCGGCGATCTGGATGCGGAAACCGAGCGCCTCTATGCCGATCACGTGGCCCCGGCGCGCTCCGCCACGCGCGTGGGCGCGCCGGGCAGCCGCGGCGTGATTCGCTCTTACTGCGCACAGGTACTGAAACAAGCACACTTGTGGGAACGCATGCAGAAGGGTGTGCGCGCGGAGGAGTTCACCTTCCCGGGCGATCCCATGCGTCTTGACTACGGCTACCGCCGCAACGGCACGCGGGGTTTCGTGCAGGCGCTCAGCGTTTCACGCGCGCCCGCCGATGCCAAACTCCTCGCCTACACCGTGGACCGCATCCGCGACAAGGTGAAGTCCAGTGAGTTTACCGCCGTCACCGATGTTGCCTTGCTCGCCGAAAACGAACGTCACCGCTTCGTCCGCGAAACCCTGCGCGACGCCGGCGTCGAAGCCGTAGCGATGGAAGGCTTCGCGGTGTGGACCGCGAAGTTGCGCCCGTTGATTTAGTAGTCAGTTATCAGTAATCATTTATCAGTAGTGTCCGGTTAAAAG
>DLMH01000172.1 GCA_002478115.1 Candidatus Acidiferrum typicum | reverse complement strand
GAAACAACCGGATAAGCATGAGTAGTCTATTTGTGGGCCTCAAATTCAGCTTGGCTTAAGTTGACCTTGTGGGGCGGGGAAAGTAGACTTGGCAGGTTACCTGGGCAAGTCGAGAAGAGATTGTAGGACGGCCTTTGGGCCGGAATACGGTGCAAAGCAGTAAGAATACGAACATGCGACATCGGGTCGCGGAGGAATGGGCATGGCCAGCGTGGAAGAACGCGTAAAGCAGATCATCGTCGAGCAGCTTGGTGTGGATGAAGCGGAAGTCACCCCGACCGCGTCGTTCGTGGACGACCTGGGCGCGGATTCGCTCGACCAGGTGGAATTGGTCATGGCGTTTGAAGAGGCCTTCGGCATCGAAGTGCCTGACGAGGACGCCGAAAAGATGACGACCGTGAAGGACGCCGTCGAGTACATCGAGAAGCACAGCAAGGGCAAGTAAGCCGCACGCAAATCCCCGCTTGAAGGAGCCATCGAGTTGACTCGCCGGGTTGTTGTTACGGGCGTTGGTTTGGTCTGCGCACTGGGCATCGGGACCGAGGAAAGCTGGAAAAACCTGGTCGCGGGGCAAAGCGGCATTGACTACATCACGCATTTTGATGCCGCAGAATTTGACTGCAAGATCGCGGGCGAAGTGAAGAACTTCGACCCGTTCATCTGGATTGAGAAAAAAGAGCTGAAGAAGATGGGCCGGTTTATCCAGTTGGCCTTGGCCGGCGCGGATTTTGCCGTCCGCATGGCCGAGTGGAAGCCGGAACAATCGGACCTCGATGAAGTGGGCGTGTACATCGCCTCTGGCATCGGCGGGTTCGATATCATCGAGCGCGAACACATCAAGCTGATGCAAGGCGGCCCGGGCAAGATTTCGCCGTTCTTCATTCCCTCGGCAATCATCAACCTGGCCTCCGGGCACATTTCCATTCGTTATGGCGCGCGCGGGCCGAATTCGGCGGCGGCGACAGCCTGCTCGGCTTCGGCGCACTCGATTGGCGATTCCTTCAAGATCATCGAACGCGGCGCCGCGGAAATGATGATCTGCGGCGGCACCGAAGCGACCATCACGCCGATGGGCGTTGGCGGATTTGCTTCCATGCGCGCGCTTTCCACGCGCAATGACGAGCCCCAAAGGGCCAGCCGCCCGTTTGACGCGGACCGCGATGGTTTCGTCGTCGGCGAAGGCGCGGGCATCGTGATTCTGGAATCGCTGGAGCACGCGCAGAAGCGCAATGCTCCGATCTTTGCCGAAATTGTCGGTTACGGCATGAGCGGCGACGCTTATCACATCACGCAGCCCGCCGAAAATGGCGATGGCGCGTATCGCGTGATGAAGGCGGCGCTGAAGGATGCCAAGCTTTCCCCTGACGATATCGGCTACGTGAATGCCCACGGCACTTCCACGCCGCTCGGCGATGCCATCGAAACGACGGCGATGAAACGGCTCTTCGGCGAACGCGCCATAAGCAAGAAGCTGCCCGTGAGCTCCACAAAATCCATGACCGGGCACCTCCTCGGCGGTGCCGGAGGCCTGGAAGCGGGCATCAGCGTTTTGGCCCTGCGCGATCAGATCCTGCCTCCCACGATCAACCAGGAAAAGCCCGATCCCGCCTGCGATCTGGACTATGTGCCCAACGTGGCGCGCAAAGCCACCGTGGATTACGTGCTCTCCAATTCGTTTGGCTTTGGCGGAACGAATGCCGCTCTGATTTTCAAGCGCTGGGCCGGGAAATAGTCTCTCGTTCGCTCCAGGCAAGAATTCTCAGTCCGTGGTGAACGGGGCAGGTTCTTCGCTCCGCTGTGGATAATTCTTATCCCTCTCAGGTAGTACGGGTGGAAGGAAAATCCCATGAACATCATCGTGTGCATCAAGCAGGTTCCGGCCAAGGATGCGCCGCTGGCCGTTGCCGGGAACTGGATCAAGGAATCCGACATCGGTTTCGAGATGAATGAGCCGGACTCCTACGCCTTGGAAGAAGCGCTGCGGCTGAAAGAAAAGCACGGCGGGGAAGTGATCGCGCTTTCGCTGGGGCCGGAGCGCGTGAAGCAGACTATCAAGGAAGCGCTGGCGAAGGGCGCGGATCGCGCGATCCACATCGCCGACGGCAATTTCGCGCAGCTCGATCCGCTGGGCGCGGCCAGGGTGCTGGCGGCGGCGATCGCCAGTCAAAAATGCGACCTGGTGCTGACCGGATTGCAGAGCGACGACCATGGCTTCGGCCAGACCGGCGTTTTGCTCGCGGGCCTCCTGAATCTTCCGCACGCCACGCTCATCATGCAAATCGAGGTGCTGGACGGCAGGTTGAAGCTGAAACGCGAATTGGAGGCCGGCTGGTTCCAGTGGATCGAATGTCCGCTGCCGGCCGTGCTCTCCATTCAGTCTGGCATCAACAAGGTGCGCTACGCCACGCTGAAGGGCATCATGGCCGCCAAGAAGAAAGAAATTGCAGTTGTCACACGCGAGTCGCTCGGCGTGGTCATCGAGCCGACGCAAAAGATCGAGAGAATTTATGTGCCCACGAAAACCAAGAAGACGGAATTCCTGACCGGGACGCCCAAGGAAGTAGCCGCCAAATTGATTGAGAAGCTGAAGTTCGAGGCGCGGGTGATCTAAAGGCTGGTCAGTTTGACGGTTGTCATTCTGAGGCCAACCGGTGAGGTTCGCCGAATAATCTCAGCCGAATGGGCAGTCGCGGTGATTGGTCAGTTGAGATCCTTCGCTTCGCTCAGGATGACAGATAGTGCCAGATTCGGGAGGTGTCAACCATGAAGATCCTGGTCATTACCGAACAGCGGCAAGGCAAGTGGAACAACACCAGCTTTGAAACGCTGGTGGCGGCGCAGCAGATCGTCGCGGCAACGTCAGGCGCCGTTAGCGCGGCCGTGATTGGCAACGGCGTGGCGACGCTCGCGGAAGAATTGGCGTCGAAAAACGTCGCGGAAGTTTTGCTCGTTGAGCACGATCTGCTGGAGAGCTACACTCCCGACGGCTATGGCGTGGCGCTGAAGCAGGTGATCGAAGCGGTCAAGCCGGAGCTGGTGCTCTTTCCGCACACCTATCAGGTGCGCGATTTTGCGCCGAAGCTGGCAGCTTCGCTCGGTAAGGGCATGATCGGCGATTGCGTCGGCTTCCGCAGCGAAGGCGGCAAGCTGGTCTTTGTCCGCCAGATGTTTCAGGGCAAAACGGCGGCGGACGTCACTTTCACGGGAGCGGCGCCCTGGTTTGTATCGTTCCAGTCGGGAGCGTTTCGCGCCGATTTGCTCGCCGCTCATCCCGGCGGAAAGGCGCCCGTCAACGCAGCAAAGGTGGCACTGAACGCTGGCGACATTCGCACCAAGCCGCTCGAACTCTTCAAGGAAGCAAAATCAGCCGTCGACCTAACGCAAGCGCCTTTGATCGTCGCGATTGGCCGCGGTATCAAAGCGCCGGAGAATATCGCGCAAGCGGAAGCGTTGGCCAAGGCGCTGGGCGCGGAAATCGCGGCGTCTCGCCCAATCTGTGATGAAGGCTGGCTCCCGATGGAGCGGCAGATCGGCAGTTCCGGGCAGACCGTGGCGCCGAAATTGTACCTGGCGCTGGGCATCAGCGGCGCCATCCAGCATGTCGTGGGGATGAAGGGTTCGCGCACCATCGTCGCCGTCAACAAGGACCAGAACGCCCCCATCTTTGAAATCGCGGACTACGGCATCGTCGGCGATATTTTCGAGATCATGCCCGCCCTCACCGAGGAACTGCAAAAAGCGAAATGGTAGAGGCTGCGGGGAGGGCGGTTTGGAGTACAATTTCGCCAGGCCATGGGAATCGAAAATTACAAAACGATCTTATACCGGCAGGAAAGCGCCGGATGGGTGGCAGAAATTCCCGAGATTCCAGGATGTTACGCCTTAATGGACACACGTGAGGCTGCACTTGCAGAATTGACCCGAGTGTTCAGCATGATCGCAAATGAGAATTCTAAAGAGAGCCAAGCCCCTTCTTCCTGACGCGCAATCCGGCCTGCACAGAAAAGAATGAGAGATTCCTCCACTCCGTCCCGGCACAGACCGCCGGGACTCCGGTCGGGATGACAGTCAGCGGCGGGCAATTTGGGAAGAAGCCCGAAAGATGTAGCGCCTCTCTTAGTGGTTGAAATCTTCGCTTAGATCTCGCCAGGTGGGATTGAATTTCCCGATGAGAACAACCTTTTTCTCCCTCCGCCAGCGCTTCAATTGTTTCTTTCGCGCGATGGCGTTGCGAATGTCTCCGAAGGGCTCGAAGTAGACGAGTTTCTTTGTTTTATATTTTTCAGAGAAGCCCGAAATCAGTCCGGCTTTGTGTTCGGCGACGCGCCTCTCAAGGAAATTCGTGACACCGATGTAAAGGGCGCCGGACTCGCTCGCCATAATGTAAACGTGATAGACCATCTAGACGCGACAAATATTCTGGCGCTGACAATCTGGCACTTCTCCGGCCGAAACACAAATAACCCACGATGTCATCCCGAGCGAAGGCCCGACTGGTTTTGTCGGGCCGAAGTCGAGGGATCTCTCCTAGTTTGCTAGAATCGCGGCATGACCATTCAACGCGAACAATTGGAAGCCGATGTACTGATCGTGGGCGCCGGGCCGGCCGGCCTCTCCTGCGCGCTGCACCTGGCAAATCTCATCAAGCGGCACAATGCCAGCGGCGCGAAGCCTGAACTTTCCGCGGAAAACATTTACGTGCTGGAAAAGGGCCGCGAGATTGGCGCGCACCAGCTTTCCGGCGCGATCATGAACCCCTCGGCGCTGGCGGAGCTCGTGCCGGACTTCGCGAAGACCGCGCCGCTGGACACGCCGGTGACCGATTCCGCCGCGCTCATCTTCACGCAAAAGTCGTCCTATCGCATCCCGATCACACCGCCGCCCTTCAACAATGCGGGGAATTACGTCATCTCGCTCAGCAAGCTGGTGAAGTGGATGGGCGGGCTGGTGGAATCCGCGGGCGTGAACCTGTTCAAGGAATTCGGCGGCGCGGAGCTGATTTACTCTGGCGATGGCATTGCCGGCGTCATCACCGAAGATAAGGGCCTCGACAAAAACGGCAAACCCAAGGATAACTTCACGCCGGGCTACGAATTACGCGCCAAGGTCACCGTGCTGGCCGAAGGCACGCGCGGCTCGCTGACCAAACAACTCGTGACGAAGAAGAAGCTCGACAATATCAATCCGCAAAGCTACGGCATCGGCATTAAGGAATTATGGGAAGTGCCGCCTGGCAAAATCCAGCCGGGATTCGTGGCACACACGCTGGGCTGGCCGGTATCCTCGAAGATGTATGGCGGCGGCTGGATTTACGGCCTGCAGAACAATCGCGTCTCCCTCGGCTTGGTGATCGCGCTGGAGTATGAAGACCCGCGCTTCGATCCCCACGTCGCGTTTCAGACCTGGAAGACGCATCCTTTTGTGCGCAATTTGCTGGACGGCGGCCAGTTGGTGCGCTACGGCGCGAAATCGCTGCCCTACGGCGGCTGGTATGCCATGCCGCGCAATTATGTGGACGGCGGCCTCATCGTCGGCGATTCCGGCAGCTTCCTCGATTCGCAGCGCCTGAAGGGCGTGCACCTGGCCATGAAGAGTGGCATGCTGGCCGCCGAAACGATTTTTGAAGCGCTCAAGAAAGAAGACTACTCCGCGAAAACGCTGCAAGCCTACAAAGAGAATATCGATCACAGCTACATCAAGACGGAACTCTGGAAAGTGCGCAATTTTCACCAGTCTTTCCGCAACGGCATGCTCGACGGATTCTTCCACAGCGGTTTGCAGCAGATTACCGGC
The DNA here is from genome assembly GCA_002478115.1 of Candidatus Acidiferrum typicum. GTDB lineage: Bacteria > Acidobacteriota > Terriglobia > Acidiferrales > UBA7541 > Acidiferrum > Acidiferrum typicum. The sequence continues at coordinate 33,655 of DLMH01000172.1, read as the reverse complement.
GGGCGCGGTCTGATCGACCCGATGCGCGCGCACGCGGGGCACGAAGCCTACGGCAAAATTTATGGACGGCCCGCCCCGGAGCGTTTCAAGGGCGACGGCAAGCTCACCTTCGACCGCCTGACCGACGTTTATCATTCGGGAACGCGCCACGACGAGGACCAGCCCTGCCATCTGAAAGTGCGCGACCTGGATATCTGCGCGACCCGCTGCGTGGAGGAGTATGGCAATCCCTGCCAGTATTTTTGCCCCGCGGCAGTCTACGAAATGGCCAAAGAAGGCGACACGCTGAAACTGAAGATCAACGCCGCCAATTGCGTCCATTGCAAGACGTGCGACATCGCCGATCCCTACCAGATCATCGATTGGGTCGTGCCCGAGGGCGGCGGCGGGCCCAACTACGAGGGCATGTGAACGCCCAGTGGCGGGCCAGATTCCGGTTGATGCGGTATACATCCAAGTGAAGCCTCTGGCACAAAACGCAACTTTCGTTGGTCATCGGACCAGTGGGGGACGAGCTACTCTCCATCCAAAAGGATGCACGTAGGCTGGTATACTTCGAGCGTATGCTCTGTCTTTTTTTTCAGCGACCAAAGGATTGCAAGACCCACGGCGCGCGGCTTTGCTTTGCATTAGCGATCGTGCTGCTTGTGGGTACGGGCGTTCCGGTCATTGCACAGAGTAACCCCTCTTTGCCCTCGAAGGACGAGGGAAAGACGCTTGTCGAAAGGTCAAACAAGCTGACAGATTTGCGCGCGTTGGGTTCGGCCCCTTTTCATCTTAACGCTAGGACCAAGGCGTACGGGCGCAAGGGACAGTCTATCCGTGGAACCTACGAGTTGTGGTGGGCGTCACCTAATCGATGGCGTGAGGACATCAGCTGGGGCGACAATTCATTCATTAGAATCGCCGACAAGAATCACCTCTGGGTGAATGGCGCAGACGCTAATCGGCTCGACACGCTTCATGTCGCCAGGCTTCTCGACTTCTCATCGCGCCTCAGAGTCCCTTTGAACCGTCCTGTCGATCGAGTCCAGACAAAACAAATCGACGGTGTAGCAGCCATTTGCATGCGCTTGTTTGAAATCCCTTTTCCCTCCGCCACGACTTATGTCCAAGGAATCGGGCCAGTGGTCGGGTTGCCGCTAGATCCGGAACGATCTGCATGTTGGGATGCCGCCACCGGCCTTCCTTTGCGAATCGATGCTGGCTCCGACCGTATTGAACTGGGGGTCTACTCTGCAATTGGCGACAAACAGTTCCCGCATAGAATTCACGAGCTTCGGGATGGAAAGATGCTGATTGAATTTGAATTGGATTCTCTCGAGCTGTTCGACGTTACGACAACCACCGCTTTCACGCCTCCCAGCGGAATGAGCGCAAAACCATGGTGTGCCAACATGATTTCGCCTATTGCTGTCCGTTTAGGGTCCGCCTCCGAAGCTACTTCTCTCCCAGGTGGGGCAGGATCCATGACGCCGCTTCCAGCCGAACTCCTGGGCCGAGACCTGGTTGTTTTTCGGGTGGATGAAGCAGGACGAACTGTAGAAGTTCGGGCATTCACCGTCGCGGGAGAAGTTTCCTTCAAGGATCGGGAGAGGCAGACGCTTTTGAAGTCGAGGTTCAGGCCAGCAACCTGCGACGGTACGCCTGTCGAGGCAGACTTCTTGATGCCTCCAAATCCTCGCTAGGCCCTCTCTCCGCGCGGCTAGCCAAACTGCGGTGTACTACCTGGGTTTCAAGCCTACCAAGGTATTCACGAGCTTGGCGACCATAACTTGCGCCAGTAGGTCTTCACGCGGTTCCAGGTCGAGTCATCGACAGGCTTCTGCGCGGCGCCAGGTTTTTGTCGCGTGGGCGGCGGGGGTGGCGGCGTTGCTTGCGCGACCACCGGATCGCCTTCTACTTTGCCCTGAAAAATCAGCGTGGGCCTTACGTGCACTCGCCGCACCAGCACAATCAGGCTAGGGTCAAAGTCGGGCTGCACCTTGGCATTCGCATCGTACTGCAGCGGCGGCATGAATACCTGGTAGACAGGTTCTGGCTTCTCCACAGGGGGAGCTACGTTCGCCGGCGGCGGATTGGCTTTCCGCTCCTCAGACGCTTTCTTGATCTCCTCCGGTGAGGCCAGCACGCTGACTTCGCTGGCAGTTTGCGCCGGAATTGCCGCTGCCTGTTCTTCGCAGGCGCAACTTCCCGCCGCTGTTCGCAAGCTTTCAAGCTGTCCGTTGCTCAACGAAACATCGCCGTTTTGCGGCACCAGCACGCTCTGCCCGGTCAACTGCTGCTCGATGCGCACCGCCCCTTTGTTCGCGCGAATGCACATGGCACCCGCGGAATCCAGGCCCACCAGCACATCCTCCGGGCCGTTGCCGATCGAAATGGGCCGCGCCTGAATCTGTGGCGTGTACACCGTCAGTGCCAGATCATTCTCCAGGTGCGCGTGAATCGTGCCGCCTTCCAGCGCCAGCGTGAGCGCGCCGCCCGATTTCAGCACGGAAAAGTGTGCCGGGCCGCAGATGAGGATTTCTCCCCCTTCCACAAGCTTGATGCGCGCCTGCCCGGATTTCACGCGGACATCGCTGCCGCTGCGCAAAACGGTGCGCACCTGCCCGTGCACCACATCCACGCTCATCGGTCCTTCGATGGAGATGGAGTCGCCCTCGATAGCCCCGACGGAATCGCCGAGCGGCGGATTGTCTCCTTGCACCAGCAGCGGTACCGCCAGGCCGCCCCACACCAAAGCCCCAGCGCAGAGAATCTTACCGATTCTCCGCATCATCCCTCTCCGGTTGGGGCTGTTCACCAAGGCAGTTCACTCCGAAACGCGCAACGTCACGGCAACCCTCTTATACTATAGGAAGATGGCAACCCCGGAAAACCGCAAGGAAGAGGCGCCCGCGGCGATCAGCGCGCACTACGACGTTCGCCTGCCCAAATTGCCCTGGCACCGGCGTATGCAAATTCCCGTTATCGCCGCGTTGGTCTTTAGCGTGATCCGCACCGTGGGGCCGACTCTGCGCTTTGAAGTGCTGGGCCGCGCCAAGGTCGAGGCCTTATGGGCAGCGAAGCAGCCCTGCATCTGGGCTTTCTGGCATCGCGTGATTCTGCCCATGGCCTGGTATGGCCGGAATCTTGGCATTGTGGTGATGAACACTACCGCCTTCGACGGCCAGTGGACCCGCAAGGTGATCGAGTGGCTGGGCTTCGGCACCGCCCAGGGCAGTTCCTCGCGCGGCGGCTTGCGCGGCCTGCAAGTAATGGCCAAGCGCATTGCAGAAGGTCTCGACTGCGCCTTCACCATTGATGGCCCGCGCGGTCCCCGCTACGTGGCCAAAGTGGGGCCGGTGTTGCTCGCGCGAATGACCGGCGTGCCCATTCTAGTGTTGCATGTGGGCGTCGAGCGCGGCAAAACCATTGAGAAAACCTGGGATCACTTTCTGCTGCCGGGATTGTTCACCCGCGCGGTGATCATCGCCAACGAACCGATCTACGTGCCCAAAGATGCCGATTCCGAGATGATCAAAACGAAGCACGAAGAGATGCAGAAGGCCTTGGAACGCGTGCGCGACATCGCGGAAGGCTGGTTTGCGATGAGCGAAGACGAACGCAACCGCTACCGCGCCCAGATTGGGCCGTAGGCGGAGTCCGCGGAGGCTAAACAGTTTGCGGAAAAACTAGGGGGTCGGAGCTTTAGCTCCGACAATGAGTGCCTGGGCTCCATTGGGCGTTAGCCCCTGAGGGAATGACGGTGTTCTCTGAGTCCAGAGTATCCAAATTCCGGACCGCCTCAATGAGCCTAAATCTTGTCCCTTCAGCTAATTGCCATCGCGTTCGCCGAGCTTTACCGGAACGTCCACTTTCTTGGCCCCGCGATACACCGTGAGCGTCACGGTATCGCCGGGGCGCTTGCGGTTCAGCAGTACATCCACATCGTACTGATTCGTCACCTTCTGCCCGTCCAACGCCACGATCACGTCGCCTCCGATGATGATGCGCCGCATGCCCGCCTCGGCCACGCGGTCGCCTCCGCGGATGCCCGCGGCGGCCGCCGGGCCGCCTTTCGCGGTCTGCTCCACCAGCAAGCCATCCTGGACGGGCAGATCGAGCGCTTCCGCCAGCCATCCGCCAACCGCCAGCGTCGTTACGCCGAGATAGGCGCGCCGCACGCGCCCTTCCGCCATCAGATCGTTGGCGATGAGCTTCGCCGTGTTGATCGGAATGGCGAAGCCGATGCCCGCGGTGGTTCCGGAGGGCGTGTAGATCGCGGAGTTGATGCCGATCACTTCTCCATGCGTGTTGATCAACGGCCCGCCGGAATTGCCCCGGTTGATGGAGGCGTCCGTCTGAATCGCTTGATCGATGAAGGTCGTCTGGCTGGTCTGCACCGTGCGGCCCAGGGCGCTCACCACGCCGGTTGTCAAGGTTGACTGGAAACCAAACGGATCGCCGATGGCCAGAACTTTCTGTCCCACCTGCAGCGTCGAAGAGTCGCCCAGCGGCAGCGCGCTAAGCTGCTTGCCTTTGGGTTCGATCTTCACCAGCGCGACGTCATTGCGCTGGTCCGCGCCAATGAACTTCGCCGGATAGCGGCTCTGATCGCCCAGAATCACTTCAATCGCCTGCGCACCCGCGACCACGTGATAATTTGTCAGGATAAAACCCCGCGGATCGATCACGAATCCTGAGCCTGCGCCTTCCACCGGCACGGGATCCATGAAGAAATCGTACTCCGTGGCCTTCGTCAAAATATTGGCAACGGCCGGCGATGCCTGGCGGTAGATACGCACGTTGATGGATTCGTCCTCGGTCAGCGCTTCATTCTTGCCGGCCACAGTCTTCTCGCTCAGGCCGGGCTGCGCGCCGATGCGCCGCGCTTCCACATTTTCCGCCTGCTTCGGACCGTAGCGCGCCCCTACCCAAAAGGCTCCCAGCACCAGAATCAGGGCCACCAGAATCAAGCGTCCTCGGTTGTTCTTCATTCCTTGCGTCATTTGCGTAAGGCCTCCGCCTTCCCGGCGAGTCCGTATTCCTGACCTCTAGTATAGAAAAATACGCGGCGTCCGGCGAATTCCTCCTGGCCTTACGAAGCGGAGGATTTTCGGAGCTTCGCGGCGAGTGCGTGCACCTGCGCGCGCGTGGATTCCATCGTTCCCGAGCAATCGATGGTGTAGGTGGCCAGGCGCATCTTCTCCTCCAGCGGGAGTTGCGCGGCGATGCGGCGCTTGGCATCCAGCTCGCTCATGCCGCGCGCTTTCAACCGCTCGAGTTGCTGCTCCGGCTCGCACCAGGCCACTACCAGCCCGTCGAGTTTGCTCACAAAGCCCGCTTCGACCAGCAGCGCCGCCTCCACAAACGCAGCATGGCGCACGCCGCTCCGTTTCCACTCCTCATACTGGTTGAGCATGATCTGCTCGACGCGCGGATGCAGGATCGCGTTGAGTTTCGCCAGCCTGGCGGGATCGGCGAAGACGATCGCTGCCAACTTGGCGCGGTCAATTCGCCCGTCGGCCCCGGCGAGCTCCGCGCCAAACTCCCGCAGAATCTCCTCGCGCGCCGATTGCCCCGGCTCCATCAGTTTGTGGGCCACGGAATCCGCGTCGAGCACCGGAAAACCCATTTCGCGCAGCAGCGCCGCCACCGCGCTCTTTCCGCTGGCAATGCCGCCGGTTAAGCCGAATTTCAGCATAAAATCCGGAACTCTCCCCTAACGTTTAGAAAGCCCGCCTCGGAAAGTCTGCGCTCAAAATCGCGCGCGGCGCAGCAAAATCTTCTAATCCCCGCCAACCGCGGCGTTGGGAAGCCGCCGCCACCGCGCGGCTTTCACCGTGTTGCTCATCAGCATCGTGATGGTCATCGGTCCAACGCCGCCCGGCACCGGCGTGAGCGCCCCGGCTACCTGCAGCGCGTCGGGATGCACATCGCCCAGCAGTACATTCCTCTTCGCGCGGAATTTTTCCAGGCGCTCCGGAAAATTGCGCAGCAGCCGCGCAGCCTCGGCCGGATCGGTGACTTTGTTGGTGCCGACGTCAATCACCGTGGCGCCCGGGCGAATCCAATCGGGTTGCACGAAACCCGCTTTGCCCATCGCCGCGACGACGATGTCCGCGCGGCGGACAACCTCCGGCAAATCGCGCGTCTTGGAATGGCAGATCGTCACCGTCGCATTCGCGTGCATCAGCAGAAGCGCCATGGGCTTGCCAACAATGTCGCTGCGGCCCAGCACCACGGCGTTCGCGCCTTCCAGGGGAATCTGGTAGCGGCGGAGAATTTCCATGCAGCCGGCCGGCGTGCATGCGACAAGCCCCGGACGATTGCTGACCAGCTTGCCCAGGTTCACGGGATGGAAACCATCCACATCCTTCGCGGGATCGACAGCTTCCAGGATGCGTTTAGCGTCCACCTGCGCGGGCAAAGGCAGTTGCACCAGGATGCCGTCCACGTTGTTGTCGGCGTTGAGGTCGCGCACCAACTGCAACAATTGCTCCGTGGAAATGGAGGCGGGCGGCGTGTGCAGCCAGCTCGCCAGGCCCAGTCGTTCGCAAGCCGCGATTTTGGTTTTGACGTAAAGCTGCGAGGCTGGATTTTCGCCGACCAGCACCGCAGCCAGCCCCGGTCGCACACCCTGCGCGGTGAGCTTGCGGGTTTCTTCTTTTAATTCCTCAAAAATCTGGTCGCGGATTTTCAGACCGTCCAGGAGGCGTGCGCTCATGCACAGAGAATAGCACAGGAAAAGTTGCGGGCAGCCCGCAGCCGCCGGCTAGTCGGACTTTTTCACGAGCTGCAATTCTGACGTTATTCAAACTACGCAGCACGCTGTCATCTTGAGGGGCGCGCCGTTTGCGCCCCGCAAGATCTCAATTAATACACCTTGCACAATCTTGATGTTGGGGTCCTTCGGCGATCCTCATCGGATCGCCTCAGGTGGAAAGAGCAGCGCTACTCCGGCACGTGATGCCCCTTCCCCAGATCTGCCCTCAAAGTGCAACGGGTGTTCTGGGTCGCCTAAGCTTTTATCGTCCTGACCACCCACCTACAGAGCGCTCTTCAGCACCTCAAGCCCGGCCCGGGAAACCTCCACATCGTCCTCGGACTTGCCTCCACTGAATGCCGCGATCACATAGCCGGTCTTCGCCCGGGCAATCACGCCACCTTGCCAGCCGAATTCGCCAATCATCGGCGGGCGCGTGCCGCTGCCGCTATTCTGCAGCGTGTCCGCCATCTCCGCCGCCTTTGCGTAAGCGATCCCCAGTAGATTGGAGCCGTTGTTGCCCGTCGAGGGAGCATCTTTCATCCGGCCCACCACCACCATCTTCGAGCTCCAGGACTGAAGGGTGTCGCCCTCGAAATAGGCCACGACTGCAACTCCCCCGATCTTGAGCTCCGTGGCGTGCTTCTTCATCGCCAGCAGCGCCGCGTCCGCCGACGCATCGAAGTTCTTCGCGCTGCCCTGCTCGGTGGCGTTGACCGCCCCGATCTCCTCAGTGTTGGAAGCAGCTCTCCCGAAGCGTCCCTCGCCGGCGCCGATTATCGCCAGCAGAAGCATGCTTACCGTGAACAAGTGTGTCTTCATATTTTTCCTCTCTGCTCGCCGCGTGGTGCAGCTTTTCGGATGAGTTCAGGATTCACGAGGGCAGCATACCACTCCAGCAAGTATCCGGGAGCGGTGAGGGCAGGGCTGCCATGGCCTACGCTTTGATCGAGGACCACGCGAAAACGTCTCAGCGCGCTAAACCTGCGCCGCCCGCCACACTCCGAACATCAGTGGCCCGGACCTGCTCCGAGGGTCTCCCGGTGCCACCACCTAAGTGCTTGAAAATATGCGGCTTAACATGTTCCACGTATGCGTCTGCGCAGCGCAGGATCCGAGTACCCGATTGCAGCCACAAGGCCCGGGCAGACGCCTGCCGCGCCTCGGGAACTTTTGTGTTGGCTGACGGGAATTCTACACAGCACCAACGGAAAGCACGATACGGGAGAATACATCATGGAAATTTACTCGAAAGCGGCTCTGGCTGTTCTGGCTGTGGCGCTTAGCTCCGCCCCGGTCCTGGCGCAGGGCGACCCACAGGATCCGCCACCCGAGCAGCAAGGACCTCGGGGTGGGTTCGGGGGACACGATCAAATGCGAGCCGGGGGCCCCGGTGAGGAGCGAGGCCAATGGGGTCATAGGCAAGATGGCTTCGGCGGAGGCGAACGCATGGGCGAGCGCGGTTTCGGCAGGGGGCAAGGGGAATTCGGCCTCGCACGCCTTTTGAAAGACCCGGCCATTCGGGAGAAGCTCGGTATCACCGCCGAACAAGTAGGCGCGATCCGCAAGCAGGAGTCGGACTTCCGCAAGTCGGAAATTCGCGAGCGTGCCGATCTTGAGGTGAAGCGGGTTGACTTGAAGGACCTGCTCGAAGCCGAGAAGCCGGATCGCGCCGCGATCGACAGCAAGCTCCAGGAAATCAGCACCGCGCGACTGGCTCTGGAGAAATCTGCTATCCACTATCGCTTGACCATGCGCGAAGCAATTACCCCCGAGCAACGCGAGAAGCTCCACCAATTGATGAGTGAGCGCTGGCGGCACGATGGTGGCCCGGCACGTCCCGGCCCACGCGGGGAAGGACACAAGGGTCAGCACGCTCCGGCTCCGGCGCCTAATGCGCAGGGGCAACCGCAGCCGAAGAACTAAGCAAACCCAATCGGCGGCGTAACACAAATCACCGCGCTCTAAAATGTTTCGGGTGCCCCTCGCTTTTGTCGAGAGGCACCCGTTCTTGTATCAATCGTCCGGCCGCCGGTCGTGTTTCGACCCTCTCTTTGTTACTTGAGCGTGGTCAAGCGATACCCAGCTCCGCGTTGAGGAAGCCGACGAAATACTTCCACGCGAGATAGTAAATAATCAGGCCAACGGGCAACGCAAACGGAGCCAAAACGAAAACTACGTGAGGAACGGTGAAACCGAGCAGCCGCGCGACGACGTAGCCGCCCGGTGCCAGCAGCAGCGGCAGGGCCCCACCGAACACGCCGAGAGAAACGCGCCGGCCTGCGAAGAACGCACGGTACAGCACGTTCCACAACCCCCAGGCATTGGGCACCGCGGCCATCGGGAACACGATCACGCGCTCGATGGGGATGGGGACATCCCAGACATAACGAATGATCGTGTAGCTGGTCATAATCACCAGGAGAAAAACAGTCGGTACCGCAATTCCGGCGAGATAGGCGCGCAAATACGGATGCTTGTTCATGGTTACTCCTTTCTTACAGGTGGTACAACAACGCGGGAATGATTCCCGGGAAAAAGCAAAGCACGGCAGCAAGGGTCGCGAGCAAGGCCCAATCCCACCAGGGCACGCGTAACGTGCGCTGATCGAGCCGCTGCAGCATCGCCGGCCACAGGTCGCGCCCGAGTTCGACGCCGTGAGCGGGGGGCAGAGAATCCTTCAACCGCTTCTTCAGATCGTCAATTTCCGGTTCTTTCATAGGTGGACTCCTGCCTGCGATAGCGTTTTTCTCAAGATGCGCACGCCGCGAAAGACACGCAACTTCACGGCGCTTTCTGAAATCCCCAGGGCCTCGGCGATGCTCTCGTAGGGCTCTTCCTCCACCAGCGCGAGCAAGACAACGGCGCGAAGGCGCGGCGAAAGCTTGTTCATCGCCCGATGAATTTCGCGGCGAAGCTCGAGTTGCTCTCCGGGCGGCTGCTGCGCCGTGGCGGGCAGCTCGTCCGGCAAAGGCACTTCGCGGCGCGCATGACGAAGGTGATCGATGGCCGCGTTCGTGGCGATGCGCCGCAGCCACGCGCCGCAATTTCCCATGGCCGGGTCGAAGCGGGCGTGGGCCCGGTGCATGCGCCAGAAAGTTTCCAAGGTCAAATCCTCGGCAACGGCGGTATTGCGGACGATGCGCATGAGCCAGCGAAAGATTTCGCCCTGGTGCTGCCGGAAAAGCGCTTCGAAGGCATTCACATCGCCCGCTGCGAATCGCTCCAGCAGTTCCATGCACCGCCTCTATCTACACTTACTGTCCGGGAAGCTCCAAGGTTACATTATTTTTGGGGCCGCGCTTGCTGAAGGATGCCAATGGATGGCCACCCGAAGTTGTATCAACGTGTTAAAGGTGCGCCCGTCGAACTTATCGCACCGGGCACTACTTCACCAGCGCGCTCCCACCAACGGACGAATCTTGCTTTCATAGATACGGCGCACGCCGGCCATCGCTACTTCCGTTAGCGGTGGCAGCTCTGAAGACTGGCAGTTTTCGGCAACCTGCTCGGACCGTTTTCCTCCGGGTATCGCGCAGCTCACCGCATCGAACATCAAGATCCAGCGCAGTGCAAACTGACTCATCGAAACGCCGGCAGGCAGGAGTTTACGGATCTCTTCCACCGCCTCGAGGCCAAGATCGTAATCCACACCGGAAAAGGTTTCGCCGATATCAAAAGCCTCGCCGCGCCGGTTGAAATTCCTGTGGTCGTCCTTTGGAAAAGTGGAATCCCGGCCGAGCTTACCCGTGAGCAGACCGCTAGCGAGCGGCACGCGCGCAAGAATGCCCACGTGCCTCTGTTTCGCCTGGGCAAAGAAAACTTCCGCCGGACGCTGGCGAAAACAATTAAAGATGATCTGCACGGTCTGAAGGTTGGGATACTGAATGGCCCGCAAAGCCTCTTCCACTTTCTCAACGCTGACACCGTAGTACCGAATTTTCCCGGCTCGCACCAAACCGTCGAGAATGCTAAAAATTTCGGGCCTGTCGTAGACCTCGTGAGGAGGACAGTGGAGTTGTAACAGGTCCAAAGCGTCGGTCGAAAGATTCCGCAGGCTCTGCTCGACCCACGCCGTCAAATTCTCCCGGTTATACCCTTCAACCGTCTGCTGGGGCAGCCGCCGGCCAGCCTTTGTCGCCACGACGATTTCGTCCTTCCTGCTCTTTTTAAGTTTTGCAGTCAGCCGCTCGCTTCGCCCATCTCCATAAACGTCGGCGGTATCGATAAAGTTGACGCCGCAGTCAATCGCTTTGTGCAGTGCGGCCAAGGATTCTTCATCCGATACCGCGCCCCACGAGCCCCCGATGGCCCATGCGCCAAAACTCACCTCCGAGATTTTGTAGGGGGTTCTTCCCAACACACGGCAGCGCATCGTTGCCTCCTGTCTGCTCCTTGTAAAGAAATGCTAAGCCCAGGTGCGCAGGCCGATAACGCCCCAATAAGCAAGGTAGGCAGCGGCGATCAGCAGTGCCAGGATGACCGCCGTCGAAAACCTGCGGACCCAGCAGCGAACCTCTTGTTTGGGTGCGCGCCACAAGGCGATGGCGCCTGCTACGGAAGCGACACCATAATCCACGGTGGCCAGGAAGAAAGCAGCGGACCACCCCGTCAGATGCCCCATTCGCGAAATCAGGTCATCGCTGGCGAGCATAAATATGACCACAACCGCTGCCAAGCTCAACACCGCGATCAGCGGCCACAATCTCATCCATCGCTCCTCCGGGCGGCGGCGCTTTTTGCTGAGCCCGCCAAGGAGCCAGAACGGCGCATAGACCAGGACCGCGACGACGGCGAGCACGAACCACGCCGTGAGAATAATCTCCGCGAACGCGAGCCAGGTGGGGATGCGCTTAATGGTCTGCGTCCCGCCGCCGATCTGAATGAATTGGCCTTTGGCGTTGGGGGTGAGCAATTCAACCGTGGCCACGGGATCGGGCAGCCCTTTCTTGGGCACATCGCGGAACTGCGCACCGGTAACAGGGACGGAAACTTGATTTCGTCCACCCAGAGTGCTTGCGAGGAGTTTGCCGTCGTCAAAGCGGACAAGTACTAACCCCAACAGGCGCTCGAGGAAGTGAGTCATCTCATTGCGCGGCGAGTCCAGTTGGTACCAACCCGCATATGCGCTGACATTCGCGGGCAGCGACGCCACCGGCGGCAGCGTTGGTTTTTGCAGATCGCGTGTGACGTAAGCACGGATGGCCTTGCCGATCTTCTCAAACGCGTCGCCATTCCCTGCGTTGATGCTGTAGAAGTAGCCCACGCCGTAGTCGGGCAGATACGCCATTTCCGTCAGGCCGCCTTCGACTCCTCCATTGTGTCCGTGGTAAACGAAGCCCTCGTGGATGCTCCAGTAGTTGCTCATGCCATAGCCCGTTTTCAATCCTTGTTGCGCCGCCCAAGTCCGGGTGGGGATTTCCATGCGATCAATCGAACTTGCCGGCATCACTTGCGTGCCGTTTACGGTGCCGCGATTGAGATAGAACTGAACGTAAGCTGCCATGTCCTTGGCGGAGGCGTTGATCGAACCGGCCGGACGATACAGAATGTTCCAGTAGGGATAGGGAGTTTTGCCATCAGGGTGATACAGGGTCGTCAGCGGCGGCGAAGCCGTCTGAAAATAGGTTGCTGTTTTCATGCCGATGGGCTCGAAAAAGTTTTGCGTCACGTAATCTTCGAAGCGTTGACCAGTAATCTTCTCCACGATGTAGGCGGCAACGGCAGGCCCTGAATTGCAGTAGGCCATGCGGGTGCCCGGCCGCCAGCGTGAAATGCGCGAGTGGTGGTCATAATCCAGCGCTTCGCGCAGGCTCATTCCTGGAGCATCCTTCGCGTATTCGCGCAAGTGCATGTCGTCCCAGCCGGTTGTGTGTTCCAGGAGATCCACAACGCGCACCGGGTCACTCGCTTCCCAGCGATTCTGAAACCTCAGGGGCCAGCTTGTGCACAGGATCTTCCAGCGAAAGCTTGCCCTCATTGGCTAGCTTAAGGATGGACAGCGCGGCGAAAGCCTTGGAAGTTGAGCCGATGCGGAACAGTGTCTCCGGACTTGTGGTACGATCCGCGGCTACATCCGCTTTGCCGAGACCTGCAATCCACTCGGGACCCTCGCGGTGTACGATCGCGACGGCCATGCCCGGTGTGTGCGTGTCCTTGAGGATCTTCTCCAATTGTTGCTTAAGTTCTTCAATGGACTGCGCCGGCTTCGGCGTCTCCTCTTTCTTGTTCTGGGCAAAACAGGGAATCGCGAGCAGGCAGAAAAGAAAGAGGCGAGTGATGGATTTCACGATTGGCATTCTCCTCGTGGAAGGACCAGGCGCAAGGCCTGGCCGGAATTCGCTAAATTGTGGCAGGAGCGCGCATCGCTCGTAGGATACCGCTTTTACAATTCACCGCCAGCTAAAATGACGTACTCCGGAGCTACCTTCACAGGCAGCTTGCGGGCCCGCTGTCGGCAATCAGGCGTGCGGCCTCAATGCAGTAGCGATTGTGGGTCTAGTAAGCTCGCGGTTCAGATTGGTTCGCCAGCCTTGGCTATGCACTCTTCGACAATTGAGTTGGTAACCCGGAAGTCCAAGTCCCTCCGGAGCTTTGCGACTAGCTCTCTGGTTCCCTCGGCGAAGCCTTCCAATTGGAGCCGAGCCAAGATCGCGACAGTGCCCACTGGTTTGAGGCCTTTGGCTTTGGCAATTGATCTGGCCCGGCGCTCGTCCCCAATGAATACTGCAGTATTCTTTTCCTGACCCTGCACAATTGCTTCCGCCTCGCCTTCACCCAGCTCCGCGGTCAGCAACTCGACGTTCACCTTGTCCGCGGACATGCATCTGGCAAAGCGACCGCTTTCAAAAAGCTTTCGGAGGCGATAACGGAAGCGATGCTTGACGTTAACTTCCCGCTGAACGCTGATCGGGATGTAGATCACGTCGAAGAACAGAGATAAAGGTATTACAAGCTCCAGGTGAGCCAAGTTGATAAGAGGACCGCTGTCTATGACGGCCGCGCGCAACTATTCCTTTGAAAGGCTTGAGAGGAGTAAGAGACCCATGCCGATAGCGACCAGCGCACCGACAGCCTGGACATTTTCCTTACCCTGCTTTTGTTCCTTTAGGAATGCGACGACATCATTTTCGATTTTTCCGGGTGTATCCCAGCGCGAGAACCGAAAAATGGGCTTGAGTCTGCTGAGAATGGAGTGGTCCGCCACGCCAGCTTCAACAATGGGGATGATGAGCTTGTTTCTACCCAAGGCGTAATTGAGTTCTTTTTCAACGGCTGATCCAGTGCTTGTAGTGACGATAGCCAGGAGGCAGTCGCAACGGTCGATCGCACCGCGGACTTGGTCCTGCAAGATCGCGTTTCTTTTCGAGGATGGCAGAGCGAACCCCGGCCGTTGCGGAACGAATACTTCGATGCCATGTGCTGCCGCGAGCGTCTGCAATCTCCATACGATCGCCTGTTCGTCGGGGTCGACACTGTAGCTGAGGAATACCTTGAAAGCCATGGTAGCTATCATCTTACGTCCGGTGGTCGAAAAGAACAGTGAAAAGTTTCCAAAGGATCGACGCAAGCCAGAGGCAGAAACGCCCGGGCTCATCGCCCGGGCGCCTTGCCTTACTCAAAACTGCTTACTGAAAACTAGTAGATGTCGTACTGCTCCCAGTGCAGCGTCGCATCGGACTGGATGATGATGTGCTTGTGCGCGTTCTGCTCGAGTTCATCGATCAAAATGGACTCGCGTGTCTTCAGCGCCTTGGCTATTTCCGGATGCACGCGCAGCGTGAGGTTCGGCCCTTCGTGATCGGCCACGGCCATCTTTCGCGCTTCCGACTGAATTTCGTAGCAGAGCGTGGGGATGGACTTGACCATGCCCGAGCCCGTGCAATACGGGCAGGGCTGGCAAAGCACGCGCTCCAGCGCTTGCTTGGTGCGCTTGCGCGTGATGCACACGAGGCCAAACTCATTGAACGAAAGGGCCTTCGACGGCGCCTTGTCCTGCTCCAGCGCCGACTGCAGCGCCATCAGCACCTTTTCGCGGTTGCGTCGCTCCTCCATGTCGATGAAGTCCACCACAATGATGCCGCCGAGGTCGCGCAAACGAATCTGCCGCACGATCTCCTTCACGGCTTCCAGGTTGGTCTTGACGATGGTGTCCTCGAGGCGCGTGGAGCCCTTGCCCACGAATTTCCCGGTGTTGACGTCGATGGCCACCAGCGCTTCCGTGTGGTTGATGACGATGTAGCCGCCGGACTTCAGCCACACCTTGGCGCGCAGCGCCTTGTCCAGTTCGTGCTGGATGCCGAACTCCTCGAAGATCGGCTGCTCCTTGGTGTAGAGCTTGACCTTGGTGACGAGTTTTGGCTGGAAGCGGCTGACGAATTCCACCACCTTGCTGTATTCCTCTTCGTTGTCAATCCAAATGCCCGTGAAATCGTCGCTGACGTAGTCGCGAAGGATACGCTCGACCAGGTTCAGGTCGCGGTGCAGCAGCGAGGGCGCTTTGCGATCGTCGTTCTTGTGCTTGATCTCATTCCACGTCTTGCCCAGGAACTCGATGTCCGTGCGGATTTCATCGTCCGTCGCGTCGCCTGCGGCTGTGCGCACGATGAAGCCGCCCGGATAACTGCCACGCGCTTCGCCAACCAGACGGCGAAGGCGCGAGCGGTTTTCCGCGCTGGCAATCTTGCGGGAAACCCCGATGTGGTCAATCGTCGGCATGTACACCAGGAAGCGTCCCGGCAAGGCCACGTGGCTGGTGATGCGCGCGCCCTTCTTGCCCAGAGGTTCCTTGGCAATCTGTACGACGACATCCTGGCCCGACTTCAGCATTTCGGAAATGAGCTGCGGACGGCGCTGCGGCGCATGCCCGGCATGATGCCCGCGGTGAGGACCATGTCCGTGGCGCTCAAAGCGCCCGCGGCCCCGGTCGCCACCTCGGTCGCCCCGATCTCCCCGGTCACCTCCCCGGTCACCACGATCTCCTTGGTCGCCCCGATCACCTCGATCGCGGCGTCCGTCCTGGCGTCCACGCGGCCCCCGGTCATCCCGACCGCGCTGCGGCCGCTGGAAGCGGGAGCGCGGGTTGCTGCCGATGCGCGCCGAATCACGCCGCACAAATTCCTCGCGCGGTGCGCTCGCACTGCGCGGGCTGCGCGTTTCGCCGGGAAGGAGCACGACGTCTTCCTCGATGCTCGTTTCACTGGTGGCGCCCTGTGCCGGAATGGACTCGTACTGTCCCCCCTCGGTGCGCCCCCCGCCTTCCTCGCGATCGAAGGCTGCTTTAGCCGCTTCGATCACTTCCTGATGTTCTTCCTGCTCTTGACGATCTTCTCGCTCTTCTCGCTCGTCCTGTTCTTCCTCGGATTCTTCTTCGCCGCGCTCCCGCGCCTCCTGCTCGGATTCCTCGGCAAGCTCCTCCTCGGAAACGTGGTCCTCGGCGTCACGCGCGTCTTCGTGAGCTTCCTCGTGAAAATCCTCGTGGTGCTCCTCGTGGGACCCTTCGCCTTCTTCTTCAAAGACCGGGCCGCCTACGTGCGAATCCGCTTCGGCCCGCGCCTGGGTCTCTTCATGCTTGGCCTCAACCAGCCGCGAAGAGAGTGCGGAGAGTTCTTCCTCGCTAAGGCCGGAGGTTCCGTTGTGGTGCGCCTCGGCGTGAGCTTCCTCGCGGCGCTCTTCCGCACGCGCAGTCTCCTGCTCGGGGGATTCGGCGGCAGCGTGAGTCTCTTCCGTCCGTGCTTCACCGCCAGCGGCCGCTTCGCCTTCCGCTTCGGTGTCCGCTAGAACCCAATGTGGCAAGCTTCCGGAGAAACGCCGTGGCACGCCGGAGTTCGGCTGCATGCCGGCCGCCGGCCGCGCGGGCTGCTGTTCAAAATCGGGCTGGCGCTCCTCGGGCTCGTGGTCTCCCAACGGCTCGACCGGAGGTGGCACCGGACGCCCGCGATACTTGGCGAGCGATTCACCCGGCAGGACGATGTCGTCCTCCTTCCGCTCGACCGGCGTGCTTGGGCCGCGATCACCCGAAGGGCGGCGATTGTCAAAGCCGCGCGAATCGCGTTCGCCCTGCGGCGAAGCGTACTTCGAGGGAGGCAAATTCCGTCCGCCTGGGCTGCGGTGACGTCCACCGCGATCGCGATCGCTGCTTCCGCCACGCCGGCGTCCCCAGCGTCCTCCCCGCCCGCGTCCGCGATCGCCGCCGCGATCGCCACGGTCCTGACCCGGGCCGCGATCGTTTCCAATACGCGGCGGATAATTCCGTGTGGGGTTGTAGGAGGGAGCAAAATTCTGGGGAGCAGAGGCATTGGAATCCGGCTGGCGCTCCTCCGGTTCGGAAACTTCCGAGTCCCCGCCGGGTTCTTCGCCGTGCGGCGCATCAACTGCGTTGCCCGGTTCTACAGAGTGATCCGGCTCGTGGCCGTGATACTCTTCGCCACCCGCCCGCTCCTCGTAGCCTCCGCGGTCTTCCGTTTCTTCGTCCAGGCGCACCTCTTCGTGCACCGCTGCCGCCAGCGTTTCCCCCGGCAGAACTTCGATGGCCGGTCCTCCCTGAGCCGCCAGCGAGGGCGCATCTCCGTGAGGCTGACCATGATCGTAATCCTCGAGGTTTTCGAAAACGTCGCTGACATACAGGAACGCGTCGCCATCCAGGCCGATATCCACGAATGCCGATTGCATGCCCGGCAGAACGCGCGTGACTTTTCCCTTGTAGATGCTGCCGACGAGCGCGAACTCTTTCTCACGCTCAATGTAGATCTCGACTAGCTGTCCGTCTTCCAAAATGGCGACACGTCGCTCGTGCGAGCCCGCCGATATAACCAATTCTTTCGACATGAATACTCCTTAAGATGCATCGCCGCTGGAACCTCTCGCTCGGGGGTCCAAGGCAGGGCGCCGCCCAGACGCAAGTCGGGGCACGCTGGCAACAACTTTGCTGTTGCGGCATTGCGTTCGTAGCCGGAGGAAAGGGCCGCAGTGCGGCTCTCGTACTTCTTTAACCTTCTGCTAACGAGGCTAGGCCGTTGCCGGGATCTCCCCGGGGTAACGGCGGACGATGCTATCCTCACTCTTCAGATTCCTTCTTGATTAGCAACCCCGGCTTCAATCGGGGCCGCGGAACCGGCGCAACCTCCCTGAACTGAGATGATGCGCTCGGGACTGGCTATGACTTAGTTAACGAATCGGCGCAGCCGGACGTTCATTACCAGGCCAATCGCCAGGAATACAAACAACGTGGCCGATCCTCCGTAGGACATCAGGGGCAAAGGGATGCCCGTTACCGGCATTGCCCCGATGACCATAGCCACATTCACCAAAACGTGAAACCCCAACGCCGCTGCCACGCCCATGACCAGAAACATTCCCGCGCGGTCCTTCGCCCGCTGGGCGTTCTGCACCAAACGCAACAACAACGCCATGTACAGCCCCAAAGCAAGCAGCACGCCTTTGAATCCCTGTTCTTCCGCCCACGCCGACATTATAAAGTCGGAGTACCGGACCGGAATGTACCCAAGTTGATTCTGGCTGCCGTTGCCGAAACCTTTCCCCCAGAAACCGCCCGAGCCCACGGCTATCTTCGATTGCAATACCTGGTAGCCGGAGCCTTTCGCGTCTTCTTCGGGATGTAAGAACGACGTAACCCTTTCCTTCTGGTACGGCTTCAAGAAATGCCACCCGGCGGGTAGCATCAAGACGCCGATTAATACGATAGCCGCAGCGTGCTTCCATTGCAGCCCCGCCAGAAATGCGCCGACGACCAACATGGGCATCAATACGAGGGCCGTGCCCAAATCGGGCTGCTTCAAAATCAACGCCAACGGCAAACCAACGATTAACCCTGCTTTGATCAAATCCTGCAGGGAGAGCTCATCCGTGCGCACCTCCGCGAAGAAGCGCGCCAACACTATGATTATAATCAATTTGACCAATTCTGACACCTGGAGAAATTCCCCCATCACGGGAATCCACCGTTTGGCCCCAAACCGCGTATGACCCACCAATAAAACCGCCAATAACGCGGCAATTCCAATGATGTACAAAATGGGCGCCTGGTCCATGATCACGTGATAGTCCACTCGGGACAACGCGAACATCAGCACCACGCCCACCACCAGCCAGCGGATCTGCTTTAGGTGCATGCCCGCCAGCGCGCTGCCGTGCGTCGCCGAATAAATTTCGATCACGCCCAGCGCGCAAATCGCCGCCAGGATGGCCACCAGCCACCAATCGTAATCTCGTGTTCCGGGTGCGTCTCTCATTCCGCCCGCTTTCCTACTTTCCGCTTACGGCCGCGCCTTCTTCTTCTCGCTGGTCGAGAGCACGGCTGCCGATTCTTCCGGCTTGACGGCCGCTTTCCCGCTTTCCGGAGTCCCTCTATTCTCACTGTTGCCCAATTCGTCCTTCCGTAATGCGGTTGTCGCTTGGCCCTGATTCTTCTTTTCCTTCTTGTCGTAGTATGCCTTAACGATATCGCGGACGATCGGACCGGAGGTGCCGGCTCCATGCTCGCCCCCTTCCACCAGCACGGTGACCACAATCTCGGGATTCCTTCTCGGAGCGTAGCCTACGAACCAGGCATTGTCCTTATTCTGGCTCAAGCCTTTCCCAAGACGGTTTCTTTCCGTGTTACTCATAATTTGCGCGCTCCCGGATTTGCCGCAAAATTCAATGCCTTGCAATTTGATAGCGCCCCCCGTGCCTCCTTCGTTTACCACCCCATACATTCCCTGTGTGACTTGCTCTACGGTGTCCTCAGCCAAATCCACATGCATTTCACCCACGCGCGCCGCATCCTTCAGCAAGTGAGGTTGTTTGAAAACTCCGCCCGAGGCGATGCCGCCGATCGCGTAGGCGATTTGCAGCGGAGTCACGGTAACAGCGCCCTGCCCGATAGCAACCGAAATTGTAGATCCGGGATACCACTTGTGATGAAATACCCGCTGCACCCACTCCTCCGAGGGCACCAGCCCCGGCTCTTCGGAAGGCAAATCAATCCCCGTTTTTGATCCCAGCCCCAGCATCTTCGCGTATTTCGAAATCCGATCGATCCCCATGCGCATGCCCACGTTGTAAAAAAACACGTCGCAGGAATGCACAATGGCGGCGTGGAGATTCACAACGCCATGGCCCCCTTTGCCGTACACCCAACATTTGAATTGCCGCCCATAAAATGTAGCCGACCCCGGGCAAAACGCCGTGAAGTTTTCTGCCGGTACCTTCGATTCCAACATCGCCGTCGCCATCACGATCTTGAACACCGAGCCCGGCGCCAACTGCGCCTGGGTCACGCGATTCAGCAGCGGGCGATCCTCATCCTCATTCAGGCGCTGCCACTCTTCCTTGGAAACGCGCACGGCAAAGTCGTTCGGATCGGGCGCCGGGCGGCTCACAAATGCCAGTATTTCCCCGCTACGCGGATCGAGCGCCACGATCGCGCCCTTCTTGTCCGCCAGCGCCTTTTCCGCCACCTCTTGCAGATCGTAATCGATGGTCAATTGAATCTGCTTGCCGGGAATGGCTTCCTGCTGCGACAGGCGCATTTCCTTCATTTCCTTGCCCACGCTGTTGACCACCACGCGCCGCATCCCGTCCGTGCCCATCAGCAGATCGTTATATTGCCGCTCCAGTCCGGACTTGCCCGCGAAGTCGCCCGGCCGCAGCCTGCCGTTGCTCGCTTCGATCTGTTGCTCGCTCACTTCCCCCACATACCCGCTGGCATGCGACATGAACCCGCCCGGCAGGTACCTTCGCCGGTGCACCATCAACATTTCCAGCAGCGGAACATCCGCGCGGTGCGATTCGATGAACGCCACATCCGCCGGCGTCGCTTCCGGCTTGATCACAATGGGCTGGAATTTCGGCAGGTTTATCGTGTTGTTCAACTGCTCCTTCAGATCATCCAGAGACAACCCCAGCCCGTCGGCAATCGCGGGAAGATTCTTGTCCACGGCCGCGCTGTCGTCGCGCAGCAACAGCACGCTGAAGGAGGGATAGTTGTCCACCAGCACGCGCCCGTCGCGGTCCAGCATGCGCCCCCGCGGTGCAATAATGGGAATCGAGCGCACCCGATTGCGCTCCGCCAGTTGGCCATACTTATCGGAATCAATCACTTGGAGCTTCCAGAAGCCGAGGAGCAGCAGCGCGATCATGCCCACGATCACGTAGGAGGCAGCCGCCAGACGTTCCTGCGGCAATCGATTGTCGTTGCGAAACCAGTACGACACGAAGAACCTGCGCGCGAGCGCTCTTTTCTTCAGGGCTGAGCGATGCCCGCTCGCGCAATCTCTCTATTTGCAGCGAAGAAGCTCGAATTGTGCGTTCAACGAGGCCCCCACGGCCTCCGATGACTTGACCAAGCTCTCCCCTCGCCGCCAGGCTTCCGAAACCGCCATCTTCGGGAAGTCTCATTAAAAGTAGCACTTGCCTACGGGGGGCGCAACCCGTCCCAAAGGGCAGGTGGCGGGTCGTACAACGGCCGGCGCGTCTCGAGGGATGACCCGCGCTGTTCGTCAGGGCATGGCTTTTAACCCCAATTGATGTGACGGGCAGCCATGCCCCCTGTGTTGCCTGCCCAATCTCTCCTCTACGGGCTTCGGGTAGGCAGTGTTTCGCTTGGAGACTTTTGGCGTTTCGTGCTTTCCGCCGAATCAACTACAATTCTTAGTTCTCCATGGCCTCTCTTTCAGATAAGCCGCTGCGGCTCGCGCTCATTGGAATGTCTGGCGCGGGCAAATCCTATTGGACCAAGCGTCTTGCTTCTCTCGGATTCCCCGCAATTTCTTGCGACGATCAGATCGAAGCGCGTCTTGCTTCCGTCCTTCTGGCGGGGGGATTCAGCGGGATCAATGGCGTGGCTGCGTGGATGGGCTGGCCAGACCGCTCAACGTATGCCGAACGCGAAGCGCGGTACCTGGCGGAGGAGACTGCTACGCTCGACGATGTCCTTACAGGCCTGGGAAAAAATCCTTCCAGCGAACTCATTTTGGATACGACCGGCAGCGTGATTTACTGCGGCAACCATCTTTTGCATAGACTCCGGCGGCAGATGGCCATTGTGTACCTCGCGGCTTCCGCGGACGAGCAGCAACTTCTGATCCGGCGCTACCTGGAAGATCCCAAGCCCGTTTTGTGGCGAGGAGCGTTTCAGCCGAGACCCAATGAAACACCGCGCGATACCGTGGCGCGTTGCTATCCGGCGTTGATCGCGGCGCGCCGTCAAAGCTACGAAGTTCTGGCGCACTGCACCGTGCCGGTGGCCGGTCTGCGGGAATTGTCGCTGGAACCCGAAAATGCGGGGGCTTCCGCCGGTGAACGATTTCTGGAAAAAATCAGGGAGCAACTTGCGCACCGGAATTAGCCAGGTTCAGACGAAACGCCGATGAGATACCGCAGCACCTCCGGCAAGGCCCCACTCACCTCGTTGCGAGGTGCGACCCTCCGCGGCCTCGCGCCCGATGGCGGCCTCTACCTGCCCGTGGAGATTGCGCGCCACACTCCCGAGGAACTCGAGGAATTTCGCCGCCTGCCTTTCACGGAAGTTTGCTTCCGCGTGGTGCGCCCATTCGCCACGCCGGATGTGCCCGAAGAAGTTCTCTGGCAAATCGTCGCCGAAGCTATCAATTTTCCGGTGAAGCTCGTCTCGCTCTCGCCCGCTCTGCACATTCTTGAGCTGTTTCACGGCCCCACGCTGGCCTTCAAGGATTTCGGCGCGCGCTTCATGGCCCGCCTCATGGGCTATTTCGTGCGCGGCGAAGAGCGGCAACTTACCGTGCTGGTGGCCACGTCAGGCGACACTGGCAGCGCCGTCGCCCACGGTTTTCTCCGTGTGCCCGGCATCCGCGTTGTGATTCTCTATCCCTCGAAGCGCATCAGCGAAGCCCAGGAAAAGCAGTTCACCACGCTGGGCGAAAATATCACCGCCCTCGAAATCTCCGGCACCTTTGACGATTGCCAGCGCCTGGTGAAGCAGGCCTTCGCCGACGAAGCCCTGAATCAGCGCGCCTTTCTCACTTCCGCTAACTCCATCAATGTCGCGCGCCTGCTGCCGCAAATGTTCTATCACGTCGCCGCTTACCGCCAGTTGCCCGTGGCCTCCGTGCCGTTGATTGTCTCGGTGCCCAGCGGCAATTTCGGCAATCTCACCGCGGGACTATTCGCGAAGCGCCTGGGACTGCCGGTGTCGCGATTTATTGCCGCGACCAATGCCAACGACGCGGTGCCGCGCTATCTGCTGAGCGGAGAATACAAACCGAAAGAGGCCGTTGCCACGTACTCGAATGCCATGGACGTCGGCAATCCCAACAACTTTCCGCGCTTGTTGGATTTGTGCCGCAATCGCATCGAAAACGTCCGCAAAGAAATTTGGGGGCAGAGCGCCACTGATGAAGAAACGCTG
The DNA here is from genome assembly GCA_002478115.1 of Candidatus Acidiferrum typicum. GTDB lineage: Bacteria > Acidobacteriota > Terriglobia > Acidiferrales > UBA7541 > Acidiferrum > Acidiferrum typicum. The sequence goes on along the minus strand of DLMH01000172.1, from coordinate 10,520 downwards.
CAGCAGATGCACTACGTGTGGGACCGTTTCCGCTATATCAGCGACCCGCACACGGCAGTGGGCATTCATGCGTGGGAAGCGTACCGCAAGGAACATCCCGAGCCGTCTCAGGGCCTCGTGCTGGCCACCGCGCATCCCGCCAAATTCGCCGAAATCGTCCAGAAGGGAATCGGCATTGCCCCGCCGCTCCCTTCGCGCCTAGCCGAATACCTGAATCGCCCCAAACTCTCTCTCCCCATGACCACCAACTACGACGACTTCAAGCAGTTCTTGCTCGCCCACTGAGTCGAACTCTGCGGCCCTTCTCTCAGGTTTGTCTTTGTAGGGGTCGAGCACCGCTCGACCCCATCTCGGCAAGGCGCACCACACCCTCGTCATTCCGAACGGAGTCTGCGAAGTGAGGAATCTCTCTTCTCTTGCGGTCGCAAGCCCTGCGGCATTTTTCTTGCTCGGCCCCAGTCAGCAATTAGGGTCGGTTTGGGAAGTAGACAGATGTTTTAAGACGACCGCCGCAGGCGGTCCAGCAACAGGAACAACGGCACGCCGAGCACCGCGTTCACCCCCGCAGCCATGACCAGGTGCATGTTGAACCACGGCTCCGGTTGCGCCAGCAGCAACCGGCGCGTCAGCACCATCACCGCCTGGTGCAGCACAAAAAAACCGGCCGTCAATGCAAAGCGCGCCAGCGGATGCTCGGTATCCAGCCGCGCACCAATTGACGACGCCAGATAACCCACCACCGTTTTCGCAATGCCGTAGAGTCCCAGCGGCACGGTCGGTCCGCTCAAGCTGTCCTGCAGCAATCCGATCGTCGTGCCAAGCAGCAAACCCGTGGAAGGATTTCGCCGGCTCAATCCGAAATAAATCGTAATCAGCAGCGGCAAGTCCAGAAAATCCAGTCTGCGCACATACACCGGAAACGCCGCTTGCAGCGTCAGCGCCAGGAGGGTCACTCCCGCGATCGCGCCCGGAAAGAACTTGTGCACTTCAATGTGCGTGTCGCCGTGGCGCAGTTCAAATGTGTCGTTCATGGCTTCACCGCCGCTGGCGGGGCAGTTGCGGGAGTCTCCGCCGGCACACCTTGCGCAGGCGTGCCCGGCACCGGCGCGCTCTGCGCTTCCGCTTCTTTCTGGAATTCCAGCGGCTCCTGCGTCAGCAGAACGAACACCTCTTCGAGGCGGTCGAGCTTCGCCGCAGGCGTTAAGCGAATCTGCTTGAACGGATTCCCCGCTTTCACTTCCAGCACCGTCCCCACCGGCACATCGCGCGGAAAAATCTTGTCCATGCCGCTGGTTACGATCTTCTCGCCCACATTTACCGTCTCCTCGGTGGCCACATACTTCATCGTCAGCATCGGCTCGCCCGTGCCGCCCACCGGCCCCTGAATCCGGGAACCAACCAGCATCGCGCCGATGCCGCTGTCCTTGTCCGTCAACAGCAGCACCTGCGCCGAATCGCGGTACACCTCGATCACCTTGCCCACCGCGCCATCCGGCGTGATCACCGCCTGGTTGCGGTGAATGCCGTCGCGTTCGCCGCGGTCAATTTCAATCGTGCGGCTCGCCGTGCCGGCACTCGCGCCAATCACCCGCGCGCCCACCATCGCCACTTTTTCATTGGAGGCCTTGAACTGCAGCAGCGCGCCCAGCCGGTCCGCTTCCGCCGCCTTGCTCTGCAGTTGCGACATGGCCAGCTTCAGCGCGTCGTTCTCAGTGCGTAGCGCTTCGTTCTCCCGCGAAGTGTTCCTCAGTGCGAAATAGTGATGCCACACACCGCGCACGTTCCCGACGCCCCAGGCCCCCGCCCGTTCGAACGGCGTCACCGTGGATACCGCCCACACGCGGATCAGCCGCCCGCGCGAATCGCGTTTGATCTGTACCGCCAGCATCAGGATCTGCGCGAGCAGCACGCCCGCCAGTAGCGCCAGCGACCGATGTCTTGAAGGAATCGCGACCATGTCAGGGCTTTTTCAGCAGTCCACTATCCGCTTTCAGAAATAACCACCAGCGCATCCCGAAACGTCATCGTCAAACCGGCTCTCGGGGAGCCATCGGCTCAACCCAATGCCAATCATGCCTTCAGGCTGGGAACGAAGGGTCCGAAACTCTTTGCTTAAAACTTATAACTGAAAACTTAAAACTGCTTCAATCAATGCACACCATGCGCAGCAGCTTGAAATCGCTCAGCATCTTGCCCGTGCCCAGCACCACCGACGCCAGCGGATCATCCGCAATCGACACCGGCAACCCGGTCTCCTCGCGAATGCGCTTGTCCAGGTTCTTCAGCAGCGCGCCGCCGCCCGTCAGCACGATGCCGCGGTCGCTGATGTCCGCGGAAAGTTCCGGCGGTGTGCGTTCCAGCGCCACGCGCACGGCATTCAATATCGTCGCCACACACTCGCTCAGGGCTTCGCGGATTTCGCTGTCGTCAATCGTCACCGTGCGCGGCACACCCTCGATCAGGTTGCGCCCCTTCACTTCCATCGTCAGCGGTTTCTCCAGGGGATACGCGGAGCCAATTTCCATCTTGATCTGTTCCGCCGTGCGTTCGCCGACCAGCAGGTTGTACTTGCGCTTCAAATACTGCATCACGGCTTCGTCCATCTCGTTGCCCGCCACGCGCACCGACCGCGAGTACACGATCCCGCTCATGGAAATCACCGCGATGTCCGTGGTGCCGCCGCCGATATCCACCACCATATTTCCGCTGGGCTCCTCGATCGGCAGCCCCGCGCCAATCGCCGCCGCCATGGCCTGTTCCACCAGATAAACTTCGCTGGCGCGCGCCCGGTAGGCAGAATCTTGCACCGCGCGCTTTTCCACCGGCGTGATTTCGCTCGGCACCCCGATGACGATGCGCGGGTGCACCAGCACGCGCCGGTTGTGCGCCTTCTGGATGAAATACGTCAGCATCTTTTCCGTGACCTTGAAATCCGCGATCACGCCGTCCTTCATCGGCTTGATGGCCACAACGTTTCCCGGCGTGCGTCCCAGCATGTCTTTCGCTTCGCGCCCCACCGCCACCACTTCTCCGGTGGCTTTGTTGATCGCCACGATCGACGGTTCGTTCACGACGATCCCTTTGCCGTGCGCGAACACCAGCGTGTTCGCCGTCCCCAGGTCGATCGCCAGGTCGGATGAAAACAGGCTGAACACCGACCTCAGGTTCCATCCATTCTTAGTCATTACTGCTTTCCCCCTGCGGAGAGGATCCTGCCAGGTAGGATCTCTGCGTGCCCGCCCCTGTCCCTGCGACCTTCCATTGTCGCCGGATTCGGTGCTGCACGCAAAAGCGCAACCCGCCGTTCCCCAAGTTCACTTCGGCACTACGATGGATACCTGTTGTTTCGCCGTTCCGCCGCGCCGGTTGGACCCGATCACCACGATGGTGTGCTGGCCCGGTTCCAGCGGCTCCGTGAAATGGCGGAAAGTTCCGTCGGGCGAAATATTCGCCACCGCCTGGCCGTTGATGATCAGCGCGGCGCCGGGTTCCGTCTTGCCGATCAGCTCGGCGACGCGCCCGTGCATCTGCGTGCTCTCAATGTCCAGCAGCATTTCCTGCGTCTTGCCCTGGGCCACCAGTGTGAACTTGAATGTTTCGCTGAATTCGCTGGTCTGCTTCTTGGCGTCGGAAGCGGTCACGTTCCAGAAATAGTCGCCGGATTCCAGCCCGCTCACTTCCGCGCTCGTGCCGCTCACTTTCACTTCTTTCACCAGCTTGGTGAACATCGTCGTCGGGCTGATGCGCAGCGTGTAGGCCACCGCGTCTTCCACCGGCTGCCATTCAAACCGGATTTGCGCCGTCCTCGGAGTCTCCGAAATAATTGGCGCCAGGTTCAGCGGCGATACGAGTCCCGGCGGCGCCAGCACATTCGATTTCTGCGTCGGCCCGCCGCTTGGGAAGCTCACCTTCTCCCACTGCGTCAACTCGATCTTTTCCTGTCCGCGATGCACTTCCGCCGCGCCCGTGGCCACCACGATTTCGTGCTCATTCTTGCTGGGATCGTTCTTCACGGTTGCCCGGCTGTTCTGCTGCACGTACGCCGTGGCGTCTTCCACGCTGATCGCCGCCTGCGAGTCGCGCGAAGTCCACGTCGGCGTGGCCAGGTTTACTTCGCCGGTGTTGATGCGCACGGCGGTGTTCGCGCGGTCTTTGGTCACGTTGTTCTCTTCCACCGTGACCAGCGTATCCGCCTTCACCGTGTATTCCGTGCCGTCCGCAAACGTGATGCGCGCCGCGCCGTCCGAGCCCGTCTGGATCAAATCGCCCTTGTCCAGCGCGGTGTGATAGTCCGCCTCCACCCAGGTCACCGAATTCACCTTCTTCACCTGCACCCGGCCGTCCAGGTTCACGAACTTCGCCTGCGTCTGTGTGATCGTCAGCGGGTCGTTATCAACGTTGCCTATCGCTTTGTTGATTTTTGTCGTCGCGATGGTGGTCCAATCCGGAATGGCGACGTATATGCCCGCGATGATGATCACAAACAACAGCACCAGGTAGAGCGCGACGGTCTTGTACGTCACCGCGTGCCAATACACCTCTACGCGATGAATCTTCGGCGCCTGCTGCGGCGTGGGTGCCGACGTCGGTCGCCGTGGCTCGATAGGGGTCTGCGTTGTCACTGGAGTCCCTGCCGCGATTGCTCCAATTTCGCAATTTAGCACAGTCATTCGCACGTGCGGGCGTCACGCTGCTACCCCGTAGTCAATCTACAAATAGCGTTTCCGCCGCTTTTCATCCCGCAGCGCCATTCGGCCCTGCCTTGCGCCACCCGCGGGCGCATTCCTCTCATTTTTCCCTTATTGGATGTCCCCGCCTCGCGCACTCGGTCGTCTGCGGCCTTCCATTCCTCAAGCCTTCTGTCCTCAACTCCAGCGTAACGCCCCGTAGGTAATAGGTAAGTTTCCGATTAGGCGACACGAGTAGACCTGTTCCCTTTTATACAGACACCTTGTTCTCGACTCAATTACTCTAGTCGCGGATCTTGATTCTCCGTGATCTTCAGCTGTCTTGGAATCAAAATGGAGTTCCTGGCTGATTGTATGCTCGACGATCCGGATGCTTGGGATTTGTATGTCCGACGTGCAGTTCCTGTTCCCGCGCGTGCGAATGGCGCGCGAATAACGACTTTAAGAGGTGAACCAAAATGCGAACGACAAAGATGATTCGTGTGATTCTGCCGCTATTTTTCGCACTCGCAGTGTTCTTGGCGCTGGCGGTACCTTCTTCCGCGCAAGTCGCCGTGGGGGTGAGGGTCGGCATAGCTCCGCCGCCGCTGCCCTATTATTCGCAACCGATCTGCCCGGGCGACGGCTATCTCTGGACGCCGGGATACTGGGCTTGGGACGGCAACGACTACTATTGGGTACCGGGCACATGGGTGATGGCTCCGGAAGTCGGGTTCCTCTGGACTCCGGGCTATTGGGGCTGGGGCGGCGACGGATTTCTTTTCAATGAAGGCTATTGGGGCCCGTCCATAGGCTTCTATGGCGGGATCAACTATGGCTTCGGTTACTTCGGTAATGGCTATGAAGGCGGACGATGGGACAACGGGCATTTTTTCTACAACACGTCGTTGAATAACGTGGACGCCCACAACATCCACAACGTTTACAACACGAGGGTGGACGAGGGCGCGGTGAACCACGTCAGCTACAACGGCGGTAACGGCGGAATCAACGCGCACGCCACCGCTCGAGAAGAAGCTGCTGCTCATGAGACACATATTGGGTCTGCAGCCGCTCAGACTCAACATGCGTGGGCTGCCCGCAATAACCCCCAGCAAAAGTTTTCTGCGAACCACGGCACGCCGGGAGTTGCTGCGACTCCTCGCCCCAACGTTGCAGCCCATCCTAAGGAGCTGCCGCCCGTCGAACGCCCCGCTGCTCCTAACACGGGGAACGCGAAGGTGGACCAGAAATACCAGAAGCAACAGGATAAGCTAGTCACAAAGCAGACCCAGGATCGACAGAAACTCCAGCAGAAGCAGGACAAGGAACATCAGCAGCTGGCGAAACAGAATGCTAGTGGGGCGAGACAGCAGCAGACAGAGCAGAAGCACCAGCAACAGACGCAGAAATTGCAGCAAACACATACGCAGCAAACGCAGCAGATGCAGTCGAGGCAGCAGCCGTCTGGCGGCGGAGGATCTCACGGCGGCGGTGGCGCGCGTCATTAATTGAAGCTTCGTTATGCTCCTATTGAGAGCTACATCACGCAGCTTTCTCAAGTCTCAAACGAACACCATGGGGCGGCCACACTGAAGAAGGCAGCTTGAGCCTCATCGATTCGAACTACGATGATCGTGGTGCGTACGTATCACTGATCTGTTTGCTTCTGTGCAGCGCACTGAGGGCAGGGGTCTTTGATGAACTCAACGCCTGATGCGGTTATCGGACAAATGGTCCTGAATCCTAAAGGTGATTTTCGAGGTTTTGGAACACCCTTTGAACTGGCATCAGTGGCGTGATGCCCCTGGAAGTTTTTCCCGGCGCGTTTCGCCTGCGTGTCGTTATCCAGCAGGCCGTGCGTGGCAACCTGGGTACCAGCAGCAAAGACTTTCAATTTCGCCAGGTTCGGTGTGGCGGCAGACCACCTTACCGCGCCCCTATTCGCCCCGCAAAGCCTTCACGAGGGCAGCGCCATTGGGGCTGCCAAGGCCCGTGCACGCGTCCCAGCCTTTACCCGCGGAATAATCTCCATTGCTTCCCGAAGTGATGTCGTGAAACGTGGGTTCGACTTTGGCCGAATACAACAGCGCATTGACGTAGCCCACCTTTGTCCCCAGCGACTCGTTGATGAGTGCCAACAGCCCGGCCCACAAGGGAGCAACCGCGCTTGTGCCGCCAATCACTGTCTGCTGCCCGTCCACAAAAACGTTGTAACCCGTCTCCGGATCGGCATCCCCCGCCACGTCGGGCACACCGCGGCCAACGAAGCCATTCGGCGCTTTCGGCACATTCGCGCCCTGCTGGTAGCTGGGGAGCGCAAAAACTTCGCTGACTCCGCCGCCCGTCGCTCCCTCATTCGCCGAAAGCTCATTCCAGGCCTGCTCGCTGCCGATCGCGGCGCCGGCGAGCGTCAATTTCGTGCCGCCACAGCCGACTACGTAGGGGCTCGCCGCGGGAAAATCCACGGTAGGCGCTCCGTTCGTGCTTCCGTCCGACGCGCCGTCGTCACCCGAAGCGGCCAGCACGGTGACGCCCATCGTTGCGGCATCTTGGCACGCGGAGTTCAGCGCGTCACGTGACTGCGCGGTCCAGGAGTCTTCCGGCCCGCCCCAACTGATCGAAACAATCGTCGGCTTCAGCTTCGCGTCATGCACGGCCGTGGTCACCGCGTCGATGAATCCCTGGTCCGTATTGGGCGCGAAATAGGCGGCGATTTGTGCCCCGGGCGCAATTGCTCCTGCCACTTCGATGTCCAACTCGACCTCGCCATCGGGCCCGCTGGCATCTCCTGTGGGAGAATTCGCTGCACCGTCCACCGAGACTGCGGTGACCTTCGGCGTTGCGATCCCGAGACTTTCAAAAAATGAATTGAGGTCGCTGGCGCGATAGCCGCCTCCCAACTCGATCACTCCGATGCACTGCCCGGCGCCTGTCGCGCCCGAGGGGAACCCATAGGCTCGCGCGACCTGCAGAGGCGAGTAGGAAACGGCCGCTGCTTGCGCGTGAACGCTCGGTTTTTTCTTGCGTAGGCGAAAGTGCGCTTTGGTTTGCGGGCGATTGTCGAGCCCGAAAACGCCTTCAACGACGAATTCCAGCTCTGCGGGAATCGTGAGGCTGCCCGTGCGGCACCGGTACGCGCCCGAACTGTGTTCGTAACGGCGCAAGTTCACGCCAAACGCTTCGTTAAATGCCCGAACCATGCCGCTGAGTTTCACCATGCGGCTCGCGCGATCCTCGTTCACGACTCGCAAGCCGTACTGCGCGGCAAACGCGCGAATTTTCTTGACATCCGCCGCCGACGCGCCGTGCAAACGCGCAAATTCTTTACGGGTAAGATATTTTCGCTTGTGCGGAAGGCGAGCGCCCATCTGCGCGGCCGGAGGAAATTCGCCGGGCTTCGATCCGCGTCGCAAGAAAACGCTCACTTCAATCTGCTGATTCGGATCAGCCGCTCCTACATCCTGCCCGCCCGGCAAGGCTGCCCGCGCGCTGCCCTTTAGCTCCACCCGATCCTGTCGTTTTGCCATGGAGTGCCTCCACGAAGACTCAAACGTGCCGGGCCGGGTGCCAAAGAGTATATCCCGAATCAGCCCGCGTGGCCGCCACATGCCCGGGCAAGCCTCGATAATCGCACTCGCCGGAAACCTGCCCGCCGCCGCCCCGCAACTTCATTTGGGCCTTTCGCTCTCTTTCCACTATAATCTTAAGTTTGTTCACCGCTTTGTTGATCCATTAGGGAGATACCTGGTATGGCTGGCGATTCCAAGAACAAGAAAACCGGCGTCCGAATCCTCTTCGGCGTCGTCATCGGCATGCTCGCCGTGAGCATGCTCCTCTATCTCGTGCCGCAAGGCCCCAATTCCGCGGAAACTTCCTCGGATGTCGTGGCCCGCGTGGGCGATCAGACCGTCACCCTCGCCGAAGTGCACCAGAAGCTCGACGATATTCGCCGCAACAATCCCATCCCCAAGCAGGTCGAAGCCCTCTATGCGCGCCAGATCCTCGATCAACTCGTCTTCCAAAAGGAAGTGGAATACGAAGCCAAGCGCATGGGCATCACCGTAAGTGAAAAGGAACGCGCCGACCGCATCCGCATGTACGTGCCCACCGCTTTCAACGGCGACACCTTCGTCGGTATGGATGCCTATGCCCGCGAAGTCCAGCAGCGCTTCCAGATGTCCGTGCCCGTCTTCGAGGATCTCGTGCGCACCGGTCTCGTCGAGGAAAAGTTCCGCAAGCTCATCACCGATGGCATCAGCGTCGGCCTCCCCGAAATCCAGGATGAGTTCCGCTACGAAAACGAAAAGGTGAAGCTCGATTACGTCTTGATCAAGCCGGATGATCTGCTCGCTAAAGTCAATGCCGATGACAGCGAAATCAAGGCCTACTACGACAAGAACAAAGCCAATTTCCAGATTCCCGAAAAGCGCGCCGCTCGCTACGCCCTCGTCGACCTCGCTCAGCTTCGCCAGACCATCCCGCTCTCCGACGACGAACTCAAAGCCCTCTACCAGCAGAACATCCAGCAATACGAGGTGCCCAACCGCGTCCACGTCGAGCACATTCTTTTCCTGACCGTTGGCGGCAAGACCGACGCGGAAATCGAAGAGATCAAGAAGAAGGCCGAGGATGTCCTCGCACAGGCCCGCAAGAAGGGCGCCAACTTTGAGGAACTCGCCAAGAAGTACTCCGAAGATCCCGGCAGCAAGGCCAAGGGCGGTGACCTGGGCTGGATCATGCAGGGCCAAACCGTCCCCGAATTTGAGAAGGCCGCCTTCAACCTTAACAAGGGCGAGATGTCAGGCCTCATTCGCACCCAATACGGTTTCCACATCATCAAGGTTCTCGACAAGGAAACCGCGCACACCACGCCCTTTGAGGCCGTTAAGGACTCCATTCGTGCCCCCTTGCTCCTGCAGAAGGTGGATGCGGAAGCCGGCAACATCGCCGACAAAATCTCCGCGGAGATTCGCCAGTCCAACAAGACCACTCTCGACGGACTCGCCCAGAAGTATCACCTCAGCCTCTCGGAAACTCGCCCGGTCGCGGCCAATGAACCCCTCCTCGAACTCGGCAACTCTCAGGAGGTTAAGGACCAACTCTTCCGGCTCCGTCAGGGTGACCTGAGCCTGCCCATCCGCACAGACCGAGGCTATGTGGTCATCTCCGTCCAACAGATTCTTCCCACTCACCAGGGCACGCTCGAGGAAGTCCGAGAGAAAGTCCTCACCGAATTGAAGCAGCAGAAGGCCGCGCAACTGGCACAGGCCAGGGCCGCGGATCTGGAACGCCGCGTCAAGGCCGGTGAAAAGTTCGACCCGGCCGCCAAGGCCCTGGGCCTCGACCCCAAAACCTCCGAGGCGTTTGCCCGCAGTGGCTCGGTTCCGGGTCTCGGCAGTGGTAAGCAGCTTTCCGCCGCTTTTTCCCTGAAGTTCGGCGAAGTCGGATCCCCTCTCGAGCTCGGCTCCAACTGGGCGGTCTATCAGATTATCGAAAAGACCGAAGCCAATCCCGCCGATCTGGAGAAGCAGAAGAAAACCATCGCCGATACTCTCGTTCAATCCAAGCGCGCCTTGGCTTTTGAGGCCTTCCGTACCGCCCTGGAAGAGCGGATGAAGAAGGAAGGCACCCTGAAGCTGATGCCAGAGAAGATGCGCGGCTTCGGCGACGTCGGATAACCTAACCAATAGAAAATAAACAAGTTAAACAATTTGCCAAGGCCCTCTTGCCCTCCCGGGCGCCGCCCGTTACCCTATTTGCGTCTGGTCCAGGCGTACTCGGAAGGGCCTAGCCGCATTAGGTCGCTGTTTCGACCGGCTTCTAGCCCGCTCATGCTTATCCGGTTGTTTC
>DLMH01000192.1:3650-4904 GCA_002478115.1 Candidatus Acidiferrum typicum | reverse complement strand
TGCCGAGCGCAGGTCCCAGTAGATCGCGCAGCCAGGCAGGGAGTCTGTGGCTGCCGGCCACGTTGTCGATGATGACCTTCAGCGGCCAGGGAGCAGCCAGGCTCATCGTAGTCTCCACCATCATGGCAATCAGGATGATGAAGAGCGTCCCGCGGTAAGGTCGGACAAGTTGGCGAATCAGGCTGTACATATCTCGTGGTAATTCAGTTCAGTCTTTGCGGCCCCACCTTCCCAATCCACGTTTTGTTTCTGCGCTTGACATCGTAGGGTTCATAGGGCATTCCTGCAAGCAAAAAGCTAATCGCAACTCTCCGTTGGGCAGGTTACGACTTGTAACCTCGTACCGAATCTGCATAGCTCCGGGCCGACTGGGTCTTACGTTGTCAACCAGTGCCGCAGAACTGCCGTTACCCTGCCGGGTTGTTCGAGAGGTGTGAAATGTCCTGCGTCGTCGATTATCACCAGTTCTGAACCCGAAATCTCTTGTGCCAAAGCTTGATGCTCAGTCGGTGGGATGCGGCGGTCCTCTCGACCGCCGACGATCACAGTTGGGCAAGAAATCTGGTTTAGGTTCGTGAATGGATTCTCGATCGCGAGCAGTGCCCTCATCTGTCGCAACCCGGCTTGGACTCCGACCGTGCGTGCCATCATGGCAAAGACCCGCTTTAACTCCGCATCCTCAGCCCGGCACGGAGCCACATACGTGGGATAGACTTCTTCAAGGTATTGCTCGAAGCCGCCCTGCTCGAGCACCGCTACGGCATGGAGGATGGAGTTCTTCACCGCTGGAGGCAGTCCGCCGTGAGTGGCGCTCAACAGCGCCAGTCGGTCCACACGTTCTCCGGAGAGGCGCATGATCTCAAGCGCAACCTGGCTGCCCAGGGAAAAGCCTGCCAAAGAGAAATGTTCAGGAGAGCTTTCCAACACTTCCACGGCCATCTCCGATATTGTCGACTGCTCCGTTATATCCGCGACCGTGATATCCGCATGACTTCTAAGAGCTTCGATCTGGGAACTCCAGAGCGTTTGGTCGCAAAGTAATCCGGGGATGAGAATCAGTGCTGGCATCGCGAAATCAGATTGATCAACTCCTGTCACAAAGTCGCTTATGTCCGTGGTGATGCCCAATCCCGGAGCAGGGGAGGGCCTTCCAGCCCTCACCTGCAAATCGCTCCCAATGGCCCTAATACAGCTTTTCGTCGAAGACGATGTCTCCCCATCCCTTGTCGGTAAAGGTCGTTGCCGGATTTTGGA
>DLMH01000192.1:0-3497 GCA_002478115.1 Candidatus Acidiferrum typicum | reverse complement strand
GCGTCGTTAACCAGAACTTTGCCCGTACCCGAGATGAAGCACAAGGTTGCATCGTAGGTTTCGTGATGGTGAGCAACGTTCCTGTCGTTCGCCTTCATATACGTGAGGTTGTAGCCGGAGCCTTCAAAATTGCCCAATACCATGTCATTTTCGTGAACACGAGCACTGTGGATTTCTGTCAACTCCGCTATCGCCCCGCTGATCTTGTTGGTTAATTCTGTCATTGATTTTCTCCTTAGTTTTTATGAACTACGTCAGCCGTTGACAATGCAACCACTGTGCCAACCTCAACTCGTTGAAAACAGGTCTACTTGGGTCCACCGAAGCTCCCGACTCTATCGAAATTTTTCGAAGATTCGCGAGATAGAGGGCGCAGACAGGCCCGCACCATGAAGTGCCATCAACAACGGGCGGGACAAGCGTCGCGATGGCCTAAAACGCTGAAACTCTTTTCCCGAACATATCCTCCTGCGTACCCCGAAAGTGGTATGCCCTAAACATCCTGCAGCGTTACCGAAAAAACCCCTTATCTCCAGATGCGCTTCCTCTCGGACAGGCCGCATAGTACCTCCAGCAAGCACGAACATTCCCTTGTTGTGGAGAATTGCGATGAGCTACTTAGTTTCCGACGTTGAAACGGCTTCGATTTCTGGAGGAGAGATGCGGGCATTTGGGGTGACGCACTCTGATCGGTCGCCGCTGCCAATCCTGGATTTCCAGATTCTCGACAATTTGATGACCCGGGATGCGGCTGTCCCTTTGGCCGCCCGCCACATCGAACAGATCATGGATGCTGTACCGCAGCACATGTTCATCCTCGAGCCGAATGCGACCCTGTCCTTTGTCAATCTTGCGGCGCGCGAGTACCTCGGACGGATTGACGTCGTCACGCCAACGGAGCGGCTCCGCGCCATCATCCATCCCGAGGATTTCGACACACTTTTGGGAGCATACCGGGACGCCATAGCACACGGGATATCCATCGAAGCTGAGGCCCGCGTTCGCAGCAAGAGTGGACAATACCGCTGGTTCTTGCAACAAATTTTTCCCTTGCGCGACGAGAAGGGCCGGATTGTCCGCTGGTGCGGCACCCGGATCGACATCGATGACCATAAGGGATCGAAGGAGCAAGCTCAACGGGAGAATTCGGCGCTGCGGGGGGAGATCGACGTGATGGCCATGTTCGAAGAGATTGTTGGCACGTCGCCCCGTTTGCACGCGGTGCTGGCGCGCGTCAACAAAGTCGCACGAACCGATTCCACCGTTCTCATCACGGGCGAAACTGGCACCGGCAAAGAGTTGATCGCCCGCGCCATTCACAAGCGCTCCGATCGCTCGGGTCGCCCTTTGGTGAGCGTAAACTGCGCTGCGATCCCGCGAGACTTGATCGCATCCGAACTGTTCGGACACGAGAAAGGGGCTTTCACCGGAGCTATGCAGCGCCGCATTGGCCGCTTCGAGCTGGCCGAAGGAGGCACGCTCTTCCTGGATGAAATCGGAGAGCTTCCGGCCGAGACGCAGATCGCCCTCTTGCGCGTTTTGCAAGAAAAGGAATTTCAGCGAGTCGGCAGCAACCAGACCATGCGTACCAATGTTCGAGTGATCGCCGCCACCCATCGCGACTTGCCGGCTGCCATTGAGGCCGGCACCTTCCGCAGCGATCTCTACTACCGCATCAACGTCTTCCCGTTGGAAATTCCTCCCCTGCGCGAACGCAGGGAGGACATTCGGTTGCTGGTCGAATACTTTATTAATCGTTACGCCCACAAGACGGGAAAACACATCCGGCACATCGAAAAGAAGAGCATGAGCCAGCTTGAATCCTATTCCTGGCCGGGCAACATTCGCGAGCTGCAGAATATCATCGAGCGTTCCGTGATTCTTTGTGACACTGAGAATTTTTCGGTTGATGACAGTTGGCTTTCCGCCCACTCTTTTCTTTGCCGGCCGTTGCCGCAGGAGATGAGTTCGCAGGAAAAAGACCTCATCGAGGCGGCCCTGTCTCAATGCAAGGGTCGGGTTTCTGGTCCTGCCGGTGCGGCCTCCAAGCTTGGCATGCCACCGTCGACGCTGGATTCGAAAATCAGGGCGCTGAAGATTGACAAGCGTCGGTTCTACACCAATTAAATTTGCATTCCGTCTTCTGAACTCGGATGCCAGGACATCATATTTGTCGCATGTATGGCCAGCGCAGCCTCGGCACTTAGCTTTTACAAGCAACTTCTGCGCGGACCTTCCTGGGAAGTTCGATGAACCTGCTCTAAGACGAGGAGCGCACTTCGAAGGTCACATCACATTTACAGCCGCACTTGGAATCCCCTTCGGAACCATTCGCTTCGTGAGCGAAAAAACGGCTTCGCTCCGTTGGCTTGTGGCTTTGGCTCGATACCAGACGTGCGACCACGACCGCTACGAAAAAGATGCCGGACATACTTTCAAGCGCCGCAATGTTCCGCACATAAGAATTTACGGGCACGATCGCTCCAAACCTACGCTGGTCAGGGTAACCATGCTGAAATACAGAAACGTTCCGCTCTGGGTGTAGGGGATCACCTGGTTGAATGCGTGGTCGACGAAACGATTCAGGATCCAGTAAACCTGGGGAAAAGCAGTAGCTATCACGAGATAGCTGATGAATGCTACTGCGATCATGCCTCGTTGGTTGCGGGAGGGTGTCTGGAAATGCTCGAAGATAGCCCACAGGATCAAGCACGAGAACACCAAGCCCACAACGGGAGATAGGTTCGCGTATGGCGTGCTGCGATCGCCGAAGGCTTCAATGATCCTTGTGATCATCCAGAAGGCAGCAACCGGAAGCACGAGGCGACGTGCAACGCTAGCGTTTGCCATGCAGTCGATAGCGGATACCACGATCGACAGCACCGCGAGTCCGAGCAGAGCGCTGGGCGCGAGGATGAGAATCCGCGAGCGGCGAGGCCAGCATCTCAACCACGAGTGCCCACATCAGAATCTCGATGCGATGCCGGGTGAACAATCTCGCAACTAGCCGTTTAGCACGCATAGAAAAGCTCGTGTCTGCTTTTTGCATGTCGGCGGTCTTCATTTACTGAACCGGCGACCAATCGTCGGACGGCTTGAATTCCTGAATCGATGCCGCGATCTTCGCCGTATCCGGGCCCAAATCGCGCTCGTAGACCACTCCATCCTGGTTCGTCATGAAGGTCGTGATGCCGGTTTCTGCGTACCTAACGGGTGTTGCCAGAATGGCGAAGCCGCCGGTCA
This sequence comes from Candidatus Acidiferrum typicum, assembly GCA_002478115.1. Taxonomy (GTDB): domain Bacteria; phylum Acidobacteriota; class Terriglobia; order Acidiferrales; family UBA7541; genus Acidiferrum; species Acidiferrum typicum. The sequence goes on along the minus strand of DLMH01000192.1, from coordinate 254 downwards.
TCTTTCCATTCACGATGTAGCTCTTTGCGCCGCCGGGGGTGTCGTCACCTTGAGCAGTGAGTATGCGCAGTGCGTAGCCATCGATCACCAGAGGCTGATCCGCAGTGAGCGACGCGAGCGACGACTTGGGGAATTCGCTGAGACTAGCAAGCGAGCTCGCACCTTGCTGTTCCGACGCAGGCCAATAGAGTCCATCCTGTTTGCCCGCACTGCTGATGATGCGCTGCGCGTATTCAGCCGAAGCGCCACCGTCG
>DLMH01000131.1 GCA_002478115.1 Candidatus Acidiferrum typicum | reverse complement strand
GCCGCCTTGTTCTCGCTCGTGCGCGTTGCGGCTGCCTTGTTCGCGGCTGCTTTGTTCCCAGCCACACCACCCTTGGTTGCCACAACACCCTTGCCGGTAAACTCTCCCGGTTTGGAGGTTGCAGCGATTGGCGGCTTGCCATGATTCACGGATGCCAACAGTTCGTGGTTCCCGCCGGCGGCCTTTTGATGTCCTGTTTGTGCGGCCGTTGCCGGAATATGACGCTCATGAGCCGCGGTCTCTTCTGCCGCGCTCGCTCGAGCGGTTGTTCCTCCGGTTCCGCCGTTGTAGCTGACGTTGTTTCCCGCCCTTTCGTTGCGTACGGGCTTATCGTAAGTGTTGTGAAAGTTCCGCTCATCTACGTTATTCACGGACCTGTTGTAGCTGAACTGGTTGTTTCTCCAGTATCCGCCTTCGTAGCCGGAACCACCGTAACCATAGCCATAGTTAACGCCGCCATAAAAGCCGACGGTGGGGCCCCAGTAGCCGTCGTTCCAAGCATAGGCATCGCCACCCCAACCCCAGTAACCTGGAGTCCATAGCAAGCCAATGGCAGGTGGCTCGACCCATGTGCCGGGCACCCAGAAATAGCCGTCCGGGCCGTAAGCCCAGTAACCGGGCGTCCACAGATAACCTTCCTGAGGACAAATAGGTTGCGAGTACACCACCAATTCTGGTGGAGCAACCGAGATAGAGACGCCGAACTGCGCGAACAAAGTGGCCGGTATGGCCAGGATCACAAAAAGGAAAAGCAGATAACGAACGGGGCTGTGAATACGCATCATTATTATTACCTTGCCAGATCATCCTTCGCTTGCCCGATGTTGCTGCACTTCTGCGGGTTGCGCGGATTGAACGGCTACATCACGCACTTAAAGTGCCACATGCGGATTCCTGAAGCTGTCCCATATGGCGCACTTCTTGCAAATCCCTGAAAAGATCTGTCTGCACTGGAATCTGCCGCGTTGGGTGGACCGTTCCGCCATTATTGTGCGGAGGAAATGCGGCTTGAGGCGAATGAGCTTTTACGTGGTACAGATCTGCCGGATGTGGCTCGTAACCAATGACTTGAAACCCATGATCTTTTGGCGTTTGATTACGATCAGAATGCGCCTTCTCGCTTCGCCTGCTTTTCTCACCCCCCGCCAATAACGTACCTGTTTATACGATGGAAAATAGGAAGCGTCGCAATCTACCTGGCGCTGACATGGGTGACCAACAGCAATCCCAGAGATCAATAGCGCTGGTCCCAACTCTGAGGTGCCACCCCAAGAGGGGGGAACCCAACGGAGTGCTATCTACGGCTGCAACGACGCGACCAATATCACATTGTGTTCCTTTCTGTACAGAAACGCTTCTTTCTGGTGACTAACATCTGGGCTGGGATCATCCGCTCCTGATCCGAAGTGGACAGAAGAGAAATGGTCCCTGCGAAAGCGAGGAAGTGTGCCCACCCAGTTTGTTCGTGGGCGACGTCGTCGGGCAAGTACCACAGCGTCGAGTGCGCGGCGATGGAAAGGACGCGGGGCATCGATTGTTCGTGCGGATACACCGGATGCAAAGGCAACACGCAATCCATCGCTTCATCACCGTTAGAGATTCCATCTCGAATTCAGTAAAGGAGAAAGACACATGAAAATGCTCAGATTGTCAGTAACCATGCTGACGCTGCTCGCTGTCGGGACCCTGGCCGGATGCTCCGGGACGCCTAGGAAATCACCTGATGTTTCTGACAGTCTTCGGAAATCGCTCGATCAAGCAGGCTTCAAAGACGTTTCCGTCAGTCAGGATCGCGACAAGGGCATCGTGACCCTCGGTGGACAAGTCGCCAGTGAGAACGACAAGTCCCAAGCAGAATCCATTGCAAAGTCCATCGCGGGCGCCCAGGTTGTCGCGGATCAGATTGCCGTGATTCCTGTGGGCGCAGAAAAAGAAGCCAAGGCCGTGAACTCCGATCTGGATGCCGGCATCGAGAAGAATCTGGATGCTGCGCTGATCCGGAACAGGATGCACGACAGCGTGAAATACGAAGTGAAGAACGGCGTGGTCACGCTGACCGGAGAAGTGAACTCGCAGTCCAAGCGCGACCGTGCGGAGAAGGTGGCAACTGGAGTGCCGAACGTGAAGCAGGTCGTGAATGATCTGCAGGTTAAAAATCAAAAGGCTACTTCATCACAGTAAAGGATGCGAGTCTCGCTGCCACTACAGGGCTGTGCATTTAAGAATCTGGCGGGAGCACTGCATATTGAGGCTGTCGGACCTGCGTTCATCAATCGGCCGGGGAGTCAAAAATGACCGGTCAGTATTTTCGATCTCCAGCCAACGACGCATCTACGCGCGGAAAACGTATGTCCGATCAGGTTACGAATAAGAGTGCGGCTGCCGACCAAAGTCAGGTGGGCTTGGTAGAAATGGCGCTGCCGTCTTCGACCGCACCATCCGATATGCTGCTTCGCAGAATCTCGACTCTGCTCTTCATATTGGTGGCGGGCTTGCTGACGGTGTTCGGCTACTACGCCAGCTCGATTTGCATCACGGTTATCCTGGCGGCGTTTCTCGCGATCCTGTTCGACCCTGTCGTAGTCAAACTGGAGAAACTGCATCTGCCGCGCGGTGTGGCTGCGGCGGTCGTTGTGCTCGCAGGCATGGGGTTAATCAGTCTGCTGGGTCACGCGCTCTACGGAAGAGCGGTCACCTTTGCAGAAGAACTTCCTGTGTATACCGCGAAGATTCAGCAAGCCATTGAGCCAATTAGCCGGAAGATTGAAAAAGTTCAGCAAAGTGCCGGGAGCCTTACGAACGACGTGCAGCCCATCAAGAAAGTCCCCGAGGTTCGCTTGCAGGAGCCGCCAAGTTGGCCTGCTTATCTGGTGCGCGGAGCGGGATCTGTGTGGGGAGTGCTGATTATTGCCGGCGTGGTTCCGTTTCTAACGTTTTTCATGCTGTGCAGCAAGGAACAAATGGCCACCCGGATGAACGCCCTCTTCAGTTCGAGGATAGACACGGCTCGATTCGTCACGAGCCTGAGCCAGATGATTCGCGGCTTTGTTGCCGGCAACCTTATCGTTGGCTCCGTGATGGCCGTGGCGACCACGCTGATGTTGTGGGGTATTGGCATGAAAGGCGCCATACCCCTCGGAATCGCCAGCGGGCTCTTGAATCTGGTGCCGTTCCTCGGACTGATCTTTTCGCTTGCGCTTCCTCTTGCTGCGGCCCTTCTTCAGTTCAACACACCAGGACCATTTATCGTGATCACTCTGACCATCCTTCTCCTGCATGTCGTGTCCGCCAATCTTCTTATCCCAAAATTTATTGCTACTCGCGTGAGTATCGGGCCGGTGGCGGCAACGGTTGGGATTCTCTTCTGGGGCTGGTTGTGGGGCGTGATGGGCTTGCTGCTGGCTGTGCCGCTTACAGCGCTCGTCAAGCTGGTCGCGGATTTGCATCCGTCCTTATGTCATTTATCCAACATGCTGGCGCTGACGCCGCGCCCGACGCCACGTTGGGTGCGATATGGCGAGACGATTGTGGGGCGGGCGATTCCTTACCTGGGTGGTCGTCCTGGAATGAAACCCGGAGGGAGCGTGTAACCGGCTGGACCGGCTAGTTCCTCGTGGTACCAAAGCTGTGCCACGATCCCGAGTTGCCTCGTTTCGGATCTACATTAATGATGCGCACGACGATTCCAGATATAGGAACCAAGCGGGCTTTAGAGATACGCTCAGACGATCTTATCTTTTGAGATTCGCCAAGCTCGAGGATCGAAACACTTCATTTACTTTGCCGAGAAGACTCTCCCGCGTGAACGGTTTTTCAAGAAAGACGCCATCCTCAACAAGTTCGCGGCTCTCTTCGTTGTGTTCCAGGTAGCCGGACATAAAGATTACCTTCATTTCAGGGAGAAGATTGCCAAGTCGCGTAGCTAGTTCCGTTCCGCGCATGTTTGGCATCACCACATCCGTCAGCAATGCGCTGATGCATTGGCCGCAACCTCTAGCGATCTGTAGCGCTTCAACTCCGTCTTTCGCGGCGAACACATGGTATCCAGCCGTTTTCAGGAAGTTACTGGCAAGTTCCCGGACTGCGGCATCATCTTCCACCACCATGATTGTGGGCGCCCCCGGCACAGGGGAGATCGGGACTCTTTCAGGCGCGACCAGAACACCCTTTTCAGAAACCTTGGGAAGATACACCTCAAAGCGGCTTCCTTTCCCCGGAGCGGATTCCACCCAAATGAAACCGCCACTTTGTTTAACAATTCCGTACACCGTCGCAAGCCCCAACCCCGTGCCTTTGCCCACCTCTTTCGTTGTGAAGAAAGGTTCAAAGATCCGCGCTTTTGTCTTTGCGTCCATTCCCTGTCCCGTATCCGTGGCGGAGAGCAAAACAAAGGGACCATGCTGCAGACCGGGACGCGTTTGCGCGTACTCTCCATCCACGGTCAGATTGCTGGTCTCGATCGTCAGTTTTCCACCCTTCGGCATGGCGTCGCAGGCGTTGACGGTCAAATTCAAAAGTACCTGCTCGATCTGTCCCGGGTCGGCCTTCACGCTTCCCAGTGCTGCACCCGGCAGAAAAACGAACTCAACATCTTCGCGAATCAGGCGTTCCAGCAGTTTGTCCATCTCCGTGACAAGAACGTTCAAGTCCAGCACTTTCGGCTGCAGTACTTGCCTCCTGCTGAAAGCTAGCAACTGCCGCGTCAGCGACGCTGCCCGGTCAGCGGCCTTGTGGATCTGTTCGCAGCTTTTGTAGGACGCTTCGGAGGCCTTCAACCAGTCCAGCATTAAGTCGCTGTGACCTTTGATGATGGTGAGTAGGTTGTTGAAATCGTGCGCGACTCCACCCGCCAGTCGGCCCAGCGCCTCCATCTTTTGCGATTGACGAAGCTGTTCCTCAAGTTGTTGTCTTTCGGAATCGTTCCTTTGCAGCGTCCGGCGCATCCGATCAAAAGCCAGTGTTACGTCGGCGACTTCACCCCCTCCTTGCACTTCCAATTGATAGTCGAAGTCGCCTTGCTCCAGCGCGTGTACACCTTGCACGAGTCTGCCGAGTGGCTTGGTGAACGTGTTGGAGATCAGGAAAGCCAGGAAACCGCCGGCCAGCACGGCAAAAAGGCCAACTCTTAGCAGAAGGCGATTGAGGCGTTGCAAAAATGCCATCGTCTCGGCGTCCGATCTAAGAACCATCAGGCTCGCCCCACCAGGCAAATCGGGTGTTAATTCTACCGAACTGGCGAAAAATCGCTCGCTTCCGAGGTACATCTGATCGGGCGTGATGCCGCCCTGCAATTGAGACGAGAGTTCCTCTTCCCGATAAGGATCGAGGGTACTCGCTACGGTGCGTCCTTTGTACCGAAATGCTACCTCGCTCGACAGAAGGCGGCCCAAATCGCGCACACCACGCTCATCGAGTTCCTGTCCCACAACAACCGTAGCTGATTGAGCACCTTTTACCGTGGCGGCAGGTCCAATCGGTTGGAGTTCCACTTGATACAGGTGGCCAGCGCTGAACCACCAGTCGGAACTGTGGTTCCTGGCCAAAGAAGAACGCAAGAGTGCTTCCACGCTTTGCGCCGAAAAGCCGGAATGCGTCGTGTGCAGCGCAACAACCTTGCCGCTAGGGTCGGCAAGCGCTATTAAGTCGCTACTCGACGTGTCCAAGGGATTATTGGTGGAGTCCGTGAATTCACTGGCGTCGCTATTCGACAGAAATGCGGAGGTGGCGAGAAGATCCGCCTTGCGGCTCATTACCATCTGGCGCTGATGTTGCAGTATCTCGAAGATCACCAGAGAGTTGTGAGCACTGGTCGTCAATTCCTGCCGCGCGCGTTCCTGAACCGTTTGGCGCACAACAAGCAGTGCAACCCAGGTAAGGCCGGCAATCACCAATACCATAGACAACAGAAACTTAGTCCGTAGCCGAAGGTTGGCGAGGATTTTATCCATATTCTTCTGAAGACTGCCACAGATTTGCATCTTGCCGAGGTTGGGTTCGGCAACCTTAAGATTGCCATTGCCCCCTGGAAGCGTAAATGGAACTCCCGTACTCTTGGCTAGCTCCTAGGTACTACCGCTAAGAATCCGGGAGGCTGGTGGCGCTAAAATCCGGTGTCAATTCTGGCCGCAGTTACGGTCCCCAGGAAGGACCAAATAGATCTAAAGGGAGCTGAGTTGGCCAGATTGCTGTTGGCGAGGATCAACGTTGCGTAAACTACACTGAGCGGGATTTCTTCCATTGCAACGGAGGCAGTTCTGAGTTGGCGACGCGGCGCAGATATGCCAGTGCATGCTCTGCCGCTCTGTCTTTTCCCTGTTCGATATCATCCACAGATTCGGAGGGTGCAATCCAGTTCTTTGCATTCACGTTGTACACAGATGCCTGCACTCCGAGCGCACTCTGCTCCGAGAATAATCGCAGGTGTTCGCCACCCACTTTGACTTCGGCCCAGACACCCTGATCCAACATCGAGGAGCTCCCGAAAAGCGTGATGTTGCCGTGCAGCTTAGGAATGCCCAGTTTATCGCGAAAGCTTTTTCTTTCGAAGGACAAGCCAACGGCCTAGCGACTCGATGCTCCATCCGCTGCGCGCTGGCAGCCGGTCTATTTCGCACACCCTGGGCATTTGGGGCTCAGGGTGGGGGTGGTTGGGTATGTTTAGCTGAAGAGTATTTTGTTGTTTTACAGCATACCGCCTGAGGACCGACTCGTCTGTACTGGATTGTACAGTTCGCAGCCTGTAGCCTGGCGCTGCCAGGCCGGATAAATGCTCATGTGGATTGAACGACAACTATCTGTTCGAAGTCCTTCTCCAACTCCAGAATGGAGCCTGCACTGGGCGCTAGGAGTTCATCGATAGGCGCACTCAACGGTTCCCTTGTCCTTGCCGATCCAGAGCATGAGACTTCGATCCTATTTCGAGAGAAGGATGAACCGGCGCATTCCCACATCCAGCGGACTTTGGGTATCCTGCAAATACGGTGATCGTTGCACTACACTACGCGTCCAGAACTTCAGTGTTTCCGGTGCTTTAATCGTTACCGAAGAAACCATCCCGGTGGGCACTCGGCTCGAGTTGCTCTTTTCGGTGCCGGAAGGTGAGATTCGAGTACTCGCCGTCGTCCGCTCCTTCACGCAGGGCAGGGGCATCGGCGTAGAGTACGTCGCTATGGAATCCGGAGCATTTGACTCAGTCCTCAAGCTGATGAACCGTCTGCTCGAGTGATCGACACTCGTCTCCACTGCATACCGGATTGCTGGTGGGAGGACCTTCGCTGGTGTCCCAGAGGGCGTGAGGGGTGCTGGAACAAAGGTACCAGCGGGTACGCAGCTGTTTCGGTACTGGCCCTCTATTCCTAGGGCGGCGTGCAAAATCTATGATCAACCCAATGTGGGATTGCTTGGTTATTGATCACGTCGATTCTTTCGTTGACCTACCTGGTAACGGCATACCTTCGCATTGCGAAATGGAATCCGACTGAGACCACAGAGGTTTAGGAGGCCGGGCCAAAATCATGCGAATCAAGAGGTACGAACCACTATGGGAACACTGCATTTCCGCAGGATCGAACGCCGTCGCACCTCACGAGTAGTGCTGTGTGTGGACCTCATTGTCCATGGGGAGACGGAGAGCAACGGGAAATTCAGAGTCGAGGCAAAGACAGTCTCCGTGAGCCGGCACGGGGGCATGATGGCGCTGGAGCCAGAGGTGACGATTGGGCAAAAGCTGATGTTGATGAACATGAACGCCGGACAGAAGGCGGAGTGCAAGGTAGTGGCGGCGAAGCCCGGCGGTGATGGCAAGAGAAATGTGGCGTTTGAGTTTATGTCGGCCGAGATCAATTTCTGGAGGATGTGCTTCCCGACGGGTGGAACGAAGCCCATCCGTCGAGCTGTGCAAGCGGCGTTTGGACCGCTTCCTGCGACACAGATGTCCGGTAAGGCGAGTAGCTAGGAGTTGGCCGTGTAGCCAGATCGTTCGCATTTGGGGGCGCTCACCGAGGCGCGCGGCTATGGAGGGGTTAAAACTTTCCCTCGACCTCAGATCGATCCTGACAAGGTCAGCGCAACACGCCGAGCAAATACAATACCAACGCGATGAGCACGACTGTCCCGACTATCCCCAGGCCCCCGCGTCCTCCCCATCTGGAATACCCGTAATATCCGCCGCCTCCGCCGAACAGTAGCAACAGAATAATAATTAGTAGTAACATCGCAATTCCCCTTTCAGGATTTCAACTTTGCCGGGGCAATCTTGAATCCATCCCGGTGGCCCTGGCAGCAAAATCATCTAAGAATGGCATGTTCGTTTGTCGTTAGTGCCACTTCTTAGCGTTGGCTGCGAAGGTCGCCATCTTGACGACATGGGGATCGCCGGATGCTTTCCCCTTTGCAATGTCGGCTGCCGTGATCGGCGAGTCCGGCTTCTTGCCCAGCCACTTGTGGAATGTGCCCTTGCGGATGTGGAACGCCGCGCGGTATGTCGAGTTACGCTGTCCTGTGGCCATTCGTAAGTCTCCTCGGCGACTCGCCGTCATTCTCGGGCCGTCAAGCAAGTTCCAACCTGAACTATGACAGCGCACTGAGACGAAAACTGTTCCCTACTGCACAGTGTCCGAGCACAATCCACCCGCGTTGTCGGCTACCGACAGGCAGTGGCCTCCCATTTCGCAACTGTGCGAAATGGGACTGCATGGCTTTCATCTCGGGGTCATGATGGACGCATGCTGTACAAGAAAGTCAGGAAAGAACGCGGCAACGCGACATATGCCAGCATCAAGAAGGAAATGGCGAAGCCGCGTATGGCCAAGTCCGCAAGAATAGCGGAACTGAATCAGGATACCGCGCGAATTCCAGAACAGCCGAGTACCACCATGCACGGAATCGTCGACAAAATCATCCCCTCTACGCGTCCGAGCCAATCGGAAAAGGCACAGATTGCTGTTGACGGGCCCGACCAGCAGTATCGAGGTCTACGAATTGAAAATACGTTAACTGACGAACGTGGCGATGAGGTGAGGCTCAAAAAGGGTGCTCACGTTGAGGTTACAGTCACAGCCAAAGAAGTCAACAGCCAGAGGTAACGAAGACGGCCAACCGACTGGGCGCGATACAGTCGGTCTGGGCTTTTTGCTGCCACAATTCCTTGGGTCCTTATCGTCGCGTCCGTGAGTGGCCAGGTTCATCATTCATTGATCTGACAGTCTCTTTCACTACCCGCGGCGCTGCGGCCCTAAGATCAACTCGCGCTCAGTCGCGCGCAAAATCAATATATCCGCGCTGGATATCAGTCCTGATCAGCTTTACGCGCAGCTTGTCTCCAACGTCTGCTCCCTGCTGTCCTTGTGACAATAATCCTTCTACGGCGGGCCTCAATACACGAATAAACGTTCCGCGTGAAGTCACTCCCGTAACGATGGCATCGAATGTCTCACCGATGCGACTGCTCATCGCGACGGCAGCGATCCGCTTCGACATCTCGCGCTCAACCTTTCGGGCTGCATCTTCTTTCAATGTACAGTTGAGCGCGATTGCGGCGAGTTCGTCGTCTGAATAGGGAGCGAGTTGACCCGCGAGCACTGCTTTAACCAGTCTTTGCGTGACAATATCCGCGAAGCGCCGATTTGGGGCTGTGGAGTGGGTGTAATCCTGCACCGCGAGGCCGAAGTGTCCTTGTTCCGGGTCTCCGGGGGGCGGTGTTCCCACCTTTCTTACGACTACGGGTGGGCGCAACGAGATTCACGCTTTTCCGTCTTTCCTGTCAGATGGGCGACATTTCACTTATTTGAAAGCACCCGAAAATCCTGGTATCTACATGGGGTCACTCGATGCTAAACCCGAACAACAAAGTTCCAAACGAGTTCTCGCCACCCCCCTCATGGCGGTTTATGCGCCTCCCTCTGACGGTGGTTCGGGACGACTACTTTTTATGCGCGATGGCACGCGGCTGGCTCAGCTGTTCGATGAGCGGCGACTGGAGCCGCTGGGCGAGCCAGTTCCAGTTGTCGAGCAGGTTGGGACCTTTCTCCTCTCCGCAAGTTTTTCCGCATTGGCAAACGGTGTCTTAACATACCGCGCCGGGAAGAGTGCGACTGCGCTTTCGGCGCTCGGCTGGTATGACCGGCAGGGCAAAGAACTGGGCGACGCCGGGGAACCCGGAACATATTCTTACAGCGATCTTGCGCTGTCGCCAGATGGAACGCGAGTGGCCGCCACGCGAATCGACCCGAAGTCGTCGGGTGCCGGCCAAGTCATCTGGCTGCTTGACTTGACTCGCCTCGTGAGTGCCCGCTTCACCTTTGATCTCGCTCCGGATCTCGCGCCGGTATGGTCTCCGGATGGCAGCCGAGTGGCCTTTGCTGCTGGGCGGGCGGGGGGGACGGGGATTTATCAGAAAGCCGCGAACGGTGCTGGGAAAGAACAGGTGTTGGTCGGTCCAACAGAAGATGCAAAATTCCCGAACCATTGGTCGCGCGACGGGCGTTTCCTGCTGTATACCCAGCAGGATGCAAAGACGAGTGCCGATTTATGGGTCCTGCCGCTGACGGGCGATGGAGTGCCTTCTGGGGAGCCTATGCCGTTCGCGAATACTGAGTTCAGCGAGGGCCAAGGCCAGTTTTCTCCCGACACCCACTGGATCGCCTATGCTTCGGACGAGTCCGGCAGAGTCGAAGTCTATGTTCAGCCGTTCCCGGCGCCTCCGAGCGGAGGAAGCAAGACGCCGGTCTCCCGCGACGGTGGTAACCAGCCACGCTGGCGACGGGACGGCAAGGAATTGTTCTATCTATCTCTCGGCGGAAAACTGATGGCTGTGGACGTCACGGAAGGACCGATATTCAAGGCGGGCTCCCCTAAACCCCTGTTCCAGCTTCCTGTAACCAGCATGTACGATAACGCGGCATTGAATGTTTTCCGCGGGGATACCACCCCGGACGGCAAACGGTTCTTGATCGACACGGCCAAGACATCATCTGAGCCTCTTACAGTAGTTCTGAACTGGACCGCAGAGCTGAAGAAGAAATAAAGCTCGCAGCGGAGCAAAACTTGGAGCGGATGAGATGCAGTCAGCGCTGGGCTGGATCTATCGTGCACGGTACGCGCCTTGAGTTGATCACGGTGATCAATATTCTTACCGAAGAACTGTTGTCGGATAATCGGAAATATGGCTCGCCATGTCGCCTTGGCGATTATGCCTAGATCACGGCGCACTCGAAAGTTATTCTGCCAGTTGGGCGCGCTCGCTCGGCACTTGGCCGCAACTCTGCAAAGCTGTCCAGAAGTCCCGTTGGAGGAAATGTGGGCGATGCGGAGTGCTATTCGCACTCCGATCTCTTCGAACCCCGTTTCTGACCGGTGAAGCGCAGATGAACTTAAACTCAGGTTCGGCTCGCTTGCGCCCGGGCCGGCCACGATAGTGTCGCACTCAGCAGCTTAGTTTCTATCACACGAAATCTAACGGATTGAGGGCATCCTATCTCGAAACTGGGGGAGGTTGCTCCGTTGCACCTGCACTATTCGCTATTTCTTTCGCGACCAATGGTAGACGATGCCAGCGCCCACCAATAGATTGTTTTGGTGGTCGTTGACGGCGTTGGCGAAAGTGGTGAGATAGTAATCGATCTGGATGACCCGGACTGCGAAATGGGAGTTTACCGGTACGTCGATGCCGCCACCTATGCGAGTGGCAAATTCATAGGATCCATCGGCGACGCCGGCAACTCCGCCGCCCGCATGAGCTGCTCCTATCAGGATTTGAGCGAAGGGCTGCGGTTTATGATTTCCTTCCAGCCAGGGTTGCGGAATTTTATAGCGCGCACCCGCTAGATACGAAACCAGGGTCAGCGAATTGCCGGCAGGTGGTGCGCTGCCGTTGTGTTCGGCGCTGATATCGGCAACCAAAGACCACGGACCATGAAAGTTCCACGAGCCCGATAGCCCCCCGCCATTCATGCCAAAACAGCCGCACTCTCCCGGACCTGCATTGGCGCGGACCCAATGATAGGCCGCTGCAGCGTCTCCGTTATACAAGTCCTGAGCCACGGCCGCTGAGGCGCCGGCGAGTAGCAAAATCGTGGAAAGCAGAAATGATCGCATACCCAATTCTCCTGGAGCGGCTCGCATTAATTTGCAGGCACCGAAACAGTGGCTGAAACGTTGCTGACGACGGTGGTTTCGTAGGAGCCACCTGTGGAAGCGGTGATAAACAGATAAGCCACCGGCGGAGGCGTAACGGTTCCGGAGAAGAGTTGTACGCCGTCCATCGTCACGGTCATCTGCCCCTGCACCAGGGAATACGTGTAGTTATGCGTGACGGGCATGCTGCTGGACACCACGGCAGGGATGTTGGTGTTGACGTTGAAATAAGGATGCTCGAAAAGTGCGGTTTCGCCTCGACCCACAGCTATGTAAGGCACCGGCGGTTCTCCGCCATTGTGATAGGTGTCCAGCTCGAAGAGTAGGCCGGGAATGCCTTCCGCACCCAAGCCCATTCCGATGGCGCCCAAACTCGTGGGTGTGGCTCCCAGCGACGGGTCGGCCAAAAGCACGGTGAAACCGTCGGCCGGGAGTGCGCTCGGATCGCTGAGGGTGACAGTGAAGTTGATCTGGATGTTGCCCGTGGAAATAAGGGTGGGCCAGATAATTTCGCCATGCTGGTCGTAGGTAGAGGCAGTAAGTTGGAAACTGCACGACGGTCCAGCCACGGCATTGCCTAACGCTGACCAACTCGTGTTGCAGAGATTCGGAACGCCTGCGACCGGGCCGACGAACAGCCCCGCGGAACTGCTGGTGACGGGCGAAGTGACGCCGTTGCTCACCACAACATAAAAGACATCGCCATTGTCCGTGCTTGCGGCCGAGCCCACCGTGTAGCTCGAACTCGTAGCTCCAGCAATCGCCGTGAATGTGGAAGTTCCGGGGGCGGCCTCGTACCACTGGTAGGTCAGCGGGAGTGAAGAGGTCGCAGTGACCTGGTACGTGGCGGAGCCACCTTCATCCACATATTGCGTGACCGGCTGCCCCGTGATCTGCAGCAGGATTCCATTGCCAACCGCGAGTGGCGCGAGTTGCGAAACGGCTTGGCCGTAGCTATTGCTCACGATGACGTAGTAAGAATCCTGATCGTTGGCGGCGGTTGTCGCGGTAGCAGGAACTGTGTAAGTGGCAGACGTAGCGCCCGCGATCGCTGTTCCGGCGGTTTGTCCCGCGGGAATTCTGTACCACTGATAAGTAAGGGTTGGCGTGCCAGAAGCGACGACGCTGAAGGAGGTCGTGCCGCCAGGAGCTACCGTTTCGCCAACAGGCTGCGTGAGGATCGTGGGTGGAACATTGCCCGCCGTAACCGTGAGCGTGGCGTTCGTGCTTGTCAGCGTGCCGCAGGAATCTGTGACCGTGGCGTAATACTGGTCGCCGTCATAGGTGGTGTCCACGGGCGGCGTAACGTAATTTGTGGAAGTGGCGCCGGAAATCGCTGCGCCCGTGCTTCCACCTGATGGGATTTGGTACCACTGATAGGAAAGCGTTCCCACGCCCTGACCTGAAACAATGAACAAAGCCGTTTGCGTCGGATAAAGGGAAACGCTGGCCGGATTCGAAGTGATCGATGATCCCACCGCTACAACGGCAACGTTTGAGGTCACGCTTCCTAAACCATTCGTGACGGTAACCGAGTAATTGCCGGCGTTCGCCGACGCGACCGCCGAAACGGTATAGCTTGAATTCGTGGCGCCCGGAATGGCTGTTCCGTTGAAACTCCATTGATAGCTGGAAGCGTATGAGGCAGTGACCGTCAGCAAGAGTCCGCTGCCGGTGCAGATATGCTGGCTGGCCGGTTGAGCTGTGATCACCGGTGCGCTGAGCGTGACCGTTGTGGAAACGGAAACCGAGGACTCATCCACGCTGGTTGCAGTAATGGTGTAAGTGCCGGCCGTCGTTGGAGACGTCCACACATTACCGCTGAAAGCTCCTGCCGTCGCGCTCCACGTCAGGTTATTCGTTGCGCCGCCCGTCGCGGTGGCCGTAAACGGAATCTGGCCCGGAGCCAGAGTCTGGTTCGCGGGAGAAATCGGAGTGATCGTGACCTGCGTTGGCGTGACTACGCATGTGGTGGAAACCACGTTCCCCTTGGGATCCGTGACTGTCAGCGTGTACGTGGTGGCCGCAGTTAACAGTGGAGTCGGATACGAACTGCCGCTCACGGCCGAGGTGGTGATGTCTGAACTCCCCACGCCCGTCGAGCCGATCACTGCCGTGCCGCCGGAGAAAGTCGGAAAAAGCATCACGGAGGAGTTATACGGCGGCGTTGCGGAGCTGGGAACGAGAGTCTTGGCGACAGGAGTCGGAAATTGAATCGTGAGCGTTGCTGGCCCGCTGGTTGCGGATCCCGCAGAATTGGAGACAGTCACCGTGAATACGGCACCATTGTCTCCCGCGACGGTTGCTGGCGTGGTGTAGCTGCTCGAATTTGCGCCGCTAATCGCAGCACCGTTCTTGTACCACTGGTAGGTAATGGTGCCGGTGCCGGTAGCTGTAGCGCTGAATGTCGCAGTCTGCCCAAGGGGGACAGTCACGCTCGCGGGTTGCGAAACGGTGGGAGCCACGGGCCTGTAGCCTTGAAACCCGCCTGCACATCCCGAGAGATCTAGCAGGCCAAGGGCTACAGCGAGAACAGCCAGGAGTTGAAGAACCACCCTATGTGGTAATACCCGAGCAGATGATTGCGCAAGCTCTTGGTCACTGTGGCACTGTACGGTACGAGATCCCGCGCCACTAAACGGCACAGAGCAGGATTGAGAGCTGAGCAGGCCGTGAGGACAGACAGGCAGATTACGCCGAACACACGGAGAAACAGGTTGCATCGGGAGAAACTCCTAATCTGACTATATCGAGCTCAGCAGAACTCGTCATAACAACGGCAGATGTGGTTGCGCAAAAGGCTGATAATACTTTCGTGTCAACTCAGATCCATCGAGGGGCCGAGGCTGGACGCCACATCAAAGGTACTTCGCTTCAATCGATAGCAGTAAGCGTCCCCAAGTTTTCCCCAGTCTGATTCGGGTTTTGACTCTTTTAGTTGTGAATCTGGACGCCCTAACCGGAAAAATCTCTCCGACGCCCCTGAAGTCCCGTTCGGGGCTGTAAGTTCTCAGTCAGACATCTTCCAGTCCCAGGTTATCATTCACCGCGTGTCGCAGTTTCTGTTTGCATCCCAGATAATGCTCGGTCGTCTGAACCGATGCGTGACCAAGCAAGAACTGAATCTGTTCAAGTTCTCCCCCGGCCAAATGGCATAGTCGTGCGCAGATGCGACGCAAGTCGTGCGGAGCGAGATTCTTGATGTCGGCACGTTTCGCAGCCGCTTTGACGATGTGCCAGATAGCCTTCGGTGTGAGGCCAGCGCCCCATATCTTTCCTAGCCTGCTAACTTGCCGGAAGAGCGCACCCGTACTTATCTTGGCTGCATCGGTCCACTCATCAACGGCGCGCTTCGCCCACACCGGAACTGGGACTGTGCGGATGTGCTTTCCTTTACCAATCAGGTCGGCGATCACCCAGTGCTCCTCGCGGACCTGAAAATCTTCCAGTCCGAGTCCTACCAGTTCGGCGCGTCGCAGGCCGCATCCAATGAGCAACGCTAGAATCGCTCGATCACGTTTGCCTCGCAGGTTATATTCTTGCGGTTCTGCGAGCAAGGTTTTGGACTGCTCGACGGTCAGCCAGTTTCCGATCCGAACGCCCAAGCGTTTTGCGCCTTTAACACGACCGATTCCAGCTGCCAATTCGGGACTCAGGAGGCCTGTATCAGCTGCTTCGTGTGCGAGTCGCCTCACAGCCGCTAAGCGCACGTTGATTGTCGAAGGCGCCAGATTCTTCTGTTCGAGAAAGAATCGATAACGAAGGACAACACTACGGTTGAAGGCCAAGCGCGGCTCGGAACAGTACCAACCAATGAATTCATCGATGGCATGCGCATGCGATTCTTGCGAACTCGCCGCTGCGAGCGAGTTCAGAACTGCGTTCTTCGACTGCTCCAAGTCGGGCAGCCGAAGTATTGTTTTAGCCCGTGAGCGTTTGCTTGTCTTTTTCCGACGTCCCATACTGGCGGCCTCCTGCGCCGCGTTCAGTATGGTCATCCACTTAGAGGCTAGAGACCGGAAAGCCGTTTGTGGTACAGGACCCTCGGCGCTCTCGACTGAGCGACGCTACTCCTACCCTGCGCGCTATCAACAGCCGGTACACAATCTACGGATGGTCACGCCGCGAGCGGAAAGTTCTCCAAGTAATTGCGCCACTCCTTGAGAAACTTCACGGTCGCCAGGGACAACTACTGCCCATTTAAGGTTTTCCTGGAACTCTCTATCGCGAATCTGCCACTGGCCGAAAGACGATGATTTTACATCACCAATTCGGATGATGGACCAGTGCCGCACCAGCGCCAATGCGGTGGCATCGTCGGGTAATGGCCCGGACAGAATAAAGTGGTTATTCCCATGCACCAGGATGCCAACCATCGAAGTTTAAGCCTCCAGGCGCGGATCGGGTACCGGGTAGCCAATTGCGAAATGGTAGACGACTTGTCCTAGCTCAGGGGACAGACAAAGATATCGGTTCACTTCCTCATCAAAAAACGCTCCGATGCCTGTTGCTCGCAGGCCAAGCGCCTCGGAAGCAAGATACATTCGTTGACCAATAGCACCGGCCTCGAAATGCACGTATCGATAACCACGATCGCCGTAACTCCGTGCAGCACTCTGAAAATCGCCGATCATGGAGAATGCCAGGCAAGCGTTACCTGCCAAGTCTTGTCCCAAACTGAGAGCTGCCGCGACCAGGCGTTGGTCCCCTTCCTTGATTTTCTCCAGCTCTGCGTGTTCCGGCCAGTAACGGTAAACACCCGGCGCCAAGCCTTCGACGCGGTGGACGTAAAGATACAGATGGACGAAACGAGCTGTAGCGAAATCGGCGAAGAGAGCCTCCTTTGTGCTTGAGAGAAGAGTCGCAAGTTGCGGGAAGGAGATCGACGCGTCCCCACCCTTGAAGTCAAGAGCGGAACGCCGCGTACGAACGACGTCACCGAAGTTGCGGCTTGTGGAGAGATGAGGCGGCAGACTGATATCACCGCGGCCGGATTCCTTCGGCTGCCCAAGAGGGGGGATAGTGGCTTCCATGGTGAGCTTCGTGACAGCGTGAACCGCCTCGATCAGAGGATAAGGTACTTGCTCTTCCGACAGCCGGTTGGGCTGACCACCAAACAAAATCGTCTCGACTGGATCCAGCACCCTTACGGGAATGGATGGGCCGTGAAGCCCGACGATCAACATGGGCCATTCATCCTGACTGAGGAGACCCCATTCCGCCACTCTGTCATCTGAGAAATGGCCAAGCGCAAAGCTTTCGCATCCGATGGATCGAGCAGCAAGGGTAAGAGCCTGCCATGCATGTCCGATGTCGTGCAAACAATATCGATACGCCCGGTGCCTGTATTTCCAGGCTTCGCGCCAGGCAATGCTCGTCAGAACGAAAACCAGCGGGGCAGAGGTGCCGACAAGTTTCCCGCCAAAATCTCCGATGGCGCGTTGTTCTGCCATGTGGGATGAGGGACGGTAATGATAGAGACCGTCGGACCAATCGACGAGGCCATGGGTGGAGAAGTGAAATTCGGTCGGGTGGAGATTACCAGAAGAAGGATTAACGCGCAGTGTGTATGTGTATCCCGTTGACGGCACTCGTTTGGACGCGCTAATCGAGGCTGAATAGAACATCAACTGGGAGAGGAATTCCGCACCGTTCCGCGCCAGAGTATTTCCTGTTTTGCCCTCGAGTACTTCAAGAGCTGACATCTGCGGAGCTGGCGGGTCGGCCGACAGATCGAGGATGGGTACGCCCTCATAATGCCGAAACGGGTTGGGCATATTGGTCCAATCGAGATAGTGCTGAGTTCGCCGCAGCGATTCGGCACTGTGCTTCGTCAAATCATGGTATTCGCGCCAGGTCATATGGGGTGAATCCCGAGGTGACCGTACTGGTAAAACCGACAAGCGGGTATTGTCTGATATCAATTGTCAGCCAAAAGAGGGTATTAAATGAAAGGTTTTCATTCCTCAGCTCGGGCATTCATGAGTGTGAGTGGTCCTCGATTTCCTCGAACGCCGTTTGAAC
>DLMH01000080.1 GCA_002478115.1 Candidatus Acidiferrum typicum | reverse complement strand
CACCTCGTAGCTTTTGCCTTATATGTCCGCCCGCCCCCCAGCGTCTAAAGATCAGATTTTCAGCCGACTACTGGCCCGGTTCGTTTCCCGTGAACCGTTTCCTTGATCTTTTATTTGTGGTCTTTTCGACCAAGTTTTAGGGAGGAATCATGCTGGCTTCTTACAAGAAGTCGCTTCCCGCGGCTTCCGCGCTGTTTTTATTATCGATCGGCTTGAACTTGTACGCGCAGTCTAGCGGAAATTCCGGCTCCATCAGCGGCGTAGTCCTCGACCCGACCGGTGCCGTAGTTTCTAACGCCACCGTTGAAATTCATAATCCGGTAAGCCACTTCGACCGCTCCACGACGACAGACAATTCCGGAAAGTTCAACCTGCCAAACATTCCCTTTAATCCGTATCACATGACGGTGACCGCAGAGGGATTCGCCAAAACCGCTCAGGACGTAGACGTGCGCTCCACCGTTCCTGTCGCCGTCAACGTCAACCTTCAGATATCCAGTTCGTCTACAACTGTGACCGTCGAAGCTGCTGGAGACCTGGTGGAGAACGACTCCACTTTCCACTCTGACATCGACAGAGACTCGTTCGAAAGAATTCCTTTAGGCAGCGCGACATCTGCCGCCACTTCAGTGGTTACTCAATCAACCCCGGGTATCGCTTCCGATTCCAACGGCCAAATTCACGGCCTCGGCGATCATGCGGAGAATTCATTCTCCATCGATGGGCAGCCGGTCAGTGACCAGACGAGCAAGATCTTTTCCAATCAGATTCCCCTCGGTTCAGTTCAGTCCATGGAAGTCATCTCCGGCGCACCGCCCGCGGAATATGGAGACAAGACCAGTGTCATCATCAGCGTGACAACGCGCTCAGGACAGGGTGTAACTACACCTCACGGCAGCGTGACCACTTCCTACGGATCCTTTGGCTCGTCCAATGCCGCTGCGGATCTGGCCTATGGCGGCAAAAACTGGGGAAACTTCATTTCCGTTAACGCCTTGAACACCGGCCGCTTTCTCGATGCGCCGGAATTCACCGTGCAGCACGACAAGGGCAACGAAGAGAACCTGTTCGACCGTGTCGATTTGCAAATATCTGGCTCCGACTCCATTCACTTGAATCTCGGCTACACTCGCAGCTGGTTCCAGACGCCCAACTCCTTCGACGCCCAACGGGCGACGCCCTGGAGTGGGCTGGACGGAGTTCTTCCACAAGTGGAAAATTATGGTGGAGTGGCTCCCAACGGTGTCACCGTTGGACCAACCGATCAGCGCTCCAAGATTGGCACGTTCAACATCGCACCTTCTTGGACGCGCGTGCTGGATACGCACGCCGTATTTACATTAGGCACATTCGTTCGCCGCGACGATTACAACTACTACCCCAGCAGCGACCCTTTCGCGGACCTCGGACCGCCCAGTCTTCAGAGACAGTCCGTCGGTCAGAACCGCACGCTCACCAACGCGGGACTCCGATCCGATCTCTCCTATGTCAAAGGGATTAACCAAATCAAAGCTGGAGTCACATACGAACAAACATTTCTCAACGAGGACGACACTCTTGGGATCGTCGATCCGACCTACAACGCCCCCTGCATAACTTCGTCACCAGTGACGCCGCTCAACCCGATCCCTTACGTTCCTGTCCCGGGTTTCACCGCTCTTTCGCAGTGCACCGGCGCCAACCTGCCGAACACTCTTGCTACATACGGGTCCTTGGGCTACGTATCCAATGGCCAGCCCTATGACCCCAACCCATCCTTTTACCCTGTTTTCAATCCAACACTGTTCCCCTACGATTTGACTCGGGGCGGAAGCTACTACGCATTCAGTGGACACACTGATGTGAAAGAGCTCGCTCTCTACGTTCGAGACGTGATCACAAAAGGAAACTGGTCCTTGAACATCGGTTTGCGCGGTGATTTGTACAACGGTCTGACCGTCGCGCGGCAAGCCGAGCCTCGCGTTGGGGTCGCTTATAACATCAAGAAGACCAATACCATTCTCCGCGCTTCCTACGCCCGTACGTTGGAATCACCTTTCAATGAAAACCTGATTCTCTCTAGCGTCGGATGCAGCAATGCTGTCTTATCTCCCCTTCTTTCCTGTGCGCCCGGAGCGAGCGGAGCGCTGAATCCCGGCTTTCGCAATGAATTCCATGCCGGGCTCGAACAGGCTTTTGGAAAGTATCTTGTCTTTTCTGGCGAATGGATCACAAAGTACACGCACAATGGCTACGACTTTAGCGTGCTCGGTAATACCCCCATAACTTTCCCGATTGAATGGCATAACTCGAAAATTCCTGGCTACGCGGGGCGAGTGAGCGTTCCTGAAATCCATGGCTTCTCGGCGCTCATGGTGTTCTCCAGCGTGGCAGCACGCTTTT
Organism: Candidatus Acidiferrum typicum; assembly: GCA_002478115.1. GTDB lineage: Bacteria > Acidobacteriota > Terriglobia > Acidiferrales > UBA7541 > Acidiferrum > Acidiferrum typicum. Next base: position 583 of record DLMH01000080.1, on the reverse strand, counting down.
TTCAGCCCCAGATCGGAGGCGCGGGCGCGACCGTGGCGACCGCCGCCGGACTTCCTTTCCGCATCGACCACGACGAGAAATTCAACCAAACCACGCATTTGCAGTATCAGCCTTGGAAGCGCGGCCCATGGCTCGGCTTCAACTGGCGGTATGACAGCGGGTTGGTCGCCGGAAACGCTCCGTGCTACGGGGTAAGCGCGAGCAATGATTGCCCGCAGTCAACCACACTCAACGGGCAACCAGCCGTCTTCTTGCGAGATGTTTTCGGAAACCCCCTCAGTGCCGATCAGGAATTTCAAGCCGGGTTCACGTGCAACGGCCTGCGCCCGGCCCCAACCACTCCGGTGCCTTCAACTTGCCTGGCATCGCAGTTTGGATCCAGTCTTATCAAGGTGCCGGCGCTTGGAGCCGAGAACGACGACCACAATCCGCCGCGCATCGCCTCGCGGAATCTCTTCGATCTTTCCCTGGGCCATGACAACTTGTTTCACGGCGACAAGTACAAATGGAGCGCGCAACTGACCGTCATCAACCTGGCGAACAACTACGCGCTCTACAACTTCCTCTCCACCTTCAGCGGCAC
>DLMH01000033.1:31177-85074 GCA_002478115.1 Candidatus Acidiferrum typicum | reverse complement strand
GTCAGTTCAAGGGTTCACTCCATAGCTCGCTCGGCTCGCAAGGCGGCGGGATTTCGGCCGAAGATTGTGAAGCCGCAGAAACGCGTCGGGACGAAGCGGATCCGGATGACGCGATCCATCTTCCTGGCCAGCCAGCACGTCGCGAAGGGATCCATACAGGAAGTCGCGAGACCGATCGCGGATGATCTCATCGCGACTGGCTCCGCAGTTCCGCTTCGATCCGCATTTTGGATCATTGCCGCGATCGTCGCGCTAGGCGTGGCCGCAGCGCTGTGGCTGTGTAGGGCTGGCTTATGGTGGTGACCGATGCAGAAAGTATTTTGTGATCGATGCGAGAACGAAATCCAGCGCAGCGATGCGACGGGGATTCTCGTGACGTTCAAGGTGAAGATCTCGTGCTACACAAGAGACCGGCACGGCCAGATCGCGTCCGCCACGACGGACTTCGAGGCCGAACTCTGCTACCACTGCAATTGTGAGGTCAAAACGGCACTGAAGGCGGTCGGCCTCAAACGCGTATGATGCCGAGCGGTCGATACCGGAAGCCGCGTGCCCTTGTCAGCCGGATGCGGAACTCCTCCATGCGGTTAGACTTGCGTGCTCGCCCTCATGCTCGCGTGGCCCCGGCGCCGGCATTCCCTCTCATGCGTGGATCGTGGAGGGCGTGAGTACGCGGAGGGTGGTTTAAGTCTTTTCTTTCGAGCGGGTCCTCCCCAGGGGGCGTGCGACCGCGGGTGACGGCGAGCCCGGGGGGAGGCCAGCGACTAACTTTTTTTGACGGACTTGACTTTGTTTTCGTTGTTTATCGGTAAACAACGCAAAAAGAGTATGCCTCGGTAAGAGGTAGGCACCAGCATGACCCCACAAAGCCTGCCAGTTCCCTCGCAGATCATCGCACTCGCCAAGGCGCGCCGGCTCGGGCGGCGGCCGCGTGCGAAAGAGAAAAAAGAAAACCCGCGAATCGTGCGGATCAAAGAGCTCGCCGCGATCCTGAACCTCACGCCGAGCCGGATCCATCAACTCGTCGAGGAGGGCCTCCCGAAAAAACTCCGCGCGAGATACGATCGCGACGAGTGCGTGGGATTCTATATCCGCTACCTCCATGCGCTCGTCGAGAAACGCGCGATCCTCGACGAGGGTGGCAAAATTTTCGCGAGCGAACGCGAGGAACGGTTGCGCCTCCTGCGGGCCGACGCGGATCTCCGCGAGATCGAGCTCGCGCGAGACCGGAGCGCACTCGTCTCGGTGGAAGATGTGGAGCGCGAAATGACGGACTTAAATCCGAAGCAGCAAGGCGCGCGTGATGTCGATCGCGCCGCGGCTGGCGCCGGAGTTGGTCGGAGAAACATCTCGCGTGATGATCCACGCAAAGATAGAGCGCGCGCTGAAAGAGGCGATGCTCTTCCTGGCACACAGGGAAGTCCGCGCGACGGACAGGAATAGGAGAACCGCATGACGCTGACGACCCACAAAACGATCACGCTGGATGGCAGAAAGTTTGGCGGGGAGGCAACGGGCGAGGAGACCGCCGATCAATTCGAGTACGTCGAACATCACCTCCGGATCGCCCTGGCGTCCGAGATCTCCGACGATCTCGAAGGCGTCAGGCTCACGAAGGAACGAAGCGCGGCTCATCTGCTCACGCAGATTTTGCTATCCGGCCGGTCGAGCGACATCCTGGCCGGCTGCCTAACGGAGGAGGGCAGGACGTGGAATCGCGCCGAGGCGGACGCAAACGCCGCGCGCTTTTCGCATATCACCGACGCCGAAGAGAAGATCACCATGCACCGTGCGATCTTGGAGTTCGTCATCGGGAGTTAGCGTCCACATTGGCGCGATCGGCGACGTTGGGGCCTCTCCTCAGCGCGGCGTTCCCCATCGTCGCGGCGGTCGGGTTTTTTGAGGTAATCAAGACGGGCGCGGAGCAGTTCTCGGCGTTCGTCTCGGACACGTTCATCTATACGAAGGAAATGAAGGCGGCGTATGAGTCGATCGTCGCGGGAAACAAAGAGATCGAGAAAAGCGTCACGCACACCCGACAGTTGAAAGACGAATTCGAGTTGATCGGCGTCAGTGGCATCGCGAAGGATACCATCCTCCTCCAAAGGTTGAGCGATCAGATCGACAAAGCGAAAGAGAAAGCGGACGCGGCGAGCGCCGTCCTATCCAAAAAGCAACGATATGGCGTTGGAACGGACGCGGAGGTCGGACGGGCGGAACAAGCGCAACTCGAAGCGAGGACGAAGATCGACGAGTACACGCAAGAGCAGTACAACATCGAAAAACAGGTCGGCGTGGATCGGCAAAAGGATGCGGCGGAGGCGGCGAATAAGGCGGCGCAGCAGACGATCCGGACCCAGGAACAGAAAGACGAGGCGTTGGCGCGCGAGGCGACGGCGTTGCGCGCGGGGATGCAGCAGGAGACCGAGCTTTATAAGGCGGGAGAAAAAGAGCGCGAGGAGTCCGAAAAGAGTTCCTTCGATCGCGGCCTAATGTCCCTCCAGGAGTATTTCGCGGCGCGGCGCGCGGATCTCCAGAACGAACAGACCCAGGAGATCGCGATCATTCAGAAAGAGATCGCGGACCGTCAGGCGGAGGCGGATCGTGCGGGCGCGGAAGGGCGCGCGAATCAGGCGAAGTCCAACGCGGCGGGCGCGGGTTCGGAGATCGGCGGGATGTACGCGGCGGCGGCGGCGAAGGATTTCGATACGCAGACGGTCAACCTCGAGAAAATCGGGGAATTGAAGACGAAGGAACGGATCCTGGAGACGGAATTCCGGACGAAGGCGGCGGCGTTGGATGATGAACAGGCGACGTCGACGCGCGAGAATCTGGAAAAACGGCTGCAGTTGGAAAAAGAGATCGCGGAAATGCAGGGGAAGAAACCGGCGGCGGCGAGCGTAGAGATCGAGGCGGAGGCTCAGAGACGGACGCAGGAAGTGAAACAGGGAGGCGGATCGGCGGCGGACGTCCAGGCGGGTCTCGTGGAGATCGAGACGTGGAAACAGTTGAAGTTGGCGGTCGCGGATTACCAGATGGCGCGCGAGAAATTGCAGGAGGACGAGCGCTCGTTCGAGCTGGAGAAACAGGCGATCGCGATCCGCGCGAAGGCGGGCGAGATCTCGCAGGCGGAAAAGGAAAAGGAAATTAACGAATTGATCCGCCAGAGGCTTCCTCTCCTGGAGGCGGACGCGGCGGCGGAGATGGCGGCGGCGCAGAAAACGGGGAATCAGGAGAACGTCGGCGCGGCACAGAACGCGAAGGAGGGAATCAAGACCGCGACGCAGGAGACCCATGATCTTCAAAAGCTGGTCAGCCAGGGTTTAACAGCCGATTTCGATAATTTCTTCATGGGCATCGGCCGGAGTACGAAATCGATGGCGGATCAGTTCCGTCAGTTGGCGGCGAGCGTCGTCCAGTCCCTTGAACAGATCATCGTCAAAAAAATGGTACTGAAGATGATCGGCGGCGGGGACGAATCCAGCGAAGGCGGAGGCGGTGGATTAATGGGGTTGCTGGGTCCTCTGTTGGGCGGACATGCGGAGGGCGGATTGATCCAGGGGCCTGGAGGCCCGAAGTCCGATTCTATTCCGGCGCGGTTGTCTCACGGCGAGTTCATCGTCAAAGCGGACGCGGTCGCGTCGTTTGGCGTCGCGAATCTGGATGCGATCAACCGCGGGTTGAGGATCCCCTCGATCGAAAGGTTGGCCCTCCCGCGGTACGCGGAGGGCGGTCTCGTGGGTGAAGCGGGCGCGGGCGGGGAATCGAATATAAATCTCGGGATCAGTCTGGACGAGGGTCTGATCCTCAAGCACCTTTCGAGCAAGGCGGCGGGGAATATCATCCTGAATCACCTCGCGAACAATCCGAAGGCGGCGGGGAAAGCTCTGTCACGGAGTACTTAAAATGTCAGTGAAGATCGGGACGCTGATCGCGGCCGTTCACCGTTTACTCCGCAAACGCCCACGGACCCCGCGTGGCCCCCTGCCGCGGCCTTTCGCAGGTCCAAGGGCGAAGCCAGACGCAAGTGCTGGAATGGTACTATAGACCTATTGCGCTGTGGAAGTGGCAGTTCTAAAGTGGAGACTGCAAGCGAGACCCGCGGGTGTTGAAGCACCCGCGAGCCTCTGACCGCCAAAGTGAGGTAAGCACCATGACGGCTCCCCAAAGCCTACCAGATTCGACCATTCACCCGCATCGGGTTCTGAAGTTTGCCGCCCTTCTGGCCGCTTTTTCGTTGTGGGCTGTTCCCGCCTATTCGAGTTCGAGCACTCCAAACCGCGACGTCTCCGAAGTGCGCGCGATCCTGGCGCAGTCTCTTCTCGAAATGAATCATGACGGCCGGCTCCCACTTTCGGGCATCGCCGGCCATGGTCCGAACGGACGCATAGTGCAAATCGACCCGTGGGAAGGTAACGCCGAAACTGCCCGGGGAAAATCATGACCGCCCCGATCGATCTCGTTCACCACCGCTCGGCCGTGGAAGAAGCCGGCGCCGGATGGGTGGGCCTCCAGGAAGGACGGCGCTACTGCCTGGTGCTCTTTAACGATCCCATCAGCCACAACACGATCGCGATCCGCGAGGACGACGTCACGCCGGCGGCGGTCCGGGCCAAAATCCAGGAGTGTCGCGAAAGATTCTCCAGGGCGCATTCATGAGCGGCCAAATCTTCCGCGGACTGGTTTTTCTTTTCGCGCTCGGCACGCTCCTCTACTTCATCCGCGAGGCGTGGCGCGCGATCATCGCCCCGGAATTCAAGCGCGACGTCGCATGGCTCCGGGAGAATCGGCTCCGGCGCCGGCGCGCATCGAGGGGCGGGAAGTGAAATCTTTCTGTGACGTCATGGGCAATGACGTGGGGTTCCGCTTCAGCACTGATACATGGGAACGGCTCCCGAGCCAGGGAGCTCGGGAGCCGTCTAAGGATCGTGGACCGTTCAGAGTGAAGCGAAGTGAAGCCATTGTACCACGCATGCCCAGAAGTCACTCACCGGGGGAAGGGAACCTGTTTTTCTGATTCCTCGTTTGCCTTCACTTTCTCGCCAATCAATCCCGCGATCGTTCCCGTTCGATGTTTGCCGGGGAAACCGTTTGTGACCGCAAGCGTGTGACCCGTATCCCCCGGGGCGGATCGCGCCTGGGGCTGGCAGAATCAGGCGCCGCGATCGCCGACTCCCGAAATGTTTACCGCGCCGGCGGAAACCGCATAATTGCTGACGCGGATCTCTGAGACCGCGGCCGCAAGAATTCTTCTCTTGGTTTCTCTGTCCAGGACCGGCCCATCGAAAAGCGGAGTCAACGCCTCCGGCCGTTTTCTGGTTCCCGGCTGTCTCTGGCATTCGTGGCCCGCTTCTCACGCCCGGCTGCCAGGGCTCGAAGGGTGCCAGGCGCCCGTCCGTGTGGCGCCCCGTTGAGGCTCTTCTGTTTCGTGTGCTGACGCTCCCGGTTCTTCTCAAGGTGTGCGGTGCAGTATCCGACGCTGTTCCGGTCGAGAGGCTCCGGGCAGATGCGGCACTTTCCCTCTGCAACGTTCCTCTCCTGGTAGCGCAGCGAGGCGGCGAGGTGCGCTTTGCCGGGGGCCAGCAATGTGCGCGGCACAAGCTCTTCCTGGCTTCGCTGCCCGTCACGGATGCGCTGTTTCGCCCAGGCGCGGATCTCGGCGCCATGTTCTTCGGGAGACTGAATCGCTCGCATGAGCGTCGCCCGGTCGGTTTGGCGAAACCAGCCCGCGACGGCGGCCTGGGCCATTTGATCAATGAGCTTGTCGAGCACCGCGTGGAGATCCGCGCGAAGGTTGGCCACCTCCGCGAGGCGCGCCAGCTCGAAGCTGCCCACGTCGGTGTCACTGGCCCCGAGAAGGAAAGTCAGCCGCGCGCCAGGGGCCAAGTTTTTTTTCGGCACGAGAAGGTGCGACGATCCGTTTGACTTTGTGGAATGGTGGGGTAGATTCGGCTCAGCTCCCATGGCGGGTCCCTCGCTATGTGGGTCAGGGGCTCGGAGGTGCGAGAACACTTTCGAGCCCCGCTTTTTACAGACGCCCAACATGCCACAGACGTGGCACATTAAGCAACCTCTCTTTTCTCATCGATTTGCGCTTTTCCATAAGCACTTCGAGGGTTTACTATGTTGGCGACTTGCCGCGTCCAGTGAGGGGGAGCTCGCCGAATGTGTCATCGAGACAGCGATCGGTGGAAATCCTCCAGATTCGCACGTTTCGTCCTGTCCTACGGCGTCGCCGATCTTGCGACAGAACTCGATATCCATCCTTCCGCGGTGTACCACTGGATCCGAGGGGTGAGCGCGCCTCGTCGAGGATACGCCGTAGTTATCCAGGATCTCGCCCATGAATCGGGCGTCAGGCTCACTCTCGATCAAATCTACCAACACTCGCGCGATCGGCTGGCCGCCCATCCAGATTGCGCGACTCACGTTTCGAGAGAGGAATGGCTCGCGCGGGGACGCGAAATGAGACGGCGCCATGACGGAGGTTAAGAGATCATGCGTTTCCCCGCGACGATGGCCGATCTGCTTCGCGGCGGCTACGTGTTCCTCCAGACGAAACCTTGCACGGACTGCCGCGCGCTCGTCTACTGGTTCCGAACGCCGACGCGTCGCGAAGGTCCCTTTGTGAAAACGCCGCGCGACCGTTTCGTGTCGCACTTCGCGCTATGTCCGGCCGCGCGGATCAGGCACGCGGATGCCACTTGTCCCGGCCAGGGAGAACTTTTTCCGAGCGACGTCGTGTCATCGTTCGCGCCCAGGGCGTAGGGACGCGTCGGCCGCGCGGGGGATAACGCCGCGCTGGAATCGGCACGGCGGTCCGGCGGCGGTGCCTGGACGTTTGCGGAGTAAACGGGTTGGACCATAGAGGGCGGCATCCGGGCAAGCACACTCACCGCGTCTTGAGAAAAAAATAAGTGAGTGTGCGGCGAACGGGCGCGCCGCGCGGATTTTCTCCCTAGCTTTCGGGAATCTCGCCGCCGGGCAGATCTTCCCGCACCGTATCGATCAGCCCAAGCCAAAACGCATCCATCGCCGTGAGTTCGTTTTCCGCTCGCTGTAGCGCGTGGCAGAGCGCGATGAAGAAAGACCAGAAGGGCAGGAAATACTCGCGGAACTTCCGCGCCTTTTCTTCGGCCGGTAGGTCGTCCCGATCGTCTTCCGCAAGGACGAGAGGCGCCCAGCGCTCCGAGAGCGTTGCGAACCAGGCGCCGTTGGTGCCCCGGGAGTATTCGTCGAGAAAGAAAAAGTGCTCGTTGATCTTGCGGAGTCCCCCCGCGCGAAGGCTCCATTCGGGATCGCTTTTGCTGTTCTCGTACTCGAACGCGATGCAGGCGTCGAGCATGAGCTTCTCGGCGTCGATCGTCTCGCTCGGGAGGCAGGCCTTCGCGACTTCCTCCTCGAAATGAGTCACGAGGCCGTGGTAGCGCTCCCAGATGGCGCCCGCCTGTCCCAAAATCCTTTGCGCAGCCGGAGGCGCTTTCTGGCACAAGATCTCCTGAAAACAATCCAGGTCCGTGAGCGTCCGATCGGTTACGTTCGCGCGGTGGGCCTCGAATGTCGCGCGCAGGGCAAACAGGAGGAACATGAATCGCCGCGCGGACTTGTCGAGGAACGAGGCCGCGAATCTGCTGTTGGAAGTCTTCAAAACCTCGGCGAGCAGGGAGGCGTGTTCGGCAGTTACGGCCTGGGGCGTGGTGATTCTGGTCCCGTGGTAGAGCAGCCTGCTTCCCGGATTCGCGATCGCGTGGTCGCCGGAGGAGAGAAGATCCGCGGCCGCGCTCCACGCTTTCGAGAGCGCGATGGTGATGATCCTGCAGGCGCTCGCGCCCTCCCGGTCCGGCGACCTGAGCAGATCTAGAATGCGCTGGCCCGCTGCGACGTTGCCGCCCTCGCTGTCGATGAAGACGGTTATAGGTTCGCGGCTGCGGCGAGTGAGTTCGAGGATCTGCGGCCGGAGGCGATCCTCCAGGGCTTTATTGATTGCGCCATCGATGCGGATCGCGCGATCGGGGTTCGGTGTGAAGTCGGCGTCATCAGGCACACTCGCCTCCGCCCTTTGGCGGCACGATTTGCGGGCCCAGCCGCCGCAAGCTCTCCGGAACGCAGGGAGACTCGACGGCACTCTTCAGCAACGCTTTACCTGCCTCTTCCCACTCCGGCGCGATTTCGCGTCCCGTGACGTAGAGCTTCATGGCGCGCTCGAAAGAGATGCCGAGCTGGTACGAAAGGACCGCTGCCAGGATGCGCTGTCCGATGGTTTCCTGTTTCTTGCTTTTCCTCATTTTCGTCCTTTCCGCGTTTCGTCGAAATGCAGCCAAAAGCCGCAAGGCCGTGAGGGGATACGGAATCCCCTAAAAACTGACTAAAATCGCTAAAACTGCACCTTCTCGACCGCTCTCTTCAGGTGGCCGGGACTCAGGTGCGCGTAACGCAAAGTTGTCTGGAAAGAACGATGCCCCGCAAGCTGTTGAACTTCGAGGAGTGGCACTCCAGCGGCAACCAGGCGCGAACAGTACGTGTGGCGCAAATCGTGGTACCTAAACGCCGGCACCAGGCCCGCTTTCTTCACAGCCTTCTCGAACCAAAGCCTCGAATCGCGCGGTGACTCATTTCTTTCGGGCGTAATGAAAATGGCGTCCCGCGCAGCCCGTTTGCGGAGCCGCAGGAGACAGCGGCGCGCAGCCCGGTTGACCCGCACTGAGCGATCCCCGGTTTTTCCGTGGACCAGCAAAACGCCCTCCCGAACCTTCCAATCCTCCCACTTGGCGTTCCACAGCTCCCCGCGTCTCGCGCCACAGAGGATCGCGAGCTCCACCTCCAACACCTTTTTTGGACACTCTTGCCGAATCACTCGCAACAGCCGGCGCTGTTCCTCCGCAGTTAAAAAGCGCGGCACAACCGGCGATTCTTTCGACCGCTCGACGCTTCCGCCGGCCAGGGGATTCGCGGCGATGAGCCCCTGGCGCAAGGCATGACGGAAAATCGACCCCAAAAGACTGTGATAGCGATTGACGGTCGAACCCTTGACCGGATCGTGCAAGGCATCCCCGCGCGCGAGAGACTGCAGGAAGAGCTCGATTCTCCCCGCGGTGAGCGCACCGGCCTTCACATGCCCGAGGACCGGCAGAACTCTCCGCAACCGCCGCCGATCGCTCGCGAGCGAGGACGGCTCATTTCCCCGCAGTCGTTTTGCTTCGAGCGCCGGCTCGACGAGATCTCGAAAGCGCATCTCGCGCTTGGCGCCCTTGGGCGCGCGATTTGTCCGTAACGCGGCGCCATCCGTCGCGATCTTCCGGCCGCGCGCGAACTTTGTGTGGTCCATGTTTGCGCTCACCTCGTTCTCCTCCTATCCGCGATCGCGAGCGGGTCCCTGATTCCCAGAAGCTTCAGCCTGCCGGCGAGTTCTCTTTCATCGCGGCCGAAGACGGTCTCGTGGCGGCGCGGCAGAATTGCCTTGAGATAGCCTCCGCCCATCTTGACGATCGCGATTCTGCACGCGGGCATTTCTCGCACCCCTTCGCAAATCCGGGCGCTCGCGCCATCGCCGGATTAAAGCCCCCGGAGCGCCATCTGTGAGGGATCGCGCCGATATTTCCTTCACTTCGCCCCTGGCGTCTTCGATCTTGCGCGTGGGCCTGGCCTCAGCGTGCCCTTAAATTTGCGAGCCCGCGCGACGTCGGCCGCTGTCCATAGGCGAAACAATTTCTCGCCTACCGCGGTTGGCTTTGGTGCGGCGACGTGCCCGGCTTCAATCCACGAATACAGCGTCTGCCGAGAGATGCCGAGTCGGTTCGCGGCCTGCGCCATCGTGTAGGTTTTCATCGCGGCACACGATAGCAATCGCTGGACGCCGATGTCTACCAGAGAAGAACTCTAGTTGCGGCGGTGACGGCCGAATGTCACGCTCATCGCCGACTCGCCGGGCTTAGGCTGCAGTGGTGAAAGGAACCGCGATGACGAAACTAGCCGTAGGTCTTCAGGAAGCACAGGAAATGACGGGGATCTCTCACTTCACCCTCCGCCGAATGGTCAGGCTGAGAAAGATCAAGGCGGCGCGCGTCGGGCGCCGCATTCTCATCCCCGTCAGCGAACTCGAAAACCTGGTGAAGCCTGGCGCGGCGCATGAAACAGGCGAAAAAGGAAAGCGACGCGCTGCGACTCTCGCGAGGGGCGGCAAGAACGCCTGAGCAGTCGCGGGGCGTAGGCCAATCCATGACCGAGAACACCGCACCGAATAAAAAATCGCGCCCCGAAGATCTGGTCGTGCTATGAGACCGAGCCACGGGAGAAGGACCTGGATCAAGTTGTGGGTGGGTGACTGGCTGGAAGGAACGACGCGTTATCAAATGAGCGACGCGCAACGCGCCTTCTGGGTCGATTTGTTGGCCATGGCCGGCCGGTCGCGGTTCGGTGGAGTCGTGTGCTCCGGGAAGGACGGCGAAAAATGGATTGGCTATCCTCTCTCGAAATTCCGCGGACTGTTCGCTGAACCAATCGACGTCGAGGCCACGCTTCAATTGTTCGAGGGAACGGGGAAGATCACCATGGAAATCTCCGGCGAAGGGCCTCGGCGACTCTACACGCTCTTCATCACAAACTGGGCGCACTACCAGTCCGAATACGAGCGGAAGCGCAGCGAAAGGCGGCGCCGCCCGGAGAATGTCCCATCCGCCGTCCCACCAGATGTCCCACAAATGTCCGCTGGAATGTCCCACTCGATGTCCCTCAAAAGTACCTCGACAGAAGGAGAAGTAGAGAGAGAAGTAGAAGGAGAAGTAGAAATAGAGCGGAGGCCGCGGAGGAGTGCCGCCGCCGCTTCCGCCGCCGCTCCCACCGCCATCACCAAGGCATTTTTTGCTCTTGGACACGAACCGTTCGGACCGCCAGCATTCCAGGAAATCTGGACAGAGGACTGGTCTCAAGCGGGCGAAGATCCTAACTGGACCGACATCATGGAGCGAACGATTCAGAGATGCGAGGGCGTCGGGGTGACGGTTCCGGGGCTGTTCTACCAACACAAGCATGAAATCGAAAAGGGACAGGTGAGGATGCGCTATAAGCAGACCCCCCTATAGGAACGGCGGCGCCGGAGACGTCGTCAGCCAACGCGCGAAAGCGCGGCGGCCCGCGTCCGAAGAGACCTTGGAAGGCAGGAGGGCAAACCGATGAGCGATGCAATGTGGAATCGCGACAGATACGCGCGAAAAATCGCGGCGAAGCTCTCTCAGAACTTCCGTGCTCAGTTGGAAGAATCGGAGTTGGACTACGTCAGGGCAGAAGTTCCTTGTCGGCAGTGCGGGGCAGGCATGACCGATCTTTGCGTGACGCTGACGGGGAGCAACACGAAACGCGTTCGTTCAGTTCACACCGACCGACTTCTGAGGTTCACGAATCGATATGCCGGTGATCTTTACCGGTTGGAGATGCTTCCCCATCGGCTCTCTCATGCGATTCGCCTCATCCGGCAATTGCGGCATCACCATCGCGAGCGAACGGAGAAAAACGGCATGAGCAACCGAGGAAACGAAGTGGACCTGCACGAAGCCATGGACATGTTGGACGTCCCAGAGGAGGTGCTCGGAAGGATGGCCGAGGAAGGAAAAGTCAAATCGCGGCACGCTGACGGCACGCTCTATTTTCTGCGCGAGGAGATCGAGGCGCTTGTCGATCACCAGATCGAGGAGGCCCGGTCCGAATGACTTGCATCGTTGGATTCACGAATGGGAGTGACGTCAGCATCGGAGGAGACAGTGCCGGCGTTGGCGGCTTGGACTTAACAGTTCGCGCGGACGAGAAGGTGTTCTTGCTTGGCGAATTCGTCTTCGGGTTCACGACATCGTTTCGGATGGGACAGCTGCTTCGCTACAGACTCACGCCTCCGCCGTTCGTCGAGAAGCAGGACGTATTCGAGTACATGGCGACTTTTTTCATTGACAAAGTGCGAACCGTGCTGAAGGACGGCGGATTCGCGACGAAAGAAAAAGAAATGGAGCAGGGCGGCACTTTTCTGGTCGGCATTCGCGGAAGGCTGTTCTCAGTTCAGTCCGACTACCAAATTGCAGAAAGCGCGAGCAGATTCGAGGCCGTCGGATGCGGTGGCGCGTGATCCGGCGCGCTCGCTCTCATTTCGGCAGGGGAGAAACCACGATGGATAGAACAGAAAAAACGGCACCGGGGGTTGACGTGAAAAAGATCGTCGGGGGATTGCGGAGTCGGATCGTCGGGAATGGGATGGAGGATCCGGAGAAACTCCTCGCGCACCCGAAAAATTGGCGGACCCATTCGCCAGATCAGGCGGCGGCGGTCGAGAGACTCCTGCAGGAAGTCGGATGGGTGAGTCCGGTCGTCGTGAACAAAAAGACAGGGCGGATCATCGATGGACACCTGCGGGTCGCGTTGGCGAAGAAACGGAACGAGAAAAAAATCCCGGTCGTCTACGTCTCTCTCTCGGAGAAAGAGGAGGATCTCGTCCTGACGATGCTGGATCCCCCCTGCACTCGATGCCAAGCGAGGCCGGCGCCGGAGAGTGGACGGTGATGAGATGAAACGCAGCCCCATAGACGTGAAAGAGCTCGCGCGGCTGCTACAGACCGCGGCGAAAAAACACAACGAAAGCGCCGATGCCACCTGTTCTGTCGCCGCCCTCTTCGACCGTTCGGATGACGACCTTAGCGACAAGATGTTCGATAGCGTCTTCGAGGCGGTGACGGAGCTCGCGGGCATCCCGCTGGAAAATAAACCGGACTACCTGCGCGCGGCCCGCAGACTGATTTCCAGGATTAAGCGAATACGTCCGCGCGACGCATCCGCGAAAAAACTTGTCCCGAGGAGGAAACATGGACAGAAACGAAAAAGCAAATGAACTGATCGCACGAGCCGAGAATGCCGGCATTCGGCTGGAGTTCGATTCCGGTCTGAACGTGGTGAAGCGGACGGAATCGGGCGATCCGGACGGACAACGCGCCATCATCGCCGAACTCTGGAAGCACCTCGGGGAGGTTCGTCATCTCGCAGAAGGCCGCGCGATCGGGCGTCGCGGGCAACAATTGGTGGGCAAGCCGATCTGGTGCGAACACGGGCACGGCACACTCCTTGGTGCGTCCTACGATGGCACGCTGACGATCTCGACGAGCCAAGAGATGCGGCTTGCGCACGAGGAATACGCGCATCGTTCGCAAGTAACGCTTAGCTCCAACGCGGAGAGTCTACTGGTCATCGATGACGGACCGGAGGCCGGCGCCTCATCTCCGGATGGCCAGGAGGCACCGGAGCAGCCGAGGCCGGGATTCCTCGAGCGGCTGCGAGGCCGCTGACGGAGGGACTGAAATGCCGAATTCGGTTCCACTTGTGGAAGAAAACCTCGATTTCGACGCGTTCCCGGTCGTCCCTGGATCAAAACCTCGGGAAATGGCCCCTGCGCGCGGCCCTGGGGGTAATACGGGGCTGTTTCGCCAAGTCGCCGAGCTCGCAGGCGCAAACGAGGAGAAACGGGTCCAGTGACGCTCAGCGCAGCAAAACTCGCGCACGTTCCGCAACCGCGGCGATCACTCCTGAGCGTCGAGGAAGTTGCCGAGTTGCTGCAGGTACCGGTGTCCTGGGTCTATGACAGAACCAGGTCGCGCGGCGTGAATCGCATTCCTGGATTCCGCCTCGGAAAATATTGGCGCTTCGAGGAGGGCGAAGTCCTGGCTTGGCTGGAGCGTCAGCGGTCCGGAGGGCGCGGGAATGCTTGACGCTGGAGTTACACTCTCTTCCGACACAGGAAACGGCCGACGAGCCACGGAAAGGAGCACGATGGCTCGACCGCGGTACCAGGACGGCAGTTTGGTAATTCGCGGGGGAAAAAGAAAACGCTACGTGATTCGCTGGAGGGAGGACGTAGCGAAACCGGACGGAGCGATCGCCCGCATTCGTCGCGCGGAAACGATCGGATTCGTCAGCACCATGAAGAAGCAGCAAGCGCTCGCGATTCTCCAGCCACGAGTGGGTCTGGCCAGTCAGCAACGGCGCCAGCCAAAGGCGACCATGACGCTCTCGGAATTTGTGAGCGCGGAGTGGAAACCAAACGCAGCGCTGGCGCTGAAAAAGAGCAGCATGCGCATTTACGGCTTTCAACTCGATAAGCACATCCTCCCCGGGCTCGGCGCGTCGCCGCTTCGCGACGTCAGCCGCGCCCAGGTTGAAGCGTGTCTAACGAGAATGAAAGTGCAAGGCCACGCGACTTCGACTCTGCGCAGCGTCCGGGCAACATTCTCGACGGTGCTGCAGGAGGCGGTCGAGCGCGGCTATCTGGAAAAAAATCCCGCTCACGGTGTCCGCATTCGCGAAGCGGACATGAAGAAAGAGCGGCGGTTCTATTCGGCGATGGAAATGCGCACGCTGTTAGCGGCTCTGGCCGAGCCGTGCCGTGCCGTGGTTTTGACGGCCATTCTGACAGGCTTGCGGATCGGCGAGATCCTCGCTCTGCGTTGGAAACGCGTCGATCTGCTTCGCGGCACGATGCAAGTTGCGGAGACGTATTCAGACGGTGAGTTCGGAACGCCAAAAACGAAGAGCAGCAATCGGGTCATCCCGATCAGTTCTGTTCTCCGCGCGGAACTCGAAGCGCGGCGCGCCAGGTCGAAAACGACCGAACCTGACGAGCTGGTGTTTCAGACGCCGGCTGGCACTCCGCTCAACGCCAAAAATCTGTACAACCGGGAACTTGCGCCGGCGTGCGATCGGATCGAATTGCCGCGAGTCTCGTGGCATTCCTTCCGACACGCGCATGCAACGCTTCTCGGCGAGGTCGGCGGATCTCCAAAGACAGCCCAGGCGCTACTGGGGCACTCGGATCTGGAGACCACCTTCAACACGTACACCCATGCCGTTCCCGACTCGCAGAAAATTGCGGTAGAGCGAGTGGCCGGGATTTTGTTCGGGGTTTTGGACTCAGTTGGACTCAACTCGCCATCGGCGGCGACGCCGGGCGGACGGTTAAACTGATGGAAGCAGAAGCAGTTAGGGGAAAGAAGTGGTGAACCGGGCAGGACTCGAACCTGCAACCCGCTGATTAAGAGTCAGCTGCTCTACCACTTGAGCTACCGGTCCACGGACAATTCTTCATTTTACACGCTCAGGAATTTCTTGTCGACACGCGCGTTCCACGCCCGCCCCACTGCCAACGCCTCGCCGCACCTTTGCCACTTCCCTCACTTCGCCCGCAGCACCGCCGCCAAATCCCGCGCCACTTGCCGCGCCCGCTCCAAATCCTGCGGGTCAAACGAAATCGCGGACACCCGCGGGTGTCCGCCTCCACCATACTGTTCGGCCAGCGACGCCAGATTTTTGTCCGCCGTCGCCTGGTTCCACGGATTCGTACCCAGCGACACCTTCGCCCGCACCGGCGACGCGCTCACGCTCACCGAATACACGCCCTCCGGGTGCAGCAAATACGGAATAAATTTGTTGTACCCTTCCAGGTCCAGGTCGCTTACATCAAAAAAGATTACGCCGTCTTGCGATTCGCAGCGTTCCCGCAACACTTCGATGGACTTCCAGTGCCGCTCCAGCAGCGGTTCCAGATGCTTCGCCACAATCGGCAGCTTCACCATCTCCGCCAGCGGCCGGTACGCCAACTGCGTAATGATCTGCGCCGGAATGCCGTTTTCCGGGGCCGCCTCGATCACCAGCGCCAGTTGCGTCGCCGGCTCCGCCATCTCCGTCGCCGATTGCGCCGTCGCAAACTGCGCCCCGTCAATGATGTCACCCCAGTAAATCAAATTCTCCAGCGGCTTCGTGTCAAACCCGAACTTCTCTTTCGTGACCGTGGCGATCAGCTTTGTGCACGACTTGTACTCCGGGTCGTAGTACATGTTCTTGCCGGGGTAGCTCCGGAAATACTCGGCATCCGCCGGCGTCAGAAAGGCGCTCTGGTGATGGTCAAACCACCACGTCACCTTTGGCGAATTCGCGTACTTGAAATCCACGATGACATTCTGATCCCCGTCGAACAGCCCTTCTTCCCAGGGATGCTTGGCCCTATGCGTCATTCCCGTGAACTGGAATTCCGCCTTCCCGTCAACACGCTCCCGGTAGAAGCGGTAGAACACCGCCGCCGAAGCGGTTCCGTCAAAGCAGCGATCGTGAAAGCACAGTCGGACTTTGGTCATGGCGATCGAGCTTGTCTCCTCTCTCCACCGTCTCCGCCGGAAGAAGAAACAAAGCCCTTTAAGATGTACGTCTCATCGCAGAAAGTCAAGCACAAAGGCCTGCGCAACCTTTGCCTTGCACCACATCTCCGATTTGCAGGGGTTGAATCAATCGCCTGCTCAGGCGTTCACCGCGTACGAACGGTTCTTGGCCACTCCTGGCCGCAACGTGAACCGGATGTTGAAATACGACGCTGCGGTCACGACCTTCTGCAGTTCCGCGTCTTCCGTGTACCGTCGCTTTGGGATTCGCCGCGCCAGGATCGCAAATTCCAGGGGTTCGCGCCGGAAGGGATACGGCGCCAGCGTGAACTCATTCTTCCCCGCCTTGCGTATTTCCCAATCCACTTCCGCGCCCTCATCATTCACGGGCACGCCCTCGATGATTGTTTCGTCCGCGCTTCCCAGGCAGAAAAACAGCGACAGCCGGTCCAGCGCGTCCAGCCGCTGCGAGTTCGCCTTGATCAGTTTTTCTTCCGTGAACGGCTTCGTCGCCGGATTATTCCGCAGGTCCACCTTCAGCCGCAATTGCTGCAGCCGCAGGCGTTGCACAAAATCATTGGCTTGGTGTTGCTCCTGCGTCTTCACGTACTTCGCCGAATAGCCCGGCATGGTCGCCTTTGCCCGGTCGTACAAGCCCGTGCAATGCGCCGCCACCAGCAGCCCCGCATACAAATCCGCCTTCACCGCGCGCTCAATTCCCCGCTGGTACAGCGCAACGTGCTCTTCCGTCGGCACCGTCATGAAGCTGTACGGCGTAAACGTCTTCGGATCGACCCCCGGCGCCAGCTCCCATACCTGCCAGCCGTTGTCATGTTCCGCCGCAGCCAGACAGAACGATGCGAACGGCTCCGGCCGCGTGAAGGTCTCGTTGCCCCATTCCCGCGCAAAAAAACCGGCCAGAAACGCGTGATCCGTTTGCCGGATCACCACCATTGGGTCGTCCTGCTGCAGAATCATCGGCCTGCCCTTCACCCGCTCCGCTCGGTTCGGGTTCCCACATTATCCGCTTCTACACCAGTGGATTCCAGCACAACCCGCATCTCCCTCCCGTCTGGCCAAGACCCACGCAATCCAAGTATCATCAGTAGTACCGGTGCGGGAGTGGCGGAACTGGCAGACGCGCAAGACTTAGGATCTTGTGGCCGAAAGGTCGTGGAGGTTCAACTCCTCTCTCCCGCACCAAGTCTACCCTCAGAACTCAGCGAGCCATCTCAAAACAGCGTTCGGGAGGGTACCACTTCAGAGGTTGCTGAAAAACGTTGGTTCGTTGTCATCCCGCAAAAGCGGCGGCCCTTCGAAGCTCCCCTCGAAGATCGGGGCAAGCAGGGTAAACCTGACCGCCGCACTCAGCCGTGCCATCGCCGCCGACTAAACCTGCTGCCGCATCCTTTGGAGTGCGGGAGCTTGCTCCCGCTTTTGCTATGGACAGAGTTTCTGCCCAAATGTTCACGCAGCGGCGCCGCTTCAACCGTAAAAACGGCGGCGAGCCGCCGCACTCCAAAATGTCACCCCACTTCCACTTTGTCATTCCGGCCGAAGTGCCGCGCCTTCTGCGGCACGGAGCGGAAGGATCCGCTTTTCCCTTCCACCTTTATTCAAAAATCACTGTCTTGTTGTTGTACAGCAGAATCCTATTCTCAATGTGCCAGCGAACCGCGCGCGAGAGCACGACCTTCTCCAGGTCCCGCCCCTTCTCCACCAGATCCTCCAGCCCATCGCGATGGGAAATGCGCGTCACGCCCTGCTCGATGATCGGCCCGTCGTCCAGCACTTCCGTTACGTAGTGCGCCGTCGCCCCAATCAGTTTCACCCCGCGTTCATACGCCTGGTGGTGCGGCTTGCCTCCCACAAACGCCGGCAGAAACGAATGGTGAATGTTGATGATCCGCTGCGGGTAGTGCGCAATGAATTCCGGCGAGAGCACCTGCATGTACCGCGCCAGCACCAGCAGATCGATCTGGTGCGACTCCAGCAACTCGCGTTCTTGCTCTTCCACCTGCGCCTTCGTCTCCCTCGTCACTGGAAATATGTAGTAGGGGATCCCGTAAAAATCCGCGTGGCGCTGTGCGTGGGGATGGTTGCTGATCATCAGCGGGAATTCGCACGCCAGTTCGCCGTTGCGTTGCCGGTAGAGCAGGTCCACCAGGCAGTGATCGTATTTGGAAACGAAGATCGCCACTCTGGGGCGGTAGCTGCCCAGCGCGATCCGCCAGTTCATCCCAAACTTTTTCGCAAGCGGCCCAAACGCCCCGGGGAAATCTTTCAGCTCCAGCCGGAATCCGTCCAGGTCCCATTCCACGCGCGCCAGGTAGTAGCGTTCTTCACCCGCCTGGTGCTGTTCAAAATGCAAAATGTTCCCGTCGTAGCGATAGATAAATTCCGCGATCGTCGCGTCCAGCCCCTTCCGGTCGGGGCACTGGACCAGGAGGATGCCACTATTCTTCACGAAAGTTCCCTCCGTCCTACCCACATCTTAAGCGAAGCCCTCTGTGACGTGGGACTCTTCCCCGGTGACGTGTGACCTGTCCATGATCCCGCCCCACAGGATCCGCTCCTTGGCCACTTTGGAGTGCGGCGGCTCGCCGCCGCTTTTACAGCCGCATGCCCCGCCAACAAACCACAGCGCCACGGCACTGCCTTGCCCGGCCTCGCTGTTTTCCTGGGTTTCCTCGCGTAGTGGCCGGTCTTTAGACCGGTTCTTGGGTGTGCCGCTTTTGTGACGGCCCCTTGGCGTGTACCCCGACGTGGTCGGGGAAGCTGGCGCCTTCTCTTGGGTGTGTAGCGGCCGCTTTCTGAAGCGGGCGCCTTTGACTTTGTTCATCAGGTTTTCTGCAGCGGGCCGCCTCCTGTTTATCCTGAGCCTCGAAGGGCCTGCCCGTCGCAAAATGCAGGCGAGCGCCCTTGGCACGAGCAAAGACAAATCCTGATTTACCCGTGCAACGCAACTCTTCGGCTTCTACAATTTCTGGAAAAAGTGCGCCACCTTCTTCCCCGCACTCTCCGTGTAATACACCGTGACCTTCCCTGTTTTATCCGCGCCCTTGCCAATGGCTACTGCCGATTCCTTCGTATCCTTGCCCACCACGTCAAACGTCTGCTCCGTTCCATCGGCAGCCTTTACCGTGACCGTCTTTCCACCTTCACCAACCCTGGACACTGTTCCGTCCACGGACTTGATCCCATCCTTGCCCAAGTGGTCCACTTCCACCGCCGTCTTCTCGCTGCCCTTCTCCGTGTAGTGCACCGCCACTTCCGATCCTTCCTTCAACCCATGGAATGCATCCTTGGAGCCCGTCTCGGTTGCCTCCGCGCCATGCACAGCCGTCTTATCCACGAAATGAATCGTGTGCTCCGTTCCATCCGCCGTTTTGACCACCGCCGTCTTGGCCCCAGCGTCCAGTTTCGTAATCGTGCCGTGGATCGCGGACACCACATCGTCCGTCGCCCGCACCGGCAACACCATCAATCCCGCCACCGCCACAACCGCCAGCAACGCCTTCATCGCAAATTTCATTGGGGACATCCTCCTAAATTCGCATCGAATTGCCGCAGATAACCCACAAATCCTAACCTACGTGTCCAAGCCAGCTTACCGAAAAACCATCTTTCTGCCAAACGAATCGAACCCCACGACGTGTTCTTTAGGTGCATCTGGAAGCTGTGCCGGATAATCCATACTTGTCATGCCAACTTGCGCCCAGGACTGCACGTGTGGCCCAGCCAGCGGATTTCTTGTGTCTCCCCGCGTTGACCCCCGCCCCACCCTCCCCTATACTTTTATCTGGGATTTTTTTGCGGCCCGCCCTTCACCGCAGGTGGTTTCCCGAAGGTTCCCCAGACACAGCATGCTAGTGACGGGACACTCGGGATTTGTCTTTCCCGCTGCAAGGCCGGGCTGGCGCAAATCGCTTCGACGCGCAATTCACCAAGACTCTGCGCGCACTCAACAGGGAGAATCGCCATGGCGGAAGCAACTTGCCGGAGAGAGCTGGAGCTGGAAATCCCGGCGGAAGAAGTGGCCAAGCAGACGGAGAAGGTGGCGAAGGATTTGGCGAAGGTGGCGCGCGTGCCGGGTTTCCGGCCGGGGAAGGCGCCGATCTCGCTGATCAAGAAGCGCTTCGCCGAAGACATCAAGGGCGAAGTCCTGCAGACCCTTGTCCCGGAGCGCGTCGAAAAAGCCGTCGCCGAAGAAAAGCTCACGCCCGTCTCTCAGCCCCAGGTGGACAAGCTCGAATACAACGAAGGCCAGCCCGTCAAATTCCGCGCCTCCTTTGAAGTCCTCCCCGAATTCTCTCTCGGCGATTACAAAAACCTCGAAATCGAACTCCCCGAAATGACCATCACCGACGAAAGCGTCGCCAACACCCTCGCCGAGATGCAGCAGCGCGCCGCCACCTTCGTTCCCGTCGAAGGCCGCACCGTCCAGAACGACGATTTCGTCCAGGTCAAGCTTCTCGGCACGCCCGAAGGCGGCGGCGAGCCTCTGAAAGCCGCTAGCGTCCTCTGCCACGTCGGCGCCGAGGAAACCATGGAGCCCTTCAACGAAAATCTCCGCGGCGCCAGCACCGGTGACCACAAGAATTTCGACGTCCCCTACCCCGCCGACTATCCCGACGCCAAGCTCGCCGGCAAGACCTTTCACTATTCCGTGGATGTCCTCGGCATCAAGACCAAACAGCTCCCGGAACTGAACGATGAATTCGCCAAGGATGTTAGCGACGCCACCTCCCTCGACGAGCTGAAAAAGAAAATCCACGAAGGCCTGGAGCACGAGCGCGACCATCACCAGCAAGACATCACGCGCGAAAAAATCCTCGCCGAACTCGTCAAGCTTCACGATTTCCCCGTGCCCGAATCTCTCGTCGAGCATCAAATGGATGTCCGCCTTGAACGCGTAGTCCGCTCCCTGGCCCAGCAGGGCGTCGATCCCCGCGCCGTCAACGTGGACTGGGTCACCCTCCGCAGCCGCCAGCAAGACCGCGCCAAGGATGACGTCAAAGCCGAACTCGTCGTGGACCGCATCGCCACCGAGGAAAAGATCGAAGTCGGCGATGACGATCTCCACAAGGAGCTCGAACACCTGGCCAGTCATAGTGGCGAATCCGCCGAAGTTCTCGAGGCTCGTTTGACAAAGCAGGGTGCCCTCGATAGGATGAAAGCGAAGCTGCGGAGTGACAAAACCGTCGACTGGCTGGCCCAAACTGCCAAGGTCAAGACCGTCGCCGCGGCCAGTGCCACCAGCGTCAAGTGATTTCATCCCCGCTTTTGCGAGCACACTCGTTCACATGAGGAACAAAGAAGAACCCGACTATTACGCCACGACTCTGATTCCCATGGTGGTCGAACAGACCAGCCGCGGCGAGCGCGCCTACGATATCTATTCCCGGCTGCTCAAGGAACACATCATCTTTATCGGCACGCCCATTGACGACCACGTCGCCAACCTGGCCACCGCCCAGATGCTCTTCCTCCAGGCCGAAGACCCGGAAAAAGACATTCAGCTCTACATCAATTCCCCGGGCGGCTCCATTACCGCGGGCTTCGCCATCTACGACACCATGCAATTCGTCAAGCCGGACGTGGTCACCACCTGCGTCGGCCAGGCCGCTTCCATCGCCGCCGTACTCCTTGCCGGTGGCTCACCCAAGAAGCGCTTTGCCCTGCCCAACGCCCGCATCCTCATCCATCAGCCCTGGATGAGCGGCCTCGGCGGACAGGCCACCGACATCGATTTGCACGCCAAAGAGATTCTGCGCATGCGTGCCACCATCAATCAGCTCCTCGCCAAGCATTCCGGCCAGCCCATCGAGCGCATCGAGAAGGACGTCGAGCGCGATTACATCATGAACCCGGAGCAGGCCAAGGAATACGGCATGATTGATGAGATCATCTACAAGCACAGGTAACCCTGCGCAGCGTTGCTGATTGCTATCAGTACTAGAGACTTTCTCTTTCGCCTGAGGGAGAATTCGGCCTAGAATGGAACCAAGGCTCCGGTGCTTCTGCCGGAGGACGAGGCCTTCACACACGTGAAAAAATACAGCCCAGACGAACCCCTGCGCTGCTCCTTTTGCCACAAGACTCAGGAGCAGGTAGAGAAGCTGATCAGTTCCCCTTCGGACTATCCGCGCGCGTACGTCTGCAATGAGTGTGTGGGCGTTTGCCAGACCATCCTGGAAGACGAGAAGCGCGAACAGGCCGCCGCTCCCGCTCGCCGCCTGCCCCGGCCCCCGGAAATCAAGCAGTTCCTCGATAGCTACGTCATTGGCCAGGATCGCACCAAGAAAAAACTCGCCGTGGCCGTCTACAACCACTACAAGCGCATTTTCCTCAACAAACAGCCCGGTGAAGTGGAACTCAGCAAGTCCAATATTGTCCTGATCGGTCCCACGGGCACGGGCAAGACGCTTCTCGCGCAAACCCTTTCCCGCATGCTCGATGTCCCCTTCGCCATCGTGGACGCCACCACGCTCACCGAAGCCGGCTACGTCGGCGAGGACGTCGAGAACATCATCCTGAAGCTCCTTCAGGCCGCCGATGGCGATGTGCAGAAGGCCCAGCAGGGCATCATCTACATCGACGAAATCGACAAGATTGCCAAGAAGGACGAGAACCCCTCCATCACCCGCGATGTCAGCGGCGAGGGCGTTCAGCAGGCCCTGCTCAAGATCCTCGAGGGCACCGTTGCCAACGTGCCTCCTCAGGGCGGCCGCAAACACCCGCATCAGGAATTTACCCCTGTGGACACGACAAACATCTTATTTATATGCGGTGGCGCCTTTGTAGGCTTGGAGAAGCTCATCGAACGCCGCGTCGGCAAGCATTCCCTGGGTTTTCACACCGACGCCGCCCCCACCACGCAGCAGCGCCGCAACACCGAACTGCTCGAACAGGTGCAGCCCGGCGACCTCATCCGCTACGGCCTGATCCCCGAATTTGTGGGGCGCCTGCCCGTTGCCGGCGTCATGAGCGATCTGGACAAGGACGCGCTCATGAAGATTCTTACGGAGCCCAAGAACGCGCTTCTGAAGCAGTACCAGCGCCTCTTCGAGTTTGAAAACGTCCGTCTTCGCTTCACCGAGGACGCTCTCGATACCGTCGCGGAGTTGGCGCTTCAGCGCAAAGTCGGCGCGCGCGGCTTGCGTATGATCCTCGAAGACCTCATGCTGGAGTTGATGTACCACCTCCCGATGCAGCGCAAGGTCCGGGACTTTGTCGTGACCGCGGATATGGTCCGCGGCCATGAGATTAATTGGAGCTTGCTCGAGAAAGCGGGCTGATTTGTTCTCTTTAGGAGGCCGGGGCTTCAGCCCCGGCGTAAAGCCCCTATAACCTATGGGCTTTAGCCCCTGAAGAAAGTCTTTTCCGGATTTTCTTTTATCGGCAGCGGAGGAAGTTTCTTCAGCCGCTGCAAAGGAGTTTCAGGGGCCTGCATGTTCACTCGCGAAAAACAGGAAATGAAGCGCGTACCGATGATGCCGGTGCGGGACATGGTCATCTTCCCGCAACAGATGACTCCTTTCATCGTCGGCCGCGAGGCCAGCGTCCGCGCTCTCGAAGAAGCCCTCGCGGGTGACAAGAAAATCTTTCTCTCCACGCAGCACGATGCCTCGGTAGACGACCCCAAGCCCGAGGAAATCTACGCCGTCGGTACCCTCGCCAATATCGTTCAGAGCGTCAAGCTCCCCGATGGCAACATCAAGGTTCTCGTCGAAGGCATCGAGCGCGCTCGCGCCGTCTCCATCAGCCCCGAGGAAGGCTTCTTCCGCGCCACTATCCGCCTGATGGCCGCCAAAATCGAATCCACTCCTCAAGTCGAACAGCTCGTCCAGAAGGTCACCGCCCTCTACGAGCAGTTCATCAAGCTTTCCCAGAGCCTCAACTACGACACCATGATCGCCGCCGCGCGCGTCGACGATCCTTCCCGCCTCTCGGACACCATCGCCGCCAATCTGCAGCTCCCTGTCGACGAAAAGCAGGACCTCCTCGAAACCGCCGACCCTCTCGAGCGCCTCAATCGTGTCGCCGATATTCTCGAAATCGAACTCGAAAAGCTCAACGTTGACCGCAATATCAATACCCGCGTTAAGCGCCAGATGGAGCGCGCTCAAAAAGAGTATTACCTCAACGAAAAGCTTAAGGCCATTCAGAAAGAACTCGGCCGCGGCGAAAAGAGCGAAACCGACGACCTCAAGAAAAAGATCGATGCCGCCGGCATGCCCAAGGACGTACACGAAAAGGCCGCCACCGAATTGAAGCGCCTCGAACTCATGCCCCCCATGTCCGCGGAGTCCACCGTCAGCCGCAATTACATCGATTGGCTGCTCGCCGTGCCCTGGAAAAAGCGCTCCAAGGAAATTCGCGACATCAAGGCCGCCGAGGAAATCCTCAATAAAGAACATTACGGCCTCGAGAAGATCAAGGAGCGCATCCTCGAATTCCTCGCCGTGCGCCAACTCGTCAAGAATCCCAAGGGCTCCATCCTCTGCTTTGTCGGGCCTCCCGGCGTGGGCAAAACCTCCCTTGCCATGTCCATTGGCCACGCCACCGGCCGCAAATTTGTCCGCGTTTCCCTTGGCGGCGTGCGCGATGAAGCCGAAATTCGCGGCCATCGCCGCACCTACATTGGCGCCCTCCCCGGCCAGATCATCCAGATGATGAAGAAGGCTGGCACCGTTAATCCCATCTTCGTCCTCGATGAAGTGGACAAAATGTCCACCGACTTCCGCGGCGATCCGTCCGCCGCCCTCATGGAAGTCCTCGATCCAGAGATCAATCACTCCTTCACGGATCACTACCTGGACGTCGAATACGATCTCTCCAAGGTCATGTTCGTCTGCACCGCCAATGTTCTCCACACCATTCCGCAGCCCCTCATGGATCGCATGGAGATCCTGCGCCTCCCGGGCTACACCGAGCAGGAAAAGCTGGAGATCGCCAAGCGTTTCCTCGTCAAGCGCTCCCAGGAAGCCACCGGCCTCTCTGAAAAGAATCTCACCTTCACCGATGATGGCCTGCTGCACATGATCCGCCACTATACCCACGAAGCGGGTGTGCGCAACCTCGAACGCGAAATCCAGAATATCGCCCGCAAGATGGCACGCCGCGTGGTCGCGGACGGCCCCGAAACTTCCGTCCAGATCACCGCGGAAAACGTCAATGAATTCCTCGGCGTCCTCAAATACCGCGAATTCTGGCTCGAAAAGCAGAACGAAATTGGTTTGACAACCGGCCTCGCCTGGACCGAAGTCGGCGGCACCGTGCTGGCCGTGGAGGCCACCACCATGGAAGGCAAGGGACGCCTGACGCCGACCGGAAAACTCGGCGAAGTCATGCAGGAATCGGCGCAAGCCGCGATGAGCTATGTGCGCTCTCGCACCGCCGCTTTGGGTCTCGAGAGGGATTTCTACCGCACCCTCGACATTCACGTGCACGTCCCCGAAGGCGCCATCCCCAAGGACGGCCCCTCCGCCGGTATCACCATCTGCAATTCCATCGTCAGCGCCCTCACCAAGAACCCGGTGCGCTGCGACGTCGCCATGACCGGCGAAATCACCCTTCGCGGCAAAGTTCTCCCCATCGGCGGGGTCAAGGAGAAGTTGCTGGCCGCCCACCGAATGGGCTTGCGTACCATCGTGCTTCCGAAGGATAATGAGAAAGACCTTGCGGATATCCCCCAGGAGATACTCTCCAGCCTGAAAATGCACTTCGTGGAAACCATGGATGAAGTGCTGCAAATTGCGCTGGAGCGCCCGATTGTGCCGCTGGAGCACACTGGTGTTGCGCCCGTCGCGGATTCATTCTCGGGCGCCGATAAAGACGCGAGTTTGACCAACTAAGTTGCAGTCTCCGGGCACGGCTTGCCCCCGCGGGCCGCGTGATCGTCAAGACCCGGGGTTGCCTCTGGTTGCAGACAGTTTGGTTGCCCACCCTGGCGGATCATTCGTTCCGCCGGAAGGTATACCACCACGCAGTCCATTCCGGGATGTCAAGGTCAACTAGCACCACCACTTCAACTATCAAATCACCACGAGTCAGGATATATGGCAAAAGAGACAAGCACGGAAAGCAACAATCAAGTGAGCATCAGTCTGGCTGAGCTCAAAGAAAAGAACATCACCGATCTGGCCAAAATCGCCAAGGAATTGAACATTCCCGGCGCTAGCGGCATGCGCAAGCAGGAGCTCATCTTTCAGATCCTCCGCGCCCAGACCGAGAAGAGCGGCTTAATCTTCTCCGAAGGCGTCTTGGAGTGTCTGCCGGATGGCTTCGGCTTCCTCCGCGCGCCGGAATACAACTACCTCCCCGGTCCGGACGACATCTACGTCTCCCCCTCGCAGATTCGCAAGTTCGACCTGCGTACCGGCGACACCGTCTCCGGCCAGGTCCGCCCGCCCAAGGATGGCGAGCGCTACTTCGCCCTTATCAAGGTCGAAGCTGTCAATTTTGAGGACCCCGAGGTCGCCCGCAACAAGATCTTCTTCGACAACCTCACCCCTCTCTATCCTCAGGGCCGGTTGAAGATGGAAACCGCCAAGGAGAACCTCACCGGCCGCGTTCTCGATCTCCTCTGCCCCGTCGGCAAGGGTCAGCGCGGGTTGATCAATGCGCCGCCGCGCACCGGCAAGACCATGATGCTGCAATCCATCGCCAATTCCGTCACCGTCAATCATCCGGACGTGGCTTTGATCGTGCTCCTCATTGACGAGCGTCCGGAAGAAGTCACGGACATGCAGCGCACTGTCAAGGGTGAGGTCATCAGCTCCACCTTCGATGAGCCGCCCCAGCGCCACATTCAGGTCGCCGAAATGGTTCTCGAAAAAGCCAAGCGTCTCGTCGAGCACAAGCGCGATGTCGTCATCCTTCTGGACTCCATCACCCGCCTCGCCCGCGCTTACAACGCCGTCACCCCGCCTTCCGGTAAAGTCCTCAGCGGCGGTATTGACGCCAACGCCCTGCAGCGCCCGCGCCGCTTCTTTGCCGCGGCCCGCCACGTCGAAGAAGGCGGCTCGCTCACCATCATCGCCACCGCCCTGATCGATACCGGCAGCCGTATGGACGACGTCATCTTTGAAGAGTTCAAGGGCACCGGCAACATGGAAATCTATCTCGATCGCCGCCTCGCCGATAAGCGCGTGTTCCCGGCCATCGATATTCAGCGCTCCGGCACGCGTAAGGACGAACTCCTCCTTCCTCCTGACGAATTGAGCCGCGTTTGGGTCCTGCGCAAGGTTCTCAGCCCGCTTTCCACCGTTGAGGCCATGGAGCTTTTGCTCAGCCGCCTCAGCAAAACCAAAGCCAACATGGAGTTCCTCAACTCCATGTCCGCCCCCACCTAACGCCTTGCGGAAAGCTCTTTCTCTTTAGGAGGCTGGGGCTTCAGCCCCAGCTTACACCTCTCTGAGGCGACTGGGCTTTAGCCCCTGAAGAAAGTCTTTCTCGGGTTTTTCCAGAGCCTTTTGGACTACTCTGATTGCCACGGCATTCTCCCCACGCCGGCTTCGCTTTTGCCCCCAGCCCCGTGCCGTGTACTATGCAAAGGGTGCCTTCGTGCTCGAAAAATTCATAGCCCGCCAGCCCATCTTTGATCTGCGCCTGCGGGTTTTTGCCTACGAACTGCTCTTCCGCGGCGGCCCGCAAAATGCCTTCACGCCCTACGCCAACGCCTCCGCCAGCGTCATCGCCGATTCCATCACCTTGTTCGATCTCCAACTTTTGACCGGCCATGCCCGCGCCTTCGTCAATGTCGACGAACTGGCCCTGCGCCTTGGCGCTCCCCGTCTGCTGCCCCCGAATCGCATTGTTGTGGAGATCCTGGAAACCGTTCAACCCACTGACGAGATTCTTGCCATCTGCCGCGAGCTGCGCGATGCCGGCTACTTCTTCGCCCTCGACGATTTTGTGGACGCCCCGCACTCCCGCCCCTTCGTCGAACTGGCTCACTTCCTCAAAGTCGATTTCCAGTTGCTTGATCCCGATGCGCGGAAATCCCTCGCCGCCAAATACCGCAGCCCGGATCTCTCCCTCCTCGCCGAAAAAGTCGAAACTCAGCGCGACCTTGATGAAGCTCGAAGCCTCGGCTTCACCTATTTCCAGGGCTACTTCTTCTGTAAGCCGTCCATGATCGAAACCCGCGAGATTCCCGGCAACAAGCTCGTTCAGCTCCAGTTGCTCAACGCCGTCGCTGCCTCCGACTTGGACTTCAACCGCATCGAGGGACTTCTTAAGCTCGAGCCTTCCCTGCTGTACCGCCTCCTCCGCTATCTGAATTCCCCCGTCCTCGGCCTCCGCAGCGAAGTCCACAGCGTCCGCCAGGCCCTCACCCTGCTCGGTGAACGCGAGTTCCGCCGCTGGCTCTCCATTTTTGCCGTCATCGCCTTAAGCAGCGGTAAACCTCCGGAGCTGATCCGCACCGCTCTCACACGCGCCTATTTCTGCGAAGAAATTGCCCGGCCCGCCGGCCTTCAAGACAATAGTTCCAGCCTCTTCCTCATGGGCCTTCTCTCCGTCGCCGATGCCCTGCTCGATAAGCCTATGAACGAGGTCCTGCTACAGCTCCCCGTCTCGCAAGACGTCAAAGCCGCTCTCTGCGGCGGCCAGAACCGTTTCCGCGATGTCTACGAACTTCTTCTGGCCATGGAACGTGCCGAGTGGCAAGTACTCGGCGAACGCGCCGCCCGCCTCGGCCAAATCGAAGAAATACTCCCCGACACCTACAAGCTCGCCATCCAGCGCGCCGCCGCCCTCACCTTCTGATCCACCATCCTTCCTCTGCCCCCGCCGGATTCGCTCTTGTGGCACAGTCACTCCTGACTGTGCTCTTGGGTTTGCGCCAACGACTTTCTGACTGGATCTCTGCTGCTTTTCTCTCGGGTCTGCCCCTGTTGCTCAGGCCTGCAGCCCTACGGCCTTTTCTTGGGTCTGTCTTCGGGTTTGTTCTCGCCTTTGTAGGGGCCGCCTTCTGAGGCGGGCCGCTCTTGGGTTGTCTTCCTTGGAGTGTGGCGGCTCGCCGCCGCTTTTTCGGTTGCGCGTGCGCTGACAACTTTTCTTTTTCGGCCTTAACCCATGCAGCCAGACCCGGGCACTCACCGGCAAGGATGCTATTTGCGCAGTGACCAATCCCCCAGCACTTCCACGGTCGTCCCCGACTTCGTTGCAACTTTTGCTTCTGCTGTACCCTTCACCCTGGCCCCTTCAAGCGCGCCGCGGAATTCCACTCGTGCGTTGTTAACCCCCGCCGAGTGCGGGTCGCTGAAGCTGAATTCGCGCTCGCCAACTCGCAGGTCCTCGAGTTCCATCGATTCGGGCGCAAAGTCCTTCCCCGGATGCGTGATATTCAGATGCCCTTTCCAAGCACCCTCATCCAGAGAAAGTCGTAGCACCATTTGAACGGGGCCTACTCCCGGATAAAAAAGCATCTCACCGTGCCACGTGCCCGCAAGGTTCTTCTGTGAGAGCGGCCCTCCCCGAGCAAACTTCGGAACCGGCACCGGTGCAGGCTCGACGGTGAGGTAGCCTCCTCTCTTCTCCAGCGATTGCCATGCCTCCCAAGCGGCATCTTGAAGAAACTCGGCGTCGGCGCGCGGCAGATTCACCAGCACTTCATTCTTCTCCGGTTCCACCTTTTCTGTATCCAGATTCACTCGTGGTCCCATAATGCGCGATGGCAAACCGGCAGGACTCCGGTGATACAGGGTGGCGTAAAGTACGCAGGCCGCAAGGTAACTCCCCGCCTGCGAGGGATGTGACCCATCTCTCTGATAGAGTTCCATTGCCGGTTTCTCCTGGCGAACCCGCTGCCACGCCAGACCGACAGGAGCGACGATTCCTCCGGTCTTCTTGCCCGCATGCATGAAGCCGTAATTCAGGGCCGCTTGGTCTTCCGGCGTAGCCTTGCGCGCCCACGTCAGGAAAAACACGGGCCGTCCCCCGTGCCGGGCAATTTCCGCAGCCCACTTTTCCGCGTACGGAAAAAAGACCTCGTCGCTGGTCACCCGCGGCTGCCCTTCCAGAAAATAATCAATCCCCAGCGAGCTCTGCTCCTGAAGCACCACATAATCCCACTTCTGTGAATTGAGCGCTTCATGCGTCGCCGCGCTTTCCCAATGATCCTTCAGCCGCTTCCCGCCGGGGGCCTCCATCCGTGCATCGACCTGGCACTGGTGCCCTGCCTTCGCTAACCGGGAGACGATTTCGGGCAGGTTGTTGTAGTAGGTATAACTGTTGCCGAGGTACAACACGTGGATGACACAATCGCCCGCCTCTTGTTTCTGGGCGGTCTGCGCCAGCACCTGAGTGCTACAGAACAACAGTAGGATTGCGCCGGCCAGAAATCCAGCACGCGCCGCCCAGCGGCCTGTCCTGTAAGCATCAGGGATTAAATCTTTCTTTGGCATCCGTGAAGGTCCAGAAGATACCCGTGTCTTATATGTTCGGCCATGACACGGCTCGCTGGCCTCCGACGAAATCATGAGCCCGCGAGTTTCTTCGTCAGGTGTGGACGGCCTCGCGCTCGTGCGCCAGAAACACAATCAGCCGCGCCGTCTCCTCGATTCCCATGGCCGTGTTGTCCAGCAGCACTGCATCCGCGGCGCGCACCAGCGGTGAAACTTTTCTCTCCCGGTCGCGTTTGTCTCTCTCGCGCACTTCCTGCAAAACTTCCAGCAGCGAAAATTTATCGCCCTTTTCCTGATGCTCTTTCCAGCGCCGCTGGGCTCTCGTTTCCGCGGAAGCCTCCAGAAAAATCTTCAGCTCCGCCTTCGGAAAAACCACCGTGCCGATGTCGCGCCCCTCCATCACCACCCCGCCGCCCTGTCCCGCGCGCTGCTGCTCCGCCACCAGCACTTCGCGCACTCCCGCAATCGTGGCCAGCCGCGAAGCCGCTTGCGCCACCTCCGCCTTACGGATCTCCTCGGTCACTTCGCGACCGTCCAGAAACACGCGATTTTTCAATCCCGCGGTTTCCTGCTCCGGCGTGGGCGGCCTCAGCTCAATCCGTGTTTCGCGCGTCAGCGCTTCCAGCGCCGCCTCATCTTCGATCGGAATCTTGCGTTCCAGCGCCTTCAGCGCCACCGCGCGGTACATTGCTCCGCTATCCAGATACAAGTAGCCCAGCAGCGCCGCCGTGCGCCGCGCTACCGTGCTCTTCCCGGACCCCGCCGGCCCGTCAATCGCAATCGTCAGCCGTGCGCTCATTTCGGCAATTCCCGCTTTCCAGTTTTTCCCGCCTTCCTGCATCTGCTTTCCAATTTCTATTTTCTATTCTCTGAGTTCCGGGCTTCCTGATCGCTGACATCTGATCGCTGATCGCCCCTAAGCATGGTTTTCTCTAGCCACTAGCCACTAGCCACTAGCCACTTCCTCAAAATCCCATAATGTTATATCCGCAATCCACATACAGCGTCTCTCCGGTAATCCCCGAACTCGCCTCCGAAAGCAAGAACACCGCTGTACTGCCCACTTCCGCCGGGTCCACATTGCGCTTCAACGGCGCACGTTCCGCATGTGCTCTCAGCATCTCTCCCAATTGCGAAATCCCCCGCGCCGCCAATGTTTTGATCGGCCCCGCCGAGATTGCGTTCACCCGTATGTTCTTCGCCCCCAGCTCGCTCGAAAGGTACCGCACCGTCGCTTCCAGCGCCGCCTTCGCCACGCCCATCACGTTGTACTTCGGCACCACTTTTTCCGCGCCGTAGTACGTCATTGTCACGATCCCGCCGCCCTCCGTCATCAAGGGCGCCGCCGCCCGCACTACCGCGATCAGTGAATACACGCTGATGTCGTGCGCGATCCGGAATCCTTCGCGGCTCGTGTTGACGAATTCTCCCTTCAACTCCTCCGCCGGCGCATACGCCACGCTGTGCACCAGCCCGTGCAGCACCCCGTAGCGTCCCTGCAATTCCACAAACAGCTTCGCGATCTCCTCGTCCGACGATACGTCGCACATGAAGCCTTCCGACCCCGGCAAATCCGTGATCAGGTCTTTCGCTTCCTGCGCCAGCCGCTCATTTTGGTAGGTGATCGCCAGCCGCCAGCCCGCTTCGTGCAGCTTTTGCGCGATGGCCCACGCGATGCTCCTCTTGTTCGCCAAGCCAAAGATCACCGCGGTCTTCTGTGTCTCGCTCAATTTTCCCCTCAGCTGGACTCCAAGTGGCTCGCACCCGAACGCGTGTTTCTGAACTCTTGCTTCCTGATTGCTGATATCTGATAACTGATATCAGTGATCAGATATCAGTTACCAGGAATCAAGTCACGCGCGAATGCACCGCAGTCTATCAGCCCTGGCTCGTCACTCGCCACTCGCCACTTCTTCAAATCCTATGAAACGCCTTCTCAATCTCCTTCAACGAATACCGCAGCACCACCGGCCGCCCGTGCGGGCAGCTCATCGGGCAATCCGTCTTGGCCAGCGCCGCCAGCAACCATTCCATCTTCGTCTGGTCCAACGGCATGTTTACTTTGATCGCCGCATGGCACGCTGTGGACGCGGCAATCTTCGCCTGCAGCGTATCAATCGAAATCGCGGCGTTCTCGCGCTCCAGTCCATCCAGTATTTCCGTCAACAACTGCTCCGCATCACCCGCCGCAATTCCGCCGGGCACCGCTTGTATGGCCACGCTCTTCGGCCCCATCGGCTCCACTTCAAACCCGTTCGCCGCCAGTTCCTCCCCGATCTTTTCGTAGATCACCAGTTGCCGCGGCGCTAGCTCGATTACCATCGGCATCAACAGCCTCTGCGCTTCCACTTTCCCCGCCCGCCGCGCTTGCAAATGCTGCTCAAACAGCACGCGTTCGTGCGCTACGTGCTGGTCCACGATCCACAACCCCTCGCCATTCACCGCCACGATAAAGCTCGCGTTCACCTGTCCCAGCGGCTTCAAATCTGCAATTTGTTCCGGCCGCGGCAGCGTCGCTGGCGCCTCCGTGTTCCCGCGCGAAAAATTCTCCGCCCAACTCGCCGCGGGCATCGCCGTTCCCATCCCCGCTCCAGGGCTGAACGATCCTCCCGGCTCAAACGGAAATCGCTGCGGCACCGGTTGCTGCGGCGCCGCAGTCAAATCGAATCCCCCGCCCGAGGCGTAGTCCGATCCAACGCCGGATCCAACTCCCAATTCCTCCAGCGGAGGAATAATCGCCCGCGGCACTCCCGAATTCGCATTCGTCTCCGCAAAACCTCCCGCGAACGAGCCCGGCGGCGCCACGGGGTTCGGCGCCATCGTCACCGCGGCTGCCGCAAAGCTCGCGATCGGCCGCGTGTTCATCAGCGCCCGGCGAATCGCGTCGCGCGTGAAGTCGTGCACAAATTGCGAACGCCGGAAGCGCACCTCGATCTTCGCCGGATGCACATTCACGTCCACTTCGTCGTACGGCATCTCCAGAAACAGCAGCGTCGCCGGAAAAACATTCTGCGGCAGAATATTCCGGTAAGCCTCGTGAATCGCGTGCAGAATCAACCGGTCCCGCACCAGCCGCCGGTTCACAAACACGTAAATCCCATTGCGGTTCAGCCGCTGGATTTCGGGCCGCGAAGTAAACCCCGCCACCGTCAGCGTGGCCGACTCTTCTCCCGCCTCCATTTCCGGCTCCGTGATCGCCGCGCGAAACGCTGCGGAAACCGGCGCAATCTCCACCAGTTCGTCCAGCGCCTGCTTTCCAAATAACTGGTATACGCGGTCGGCCAGCTTTTCCGCTGGCGCGCAATTCACAATTTCCTGCGTCGGCGTTGTCAGCGTGAACTGCTTGCCCGGATTCGCCAGCGCGTAGTGCGTCACCAGCGAAGCGATGTGCCCCAGCTCCGTCGTATCCGACTTCAGGAACTTTCGTCGCGCCGGCATGCAGTAAAACAGGTCCGCCACGCTGATCGTCGTTCCCGCCGGCAATCCCGCCGGCTTCACGCTCACCAGTTTCCCGCCCGCAAATTCCACCCGCGTGCCTTCGGCTTCGTTAGCGTCCCGCGTTTCCAGCAACAGCCGCGAGACCGCCGCGATTGAAGGCAGCGCCTCTCCCCGAAATCCCAGCGTCGCAATCGAAAGCAGGTCTTCCGCCGTGCGCAACTTGCTCGTCGCGTGCCGCTCAAACGCCAGCAGCGCATCGTCGTGCGCCATTCCGTGCCCATCGTCAATCACGCGGATCATCCGCTTCCCGCCCACTTCCGTCTCAACGCGCACGGAATTCGCGCCGGCGTCCAGCGCGTTCTCCAGCAACTCTTTCACCACCGAAGCCGGCCTCTCCACCACCTCGCCCGCCGCGATCTTATTCGCCACCGCCTCCGCCAATATCCGAATTCTGCTCATGCAACCTTTGTTTTTCCACCCAAATTGAAACGACGGACCGAACGGACAATCTGGTAACCCCGAAACACAAACCACGCTATCAATGGCGCCGCAAAAAAGATCGCGATGGGCACTAGAACAGCGGTTGCGCCAAGAGTCCAATCTAGCCAAGAAAGCAGAACGCAAACAATGAGTGCAACTAGCATCCAACCCCATACGACCATTGGAAAGAGGAAAAAAACTCGGTCCATAGGGGGAATCATCCCCCATTCCTTCGATCTGTCCCGAAACACTTGGTGGCATTTCGAGCAGGTTCGATGACCCTCACCGAGAAAAACATCCCCGGGGCCGAGAATCACTTTGTAGACCGCCCGACAGTTCGGACACCGATACACTGTTGGGCACAGGATGCCGGTGAAAATAGCTCCTGAGGCTAGGAAACTAGGAGCTAAGGTTTCCTGTTCTTTGATGGCCAAAGGTTGCTCCATAGTACCTCCGAGACGGGGCGGATTACTTCAACCTGATGCCCAACTGCTCGAGTTGTTCTATGTCCACTTCGCTCGGAGATTCCGCCATCAAATCCACCGCCGCCGTCGTCTTCGCAAACGCAATCACCTCGCGAATCGACTTCTCCCCCGCCAGCAGCATCGTCACGCGGTCCAGCCCCAGCGCAATCCCGCCGTGCGGAGGCGTCCCATACGTCAGCGCATCCAGGAAAAATCCAAATCGCCGCCGCAATTGCTCTTCCGTCAATCCCAGCGCCTTGAACAGCCGCTCCTGAACATCCTGCCGGTGAATTCGGATGCTCCCCGACCCCAGTTCCACTCCATTCAGCACCAAATCGTAGCCCTTCGAGCGCACTTCCCACGGCGCAGTCTCCAGCTTCTCCAGATCCTCGTCCACAATTCCCGTGAAGGGGTGCTGCGCGCTCACCCACGTCTTGTCCGTCTCGCTCCATTCAAACAGCGGAAATCCCGTCAGCCACAAGAATTTCCACTGCGTCTTGTCAATCTGCCCCAGCGCTTCCCCAAGCTGCAGCCGCATCTGCCCCGCCACCAGCGCCGCCGCTTCCGTCCCCTTGATCTCTTCCTTCGCGGACACCGCCACCACCAAATCGCCCGTCTTCGCGCCGCAAGCTTCCACCAGCTTCTTCACGTTCTCCGCGCCAATCAGTTTTTCCACGGTCGAAGTCATTCCCTCCGCCGTCGCCTTCACAAAATACGCCCCGCGCGCGCCCAGAACCTTCGCCTTCTCCGCGAGCTCATCCAATTGCTTCCGCGAATACCCCGCCGCGCCCGGTGCTGCCAGCGCGAAAATATTTCCGCCAATCTGCAGTTTCTGCTTTGCCTCCGCCGGAAAGCAATCCGTCACCTCGTGCAGCTCCATCCCAAACCGCATGTCCGGCTTGTCGCTGCCATATTTCCAAATCGCCTCTTTGTACAGCATGTGCGGAAATGGCGCCTGCGCTTCAATTCCCGCCACCGCGCACGCCCGCACCATCACATTCTCGATCACGCTGAAAATATCTTCTTGCCGCGGAAACGACATCTCCACGTCCAACTGCGTAAACTCCGGCTGCCGGTCCGCGCGCAAATCCTCGTCCCTAAAACACTTCACGATCTGGAAATACCGGTCCAGCCCGCCAATCATCAAAATCTGTTTGAAAATCTGCGGCGATTGCGGCAGCGCATAAAACTTCCCGTGATGCACGCGGCTGGGCACCAAATAATCGCGCGCGCCTTCCGGCGTTGAGCGCGTCAGCATCGGCGTCTCCACCTCGATGAACCCCATCTCGTCCATCGTCTTGCGCATTTCCAGCAGAATCTTGTGCCGTAGCGCCAAGTTACGGTGCGGTTTCGGCCGCCGCAAATCCAGGTACCGGTAGCGCAGCCGCGTCTCTTCCGACGCGTTGATTTCCTGCTCAATCGGAAACGGCGGCGTCTTCGCATTGTTCAGTATGTGCAGCTTCATCGCCACCAGCTCCACTTCGCCCGACGCAATTTCCGCGTTCGCCTTTTCGCGCTTCGTGATTCTTCCTTCCACCGCCACCACGAATTCGCTCCGCGCCTGCTCCGCCTTCGCGTGCGCCTCCGGGTGCGTCTCTTTGTTGAACACCACCTGCACGATTCCCGAGCGGTCGCGCACGTCCAGAAAAAGCAAATTCCCCAAATCGCGCCGACGGTGCACCCAGCCCATCACCGTCGCGTCGCGTCCCGCATCCGACGCCCGCAGCGCCCCGCAATAATGTGTTCGCTTCAAATTCCCCAAAAAGTCCAGCACGTCAGTCCCACCTGTAGCTCAGGCCTTCAGGCCTGAGGCTTTCCACAGCGCCATAACAATCTCTTCGTCAAGGCACGGCCTCACAGGCTGCGGATAAATGACCATTCCGTCATTCCGAACGGAGTCTGCGGAGTGAGGAATCTCTCTTCTCTTGGGTTTCCGCCAAAGAGAGATTCCTCGCTTCGCTCGGAATGACGGCCCAAGCCAGTTCTTCCGCGGCCTCTTCAGCCGCTGCGGGCTCCCCCTCTCCTGTGGCTCCGTCCTCGAATCAACTCTTCATCTTCCGCAAAAATTCCACCAATTCCGCTTCGCTATACTTCCCCTGCGTCCCATCCGCCAGCGTCTTCACCGTCCACTGCCCGCTCGCCACTTCATCCTCGCCCAAAATCAGCGCATACCGCGCGCCCAGCTTATCCGCTTGCCCTAGCGCCTTCCCAAATTTCTGCTCCACCGGCGGCAGCTCCACGCGAAATCCCGCTTGCCGCAAATCCCGCGCCGCGCGAATCGCTGTCGCCAGCGTTTTCTCGCCCATCCACGCGATGTACACGTCGCGCCCCTGCGCCACGCTGCCCTTCCCTGCTTCCTGCAGCGAAAGGATCACGCGGTCCTCGCCAATCGCAAATCCGATGCCCTTCGTCGGCGGCCCGCCCAGCAATTCCACCAGGCCATCATATCGCCCGCCGCCGCACACCGCATTCTGCGAACCCAAGCCCCGCGCGGTAATCTCAAACGTCGTCCGCATGTAGTAGTCCAGCCCGCGCACCAGCCGCCAATTCTCCTGATACGCCACGCCGCGCAATTCCAGTTGCCGTTTCACTTCCGCGTAGTGCTTCGCGCAATCCGCGCAAAGGTGATCGCCGATGCGCGGCAGCTTCTCGATAATCGCCTGCTCGCTCTCCAGCTTCGAATCCAGCACGCGCAGCGGATTCGTCTCAATCCGCCGCTGGCTGTCCGCCCCCAGCTTGTCTTTCACTTTTTCAAGTTCGGCTTTCAGTTTTTCAACGTACCCACGGCGGCACTCCGGCGCGCTGTGCCCAATCGAATTGATATCCAGTTGCACGCCTTCCAGTCCCAACCGCGCGAAATACGCCATCACCATCTCGATCACTTCCGCGTCCACCGCCGCGTCTTTCCCAATTGTTTTCGTCGCGTCCGTGTTCGGCGGTACGGTCTCCAGCACCTCCGCCCCAATCTGATAAAACTGCCGGTATCTCCCCTTCTGCGGCCGTTCGCGCCGAAACATCGGCCCCATGTAGTACAGCTTCACCGGCTGCGTAAGCGCCTGCATCCCATGCTCAATGTAAGCCCGGCACACCGAAGCCGTCGCCTCCGGCCGCAAGCTGATCGATTCTCCGACCTGAATCGCACTCGCTCTGAGCCGGAATAACATTTCGGCTCGTTCGACTGTATTCTGGTCGAGCCTCGCCCTGTAAAGATTCAGCTCCCCTCTCAGCTTGGCCAGAGCGACCTCATTAGAGGCCGTCGCCTGGAACTCTCCGGTGCGTAATGCGTCTTCAACCGCTTTGACATAATTATCGGGGGTCACGCTGAAATCGCGGATGTCCGGCAACCAGCCTGGCTTGTCGATGAGGCTGTACATCTCTTTCGACACAATGTCGGTGTCCACACCTACAGACCGCGCAAACAATTCCGTCGGCTCAAAAATCGGCAACCGTATCTCCCCAAATCCAAATCCACCAAACACCTCGCGCGCCGTCTGCTCCACCCGGTTCCACAACTCCGTCTCCGGCGGCAGCAGATCCCGCGTCCCTTTAATCGCCTGAAATTTCCTTTTTTCCGCCATGTCCTCTAGTCACCAACCACTCGTCACTTCACCGATGATCACCGCCGACGCGTCAATGTACGCGGATGCGGCAATCTCCGGCCACTTCCCGCGATACGCCCGAATGTCAGGAACGCGCTTCAAGGACGCCCAAGATTCCCCGTAAGTGATTGCAGGGCCACACGATAGCCAACCCCTGCGCTACCCGCGCACCTTCCGCGAATACCCCACGATAGCATCCGCTTCCCCCCGCTGACAAGGAATCCGGCAAATCTCCTGTAGCGGCCGCCTTCTGAGGCGGGCGCCTTTAACTTGCACTATTACTGTCAGCCGAAGTTGATTGAGATCATTGCTGCTAATGTGGAAGGTGACGATTCTGTGCCGCCATAAGATTGCTTAAGCTGGCACATGAGAGCTCAAGGACACTGGTTTCACCCTCGAACAGTTGTGACGCGTAAAGAATCTTCTTCTCCTCGTTTGTCATGATCACGAGCGCTTGCGTCCCCACCGCTTTTCCGTCGGAGTCCAGCCAAGGACGCTTCTCAATAATGGCGACCGCTTTCTCCAGAAAATCTTGCATCAGCTTTTCGGCCTTTTCATGAGACTGGTAATAGTAATGGACTCGGTGCACTCCTGGCCCATCGGAGGACTCCCAGAACTGTAAATCCGTGCTCGCTCCGTCTTCCGTAATCCCATTGGCCATGATTGCAACGGAGAAGTGAATCGCGTTCTTGGCCTCTTTTGTCTCGCTGGTTGCTTTCGAGTAGGTTTCGTGAAACCCAACGTGGTGCTCGGACAGACGCTCTTTGAGATTCTCAGCGCCAACATCTATCTTCCAATGACTGATCTTCGCCGAAACGCCCGGTGTATCGTATGTGAAGAAGTCCACACGGTATGTAG
The DNA here is from genome assembly GCA_002478115.1 of Candidatus Acidiferrum typicum. Taxonomy (GTDB): domain Bacteria; phylum Acidobacteriota; class Terriglobia; order Acidiferrales; family UBA7541; genus Acidiferrum; species Acidiferrum typicum. The sequence continues at coordinate 45,643 of DLMH01000033.1, read as the reverse complement.
CTCCCACCCGAACGGCCTCGGGCGAATGGGAAAGACCGATCATGTCCGCAAAGCTGCTCGTATTTTCCGTGGCATGTTTCCTTTCAGACTCACTGCTCTTGTACGCCATGAATCGAGCAGGATCCTCAAGCCGGTAGTTGGACAGCGCCAAATAGAGCTTGACGAGATTCAATGCTGCTGCACGATTTTTTGGAGCAGCGCCAGTCACGCGCATGAGCTGGCTCATGGCCACAGAATTTTCATTCCCAAACAACTCGTCGAATATGAATAGTTGGTCGCCGAAAGAGACACCCATTACATTGAACCGCCGCTTTAAGTCGTACACCTTGGCAATGTGAATTTTCTTCAGGATATCCACCGATGGAGGCTGCCATTTTTCTGGACTTGCATCCGGCTCAAGGATTGCCTCACCGCTGGGAAACAGCAACTTCACTGCGCTTTCCGGATAAGCGCGGAATTGCGCGACCTCGCCGCCGTCTCCGTGAATCTTCAATGTAACGAAACCTGGTTCTTCCGCAGCGAAGACCTGCAAATCGCAAAGAGTCGCGAAACATAAGCCAATAACGAGGCGTGTCACAAACTTTAGGTTGTTTCGATGGGGTAGCATCTCACACGAAAGCAAAACAGCAGCACCACTCACCATTGTTAGACACCAAATCGACGCAAATTGTTTCCCATTGCCCCCAACCCCTGATTGACCTGAGGAATCAGCCTCAATCGATCTGCACTGTCGGCCCACCCGACGTTCCTGCCAATTCCGCCAGCCGCGCCACCACCGCTTTCGTCACGCGATACAAGCTCTGCGCCGCCGGAGCCGATTCGCCCTGCGCCGCCACCGGCTTCCCCGTATCCCCGCCGAGCCGTATCCGCGGATCAATCTCCACTTCGCCCAGCACCGGCACGCCATATTCCGCCGCCGTCTTCGCGCCCTCGCCGTGCCCGAAAATATCCACGGCCTTCCCGCAATGCGGGCAGTGGAACGTGCTCATGTTTTCCACCACCCCGAGCACTTCCACATTCACCTGCCGGAACATCTCAATCGCTTTGCGCACGTCCGCCAGCGCCACCGTGGACGGCGTCGTCACCACCACCGCTCCTGTTACCGCCACCGTCTGAATCAGCGTCAGTTGCACATCACCCGTCCCCGGCGGCAAATCGATCACCAGGTAATCCAGCTCTCCCCAGTCCACGCTGCGCAAAAATTGCGTGATCACGCTGTGCAGCATCGGCCCGCGCCAGATCACCGGCTTGTCCCCGGGATTCAGCAGCCCCATCGAAATCATCCTCACGCCCTGCGCATCAACCGGCATAATCCGCTGCTGCGGCGTCGCCATCGGCTCGCTCGTGGACCCCAGCATGATCGGCACGTTCGGCCCATACACGTCCGCGTCCAGCAATCCCACCGTATAGCCGAGCTTGCCGAGCGCCAGCGCCATATTCACGGCCACCGTGGTCTTCCCCACGCCGCCTTTTCCGCTGGCAACCGCTATCAGATTTTTCACTCCCGGAATCGGCTGGCGTTCCGGCATTTGTCCCGGCATTGTCCCTGGTGGCATGTTTCCCCTTCGCCTACGGATCAACTCAATTCGATTCAGTTCGAACCAGTAATTCCCATCGTTTCTTTAGGGGGTCGGACCTTCAGGTCCGCCATCAACTTCTCAAGGTCCACTGGGCTTTAGCCCCTGAGGAATCCTCTTCTTGCCTTTTCATTCTCTCATCACGCCATTACTTTTCTGCTTCGTTCCTAGTTATTCGCGCCGTGGCACTTCTTATACTTCTTCCCCGACCCGCACGGACACGGTTCGTTGCGCCCCACCTTCGCGCCCGCGCGCACCGGTTTCGGCGCTTCGGCCTGGCCAGCGCCCGTCTGATACTGAAGATCCTTCTGTTGCCGTTCTTGCCGGCGTTCCAGCGCCCGCGCAAAATCCGGCAAACGCTGCGCTGGCGGCTCATTCGCCCGTGCAGCAGCGCTCGCAGCCGCTGCGGCAGCCCCACCCGCCAGCGCTCGCACCGGCCCCGGCCTGGGTTCTCTCGCCTGCGGTGGCGGCTCGTTCTGCTGGATCTGCACGTGGAACAGGTACCGCACCGTCTCGTTGTCAATCCGCGTCATCATGTCTTCGAACAAAATGAACGCTTCCTTCTTGAATTCCACCAGCGGATCTTTCTGCCCATACCCACGCAGCCCGATTCCTTCCTTCAAATGATCCAGCGAGAGCAAGTGGTCTTTCCATTGCGTGTCCACCACATCCAGGATGATGCGCCGCTCCAGCCAACGCAGCAGGTCCGGGCTGAATTGCTTTTCCTTTTCCGTGTAGCGGTTCTTCACCGCTTCCACCATCGCGTCCGCCAACTGGACGTGATTCAGCGTAACGGGGTCCGCGCCCGCGGCCTTCGCGTCAATTCCAAACTGGCTGTGCACTTCCGCCAGAAACTGCGCCACATTCCACTGCCCCGGATGCTGCTCCTTCGGGCAATACGTGTCCACCGCTTCCAGCGCCACATCCTCCGCGATTCCCAGCACGTAATCGCGCTGATCCTTCCCTTCCAGCGCCGACCGCCGGATCCCATAGATCGTCTCGCGCTGCTTGTTCATTACATCGTCATATTCCAGCAGGTGTTTGCGCGCGTCAAAGTTTTGCGCTTCCACCGATTTCTGCGCGTTCTCAATCCGGCTGGAGATCAGCCGCGATTCGATCGGCACGCCTTCCGTCATTCCCAGCCGGAACATCAGTTGCTTTACGCGTTCCCCGCCGAAGATGCGCATCAAATCGTCTTCCAGCGACAAAAAGAACCTCGAAGACCCCGGATCGCCCTGGCGCCCCGCGCGCCCGCGCAACTGATTGTCAATGCGCCGCGCCTCGTGGCGTTCCGTGCCCAGGATGTGCAGCCCGCCGACCGCCACCACCTCGTCGTGTTCCGCTTTGCACTGCTCCGCGAACGTGTCGTACACCGGCCTCCACGCGTCCTGCGGCACCTGAAAAATCTTCCCTTCGTGCTGGAACAGCACCATCTGCACCGCGGGCTGCGCCGCGTTTTCCGTCCCGTTCTCTCCGCCAATCACCGCCGGCGCCGCCGCGTACGGCATCGCCAGCTTGTTCTTCAAAAAGTGTTCGCGCGTCAAAAACTCCGGATTGCCGCCCAGCAGGATGTCCGTGCCGCGCCCGGCCATGTTTGTCGCCACGGTCACCGCGCCCTTGCGCCCCGCCTGCGCCACGACCCGCGATTCCCGTTCGTGCTGCTTGGCGTTCAACACCTGGTGCGGTACCCCGGACTTCTTCAGCAAATCCGCGATCGTTTCCGATTTCTCGATCGAAATTGTCCCCACCAGCACCGGTTGCCCGCGCTGGTGATAGTGCCGGATCCCGTTCGCCAGCGTGTTGTCTTCCTGCAACACCCCGTTCACCACCGCCTCGAATTTTTCCTTCTCCGTGCGGTACACGACGTCCCGATGTTCTTTCCGGATCAGAAACCGATTCGTGGGGATCACCACCACATCCAAGTCGTAAATCTTGCCGAATTCCGCCGCTTCCGTTTCCGCGGTTCCCGTCATTCCGGACAGCTTCTTGTACATGCGGAAATAGTTTTGGAAGGTGATCGTCGCCAGCGTCTGGTTCTCCCGCTCGATCTTCACGCCTTCCTTCGCTTCCACCGCCTGGTGCAATCCGTCCGACCACCGCCGCCCCGGCATCTGGCGCCCCGTGAACTCGTCCACGATGATCACTTCGCCGTCTTTCACCACGTAATCCACATCGTTCTTATAAAGCGTGTGCGCTCGTAGCGCCTGGTACACGTGGTGCATGATCTCCACGTTGTTGATGTCCGACAAATTCCCCAGCCCCAGCAGCCGTTCGCACTTGCTGAAGCCTTCCTCCGTCAGCGTCGCCGTGCGGTGCTTTTCGTCCAGCGTGTAATCGATGTCCTGAATCAGCTTGGGAACGATCTTGTCGATCTTGAAATACTTGTCCGTGGACTCTTCCGAAGGCCCCGAAATGATCAGCGGTGTTCGCGCTTCGTCAATCAGGATCGAATCCACTTCGTCCACGATGGCGTATTGGTGCCCGCGCTGCACGCAGCTCGCCAGGTCGTATTTCATGTTGTCGCGCAGGTAATCGAATCCGAATTCGTTGTTCGTGCCGTACGTCAAATCCGCGCCGTACGCCGCCCGCCTCTGCTCGTCATCCAAATCGTGCACGATCACGCCCACCGTCAATCCCATTGCCTTGTACAGCGGGCTCATCCACTCCGCGTCGCGCCGCGCCAGGTAATCATTTACGGTGACCAGGTGCACGCCCCTGCCAGCCAGCGCATTCAACGCCGCCGGCAGCGTCGCCACCAGCGTCTTCCCTTCTCCCGTTTTCATTTCCGAAATCTTGCCCGCGTGCAGCACCATCCCGCCGATCAGTTGCACGTCGAAATGCCGCATCCTCAGGAAGCGCCGCCCCGCCTCCCGCACCAGTGCGAACGCCGGCACAATCATCGGCTCCAGCGTCCGCCGCAGCTCCTCTTTGTATGCAGCTTCCGCCGGATCGCTGTCCTTCAACTGTTCCTGCACCTGGGTCTTCAGCGCCGCGAACCGCTCCTTCAACTGCTCGTCGCTCAGCGCCTGCGTCTCCGCTTCCTTGGCATTGATGGCGTCAACCAGCGGCTGGAGTTTCTTGAGGTCGCGTTCGTGCTTCGTGCCGATAAATCGCGCTACGACGCGGTCGAGTACTTGGGCTACGTCCATGGACGGTTATTCGTTTCCTGTTCTTGTTCTGCCGTGCTCTGACGCCGGCAGTCTGTCTACCACAGCGCCGAACAACTTTTTCTCTTTAGGAGGCCGGGGCTTCAGCCCCGGCGTAAAGCCTCAACAATAAATGGGCTTTAGCCCCTGAAGAAAGCCGTTCCGCTGTCATACGGCAACGTGCCGTCGCTCGCACAGGCCATTCCATTCGGCCTTGTGCAAACACTTTATTGTAACTGGTTGGATGCGCCCGCGCCAAGAATCACCCTTGGAGTGCGGCGGCTTGCCGCCGCTTTTACGGCTATTCTATCCCCTCCAAAGTATCCGTCCTCGTAGCACCCAACCGCGTCCCCGCAATCCACGCCGCTCCAACCCATTCGGGCATATACTGCGGCCATGGACCACACCAAGCTTGTTGTCGTCCAGTCGTACGGGAGCCGCTCTGAGGCGGACTTGGCCAAGTGCACGCTCGAAGGTACCGGCATTCAGGCAATGATCCAGGGTGACACCGCGGGAGGAATGCGTGAACACCTTGCATGGTCTGGCGCGGGATACAAAATCCTGGTGCGCGAGGAAGACGTCACCGACGCGCGCGATGTCCTCACTCCAGCAAAGGACGCCGGCGAGCTCCTTGACGCCGACTTCCCGCCTGACCACGACACTCACCCACCGTGGCGTCGGTTTACCTAGAAAGCCCTCGCTCCTGCGCTAGTCACGAGTCACTACTCACCAACTACACGATCTGCACCAACTCCGGCGGGCAATCCCGCAATCTCTCCATCGACACGCCCTGCTCCGCCTTCTCGATCTGCGCCGCCGGCACCATTCCAAAGCTCCGGTTGCGCCCCTCGCGTTTCGCCAGGTACAGCGCCTTGTCCGCCAATTCGATCACGTTGTCAATGGACAGCAGCCCCACATCATCCCGCAGCCACGGGAACGGCGCCCATCCGATCGAGCACGTCTTGTGGATTTGCACCCCGTTCCCCACATCGAACGGCAACTCCCGAATCGCTTCCAGCACGCGGTTGCACAGCAACCCCGCGTTCTCCCGGTCCGTCGTCCGGCACACCAGCAAAAACTCTTCCCCGCCCCACCGCACCAAGTCGTCCGAGCGCCGCATCACGGAGGCGATGCGCTTCGCCACCTCTTGCAGCAGGCGATCCCCGGCCGCATGCCCCATCTCATCATTCACGCGCTTGAACCGGTCAATGTCCGCCAACACAAAGATCAATTCCTGCTTCGGCCCTGGTGGCGCATCCGAGTCCGGCGAGCGCAGATGCGAACGCAAAGCCTGTGCCTCGTCCGTCGAAATCGTCTCGTAAAAATACCGCCGGTTTCGCGTCCCCGTCAGCGGATCGGTCAGCGAAATCTCTTCCAGTTCCTTGTTCTTCTGCAGCAACTCGGCGTTCCGCTGCGCCACGGCCCGTTCCAATTCCATTCGGCGCCGGTTCAGCGCTCGCACGCGCAGCGACACGAACACCCATAAGCCCGCCAGCAGCAGCACTCCGCCCGCCGCCCTCGCCCACCACGTCTGCCAGAAACTCGGCAGCACCCGGAACCGGAATCTCGCCTGCGCCGTCCCCACCGCTGCATTCGGTTTCTGGCACTTCACCCAGAACTCGTATTTCCCCGGCGGTAGCCCCCCATACCGCACTTCGCGCAGTTGCGTCTGCGTCGCTTGCTGCTCCAGCCCGTTCAATTCGTACTGGCAGGAAACCCTCTCCGGCGTATCCAGCACCAGCGGAGAAAACTCCACCGCCAGCGTTCCTTCCGACGACGCCACTTCCGGCACTTCCGTCATCCGCCGCTCTTCTCCCCCCAACGTGATCGACGTCAGCACCACGCTCGCCCGGCTCTCTACTGGCGCGCGCTCCGACGGCTGGTAGCGCGCCAGTCCTCGCGATGTCGCGATCACAAAACTCCCGTCCGCTTCTTCGCGCACCCCTGTCCACGGGCTGATGTCGTCCCAGATCAATCCATCCGCGTGGCTCATTCGCTGCACATGTCCATCGGGCGAAAGCACGGCGATTCCGTCCGTCCCGTTGAACCAGATGCGGTTCTTTGAATCGCGCGCCAAGATCGACCAATCCCAATAGTGGCTCTCAAAGCGCGGCGTGCCCTTCGCGTCCAGAAGAATATGTGTCACGCTCACCACGTCGTTGTAGGCGATCCACACTTCATTGTCGTTCACCGCCACCACGCTCGTGATCGTCTGCCCCCGCAGGCCATCCTCCGTGCGGATTGTCTTCCAGTTCTTCCCGTCATATCGGTACACCGCCCCGGGACCTGAGGCCCACAACACTCCGCTCGGCGCGAAGGAAAGAAACTCGACGTCGCCCGTAACCTGCCCCGGCAAAGGAATCTCCACGGGAGTAAGCGTGGCTTTGTGCGGATCGAACCGCAGCAGATGCGCCCGCGCGGTCGCCCAGACGCTGCCATCCGGCGCGGCTAGAATCGAAACAAACGACCGCCCATGGTAGGAGAGTGTCGTCGTCGTGCCGAAATTCCTGGCGTCAATGCGTTGCAGCGCTCCCGTGCCCGTCAGCGCCCACACCGATCCGTCTCCCCCCAGTTGCATCTGCCGGATTTCGCCCTTGGCCTGCCCCTGCGATGTGGGCACCCTCTCCCACCGCCGCGTCTGCCCATTCCATATTCCGATGCCACGTCCCGTGCTGACCCACAGCCGACCCTGATGATCTCGCAGCGTCGACCACGTCGCGTTGTCCGGCAAGCCCTCTGCCGTTGTCCATGCCGACCATTCATGCACGCCCGGCAGCCGGTCCAGCCCCGTGCCCGATCCCGCCACCCACAGCGTCCCTTCCCGGTCTTCCAAAGCGCTTTGCACGTTATTGCTGGCAATTCCCTGTTGGGCCGTCAATACCCTCCAGCGCTTGCCCTCCTGCCAGAACAATCCCGCCGAGGACGGCACCAGCAGCCGCCCCTGCCGGTCCAGGCTTGGCTTGCCTTCTTCTTCGTGTGCCGTTGCAATCCCCGCCGATTCGAAGCTGATCTTGTGCAGCCGCGGATCGACTCGTCCCAACCGCGCCACCGTCCGCAGCCACATCGTCCAGTCGCCGTCGAACACCAGCGCCACCACCCGCTCCTTCGGCACCTGGATTCGCGGATCCACCTCGATCGTCGTCGATCCTCTGGCAACATGAGCCAGATGCGTGCCATAGGTGAACCAGATGGAATCGTCAGCGTCCCGCGCGATCCCCGCCGCGTTTTCCACCTTGGGTTCCCCGGCTCCGAGGACCATCGTTTCCGACGGATTCCTCGGATCGATGCGCAAAATCCCCTGCTTGAACAGCACCACATACACCGTCCCCTTGCTGTCCACCGTGAAGATCTGGCTCCCGATCCCCAGCGCCATGGCCGATTCCGGAATCGCCAGCTTTTCGAACTGCCCATCCTTGTAGTGTGCAATTCCCCGGCTTCCCGCAAACCATGCTGTGCCATCGGGCGCGATCAGCAGGTCGAGAATGTAATGCCCGGTTAAGCCCTCGACTTCCGTCATCTTTTTCGCGCGTGCACCGTCATACCGGTAGAGTCCGGTCTGCGTTCCAATCCACAAAAATCCCTGGGCGTCCTGGCCCATCGCCGTCACGGTCACGGCACCCAGCCCAAACTGCTCTTCCAGTCGTTGTACGGTGTAACGCGGATTGGCAGGAAACGATATGCCGCGCTCTTGCGCCCAGGCCCCAGGCAATAGGGCAGCGGCTGCGCAGACCAGCGCAATCAGCCGAGAATGGATTCCCTCAGGCAAAATGGCACTCACTTGCACGAAGGCTCTTAGCCGGGGCAGACTACTCGAAGGGCCCTTTGCTTCGTGTTCCGTGTAGGTTAGGGGATACAAACGCGACAGGTAAATCCCACAAAAGTACCGCCGTGTAGTACTTGCGAATAGTAACGATTTGGATAGCAGCTTGCGATTTCCCGCGCCGCGCACGCCAATTCTCGCTGTGCGCAACTCTCTTTTCGGCCCGCGCGAGGACTTGCCCTTCGCTACTCCGCGCTTACTTGCTCATGTTCTCCATGAGCAACTTCCGAAACTTGCCCCGCTCGTCCAGGTTCATGTCCACTATCTCAAACGACATGTCCTGCGCCCGGTAATCCCGCATCAGCGCCGTGGCCTGGACGTTTCGCATCCCCACCTGCATCTTCATTTGCACCTGCGTCCCTGGTGCCAGATGCATGTTCGTGGTCGCCAAGCCCCCGGTCAGGCTGGCCATTTTGATTTCCAGCCTGCAATTCTGCTTCAGATTCGTACTCACCGCCGGCAGCACCTTCTGCAGCCGCACCCGCGTGTGACGCCGCTGCCGTACAAATTTCGAATTTGCCGGCGAATCCAGGGGCGCCAGCGTCAGTTCCGCCCGTTCAATGCCGCTGCCGGGCATGAATTCGCGCGCCCATTCCGGTTCCAGTTTCTCCAGCACCTGCAGCGCCGTGATGCGCAGTTCCTGCGGGTGCTGCCATCCGAACACCTTGCGCGATTCCGCAATCCGCTTCAGCGTGCTGACCGCCTCCTGCGCGTGCAACCGCCCCAGCGCCTCGATCGCCTTTACCCGCAGATATGCCGCGGCATGCAGCGGCAAGTCGCCATCCGCGATCGTCAACAGCCGCCCCAGCGCCTCGCGGTCCCCGGTCATCCCGATTTCGTCCACCACCAGCGGCATCACCAGCGGGTCCACATGATCCAGCACCGCCAGCAATATCCGGCAGCGTCCCGCCGCCCCGCTTGCCGAAATCTGCCGCACCGCGCGGTCTTGCGCCGCCCGCGGAAAATTGTCAATGCGCCCCGGCAGAAACACTTCCGCGGCTTGTGGATCGAGCTTCGCCAGCAAGCCCACCATTTCCACCGCTTCCGCGATCGCCCCGCCTCGCACCGTGCTGCGCACGTACTGCAGCGCCTCCTCGCCCAGGTCGTTCGCCAGGTTGGCCACGTTTTCCAGATCATCCCGCAACTGGCACCGGTTGAATCGCGACGAAATCTGTTCCATCGCCGTCTGCGGCAGTTGCCTCAATACCCCCGTCAGCCCCGCCGAAATCTCCCTCGCCCGCAGCGCTTCTTCCACGAACTCCGGCACGCGCTCTTCAATTCCCATCTTCGCGCGCAGCGTTTTCGCCATTCCCGGCCGCTGCCCTTCCACTCCATTCAGCAAATCCAAGGCCTGCTGCATCGCCGGAAAGCACCGTTGCGCCGCCGCCTCCTGGCTCAGCCGCACGAACGCCGCGCTCACCAGCGCCTGCAAATCCTGGTCCTGCTCCACGCTCAGCCGCAGCCCCACGTGCCGCAGCGCATCCGCCAGCAGCTTCGGATCCGCCTGCGCGTACAATCCCGCCATCTCCGAAAGCCCCGTCGCCGCGCGTTTCCGCGCATCCGGCTCCTCGCTGTCCGCGCACTTCGCGTAATTCTGCAGAATGCTGATCGCTTCCGCCACCTCCCCATGCTCGATCAGCGCTGCGACGTACGATTGCACGTTCTTCGGCGGGATGCACCACGCCTCATCCGACAGCAGCACTTCCCTCTTCGCCGTTTCCGGCACGCTTGACCAGAACACCCGGTCCAGTATCTCCCGGTGCGACTCCGCCAGGATTCCCGCTTCCGCCATCTTGTCTTCGTGTTGCCCCAGGATCTTCCGCAGCCCTTCGATTTCCTGGTTCATGCGGTCCAGCATCTGCCGCACGGCGTTCACTTTCACTTCACCGCGCTCGAAGCGCTCCATGGCAAAGCGGATTGACAGGTGCTCCGCCAACTGCAGCAGCACACTCTGGTCAAACTTTTTGCCTTTTCCCTGCTCCGCAATGCCCGCCAGTGCCTGCCGCAGCGTGTCCTGCGCCCGCACCGGCAATTGCGCCACTTGCGTTTGAAATTCGACCGCCGCTCCCGCCGGATTCTCGCCGGTCCCCAGCTTTCCAAACGTCGTCAGTGCTTGCAGGATCCGGTACATCTCCTCATCATCCGGAATCCCCGTTCCGTAGCCTGCGCCCCAGCCCTTGCCCGGCCCCTTGCCCGTTCCAAAGCCCCCACCGGCTCCTATTCCCCCGCCAACGCCGCCGCCCGCCGCCACGCCGGTTCCTCCGCCAACTCCTCTCCCCGTGCCCGTTCCTGTCCCTGTTCCATTCCCTATTCCCGCGCCGCCACCTGTTCCCATTCCGCCGTTGCCCGAGCCGCTCCCCGAGCCGCTTCCCGGCCCTGCACCAGGGCCCGCGCCGGGTCCCGCCCCTGGCCCCGCGCCCGTCTCCGACCCCTCCGCCGCTGCGATCAATTCCAGCAACTTCTGCGGGTCGTTCAGCATCCTCGTAAACTGCGCCTGCTCGTCGCCAAGCGATGCGGCCGCTATCTGTGCCGCTATGCTCGCGTCCTTCAGCCGCGAATCCGTCGCCACGAAGCAAATCTCGTTCACCCGGATGCCGCGCGCACCCGCAATCGCCTTTTTCAACTGTTGCGCTAATTCCGAGGGTTTTGCCTTGCCGGCAGGAAATGCGTGCATCAACTTGGCCAGTTCGTCTTCCGTCACTTCCGGCGTGAACTGCACGCTCGCCAAACCTGCCGCGGAAAGCAATTGCGCGAACTGCTTCTCCGTCTGTGAGCCTTCCAGCGGCACTCCATCCAGCAGCAGTTGCGCGCCCGTCGCCCCCAGCAATAGCCCGGTATCGCTCCCCTCCGGAATCGCCATGCGCAGCTCTTTCCACGCCACTTCCAACTGCTCCGCCGTGCGCACGTGGTCGAACCCGTATAACCGCGCAAACTTCAGCAGTATGTTGAGGCTGCGAATAAATGCCCGGCCCGCTGTCGTCTTTGGGTCCGTCTTCATCCCCATCACGTCCCCATCGTGTCGATAGTCCTGAAGGTCAGTCGCCTAGGACATCCTCTCTAGTACCGTAGGGCTCTTGCCTGAGCCTCACAATGGTACGGTCGTCCCATGTGAGCAGTCCGTCATCGCGCCATCAGGACAGTTCGCGTACCAGCCCTCTCGGACGGCTTCCTTCGCTCACAGGACAGGTGTGATCGTATGGTGGACGCAGCCGAACATTTTGGAGTGCGGCGGCTTGCCGCCGCTTTTACGCCGTAAGCAGCTCCGCGAGAGTGTCTTTCTCTGGAGGATGTGGCCACTCTTCAGATCGGTTTCTTGGGTTTGTTCCTTCTTTTCTTCGTAGGTTCCAGCACCCTTGGACCCCATCTCGGCAACACGTCAACAACATTGTCATCCCGATTCTGCAAAGCGGGAGAGGGCTCGCCGCACAATCTCCATTATCCACACAAGCCGCGAACTCCCCGCATCTCGGGGCGCTTACAACTGAAAACTGATCGCTGATAACTTGTTTCCTGATTGGTCTTACTTCATCATCGCCACGCGGCTCTGCCGGCGGCTGCGATTTCCCACATTGGAGGGCAGCGGCAGTCCTCCGAGTTCCAACAGAAGTTTTCTCAGCCGCGATCGTTCATCCAGATCCATATCCACAAACTCGAACGCCATCGCCTGCGGACGCGCGCCCCGCACGATGGCTTGCGCGCGGATGTTGCGTACGCCATGGGAAATCTTCAGCGTCAGCAACGAGCCCGGCGCCAGATGCCGGCCCGCCGCCCCAATTCCGCCGCTCATGTTCAATTCCGGGATCGTCAGGCGGATGTTGTCGCGCAAGTTGGTCGTTACGGCAACAACGGGCCGCGACAGTTTCAACCGTGCATACCGCCGCTGCCGCGTTACCGGAGCATTGGGCTCCGGATCCATCGGCTCCATCACCAGTTCCTTCCGGTCCAGCCCGCTCGCCGATATCTTTTCCATCGCCAGCGCTGGCTCGATTTTCTGTAACGCCTGCGCCGCCGCAATCCGCAGCTCCGACGGATACGACCACCGCCACACCTGCTTGGCGTCCAGGATGTGCTGCAACGCCGCGCTGGCCGCGCTCGCGCGCAGTCTTCCCACGGCCTCGATCGCCTTGATCCGCGTGAATCCTGGCGTCGTTTCGTCTTGCGTCAATTCCACAACCTTATCGATGCACTCCGTTCGCAGGCTCATCCCCATTTCGTCCAGCGCCAGCGGCCGAATCAGCGGGTCCAGCGAGTCGTACAGCATCGCCAACAACCCCCCCCGCTGCTCCGCCGGCGTCGCAGAGAGCTGCCGCACCGCTCGGTCATGCGAAGTACGCGGCCACTGCGCCAGCCGCGCCGGCAGTATTCTTTCCACCGCCTCCGGCGACAATTGGCTCAACAGCCCGATCACTTCTGTGGCTTCGTTGGCCGGCGCGCTTTGCAGCGTTTCAATCAACCGCTGCACCGCCTCTTCACCCAGTCCATGCACCACCTGCCCCAGCAATTCGCAATCTTCCCGGAACCCGCAATTCGAAAACCGGTTGGTCACATACTGCAGCGTCGCCTTCGGCACCAATGCCAGGATGTCCAGCAAGCCATCGGGGATCTGCCCCGTGCGCAGCGTATCCTCGATGAATTCCGGCAGCCGTTCTTCCGTCGCGATCCTCTGCCGGATCGCGGTCGTCGTTCCCGGCCGCACCGCTTCCACGCTGTCCAGTGACGCCAGCGCCTGCTGCATCGCCGGATAAAATTTCTTCGCCCCGGCTTCCTGGCTCATGCGCACAAATGCCGCTCCTATCAGGGTCTGCAAGTCTCCTACGCTTTCCACCGCCAACTGTTTGCCCAGCCGTTGGATCACGTCAATCAGCGCGCTTCCGTCGCCGCTGCCATAGAATTCCGCCAGGTCCGATAACCCGATCGCTGTCGTTCGCCGCGCTTCTGGTGCTTCCAGCGCGATGCACGCGGCATACTTCGTCAAAATCTCGTTGACCGTCTTCAATTCCCCGCGCCGAAGCATCTCTTCCAAAAAGCCGCGCACATTTCGCGGCGGCACGCACCACGCCTCATCCGATGTCAGCACTTCTTTCTTGTTCTCTTCCGGCACCTGCTGCCAGAATTCCTGGTCCAGCAATTCCGTGTACGACTGCACAGACACCCCCGCGCTGGCCATCGCTTCTTCCTGCGCTCCCAGGATTTTCCGCAGCGCTTCGATCTCCGAGTTCATCCGGTCCAGCAACTGCTTCACCGCGTTCACGCGCAATTCCCCGCGCTCGTAACTGTCCAGCGCGAACCGGATCGCTACGTGTTCCGCCAGCTTCAGCAGCATCGGTTTGTCCGGCGCCTCCGACGGCGCCTGCGCCGCCAGCCCCGCCAGCGCTTGTTGCAGCGTGTATTGCGCGCGCACCGGCATCGCCGTCAAGCGCGACTGAAACGTCGCCGTGTCCATGCGGCTCTCGGGATCTTTCCGCGATTTTCCCATTTGCGCGAACAACCCGATCATCGACCGCACTTCTTCTTCGGCTACCGCGTAGGCTCCGCCTCCTCCAGCGCCACCCATCCCTGCGGGTCCCACTCCTGGCGCTCCCGGGACTCCTCCCAGCACGCCGTCGCGCAACAGTGCTGACGCCGTCTTCCACTTGCCTGGTTCTCCACTTTGCCCCGCTCCCCCACCGCCTCCGCCACCCCCACCTGCACCTCCGCCAAATCCTCCGCCCGGTCCTCCGCTCCCTCCACCACCGGGGCCGCCTCCACCCGGTCCACCGCCACCTGGCCCTCCACCGCCTGGTCCACCGCCGCCCGGTCCACCCGGTCCGGATCCACCGCCAAATCCTCCACCGCCACCTGGCCCTCCACCGCCTGGTCCACCGCCGCCTGGCCCTCCACCGCCTGGTCCACCGCCGCCTGGTCCACCGCCGCCCGGTCCACC
>DLMH01000033.1:23867-31101 GCA_002478115.1 Candidatus Acidiferrum typicum | reverse complement strand
GGTCCACCGCCGCCCGGTCCACCCGGTCCGGATCCACCGCCAAATCCTCCACCGCCACTGCCTGGCCCGCCCGCTCCAGATCCACTGCCAAATCCTCCACCGCCACCGGTGCCTGTTCCCCCTCCACCGCCGCCCGGGCCTCCCACTCCTCCTCCGCCCGAGCCTGTTCCTCCGCCTCCGCCTCCACCCGCGGCCTTCCCCGCTTCCCATAAACTTCCGCCCGCACCCGTGCCGCCGCTCCAACTCGAGCCCGCTCCACCTCCCGATCCTCCCGTGCCTCCGCCTGGCCCGCCACCGCCGAATCCCGGTCCGGAGCCTCCACCACCTCCGCCGCCGCCGCGCGAACTTTCCGCCGCCAGGATCAGTTGCAACAATTTATTCGGATCTTCAAAAATATCGCGCAGTTTGTCGCCGCCAGCGCCCAGCACCTTGGCCGTCAATTGCGCCGCCACCTTGATTCCGGCCATCGAGCTGTCTTCCGCAACAAACCGAATCTCGTTGATCCTGATGCTCGTGTCTCCCGCCATCGCCGACTTCAGTTGTTCCGCCAGTTGGCTGGGTTTTGCGTTGCCGCTTGGAAACGCGCGCACAAAACGCGAAAATTGTGGTTGCGTCAGATTTTTTGCGAAGTGAATGCTGGCGATTCCGGATGATGTCAGCAGTTGCGCAAAACTCCGCTCGCCCGCGGCGGATCCCAGCGGCACGCCGTCCAGCAGGATCTGCGTTCCTGAAGCTCCCAGCAACACGCCGGTATCGCCGCTCTCCAGCAGCGCCGCGTGCAGTTCTTTCCACGTCGTTTCAAATTGTGCGGCAGTGCGCACGTGTCCGAACTCGTACAAACGCGCGAATTTCAGCAGAATGTTCAAACTGCGAACAAACGCCCGCGCCGAAGATCGTGTGTCGCTCGCCATTCTCTGCGGATTTCCCTCTGCCTTACCTTCTTACTACACTAGGACGCAATACGCACGGAAACAAGCGCCGCGCAAGTCCTTGTCACCTTCTCACTAACACAACTGCCCTTTTCGCACACTCTTCCTTCCCCCCTTGAAAACACGGAACTTGAGTTGCTCGCGCTGCCATCTTGCCAGTACAATCATCCTGTTGCGATGGCCGACAATACTCCACCCACCCGCTTTCGGCCGGACATGCCGATTATCCCCGGCGTCAACGGGCCGTCCTCCAAGCTTCCGCGCCGCAATCCCCTTTTGCCTCTTGTGATTGGCTTTCTCGTCCTAGGCGTACTCCTTCTCCTTGGCAGCCGTTGGCTCAGCCATAATAAGCCTTCCGAACTCGCCCGTGTCGAGCCTCCGCCCCAGATCGAAGTTCCCGCGCCCGCTCCCGATCCCTCCGCATCTCTCCCTCATGCCACGGAGGCCAATCCCGCCATCGCCGAAATTTCCGATCTCGCCAAGCCCTGGTCTTCCGCGGATTTCTTCATTCGCAACCGCCTCTCCGGCGAAAACATCCCTGCCACCATCGTTCGTCTTCCGGGAGGTTCTGCCACTTCGCCTTACGGCTACTGGGCTTTTTCTCGCAAAGCCCCTTACGGCCCCTGCCAACTCGAATACATCACCGACCTTGAAAAGTTGAAAACAGAATACGGCTTTCGCGCTCCCAATCATCCCCTCGTCGGCAATCCTTGCAGCCACACGCTCTACGATCCCCTGAAAACTGCCAGCCTTCTGGGCAACATCTGGATTCGCGGCGCCATCGTCCAGGGCAGCGACATTCGCCCGCCCTTTGGCGTCGAACTCCAAATCCAGGGCAAACAAATCCTCGCCATCCGCTCCGAATAACTCCCCCTCGCTCCCTCTCTCCTCTGCTTTCCGCCAAATCGACTTGCCATTCCGACCGGAGCGGCCCGACTTTTGGAGTGTGGCGGCTCGCCGCCGCTTTTACAGTTGCATCCGCCCCACCAAACTGTACTTCCTCCACCGCCTGTCGTCCCAGCCACAGCCGCGTTCTAGCGCAGAGCCCCCCGTTTTCCCGCGTCATTTCGAACGAAGTCTGCGCAGTGAGAAATCCCTCTTTCCCTCTTTCCCTCTTTCCCTCTTTCCCTCTTTCCCTCTGTCACTCTCTCCCGCTCTACGCCCCTTCAATTTCCCAACAACAGATCGGTCCGCTCCAGGGATTTGGTGGCACAGTCACTCCTGACTGTGCTCTTGGGTTTGTTCTTGCCCCTCTCCGTCTTCCCCACCGCAATCCGATTTATCACGCCACCCATCTCCCCCGCAAAAGAAAAAGGCTGGCACCGAATCGCCGCCTCACCGTCTCTTCCGCAATTTGTTTTCTCTCCACCCCGCGTTAAATTCTTCCGGAGACTGGCTCGCTGCCCCCGGATGCCACCCGCCCGGCCATTCCCCGCGGCCTACTCAGCGCAACCATTTCACCCCGCGTCCGCGTCTTACGACTACGGAGGCCCCATGCATCGCTCACGATTGCTGTTTTCCCTTCTTTCCCTCGCCTTGCTTTTCACCGTCGCCTGCAACAAATCCAGCGACGATTCCATCACCACCGACATCAAGGCCAAAATGTTTTCGGAGCCGCTTCTGAAGACCTCCACCGTAAACGTCTCCGTCAAGGGCGGCACGGTCACGCTTTCCGGTCAGCTCTCCGACGACGCCGCTCGCCTCGCCGCCGAACGCCTCGCCGCCAGCACCAATGGCGTCTCCAAAGTCATCGATCAAACCACCGTACCCATCCCTGCCCCCGTCTTTGCCGATAGTGTGCAGCCTCCCGCTCCCACGCCGGCTCCTCCAGCCTCGCGTCTTCCTCGCACCTCTCGGCCGCAAGCCGCGCCTGCTCCATCTACTTCGCTGTCAGTTTCCCCAGAACCCTCACTGCCAGTAAATCACCCCGTAGAAACCCAGGCTGCTCCGGCTCCCATTCTCGCAGACGCTTCTGCTCCAACTCCTGCCGCCGCTCCTGCTCCGCCTCCTCCACCACCGCCTCCGCTGCAACCCATCACCTCCACGATTCCGGGAGGCACCGTCGTCACCGTTCGCACCATCGATAACATCGATTCCACCACCAGCCAGACCGGCCAGACTTTTCGCGGCTCACTGGACGCCCCTATCCTCATCGATGGGCGCGTCGTCGTACCCAAAGGTCTCAACGTTAACTTGAAACTCGTCGCCGCCAGCTCCGGGGGCAAATTCAATGGCGCCAGCGAACTCACCGTTTCTCTCGATAGCTTCACTTACCAGGGCAAGACGTATCACCTCTCCTCCAGCAGTGTTCAGGAAAAAGGCGAATCGCGCGGCAAACGCTCAGGCGCTGTGATCGGTGGTGGCGCAGCTCTTGGCGCCATCATCGGCGGCCTCGCCGGAGGCGGCCGGGGTGCGGCCATCGGCGCTGGTCTTGGCGCGGGCGGCGGCGCTGCCGTGCAGGCCACCACCAAAGGCCAGCAAGTCCGCATTCGCCCCGAAACGCACCTGGACTTCACCTTGCGCGATCCCCTCGACGTCACCTTCATCCCCAGCCAAAAATCTTCACACGCCACATCCACAGCGGCGCCTCCCGCCGTCACCGATCAGCCTCCAGCCAACACCAATCCGCCTCCAACCACCGATCAGCCTCCAGCCAGCGATACTCCGCCGCAACCGCAGTAATCTCCCCCATCGCACGCGCGCGCACACTAACTCCTGTGGCACAGTCACTCCTGACTGTGCTCTTGGGTTTCTCTTCTCCGCTCTTCTCCGCTCTTCTCTGTGAACTCTGTGTTCTTCCCTCTGCGATCTCTGAGTTACCGTCCCTCTTGTCTTCCTCTTGTCTTCCTCTTTTCTTCCTCTTTTCTTCCTCTTTTCTTCCTCTCTGCGAACCTCAGCGCCCTCTGCGCCTCTTCGTTATCTTTCTCTTGCCTCTTCCTCCCCGCAAAACTCCACCACTCTTTCCTCCGCCCAAAACCTCTCCGCACCTTCCCTTGTTTGTCATTCCGAGCGGAGCGGCCCGATTTTCTCTTCCGCGCCGCAGTTTGGCGCGTCGGGCCGCGCAGTCGAGGAATCTCTCTTCCCTCTGTGATCTCTGTGTTACCGTCCTTCTTCATCT
This sequence comes from Candidatus Acidiferrum typicum, assembly GCA_002478115.1. GTDB lineage: Bacteria > Acidobacteriota > Terriglobia > Acidiferrales > UBA7541 > Acidiferrum > Acidiferrum typicum. The sequence goes on along the minus strand of DLMH01000033.1, from coordinate 27,054 downwards.
TCTCCGCGAATCTCCCCGCAAAACTCCACCACTCTTTCCTCCGCCCAAAACCTCTCCGCACCCGCCCACCTCGAAATAAACCCGCAATGTCCTCCATGCTCCGGCGCCACAAACCGCACCTTCGGATTCTCCCCCACCCTCGCCCGAAAAAACGACTCATACGGCACGAACGGATCATCCTGCGCCGCGATCAGCAGCAGCGGTACGCGCACCTCCCCAATCACCTTCTTCGCGCCCGCCGCTTCGTAATATTCCTGCGCATCCTTATACCCAAACGCCGGCGCCGTGATCGCATCGTCAAATTCCCGCACCGTCCGCACCCGCCCAATGCCATTCCGCGAATACCGCTCCGGATACAACTCCGCCTTCCGCCGGTAGCGCGCCATCAGTTCCTCCACAAAATGCCGCTCGTACAAATAATTCTCCATCTTCTCCAGCGCATCAGCGCAAGCCGCCAGGTCCATCGCCGGACAAACCGCCGCCACTCCACGCAACTCCTTCGGCGCCGCTTCGCCGAATTCCCCCGCCATCTTCGTCACCAGGTTTCCACCCATCGAGTAGCCCGCGAAAAAAACCTGCTGGAATCCCTCGGCAATCAACTCCAGCAGCACCGCGCGGTAATCCCCGCTCAACCCGCTGTTGTACAGCGTCGGCGTCAACCGCTCCGTCCCGCCGCAATTCCGCTGGTTCATGCGCACCGCATGAAATCCCCGCGCGTACGCCTTGTCCGCAATGCCAATCGCGTAGTTCGATTCGCTCGAACCCTCCAGCCCGTGCACCGTCACGATCACCGGCGCATCCTTCCGTTTGCCCGGCTGCCAACTGCACATCCCCTTCACTTGCGTCTCCGTGTCTACGCGAAACAGCCGTTCTTCCGGCCGCGGCAGCAAAAACTCCCTCTTCAAAAACGCCCCCGCAATCGTCTGCAGATGCCCGCTCCACAGCAGCCGGTGCGCCTCAAATTCCCTCGGTTTCTCGGTCATATCTTCACTTTATCAGGTCCCATTCCTTCCCTCACCCGGACTTACCGGGCGGGCTCCGCCTCGGTTTTCCCACGCCTCCAACTTGACCCCTCCCCCCTCTCACCCCTAAAATCACTGATTACACCGTGATGCTTTGTTTCATTCTATTGAACTCTTCTCGCGGCCCAGCGGCCACCCGCTGGGCTGCGCTGTTTTTGGGCGCATCCGCTCCCGCGCCACTCACTCTCTCGCGAGGTTCTCATGATTGACAGTCCCATCACCGAAGGTCTCACATTCGACGACGTCCTGCTCCTCCCGGGCAAATCCTCCATCCTGCCCACCGACGTGGACACCACCACGCAATTCACCCGCAACCTCTCCCTCAATATTCCGCTCTCTTCCGCTGCCATGGACACCGTCACGGAATCGCGCCTGGCCATCGGCATTGCGCGCCAGGGCGGCATCGGCATCGTCCATCGCAACATGTCCATCGATCGCCAAGCCGAGGAAATTGACCGCGTCAAGCGTTCCGAATCCGGCATGATCGTGGATCCTGTCACCATCTCCCCGGACATCACCATCCGCCAGGCCCTCGAAATCATGAACAAGTACCGCATCTCCGGCCTTCCCGTCACCCGCGGTACCCGCCTCACCGGCATCCTCACCAACCGCGACCTTCGCTTCGAGAAAAATCACAGCCAACTCGTCGGCCAGGTCATGACCAAGGAGAATCTCGTTACTGTCGCCGTCGGCACCACCCTCGAAGAAGCCGAAAAAATTCTTCAGAAGCACCGCATCGAAAAACTCCTGGTCGTTGATAAGGATTTCAATCTCAAGGGACTCATCACCGTCAAGGACATCCAGAAAAAACTCGAATATCCCCACGCCGCCAAAGACGACCAAGGCCGCCTCTACGTCGGCGCCGCTGTTGGCGCCACCGGCGACTTCCTCGAACGCGCCGTCGAAATGTCCAAGTGCAAGGCCGACGTGCTCGCCATTGACACCGCCCACGGCCACACCGAACGCGTCATCGAAGCCATCAAGGCCATTCGCCAGCGCCTTCCCGAAATGCAGCTCATCGCCGGAAACGTGGCCACCTATGAAGGCGCCAAGGAACTCATCTCCCTCGGCATTGACGGCCTCAAAGTCGGCATCGGCCCCGGCTCCATTTGCACCACGCGCGTTGTCACCGGCGCCGGCGTCCCCCAGCTCACTGCCGTGATGGAAGCCGCCAGAGCCGCGCAAGGCACGGGCGTCCCCATCATCGCCGATGGCGGCATCAAATATTCCGGCGACATCACTAAGGCCATCGCTGCCGGCGCGTCCTGCGTCATGATCGGCAGCCTCTTCGCCGGCACAGAGGAAGCTCCCGGCGAAACCATTCTCTATCAGGGCCGCACCTTCAAGTCTTATCGCGGCATGGGTTCGACCGGCGCCATGGAAGCGGGCTCCGCCGACCGCTATTCCCAGGAAGGCGCCGAGCGTGGCAAGTCCGTCCCCGAAGGCGTCGAGGGGCGCGTCGCCTACAAAGGTCCGCTCAGCGGCCTCACCGATCAACTCGTCGGCGGCCTCAAGAGCGGCATGGGTTACGTTGGCGCCCGCACGCTCCCCGAACTCATGGAAAAGAGCCGCTTCATGCGCATCACCGCCGCGGGCCTGCGCGAAAGCCACGTCCACGACGTGGTCATCACCAAGGAAGCCCCCAACTACCGCATGGAGTAACTCTTTTGCCCTCGTAGCGACCGCTTTTTTACCCTGAGCAAAGCGAAGGGCCGAAGCGGGCGCCATTCTCTTGGGTTTGCCTTTGTAATCGCCGACCTTCAGGTCGGTTCTTGGGTTTCTCTTTCTCGTGTAGGGGCCGCCTTCTGAGGCGGTCCGTTCTGGCTTTTTCCTTCTCCCTGTAGAGGCCGCTTTCCGAAGCGGGCGCTTTTCTCTTGGGTTCGCTTTTGTTGCACAGTCACTCCTGACTGTGCCCTTGGGTTTCTCACGGGTTTGCGGGTGCCCCACCCTCGTTTTGTGAGGGTGGGTCTTGGGTTCGCTTTTCGCTTGGGGTCGCTTTTCTCTTGGGGTCGCCTTTCGTGGAGTGCGGCGCCTTGGCGCCGCTTTTCCGCCCGCGCCCCACTCACCAATCTGTCATCCTGAGGCCCCAGCCTTCCGGGGCCGAAGGACCTCAAATCCAAACTTACCCAGGTATGTCTCCTCGCTTTTCGCTTTTCGCTTTTCGC
>DLMH01000033.1:0-23733 GCA_002478115.1 Candidatus Acidiferrum typicum | reverse complement strand
CGCTTTTCGCTTTTCGCTTTTCCATTTTCCATCTTCTATTTTCCTCTTCCCCAAACTGCATTCCCTTCACGCTTCGTTTACAATGGAATAGGAAACCAAACTCCTAATGACCCCTTCCGACCCCTGGCGCAATCCCCGGCCCGCCCCCACCCTCGACGAGGTCCGTTACCGCGTCCCTCCCAAATCCATCATTCCCGCCTGGCTCCGCGCCTGGTGGCCCGCTATGCTCTGGAGCGGCGTTATTTTCGCCGCTTCCACGGACACTTTTTCCTCCGGGCACACCGCCGGCGTATTCGCCGCCATCCTGCATTGGTTCGCGCCATCCCTCAGCGAAACGGCTTTTGAAACCATCCACTTCTTCATCCGCAAGTCCGCGCATCTCGCTGAATACTTCATTTTCTATTTGTTGCTCTACCGCGGCATTCGCGGCGCGCGCATCGGCTGGCACTGGTCCTGGGCCTTCGCCGCATGGTTCATCGCCGCTGCCTACGCCGCCCTCGATGAAATTCATCAATCCTTCGTCGCCTCCCGCACCGCTTCCGCTCGGGACTCCCTCCTCGACTCCGCCGGCGCCTTCGTCGCCCTCCTCGTCCTCTTCCTAATCCACCGCCTCCGCCGCCGCCCCACTTCCTGATCGCTCCGCCCATTGAACTTGGAGTGCGGGAGCTTGCTCCCGCTTTTACAATCCAAACCCTTTCTCCCAAATGCTCGATTTGGCGGCGCTGCCTCAATTGCAAAAGCGCTGGCGAACCGCCCCACTTTATGATGTCGGCGCGCCACGTTCTGGCGCATCCGCCCGCGCAGCGCGATTTGTGCACCCCGTGCGCCTCGCCGGGGTCGCGGGATCGTGGCACAGCCTCCCGTTAACTGTCATCCCGAGCGGAGCGGCCCGACTTTTTCTTTCGCGCCGCAGTCTGGCGCGTCGGGCCACGTAGTCGAGGGATCCCTCCGCCGCTTTTATCTTCACCGAGCCCCCGCATTAGCCTTACTCTTCCTCTGCGCTTCCTGATCGCTGATATCTGATCGCTGATATCCGCTCCGTGCCAACCTTGCATCTCATTGCTATTACCCTATTATGTAACCGATTCCCGCTCTGCCCCGTCCTACGAAAAGGAGCAACCTTATCATGACCTGCCATCTGCCAACTCGGCGTTCGCCAGGGCCCCGGGACCAATTCTTTTCTTCCACTTTGCGCTTTTTCGCTCTCGCAACCCTTTTCTTCGCACTTTCCCTTGCCGTCCCCGCCCCGCAAGCCCCCGCCGCCCCGCAAGCCCCCGCCGCCCCCGCTTCCGACTCCAAGTCCGAAATCTCTATGCACGATTCCGAGTCCACCTTCCAGCTTCACGTCAATCTCGTGCAGGTTCGCGTCGTCGTTCGCGATCACTCCGGCAAGCCGGTCGATAATCTCCACCGCGAGGATTTTGAGATTTACGATCAGGGCAAACTCCAGGCCATCACCAGTTTCGATGTGGATACCCCAGAGTCCCGCCGCGAGCGGGCCGCTGCCGCCTTGAAAACCCAGGCGTCCGCCGCGCCGTCGCCCGATGCTGCCAAGGTTTCCATTCCCGAGCGCTTCGTAGCTCTGGTCTTCGACGATGTCCACCTCTCCAGCGATGACGCCGCAAGGGTTCGCATCGCCGCTTCCAAATTCCTGCAAGGCCTGCTTCCCAGCGACCGCGGCGCCGTTTATTGCACCTCCGGCCAGTGCACTCCCCAGGAATTCACCAGCGATACGAACTTGCTCAACAAGGCTGTCCTCGCAATCCTCCCGCACCCCCTTTTGGAGCCCCCGACTACCGGGCACGCGCCTCAGGCTGCTTATGGGCCCCCGATTGCCGTCAACACGAATAGCGGAGCTGCCGCTGACATGGTAAATACCATGGTCTACGCTCACCTCGCGGAAATCCTTCGTCGCCTCGCGGCCATGCCTGGCCAGCGAGTCCTGCTCCTCGTCTCTCCCGGCTTCGGTTCCAACATGTCTGACGCCACCGGCTTCGCTTCCGCCATGTCTGATGCTTCCGGCATCATAGGCAACGCCAACCGCTCCGGCATCGTTATCAACACTCTCGACACCCGCGGCCTTTACGCCCCCGGTTATCTCTCTCCCTCTATTTCGCCTACCGACTCCGTCGTCTCCGGTCAGACAGTCAACGACAGCAGCAGCGCGGAGTTTGAAAGCCCTATTGTCCTGCAGGATTTTGCCGCTGGCACCGGCGGCACCTTCTTCCAGAATTCCAATGACCTCGCCGGCGGGCTAACGCGCCTCGGTTCGACTCCCGAAGTCTCTTACCTCCTCGGTTTCTCGCCGCAAAATCAGAAAACGAACGGCCAGTTTCATCTCCTCAAGGTGAAACTTGCGGGCAATCTCAAATACGACGTGCAGGCTCGCCGTGGCTATTTCGCCCCGAGTAAAGTGGATGATCCCAAGGAGCAAGCCAGGGCCGAAATTGAGGACGCTATCTATTCCCAGGGCGAAATCCAGGATTTCCCCCTCGAGCTGCAAACCCAGTATTTCAAGGCCGGCGATTCCGCCGTGCGCCTCAGCGTCGTCTCCCGCCTGGGGCTCAAGAGCCTGCGCTTCCGCAAGGCCGACGACAGAAACCTCAACAGCGTCACCATCGCCACCGCCATCTTCGATGAAAACGGCGGCCTCGTCACCGGCGGCGTTAAAAACGTCGACATGCGCCTTCTCGACGCCACCTTGACCCGCCTTGGCCGCACCGGCCTGACCGTCCGATCCAGCTTTGAACTGAAGCCCGGCAAGTACATGGTCCGCCAAGTTGTGCGCGATTCCGAAGGCTCGCAAATGGCCGCCCGCAATGGCGTGGTCTCAATTCCGTTATGAACCTTGCACGGAAAGAGATAAGCCGAACCTCGTCCTCCAGAAGTCGGCGGCGCAATGTCCTTCCTAACCTCAACCTGTCGCCCGCGCGCCGGCGCTTCCCCCTTCTCTGCGCCATATCCGATTTTCTCCCCTCCCCGCTTCCTAATCGCCCGGCATTCCTCCTTCCCTAATCTGTCATCCCGAGCGAAGCGGCCCGACTTTCTCTTTTGCGCCGCATTTCGGCGCATCGGGCCGCGTAGCCGAGGGATCTCTCCGCCGCCTTTATCTTCTTTGCGAACCTCCGCGTTCTCTGCGTCTCTGCGTTAGCTTTTTCTTTCTCTATTCTCTCTGTCTTCTTCTCTCTGTGACCGGCGCCTGCCCCGACCCGCTCGATGTGTTAACCGCCCTCCTTTCCCAGCGCCGGAGGCGCGCCACAAGCTAGCCCCGTCCGTGAGGGCGGGGATCACGGGCAGACAGAACCCATAGCGCCGTAGGTGCGGCACTCCCCTCCTCTCCGCCCCATTCCCGACTTTCCGCCTGACCGCCCCCATAATGATATATTCATTTTTCTCTTGACAACTATATAACTAACGTGCCATAGTCTGCCCTGTAGAGAAGTACGCCTCGCTCTTTTTCCTCGGCGAGGCTCTTCCCCTCATTTCCAATTTCGGGAGTAAACCATGTCTTCCAATACATCCGAAGACCGCGCGTCTTTGTGCGCCTTTACCTTCGCGGATGGCCGTCGCTGCCGCCTTCCTCGTCCTTTCCCCGACTCCGAATACTGCCACCATCACCAGCGCAAGCTCCGTAACCTCCGCGAGCACGATGACACCGCCCACAATATCGCCTTGCCTCTCATCGGCGAAGTCATCGCACCCTCTTCCCTCAACTTCGCCGTCGCACGCCTTTTCGCCGCCGTTGCCGAAGGCCGCATCTCCTCCAAGACCGCCAACACCCTCACCAATCTTGCCAAGGTTCTCCTGAAGACCATCCCCAACGCCCAGCGCGAACTCCTCCTCACCACACGCAATCCCGCCTGCTGGGACGACGTAGTCCGCCAAATCTATAACCTCCCCGATCCCGACGCTGCTCCTCCCGCCCCTCCCCAGAACCCATCCTCCGACGATCCCGAAACAACCTGACCCTCACCCGCCCCTCCGACATGCCCCACTCAACTCCGATCCTTCTCTTTAGGAGGCTGCGCTTCTTCCTTAGGAGGCCGGGGCTTCAGCCCCGGCGTAACGCTCCTACTACCAATGGGCTTTAGCCCCTGAGGAATCTCCTCACTTCCTGCCATATCCATTTATAAGAAAATTCGAGTCCACCCTGGATCGCTCCACCGATCAACCTTGCAGTACGGAAGCTTGTTTATCCTGAGCTTTGTGGGTCGGAGCTTCAGCTCCGACATTAAGTGCCTGACTATCATTGGGCCCGGTAGACCCTGGGCTTCAGCCCAGGGCGCGAAGCGCCCCTGAGGAAATGTCGTTATGTGTTTTTCCGCAGCCTCTCAAGTCCAACCCTACTGGCTCTATGGCATTCGGCGTCCTCACCCTGCTCTCGCAAACCATTTCTCTCCAACACTTGCGCAACGAGCCAAGCTAACCCTCGTGCCCTCAACACATACGCATCTCTCTCATTCCAAGCCACCTATAACCCCTGCACTTCCCACACTTACAAACCTCGTTTCCCCTAACCCTTTCCCCTGCAATACTTGCGAAAAAAACGTCGCCTGTCGGCCCGCCGACATCCTCATCGTTGACAACACCGGCTGGCCAAGATCAAACCGCAGGATGCCGAGCCAAGGCTATCTCTGCTTCGTAGCAATTCCATGCATGCTTCTCGGTTGGCCACGACCATGCGGTTTTCGGGAACATTCCTCTCTTTAGGAGGCCGGGGCTTCAGTCCCGGCGTAACGCTCCTATGACCAACGGGCTTTAGCCACTGAAGAAAGGCCTTTTCGGTTTTTCCGTAGCGTGTCCAGTCATCCAAGGCGCGCTGCCACAACATCCCAGAAATGAGATAATGGGTCGCGCGCGAAGATTACGAGGCCAAACATGGCAAAGAAAACGAAGATTGAAGGAGTGACCCGAAGTTCAGGCAATGTCTTTGCCGACCTCCGTCTCCCTGATGCAGATGAAAAGCTGACAAAGGTACGCCTGGCAGTAGCGATCAACAAGATTCTTGAACAAAAAAGGCTGCAGCAAGCGGCGGCGGCAAAACTCCTCAATCTGAATCAGCCGAAGATCTCCGCCCTGGCCAATTACCGCGTCGAAGGCTTCTCCGTCGAGCGCCTCCTGCGCTTCCTCAACGCCCTCGACCGCGATGTCCAAATCATCATCCGTCCCAAGCGCAGCTCCAGGCGCCCCGGCTCAATCCTGATCACCGCCGCGTAAACCAGAAAAGAAAACCCAGTACACAAAATTGTGCCAAATGGTTTCTCTCCAATACTTACGCAATGAACCGCTCTAACTCCTCCGTTATCAACACTTACGCATCTCTCTCATTCCAAACCACCTATAACCCCCGCATTCCCCACACTTGCAAAACTCGTTTCCCCTAACCCTTTCCCCTGCAACACTTGCGAAAAAATCATCACTCCGTCGGCGCGCCGACCTTCTCACGTCTCAGCCGCCTCTTTTTGACCCCCGGTCGCTGGTCACCGGTCGCCTCTCCAAAAACAAAACGCCCGCCCCGGTTTCCCGGAGCGGGCGTCACATCTCATCCAGGGTCCGCCTCGACGCGGACCTGGCCAATCCGTCTTAGCTCTTCGCCTCGACGGCTTCTGCCACCTTGCCCTTTTCTTTCTTTTCCTTTTTCTTGAACTCGTAGCTCACCAGTTCCAGGATCGCCACCTTCGCGCCATCCCCCACGCGATTGCCCGCTTGGATGATGCGCGTATAGCCGCCCGCGCGGTCCGCGAACTTCGGCGCGATCTCGCTGAACAGCTTCTGCGTCATCGCCGGCGTCATCAGGTACGCCGCCGCCTGCCGCCGCGCCGCCAGCGTGTCTTTTTTGCCGAGCGTGATGATCTTCTCCGCCACCGGCCGCGTGGCCTTCGCGCGCGTCAGCGTCGTCTTGATGCGCCCGTGCTCAAACAGGTTGGTGACCAGGTTGCGCAGTGTCGCGCGGCGGTGCCACGGATTGCGCCCCAGTTTTGATCCTGACTTCAGGTGTCTCATCGTCTCTTCCTTCTTAGTGGAACCGGAGTTTTACCTCCGGCCTCCTCATTAGGGGGTCGGAGCTTTAGCTCCGACATTTCGCCCCTGCTAGAACCGGGCTTTAGCCCCTGAGGGAATGCGGTTCACTGTCAACCGTGCACTGATAACTGAAAACTGCCTCTACAGCCCCACCGTATCTTCCGAATTCGTCGGCGGCATCGCTGTCTGGCTCGGCAGCGGCGGCCAGATGATCCGGCCGTGCTCGTCGAACTTCATGCCCAAGCCAAGACCCATCTTCACCAGAATGTCCTTGATCTCGTTCAGCGACTTCCGGCCGAAGTTCTTGGTCTTCAGCATTTCGTTTTCGCTCTTCTGCACCAGTTCGCGGATGGTCTGGATGTTCGCGTTCTTCAGGCAGTTGTAGCTGCGCACCGAAAGCTCCAGCTCTTCCACGGAGCGGTCCAGGTGTTCCAGCCGCGGATCGTGCACGATGTCCTGCGGCATTTCCACGTTCTCCACCGGCTCTTCGAAGTTGATGAAGATGCTCATGTGGTCCTTCACCAGCTTGGCCGCGAGCCCGATGGCGTCCTGCGGCGTGATGGCGCCGTTGGTCCACACTTCCATCATCAGCTTCTCGTAGTCGGTCATCTGCCCAAGGCGCGCCGCTTCCACGGAGTAGTTCACCTTGCGCACCGGTGAGTGCACGCTGTCCACCGGAATGTACCCGATGGGCAGGTCTTCGTCGTAGTTGCGGTCCGCCGCCACGTAGCCGCGCCCGTTCTTCACGCGCATTTCGATCGGCAGCTTGCCGCCTTCGCTCACCGTGGCGATGTACACGCTCTTGTCGAGCACCGCGAAGTCCGCGTCTTCCTCGATCTGCGCGCTCGTCACCACGCCCGGCTGTTCCACGTTTATGTAGATGGTCTTCGGCAGGTCGGTATTCAGCTTGATGGGTACCTGCTTCAGGTTCAGGATGATGTCCGTGGCGTCTTCCACCACACCGGGAATCGAAGAAAATTCGTGTAGCACGCCTTCGATCTTCACCGCGGTGATGGCCGCGCCTTCGATCGAGCTGAGCAGCGCGCGCCGCAACCCGTTTCCTACCGTGGTACCCCAGCCCCGTTCAAACGGCTGCGCCGAAAACCGGCCGTACCGCTCCGTCAGCGATTCCAGCTCAGACGCAAGACGCTTCGGTTTCTGAAATCCCTTCCACATCGTGTTCCTTCCTTCCGTGACCGGCGTCGCCGGCCACTCAGACCGTTACCCTTCCCTCGACCGCGTTTACCGCTAACCCTGCAAAGTCCCCAGTAATCAGTTCTAAGTCGTCAGTTTCAAGTCGTCCGTTTTGACTCCTAAGACCCAAATTGAGTTTCAAGTCACCAGTTCTATGTCATCAGGTTCAAGTCGTAAACCTCAAAACATAAGTCCTAAGTCATCAGCAAGCGGTCCCTCAACTGAAAACTGAGAACTGACAACTTAAAACTTATAACTTACTTCGAGTACAGTTCGACGATCAGTTGCTCGTTGATCGGCGGCGTCTGCACGTCGTCGCGCTTCGGCAGGGCCACCACCTTGGCCTTGAAATGCTCGCGCTCCTGCTCCAGCCACGGCACCAGGCTCTGGCTCTGCGCCACGTTGCGCGCCTCCAGCACCATGGCGTTCTGGTGCATCTTTTCCTTGATGGCGATCTCTTCGCCGACGCTCACCTGGTACGACGGGATGTTTACCTTCTTCCCGTTGATCCGCACGTGTCCGTGCAGCACCAGTTGCCGCGCCTGCGAACGCGAAGAGGCCAGGCCCGCGCGCCAGACCGTGTTGTCCAGGCGGCGTTCCAGCATGATGATGAGGTTTTCGCCCGTCGGCCCCTTGGCGCGCTCCGCCTTCTCGAAGTAGTTGCGGAACTGCCGTTCCAGCAGACCGTACGTGCGCTTGACCTTCTGTTTTTCGCGAAGCTGCAGGCCGTAGCCCGCAATCTTCGCGCGCCGCGATTGCCCGTGCTGTCCCGGCACGAAGTTGCGCTTCTCGATCGCGCACTTGTCCGTGAAGCACCGCAATCCTTTTAGAAATAGTTTCTGCCCTTCCCTACGGCATAGGCGGCAGACTGCATCTCGGTGTCTTGCCAACTTCTGTTCTCCCTTCGCGAAACTCTCTCAAAAAATCTTCTTTGAAAACCCTCAGGCCTCAAAGGCCTGAGCTACAAATCGTGAGCATCAAACGCGCCGGCGTTTTGGCGGGCGGCAGCCGTTGTGCGGGACCGGCGTGACGTCGCGGATGGCCACGATGTGCAATCCCGCCGCCGCCAGCGCGCGTATCGCGGATTCGCGCCCGGACCCGGGTCCCTTGACCTTCACTTCCACGCTCTTCATCCCGTACTGGTCGCGCGCCGTACCCGCGGCAGACAGCCCAGCCTGCTGCGCCGCGTACGGCGTGCCCTTGCGCGAGCCCTTGAACCCGATCGCCCCGGCCGATGACGCGCACAACACGCGCCCGTCGGGATCCGCAATGGTGATCTGCGTGTTGTTGAAGGAAGCGGCCACGTGCACAATGCCGTGCGGCACGATGCGCTTTTCCCGCTTCTTCTTGAACTCTTTCTTGCGCTTGCTTGCGGCTGCCGGTTTCGCCGGTGCTGCTGATGCGTCCGGTACCGCGTTCTTCTGCTCTTTTGCCACGTTTCACTCCGTTTTGCTTCGCAGTGCTAAGTAATAAGTTCTAAGTTTTAAGTTCTAAGTCTCAAATCCTAAGTTTCAAGTAGTGCAGTCGTCTTACTTACTACTTAAAACTAATGACTACTGGTTTTCTCAGCCCTTCTTGCCCTTGATCTGCTTCTTGCCGGCCACCGCGCCGCGCCGAGGACCCTTCCGCGTGCGCGCGTTCGTGTGCGTACGCTGCCCGCGCACCGGCAAATTGCGCCGGTGACGAATCCCACGGTACGCCTGCACTTCGATCAGCCGGCGAATGTTCATCTGGATCTCCTTGCGGAGATCGCCTTCCACGCGCCCTTCCTGCTCGATGACCGTGCGGATGCGGTTGACTTCGTCTTCCGTCAGGTCGCGGATCTTCTTCGTGAAATCCACATTCGCCTTTTCGGAAATATCCTTCGCGCGCACCTGTCCGATGCCGTAGATCGAGGTCAGCCCGACCCACAAGCGCTTCTGCGGCGGAAGATCAACACCAGCGATACGTGCCATGATTGCTCCAGTCCATTCAAAAAAGGTTCTAAGTTCTCAGTTCCAAAGCTCAGCCAACGACTTACTTATTACTTAAAACTGAAAACTGATTACTGCCTATCCCTGCCGCTGCTTGTGCTTCGGGTTCACGCAAATCACCCGAACCACCCCGCGGCGATGGATCACCTTGCACTTGTCACAAATCTTTTTCACGCTTGCCCGTACTTTCATATTACAGACTCCTCGTTGCGAAGCTGCGCGTTTTGAGTTCTAGGTACTAAGTTCTAAGTTTTAAGTACTTCTTAAATCCTTACTTACCGCTTAAAACTTATAATTGTAAACTTCTGCAATCCTATGCTCCCAAATCCCGCGCCTTACTTGTACCGGTACACGATCCGGCCGCGCGTCAAATCGTACGGCGAAAGCTCCACCGCCACCTTGTCGCCCGCCAGAATCCGGATGAAATTCTTGCGCATCTTCCCGGAGACATGCGCCAGCACCCGGTGCTTGTTCTCCAGTTCCACGCGGAACATCGCGTTCGGCAACGGCTCAATCACCGTCGCCATTACTTCAATGGCATCCTCCTTCGGATTTCCGGAGTCGCCCTTCTCTTTTTTCACGTACGGCTGCTTCGCCATGGTTTCCTATGTTCCAAGTTCTTAGTAATAAGTTCTAAGTATTAAATAAGACCGATTTACTTATTACTTAAACTTAGTACTTAATACTTCATTCCCCCACGCCGGCCCGGTCATCTCTTTCGGCCGCGTCAGAATCCACGGGCCGTTCACGGTGACCGCCACGGTGTGCTCGAAATGCGCCGAAGGACTGCCATCGGCCGTTTCCGCCACCCACTCGCCGCGCATCGCCACTTCCGGACGGCCGGCGTTCACCATCGGTTCGACGGCGATCACCATGCCTTCCTGCAAACGCGCGCCGCGTCCCGGCTCGCCGTAGTTCGGCAGGTTCGGCTCGTCATGCATCTTCGTGCCGATGCCGTGCCCCACGAACTCCCGCACCACCGAATACCCGTGCTGCTCCACCCAACTCTGCACCGCGTGCCCGACGTCGCCCAGCCGGTTGCCCGGCCGCATCTTGTCAATTGCGCGGTCCAGCGATTCGCGGGTCACCTCCAGGAGCTTCTGCAGCTCCGGGCTGATCTTCCCCACCGGCACGGTCACCGCCGAATCGCCGTAATACCCGTCCACTTCCATGCCGAAGTCGAGCGACACGATGTCGCCTTCGCGCAGTTTCCGCTTGGGCGACGGTATCCCGTGAACGATCTCGCTGTTCACCGACGTGCACAGCACGCAGGGGTACCCGCGATACCCTTTGAACGCCGGCCGCCCCGGCCCTTTGGCGATGATCTCCTCGGCGCTCTTCTCGAGGTCCATCGTCGTCATCCCCGGCTGCAACTGCGCCCGCAGCGCGTTCAAGACTTCGTGAACCACCTGGCCCGCGCGGTACATCTTTTCGAGTTCCGCGGCGCTGCGCAACTGAATCGCCATTCCTAGCGCGCCTCCCTCATTTCCGCGGCAACCTGAAACATCTGCGCCTTCACTTCCGGGACACTCTTTGCTCCATCAATATCGTGAAGCGCACCCAGCCGCCGGTAATACTCCACCAGGGGCGAGGTCTGCTTGTCGTACGCCTGCAGTCGCTCCGCGATAACGTCTTCGCGATCGTCCGGCCGGTGAAACAACTCGCCGCCGTCCTTATCGCAAATCCCTTCCACCTTGGGCGGGCGGTCGTAAATATTGTAAATCTCGCCGCACACCTTGCAGGTCCTTCGCCCGGTGAGGCGCCGCAACAGCACGGAACTGCCCAGCACCAGGTGAATCACGAACGGGGCCTTGTACCCATGCTGCTTGAGCAACTCACCCAAGTATCTGGCCTGGGTCACCGTTCGCGGAAAACCGTCCAGCACAAACCCGTGGCTGCAATCGGGCCGCTCGATCCGCTCGGCGATCATCTTCAGCACCAGCGAGTCCGGCACCAGTTCGCCACGCTCCATGATCGGCTTCGCCTGCAAGCCGAGCGTGGTAGCTTTACCGACATGCTCCCGTAACATGTCGCCCGTCGAAAGATGCGGTATGCCATACGCCTTGGCCAGCTCTTTCGCCTGAGTACCTTTTCCCGATCCCGGAGGCCCTAAAAAAATGACCCCGCGGTCGAGTTTTGCATCGGGACGCTCTTCCAGCGCCACGGTTCGTCTCCCTTAACGACGGCCGCGCAGACGTCCCTTCCGCGCGAAACCCTCGTAGTTCCGCATGACGAGTTGTGCCTCCAACTGCTGCACCGTATCCATCGCCACGCCCACCACAATTAGGAGCGAAGTACCGCCAAAATAAAACTGCACACCAAGCCCGTTCAAAATCCATTGCGGCCAATGGTCAAACCAGTTACCGCCCATCCACCACGGCAGGTGATTCAGGTGGATACCCGCAATCATCCATTCCGGTAAGAGGCAGACGATGGCGAGATAAACCGCGCCGATAAACGTCAGCCGCTTCAGGATCAGGCTTACATATTCCGAAGTGGTGCGCCCCGGGCGTATCCCCGGAATGAACCCGCCGTTCTTGCGCATGTTGTCCGCAAGCTCCGTCGGATTGAAAACGATGCCCACGTAGAAAAACGCGAAAACGACGATCAGCGTCACGTACACCGCGGTGTACAGCGGTTCTCCCCAGCGCAGGGTGTTCGCAATCGACTTCACGAACGGCCAGCGCGTGCCCAGCATCATCGCGGCGGTGGCCGGAAACGCCAGCAGCGAACTCGCGAAAATCGGCGGAATCACGCCGCCGGAATTCACGCGCAGCGGCAGGTAGGTGGATTGCCCGCCCATCATGCGGCGGCCCACCACGCGCTTGGCATATTGCACCGGAATGCGGCGCTGCGCCCCTTCCACGAAAACGATGAACGCCACCACGGCGACCATCAACGCCAGGAGCCCCAGAATCGCTATCGGCGTGAACGCGCCCCACGCCTGCGTCCTTACCTTGTCCCACAAATCGCCGATGGCGCGCGGCAAGCCCACCACGATGCCCACGAAAATGATCAGCGACATTCCATTGCCGATCCCGCGTTCGCTGATTTGCTCGCCCAACCACATGATGAACGCCGAACCCGTGGTCAGCGTCAGAATCGTCATCAGCGTGAAGCCCCAACCCGGGTGGTACACCAGCGACTGGCCGCCAAGCGCTTGCGATTGCAGCGTGGTGGCGATCGTGGACGACTGAATGATGCTCAACGCGATCGTCAAATACCGCGTGTACTGCGTGATCTTACGCCGGCCCAGCTCGCCTTCCTTCTGCAACCGCTCCAGGTACGGAAACACCACGGTCATCAACTGCAGGATGATGGACGAGGTGATGTACGGCATGATGCCCAGCGCGAAAATCGTCAGCCGGCGGAAGTTGCCGCCGCTGAAGAGATCGAAGATTCCCAGCACCGACCCGGCCGACTGCTTGAAGAGATCTTCCAGCACGCTGGTGTTGATCCCAGGCGTCGGGATGTGCGCGCCGAGGCGGTACACCGCCAGCAGCCCCAGCGTGAAGAACAGCCGGTTCCGCAGATCCTCGATGCGGAAGAGATTCGCGAATGCGTTCAAGAAACGATTCATACCGGTTCCTCGGGAAACCCGATTACGCTACCACCTCGAATGTGCCGCCGGCCTTGGCGATCTTTTCCTTCGCCGACGCGCTGAATGCTTGGGCGTGAATGGTGAGCTTGGTCTTCAGCTCGCCATCGCCCAAAACCTTGATGGGATCCTTGGCGCGGCGCACAAAACCGTGCGCGCGCAGGAGTTCCGGCGTCACCGTCTCGCCCGCGGGAAACACGTTGAGTTCCTCGAGGTTGACAATGGAATATTGCACGCCGAACGGATTGTGGAACCCGCGCTTCGGGATGCGCCGGTGCAACGGCATCTGCCCGCCTTCAAAGCCGCGCCGCCGCGAATAGCCGCGCCGCGACTTCTGGCCCTTGTTGCCCTTTCCGGAGGTCCGCCCGAGCTTCGAACCGATGCCGCGGCCCACGCGCACTTTCTTCTTGCGCGAGCCTTTGGGCGGCCCGAGGTTCGACAATGAAACCGTGTTGTGTTCCTTCTTGCCCTTGTCTGCCATGAATTACTCCACCACTTCCACGAGGTGCCGCACCTTGTGAATCATGCCCCGGATGGCCGGCGAATTCTCCCGTTCGACCACCTGATGCATCCGGCGCAAGCCCAATCCGCGAATCGTCGCGCGCATATCGTCGGTGCAACTGATAAAGCTGCGCACCCACTTGATCTTTACCGTTGCGGCGCTCTTCGCGCCCTTCTTTTCGCCTGCCATGAATTATTCCCCTGCCGCCTTCTCGACCTTCTCGGCCTTGGGCGGCTTCCCGCTCACTTCCTCGATGGTCTTCGAGCGCGTTTCGGCCACTTGCCCGGCATCCTTCAAGCTCAGCAGCGCCGCAAAGGTGGCCTTGACGACGTTGTGCGGGTTGGACGTGCCCAGCGATTTGGTGAGCACGTTGGTGATGCCCGCAACCTGCATCACCTTGCGCACCGGGCCGCCGGCAATCACGCCGGTGCCTTCCGACGCGGGCTTCAGCAGCACCTGCGCCGAGCCATACCACCCGGTGACCTGGTGAGGAATGGTGGTGCCCTTCATGTTCAGCTTGAGCAGATTTTTCTTGGCCTGCTCGATGCCCTTCTTGATGGCCATGGGCACTTCGCGGGCCTTGCCCATTCCGAAGCCCGCGTGGCCCCGGCTGTCGCCCACCACGACCAGCGCCGAAAAGCTCAGGTTCTTGCCGCCCTTCACGACTTTGGTGACGCGGTTGATCGCCACGACGTCATCCTTCAGATCGGAAAGGTTCACGTCCAGGACGCGCCGCACTGCCAAACTATCCCGCAAAAGTTGCTTCGACATAAGTTAGAACTGTAACCCCGCTTCCCGCGCCGCATCCGCGAGCGCCTTGACGCGGCCGTGATACTTATAACCGCCGCGGTCGAACACCACCTTCACCACTCCCGCCGCCTTGGCGCGCTCGGCGATGATTTTGCCGACGGCCTTGGCCGAGGCGACGTTGCCACCGCCCTTGAGGCCCTTCTTCACTTCCTTGTCGATCGAGCTGGCCGACACCAGCGTGCGGCTGCTGCGATCGTCAATCACTTGCGCGTAGATGTGCCCGACGGAACGGTACACGCTCAAGCGCGGGCGCTCCGGCGTGCCAGACACCCTTGTGCGCACGCGCGCATGCACCCTCTGGCGCTGCTCATCCCGGGACAACTTGCGAACTGGTACCGATGCCACTGTCGTTTCTCCCTTGCAGTTTTAAGTCATAAGTCCTAAGTAACCCACTGCGAACTTATGAACTCAAAACCGAAAAACTTGTTACCCGCCGCCAGACCATACGTCCCAAGTTTCAAGTCAGAATTTCTTTACTGATAACTTAAAACTGAAAACTTAAAACTCCTTACGCGGCAGCGCCTGCTTTCGCGCCGGCCTTGCCCGCCTTCTTCTTCAATCTCTCGCCGGTGATGCGGATGCCCTTCTGCTTGTAAGGATCCGGCGGACGCAGCGAGCGGATGTCCGCGGCCACCTGGCCGACCTGCGCCTTGTCCGCGCCGCTCACCACGATGTGCGTCTGCTTTTCGACCGAAATCTGAATGCCCTCGGGAATCTGAAACTCGATGGGGTGCGATTTGCCGAGCGCGAACGCCACCATCTTGCCCTTTAGTTCGGCGCGGTAACCGACGCCCACGATGTCCAGGTCCTTCTTGAAGCCCTGGGTGACGCCATGAACCGCGTTGGCCAGCAGCGCGCGCGCCAGGCCGTGCAATGCGCGATGTTCTTCATTATCGCGGATCGCCGTGAGCACGCCGTCCTTCTGCTCCAGCTTGATCTGGCTCGGCACCAGCACGAAGAGTTTCCCCTTGGGGCCTTGCACTTCCACTTTGCCGCCGCCGGTATTAATCTTCACGCCTGCCGGCACGGGAATCGGTTTGCGACCAATACGTGACATCGTCTACGTCCTTATCTTGATCTCTATCTCGTTGTCATCCTAAGACCATCCGATGAGGATGGGCGAAGGACCTCAACGCCAGACTCTTGCTATCGTTCCCCGTTGAGATCCTTCGGGCCGGCAAACTCCGCCGGCGCCTCAGGATGACAACGAACTACAAAATCCACTACCACACTTCGCACAGAATCTCGCCGCCCAACTTGGCCTTGCGCGCGGAGCGCCCGGTCATCAAACCCTTCGGCGTGGTCAGGATGCTGATGCCCAGCCCGCCAACCACCGGCTGGATTTCGCCGGCGCCCAGATAGCAGCGCTGGCCGGGCTTGGAGATCCGCTTCATCCCGGTGATCACGCTGCGGCGGTCCGGCGTGTACTTCAGGAACACCCGGAGGATTTTGTGCGTCTTGTTTTCGTCCACCATCTTGTAGGTCGAGATGTAACCCTCTTCCTTCAGGATGCGGGCGATCTCGATCTTCAACTTGGAGACCGGAACGTCCACGCGCTGGTGCTTCGCCGCGGTGGCGTTGCGCAGCCGCGTCAAAAAATCGGCAATCGGATCCGTCTGCATAGTTCTCCTACCAGCTTGCTTTCACGACTCCAGGGATCTCTCCCTTGAGCGCCATGCCGCGGAAACAGATGCGGCACATTTGGAATTTGCGGATGTAGCCGCGCGCGCGGCCGCAGCAACGGCAGCGGTTGCGCACGCGCACCTTGAACTTGGGCTTCTTCAGCATCTTGGCGATTTTTGCGGTGCGTGCCATTTATTGTGCTGCTCCTTTTTCGCGCAAGGGAAAACCCAGCCCCTTGAGCAGTTCGCGGCCCTCTTCGTCGTTGCGGGCCGTTGTCGTCAACGTAATGTTCATGCCCTTGATCTTGTCCACGCGCGTGTAATCGATCTCCGGGAACACCAACTGGTCCTTCAGCCCCAGGGTGTAATTGCCGCGGCCATCGAAGGCGTTCGCGGGCAATCCGCGGAAGTCGCGCACGCGGGGCAGCACCACGTTGCACAGCCGGTCGAGGAATTCGTACATCTTTTCCCCGCGCAGCGTCACCGCGCAACCGATGGGCATGCCCTTGCGAATCTTGAAATTCGCGATGGACTTCTTGGCCCGCGTGATCATGGCCTTCTGCCCGGTGATCTGCCCGAGCTCCACCGCCGCCGTGTCCAGCAGTTTGACGTTCTGGCTGGCCTCGCCGAGACCTATGTTGACGGTGATCTTGGAAACCTTCGGCACGGCCATGATGTTCTTCCAGCCAAAACGCTTCATCAGCGCCGGCACCGTCTCCTTGCTGTACTTTTCATGCAATCGCGTCTTCATGCCTGCTTCATCCCTTCCGAATCCTTACTTGTCCAGCGTGGCGCCGCAACGACTGCACGCGCGCACCTTGGCGCCGGACGGCAGCGTCTGGTGGCCGATGCGCGCGGGCTTGTTGCATCCGCTGCAGACGATCTGAACGTTCGACGCGTGTACCGCGGCTTCCTTCTCCACGATTCCGCCCTTGATGTTCTTGGCCGGGTTGGGCCGCGTGTGGCGCTTGATGATGTTGGCGTGCTCCACGATCAGCGTGTTTTTCCGCGGATTGACGGAAAGGACGCGGCCGCTTTTGCCGGCATCGCGGCCGCTCAGCACGCGCACGGTGTCGCCCTTGCGGATGCTGATGGTGAACCGCTCGATTCTTCCTTTGGTGCGTGCCATCGCTTACCAGACCTCCGGAGCCAGCGAAACGATCTTGGTGAATTTCTTCTCGCGCAGCTCTCTTGCCACGGGACCAAATACGCGCGTCCCCACCGGCTCGCCGGCATCGTCGATGAGCACCGCGGCGTTGTCGTCGAAGCGGATGTACGTGCCGTCCTTGCGGCGGTGTTCCTTGCGCATGCGCACGATGACGCACTTCACTACCTTGCCTTCCTTGACCTGGCTTTCCGGCGTCGCTTCCTTCACCGACGCGGTGACAATGTCACCCAGCCCGGCCTTCAATCCCGCGTCGCCACCGAGGGGGAGAATGCACATGAGCTTCCGCGCTCCGGAATTGTCGGCCACCGTCAGCCAGGTTCGCATCATTATCATGTTTGCGCTCCTGTCCCCTTACTTTGCCGACGCTTTGCGCGTCAGCACTTCCTTCAAACGCCAGCGCTTGAGGCGCGAGAGCGGGCGGGCGGACACGATGGTGACGGTGTCTCCCTGCTTGGCTTCGCGCTTTTCATCGTGCGCGTAGAACTTCTTCGAGATGCGCACCACGCGGCGGTACTTGGGGTGCTGCACCAGCCGCTGCACCTCGACCACGATCGTTTTTTCCATCTTCGCGCTGGTTACCTTGCCGACGAGTTCGGTCTTCTTGCCGCGCTCGGCCACCGGTGCGCTTTGCGTTTCCGTTGTCATTACGCCTTACCTGCCTTCGCCGGCTTTGCCCCGGCGGTCAATTCCTGATGGCGCAGGAGGGTCTTCACCCGCGCCAGATCCTTCTTGGCTTCGCGGAGCCGCTTGAGCGCTTCCGCCTGGCCCGTGCCCAACTGGAACCTCAGGCGGAAAATCTGCTCCGCCAGATCCTTTTCGCGCGCCTGCAATTCGGTCACGCCTTCTTCGCGGATTTTCTCGATTCGCCGCG
Source organism: Candidatus Acidiferrum typicum (assembly GCA_002478115.1). GTDB lineage: Bacteria > Acidobacteriota > Terriglobia > Acidiferrales > UBA7541 > Acidiferrum > Acidiferrum typicum. Next base: position 5,974 of record DLMH01000033.1, on the reverse strand, counting down.
GCATCGCTAGATTCCTCCCGTACGGGAGACGAATTTCGTCGGAATGGGCAGCTTGTGCCCCGCCAGCCTCAGCGCTTGGCGCGCCGTCGCTTCGTCAATTCCCGCCATTTCAAACATGATTCGTCCGGGCTTCACCACCGCCACCCATTTTTCCGGGGCGCCTTTGCCCTTGCCCATGCGGGTTTCCGCAGGCTTCTTGGTGAACGGCTTGTCCGGGAAAATACGGATCCACAGCTTGCCGCCGCGCTTGATGAACCGCGTGATGGCCACGCGCGACGCTTCGATCTGGCGGTCGGTGATCCAGGCGTTCTCCATGGCCTTCAGGCCGTACTCCCCGAAGGACAATTTGCCGCCGCGCCAGGCCTTGCCTTTGCGGCGGCCGCGCTGCTGCTTTCTGTACTTCACCTTCTTCGGCATCAACATCGTTGTCTTCTCGCTTCCCTAGTCCCTGTTCAACAATCCACGCTCGAGCGTGTTCCCGCCAGAATCAGGCGACGCCAACGGCCGCGGGCTTGTCATCCGGCCGCTTGGTGCGCTGGGGAACGTTTTCTCCCTGGTAAATCCAGCACTTCACGCCAATCACGCCGTAGGTAGTGTTCGCTTCGGCGGTGCCGTAATCGATGTCCGCGCGCAGCGTTTGCAGCGGCAACCGGCCTTGCAGGTACCACTCCTTACGCGCGATTTCCGCGCCGTTCAAACGCCCGGCCACGCGCACCTTGATGCCCTTGCAGCCGAAACGCAGCGCGGAATCCACGGCTTTGCGCATCGCGCGGCGGAAGGCCACGCGCTTTTCCAGTTGCAGCGCAATCGATTCCGCCACGAGCTGCGCGTCCAGTTCCGGCCGGTGCACTTCCACGATATCAATGTGCACTTCGCGCTTGGTGCGCTTGCTGACTTCCTGCTTCAGCTTGTCGATTTCCGCGCCTTTGCGGCCGATGATGATGCCCGGGCGCGCCGTGGAGATGCGCACTACCAGCTTGTTGGCCGCGCGCTCGATATCAATGGAGCTGATGCCGGCGCTCTTCAAGCGCTCCTTCAATTCGCGGCGCAGCTTCACATCCTCGTGCAGCAGCTCCGCGTAATCGCGGTCGGCATACCAGCGCGACTTCCAGGGCTTGTTGTAGCCCAGGCGAAACCCGTACGGGTGCGTTTTCTGTCCCATTACTTCTTTCCCTTCTTCGCGGGAGACTGCTTCCCGGTCAATGCCTTGCGAACGCGGCGCGCGGTGCCCCGAACGCCCTTCTGCGCTTCAGCTTCGGCGATGTTCGCGGCCACGCGCTCAGCGGCGGCCACGTGATGCTCGCTTACGCCCACCCAAATATGCGCGGTGCGCTTCTGGTAGCGGAACGCGCGGCCCATGGGCGCGGGGCGCAGACGCTTCCAGCGCGCGCCTTCGTTCACGAAACACTTGCTGACGTAGAGCTGGTCCACGTCGAGCGGCGAGCCGGAATCTTCCGCCTTGCGCTCGGCATTGGAAATGGCGCTGCGCAGCACCTTCTCGATATGCTTGGCGGCGCGCTTCGGCGTGAAGCGCAGCGATTGCAGCGCATCTTGCGCCTTCTGCCCGCGAATCAAATCGATAACCAGGCGCGCCTTTTGCGGCGACATGCGCACGTGGCGCGCGATCGCGTGAGCTTCGATGGAACCGGGTTGTGTCAGTACGTCAGCCATGGTTTATGCCTTCGGCGCTGGTGCTGCTGCTGGTGCCGCGCCGCCTCCCGCCGCTCCTGGCACTCCCGCTCCCGGAGCCACACCGGCGGCCCTTTCGAGCGCCGCCTTGACGGCGTGGCCCTTGAAGCTGCGCGTCGGCGAAAACTCCCCGAGCTTGTGCCCGATCATCTGTTCGGTCACATACACGGGAATGAACTTCTTGCCGTTGTGCACGGCGATCGTGTGGCCAATCATGTCCGGCACGATCATGGAGCGCCGCGACCACGTCTTCAGAACCTTCTTTTCGTTGCGCGCGTTCAGCGCTTCCACCTTGTCTTTCAGGTGGCCATCCACGAACGGCCCCTTCTTCAGTGAGCGTGCCATGGCTTGCTTATTCCTCCACGCGGCGCAAACGCCCCCACGGGGCGTGCCGCATCTTCTTAAACCCACGCACCGGACCGGGCACACGGTGCGACCTCGGACAGAACGGGCAAACAAAGCGCGTGCCCAGCGCGTTCGGAATACGTTCCACAATCACCGCCCAGCCCGGTTTGCACAACTTGTACAGCACCGGTTCGGGTAGCGCGACCAGCTTGGCCGCGGGTTTGACCACGGATTTCACCGCCGCCCGCTTGACGGCTCGTTTCACAGGGCGCGTCCGGCGTCCTGCGGTTCGTGTTGTTCGTGTCGCTCGCATGTTTTCGCCTCCTCGGCCCGTTCTGCCATCACAAGCCAGGAATTGCGTCCGTTGCTCGCCTTACCTTGGGCGCTCTCGTTCAGGATCGCGCCCTGTTCTGCACCACTTCGGTTCTGCCCCTCTCCGTCCGAAAAATCCAGAACGGAGAATCTGCCACCAAAAACTTCTGCCCTACTTCCGCCGCTGGACAATCATGCGATCGGTGCGCTTGTTGCCGCGCGTCTTCTTGCCCAACGTCGGGAACCCCCATGGCGTCTGCGGGTGATTGCCCTTCACGCGGCCTTCACCGCCGCCGTGCGGGTGATCCACGGGATTCATGGCCACGCCGCGAACCGTCGGCTTGATCCCGCGCCAACGCGTGCGCCCGGCCTTGCCATAGGTTTCGTTTTCGTGGTCGAGATTGCCCACCTGCCCTACCGTCGCCTTGCAATCGAGGGAGAACTTGCGAACTTCACCGGAAGGCATCTTCACCAGCGCGAGATCGCCTTCCTTGCTGAGCAACTGCGCCGAAGCCCCGGCTGTGCGCACTGCCTGGCCGCCGCGGCCGGGGTACAGCTCCAGGTTGTGCACCATCGTACCGGGAGGGATGTTGCGGATCTTCAGGGCATTGCCGGGAAGAATGTCCGCGGCCTCGCCCGTCGAAACGGTGGCGCCGACTTCCAGTCCCACGGGATGCAGGATGTAGCGCTTGTCGCCGTCCGCATAGTGCAGCAGGGCGATGTTGGCGCTGCGGTTGGGATCGTATTCGATGGCGACCACCTTGGCGGGCACGCCTTCTTTATCGCGGCGGAAATCCACGGTGCGGTACTGCCGCTTGTGACCGCCGCCGCGGTGCCACACCACGATTTCGCCGTGGTTGTTGCGGCCGCCGGAGCGCTTTTTCGGCTCGAGCAGCTGCTTTTCCGGCGTCTGCTTGGTGATATGGCTTTTGTCGACCACCGTTATGAAGCGGCGTGACGCCGTGTATGGATTAAAGCTCTTGAGTCCCATCTCTGCCTCTATCTTCCAAATCTTCCCGCCACCGTGGCGGACTTCCCAACAGCTCCCAGGTCTACAGATTCTCGGCGTATTCGATCATCTTCTCGCCTTCGGCGAGCTTGACGTACGCCTTCTTCCAGTCGCGGCGATAGCCTTCGTTCTGGCCGCGGCGGCGCATCTTGCCGTGAAAATTGGCGGTGCGCACAGCGGCCACTTTCACCTTGAAGATCTGCTGCACGGCTTCCTTGATTTCGGTCTTGGTGGCGGCCGCGGCAACTTCAAACACCACGGTGTGCTGCAATTCCTTCACGCCCAGTCCCTTTTCCGTGATGATGGGACGCCGGATAATCTGATAGTGAGGGGCTGCCATCGCTTACTCCTTCCCCTTCTTGGCGGCCGGCTTCTTTGCCGCCGCCGGTTTCTTCGCTGCGGCTTTCGGCGCTGCCTTGGGCGCCGCTTCCTTTTTCGGCGCGGGCGCGGGCGCGGGCGCGATCGTTTCCACATGCGGCGCTTCGACGGGCTGGCGATCCGGATCGAGCGTGTGGCTCAAACGGGCAATCGCATCCTTGGAAACCACCACGCGATCGTGGCGCAGCACATCGTAGGGCTGCAGCGCGTTGCTCGCGGAAAGCTTCACGCCTTCCAGATTGCGGCTGGCGAGTTCCAAATTGCGGTTCTCGCCGTGGGCTACAAGCAGCGCGGTCTTCTCGGCGTTCAGCTTTTCGAGCGCGGTGCGCAGCGTCTTGGTCTTGTGCGTATCCAGCGACCACGCGTCCACGATGGTCAGCTTCTCCTCCGCCAGCTTCGCGGAGAGCGCCGAACGCAGCGCGCCAAGCAACATCTTCTTCGGCAGCGCGTACGCATACGACCGCGGCTTGGGGCCGTGCACCGTGCCACCATGGCGCCACAGCGGCGAACGGATCGAGCCCACGCGGGCGCGGCCGGTGCCTTTTTGCCGCCAGAGCTTGCGCCCGGCGCCGCTGACCTCGCTCTTATCCTTGGTCTTGGCCGTGCCGCTGCGGAGCCCGTTGAGGTACCACCGCGAAGCCTCGTGCAGCAGGTGCCGATTGATCTCCGCACCGAAGACGGCATCCGCCAGTTCGAGCTGGCCGACTTTCTTCCCTTCCAGATTCACCACATCTACGACCGGCATGGCTTTTTTCTCTCTCTCGATCCCGCTGTTACTCAGTTTCTCTTACTAACTTCGTTTATTGCTTCCCGCTCGTGTTATCAGTAATCAGTTTTCAGTTATAAGTGAAAACCAGAAATCGCATTACCCTGATCACTTCCCCTTCTTCGCAGACCTGTGGGCCTTGCGGATGAAAATGTACAGCCCGCTGGGCCCTGGCACCGATCCCCGCACCAGCAGCAGGTTTTCGTCGGTGTCCACCTTGATCACTTTCAGGTTCTTCGCGGTGACCCTGGCGTTGCCCATGTGTCCTGGGAAGTGCTGGTTCTTCCACACGCGCGACGGATACGAACTGCCGCCGATGCTGCCGGGCGCGCGATGAAACATCGAACCGTGGGTAGCGTCGCCGCCGGCATAGTGCCAGCGCTTCACGCCGCCCGCGAAGCCGCGGCCTTTGCTGACGCCGGTAACGTCCACCAGCTCGCCGGCCTTGAAATTCTCCACCAGCACGCGATCGCCAACCTTGGTTTCATCCTTCGATTCGGCGATGCGCACCTCCCGGAGAACCTTGACGGGCGCCACGTTGGCCTTCTTGAAGTGCCCGGTCAACGCCTTGTTGACGCGCTGCGGCTTGATGAATTCCACCAGGCCGAGTTGCGCCGCGTCGTAGCCGTCCTTTTCCTTAGTGCGGCGCTGCACCACGACGCACGGGCCCGCCTGCAGCACGGTTACGCCGACGAGGTTGCCGTCTGGGGCGAAAATCTGCGTCATGCCCAGCTTGATTCCGATGATTCCGTCGACTGCCATGATCCTTTTCTCTCTCTCGCAGCTTGCCTCGATGGGTATTGGCTGCGCAAAACGGTTTTAAGTTTTCAGTAATAAGTTCTAAGTTTCAGACTTCACTTCGTCTTGCCTTTACTTATTACTTAAAACTTCCCACTAAAAACTGCTTCACTTCGCCGCGTGGCCGAAGGCTTTGATTTCCACGTCCACACCCGGCGGCAGATCAAGCTTCATCAGCGCGTCCACGGTATCAGGTGTGGGTTCCAGAATATCGATCAGCCGCTTGTGTGTGCGCATTTCGAACTGTTCGCGCGACTTCTTGTCCACGTGTGGCGAGCGCAAAACCGTCCAGCGGTTGATGGTCGTGGGCAGAGGAATCGGGCCGGCTACATCGGCGCCGGTGCGCTTGGCGGTTTCCACGATTTCCCGCGTGGACTGGTCTAGAATCCTGTGATCGTAAGCCTTGAGGCGGATGCGAATTTTGTCTCCTTGTCTCATAGGATTACTCGATGATCTCCGCGACGGCGCCGGCGCCGACGGTGTGGCCGCCTTCGCGAATGGCGAAGCGCAAGCCCTTTTCCAGCGCCACCGGTGTGATCAGCGAAACTTCACAGCTCACGTTGTCGCCCGGCATGACCATTTCCACGCCCTCCGGGAGCTTCATGTCTCCGGTGACGTCCGTGGTGCGGAAGTAAAACTGCGGCCGGTAGCCGCTGAAGAACGGCGTGTGCCGCCCG
>DLMH01000024.1 GCA_002478115.1 Candidatus Acidiferrum typicum | reverse complement strand
AACAACCGGATAAGCATGAGCCGCGTAGTAGGTGGGATTTGCGCGGAAAACGGGCAATGGCGGGACCCAATCAATAGCCTTGCCGTCGCTTATTTCTATAAGCCCCTGCATGGCGGAATAGGCAGTATCAGAGCTTGGATCATCGAGCATGCGCAGCAAGTCATCCGCACTCTGCGGGGAGTGAATAGCGCGCACGGCTTGCAGAACCTCTCCGCGTATTATTGGATCTTGGTGGCGCAACAACCGGGATAGTACTTGGAAAGTGGAGGGATCGCGAATTTGCGAGATCTCCGTAGCGAGCCGGTACTGCATTTCAAATAGTGCATCGCGCGGCAAAAGGAGTTCGTGAGGCGCTTGTGGCTGAGCCAGAAGCCATTGAGCCACGGCAGGCAAAACAGAGTAGTCGCGGAGTCGCAACAGTGCCTCATATACATAAGTCCGTACCAGGGGGTCGCGGGAATCCAAAAGTGCGTTGAGTTCGGCCGCGGATCGCAGGTGCCTCATGTTGCCCAGCATGCGGATGCTGTCTAATACGCGTTCGGGGTCAGCGTCCTGGAGACCGGTCTTCAAATCCACTTCCAGTTGGTGCATAGGGTCCTTGTCTGCATCCGGAGCGATTCCCAATCGGCGCGAGATTGGCAAATCACCGAACCAATTGTCCGCAAGAATATACTTACCGTCTCGAGGCTTAAGGAAAAACAAGCGGTAGTCACCCTTCCGAAGCACTACGTAAGGACCAGCCGTGTGAGGCAGAATTCCGTCGAATAAAACTGGCACTATTTCGCCGGTCTCCGGCTCGCCTTTAAAGCATCTGTCGACATGGACAGTAGCGAGGGCTGTCAGATGTGGTGGGCTAGGGTCGGCTGAAATCTTCACATCTTCGGCTTCCGTGACCTCACCCTTGCAAACAAGCGTGGACTCCGCCATCAATTTGGGAATGTTCTCTGTCCCACGCATGGGGCCCGGGTAGGCAAGCACGGATGAGCAAATGAAAGCTGCCATCGGCGCGCAGAGGAGCGGTCCTACTCGCATGACCGTATTGTAGTTCATCATAGTACTGAAGTTCTATCTCACGATGGATAGTGGCAGAAGTACCGGGCCGCCTTTGGGCTTTCGAATACGATTTTAATTCTTGGGTTCGTGAAGATCTGGCCAATACGTTCGACACAGGACTGGTGGACTGGAGGAGATGCGGCGAATTTCACCGGAGGCGGTTTTTGTAGAGGGCCATGCCGACGGCGGCGTCCATGCCGATTTTTTGGAGGGCGGTGATTTGGCGGGCGGTGGAGATTCCGCCGGCGGCGACGATGGGCAATTGCGTGGAGCGGCGCAACTGGCGGAACCAGGCGAGATTCACGCCGCGCATGGTGCCTTCGCGGTCCACATCGGTGCAGAGAAAACCGGCGCAATAGGGTTCGAGGGCGGACATGACTTCGGCGGGAGCGAGCGAGAGAGATTTTCGCCAGCCGTGGATTACGATGCGTCCTTTGGCGGTGTCCAGGGCGATGAGGACGTGTTTTTTGCCGATGCGGTTGTCGAGGCGTTTCAGGAAGGGGAGATTTGGGCGCTGCCTGCGAAAGGCGGCGCTGCCGACGATGATTTGCTCGACGCCCAGGGCGATTAGCGATTCAGCGCGGCGCACGGTGCGAATTCCGCCGCCTACGCGCAGCTTGATTTTGAATTTGCGGCGGGCTTCGCGGCAGAGTTGCTGCACCAGGCGGTTACTTTGGCCTCTGCGCATGGCGGCATCGAGATCAATGACGTGAAGCCAGGCGTAGTGGCCGAAGCGGTCGAGCAGGCCGAGGACATCGGCGACGGCGAGTTCGCGCTTGCGGCCGTGCACGAGTTGCACGGCCTGGCCATCCTGCAGGTCAATGCAGGGGATCAGCATGGAAGGCGCACCTCGACGCCGTTTTCCTTCAGATAGGATTTCAGCGCGCGGATGGATTGCACCTGATCGTGAAAGATCGAAGCGGCCAGAGCAGCATCGGCGCAGCCTTCCGTGAAAACCTCCAGAAAATGCTGAGGAATCTTGGCGCCACCGGAAGCGATCACGGGGACGCTGACGGCGCGGCTGATGGCGGCGGTCAAGGCAATGTCAAAGCCGGACTGCGTGCCGTCGCGGTCCATCGAGGTGAGAAGGATTTCGCCCGCACCAAGCTCCACGCCGCGAAGCGCCCATTCTTCGGCGTCGAGCCCCGTGGCTGTCCGGCCGCCGCGGACGCGCATTTGCCAGCGCTTGCCTTCGCGACGCGCGTCAATGGCCAGGACAACGGCTTGCGCGCCAAATTCGCAAGAGAGTTCGCCGATCAATTCTGGACGCTGGACCGCGGCAGTGTTCACGGTGATTTTGTCCGCGCCGGCACGCACGACGGAGCGCGCATCCTCGAGCGAACGGATACCGCCGCCCGCGGTAAGAGGGATGGCGAGCTGCTCGGCGACGCGGCGAATGGTTTCCAGAAACGTGGGGTGGTTGTCGCGGGAGGCGGCGATATCCAGGACGACCAGTTCGTCGGCGCCCTCGGCGTTATAGCGCGCGGCGAGCTCCACGGGATCGCCAGCATCGCGCAGGCCTTCAAAGTGCACGCCCTTTACGACGCGAACGCCGTCGGTATCGAGGCAGGGAACGATGCGGTGCGCCAGGCTCATGCGGGCAACCTCAGGAAGTTTTCCAGGAGCTTTGCGCCGGGTGCGCCGCTTTTCTCGGGGTGGAATTGCACGCCGAAGATGTTGCGCTGCTCGATGACGGCGATGAATGCGCGGCCGTGTTCGCAGATGGCGGTGCTCTCGGGGCCGGAGGCGGGCGCGGCGTAGGAGTGCGCGAAATAGAAATAGGCTTCGGACGAAATGCCGTCGAGAAGGCGGCTGCTGTTCGTGCGCTGCAATTGGTTCCAACCCATGTGGGGGAGCTTCACGCCGCGAGGCAGATGGGTCACACGGCCGGGCAACAGAGCGAGACCGGCGAGCGATGGAGCTTCGTCGCTGGCTTCATAGAGAGCCTGCAAGCCCAGGCAGATGCCGAGGAAGTTTACGCCGCGCGCGATGGCTTCGCGCAACGGCTGGCGCAATCCATGGGCATCCAGAGCGGCGATAAGAGCGCCACAATGGCCCACGCCAGGCAGGATGAGGCGCTCGGCCTCGGCGATGGCTTCCGGCCGGTTGGAGGTGAATACGTGCGCACCCAGGCGGCGCAACGCGCGTTCGACCGAGGTGACATTGCCGGCGCCGTAATCGAGCAGGGTGACGTTCACAGTAATTCCTTTGTGCTGGGCAAAACGTTGCGCAGGCGCTTGTCACGCGAAACGGCGAAACGCAGCGCGCGGGCGAAGGCCTTGAACAGCGCTTCGACCTGGTGGTGCGAAGAACGGCCGTAGAGAACGCGCAGGTGCACATTGGCGCGGGCGGCTTGCGCGAAGCCTTGGAAAAAGTCTTCGACCAATTCGGTTTGAAAATCGCCGACGCGTTTTGCGGAGAATTTTGCCTTGACGACGCAGAAGCCGCGGCCGCCAAAATCAATGGCGGCGGCCGCGAGGGTTTCGTCCATGGGCATAAGGAAATAGCCGGCGCGGAGAATGCCTTTTTTGTTGCCGAGCGCCGCGTTGACAGCTTCGCCGAGGGCAATGCCAACATCTTCGACGGTGTGGTGCTGGTCCACGTGCAGGTCGCCCTTGGCGGTGAGGCGGAGATCGAGGCCGCCGTGACGCGCGACCAGGTCGAGCATGTGATCGAAGAAGGGAATGCCCGTGGCAATGCTGGCCTTGCCGCGCCCGTCGAGATTCAAACGCAACGCGATTTGCGTTTCCTTGGTGTTGCGCCGGATCAATGAAGTTCTGGGCATAAGTTTTCCTAGGAGTTGCGCGCGAACAGGCGGAGGAGTTTCTTGAGTTCAGCTTCCATGCCAATGGTGATGCGAGCAAAGCCGGGCCCGAGGTCATGGCTGCGTTCGCGGACGAGAATGCCGTGGCGCTCAAGTTTCTGGAAGAAGGCGGGGCCCGTCTTGCCAAAATCGGCGATGAGGAAATTGGCGGCACTGGGATAGACGCGCACATTGCGTTTCTGGAGTTCACTCGCAAACCATGCGCGCAGCCGCTTGACGTCCCGGATATACCGCGCGATGGATGTGCCTTCTTCCACCGCGGCAACGCTGGCGACGAGCGCGGCGGTGTTGACGGGGTAGGGAGGCAAGGCGCGGCGGACCAACGCCAACGAGTCACGACGTCCAAGGACGGCGCCGAGGCGCAGACCCGCCAGGCCTTCGGCTTTGGAAAAAGTTCGCGCCACGAAGAGGTGCGGATATTTCCGGATCCAGGGAACGACGGAGAGGCCGGAAAATTCCGCATAGGCTTCGTCCATGACCACGACGGTGTGAGTTGCGGCGCGCAGCAGTTTGCGGATTACATCTTTGCCGACCAGCGTCGCGGTGGGATTGTTGGGGTTGGCAAGGAAGAACACGCGTGGTTTTTTGCGAAGTGCAGCGAGGGCGGCGGCGAGGGGAAACTCCATGTTGGGGCCGTAGTGGAGTGAGTCCACGCGCGCGCCGGCAATTTCGGCGTAGTAGCGGTACATCGGGAAGGTCGGCTCGCAGATGAGGATGTGGCTGCGCGGTTCGACGAAGGTATCGAAGAAGACGCGCAAGGCATCGTCGCCGCCGTTGGTGAGGACGAGTTCATCCGGGTGCACACGGAAATAGCGAGCGATTTTGCGCGTGGACGCCGCGTATTCCGGATAGGTGGCGATTTCTTTCGCGCTGAGTTTGCGGAGCGCACGCAAGGCCGCCGGGCCGCAGCCGCGCGTATTCTCATTGAAGTCGAGGCGAATCTTGCCCGCGCGGCCCTCGGCGGGCGCTTCATAGGTGCGGCGCTCGAGAATCGCCCGGCGAACGGGGAGGTGGACTTTCACCGGCGCACCTCGACCGCGTTGGCGTGCGCGTAAAGTCCTTCGGCACCGGCCAGGGTTTGCACGTCGGCGGCGAGGCCGCGGTAACCACGGGGCGCGATCGTTTGCACGCTGATGCACTTCACAAAATCGCCGGCGCCAAGGCCTCCGCGACGCCTGGCCCAGCCGCCCGTCGGCAAAACATGGTTGCTGCCGCTGGCATAATCGCCGAAGGGTTGCGCGCTGAGCGGCCCGAGAAATACCGTTCCGGCAGAGCAAATCTTGCCCAACACTTTGTGGCCGTCGGACGGCAAGCTGAGGTGCTCCGGCGCAAAGCGATTCACAAAAGAGCAGGCGGCGTTCCAGGAGCGGGCCAAAAGGATGGCGCCGGTCTTGTGGATGGAAATCCGCGCGGGATTATCGGGGAGCAATTCATCCAATTGCTTCATGACCTCGAGCTGAACTTTTCGAGCGAAGCTCGGCGATGAAGTTACCAGATAGCTGCCGGCATCGGGGGCATGCTCGGCTTGGGCGAGCAGATCGGCGGCGATCCAGCGGGGATTTCCGTGATTGGCGAGCACGATCGCCTCCGTTGGCCCCGCGGGCAAATCGATAGCGCAGGTGGCGCTGACGATTTGCTTCGCAGCAGTGACGTAGCGATTGCCCGGCCCGAAGATTTTTTCGACGGCCGCGATGCGCTTGGTGCCATAGGCGAGCGCGGCAATCGCCTGGGCGCCGCCGACGCATGCGAGTTGCGTGACGCCCAACAGATCGGCCGCGGCGATCAGCTCGTCGTTCGGGCGCGGACAAACCGCGACGATGCGCCGGACGCCAGCCACTTGCGCGGGCACCACGGTCATGACCAGCGTGGAGACGAGAGCGAAGCGTCCGCCGGGAATATAGCATCCGATGGATTCCAGGGGGCGGACGATTTGGGCGACGGTTACGCCCGGCTCGATTTGGAGCGACCATGCGCGGGGCATCTGTTTTTCCGCCACGCGGCGAACGTTGTCCGCGGCGTGAGAGATAGCCCGAAGGAATTCGCGGCTGACACGGTTTTTCGCCGCGGCCGTCTCCGCGGGAGTGATCCAGAGGTCCGAGCGTCTGGACTGGGCGGGATCGAATTTGCGATTCCACATTCGCAGCGCGGCATCGCCCCGGAGGCGGACATCGGCCACGATTTTTGCCGCAGTTTGCAGCGCGGCGCGGTCGTCGCCTTCACGCAGGCGCATGAGTTTTGCTTCGGTTTGCGCGGTGAGTTTCAGGATTCTCATCAGAGCACGATCTTGTTCAAGGGATATTCCACAATGCCCTGGGCCTTGGCGGCTTTCAGCTTCGGCAAGATCTGCCGGACGACCGCTTCTTCGATGATGGTGTTCACGGCGACCCATTCGGGATCGCTGAGCGCGGAAATGGTGGGATTTTTCAGCGCCGGGAGCACGGCTAGGACGGCGGCCAGATCCTGCTGCTTCACATTGAGCATCAAGCCGACGCGTGTGGCGGCGGCAATCGCGCCTTGCAGCATGAGCACGAGGTTTTCGGCCTTCTGGCGTTTCGCGGGATCTTCGGCAGCTTTGCGGTTCATGATGAAGACCGTGGAGGATTCCAGGACGGTGTCGAGGATGCGCAGCCGGTTCGCGCGCAGCGAAGCTCCCGTTTCCGTGACTTCCACAATCGCGTCGGCAAGCTGAGGGACCTTCACTTCGGTGGCGCCCCAGGAAAATTCCACGCGTGCCTTGACGCCGTGGCCGGCCAGATATTTTTCGGTGATACGCACGACTTCGGTGGCGATGGTTTTTCCCTCCAGGTCGCGCGGGGAGCGAATGGCCGAGTCTTCTGGAACGGCCAGCACCCACTTGACGCGGGCCAGCCGCTGCTTGGCATAGACAAGTTCCGCGAGTTCCACGACATCCGCATTTGTTTCCACGACCCAATCGTGGCCGGTGATTCCGGCTTCCAGAGCGCCCGATTCGACGTAGCGCGCCATCTCCTGCGCGCGCACCAGCAGGCAATCTATTTCGGCGTCGTCAATCGCGGGCACATAGCTCCGGGAACTCAGGGTGACCTTCCAGCCGGCGCGGGCCAGGAGATCGACCGTGGCCTCCTGCAAGCTGCCCTTGGGAATACCCAATTTCAAGACGCTCATTGCGCCCCCTTTCTGCCGTAAACATCTTCGACCGCGAATGCGCGCTCCGCGACGGTGCGGGTTGTGCCGTCTGGCACCAACTCGCGAAAGAAGCAGCTCCGGTAGCCCTCGTGGCAAACGCCGGGCCCCACGGCATCCACACGGATGAGGAGCGCGTCGGCGTCGCAATCGAAGAGGAGTTGGCGGACGCGAAGGACGTGGCCGCTGGTTTCGCCTTTTTTCCAGAGGCGCTGGCGGGTGCGGCTGTAGAAGTGGACTTCGCCGGTGCGCTGGGTGCATTCGAGCGCTTCGGGATTCAAGAAGCCAAGCATCAGCACTTCGCGCGTGGCGTGGTCCTGAATGACCGCGGGGATCAACCCGTCCAATTTTGCAAAGGCAAGTTCCACCAGAGCCTCCCAAAAACAAAAAACCCGCCGGGGCGATTCGCGCCAGCGGGCTGATAAGAGCTTATGGTTACGAAAGCGCTATACAGACCTCAACGGGCGCGGCAGGAAGCCGTGGTGATGATGGTGTCGATGCGCCCGCAGAATCATTGCAAAAAGAAAATACACGATCGGGGAGGGCTGAGCCAAACCAAAAATCACGGCAGATGCATCTGAAATTTCGATGCTAGGTGCGAGAGACGGCACCTGGCGGAGTACTAGTGCTGTAATTGACCGTCATGATGAGATGCAGGGCCACGCCAAACCTGGCGTTGGGCAGGGGTTCAACGCGGACGACCTCGGCCACATATTCGCAGTTCATGGGGTCATGGGCGGAGCTAAAGGGGAAAGTGACGAAGACGCGCATGCCCTTGTAATAGCTGGAACGGCGGGTGTGAAAGTAAATGCCTTCCTTGGAGGCGTTGATGCTGACAGGCATGTCTTCGAAGTGCTCGTCGCGTGGCTCGGAGGGACGCACGCGGAGGGGCTTGGCGATTTTGGCTCGCCGGCTGCGGCGCTTATCCGGATACTGCTTTTCAGACAATTCGGCCATGATATCGTCCTGCGGGCGGGGCCATTTCTATGATTAGGGGAGTAGCGCGAAACGTCAAGGCATTGCGCTGAATCTGATACTGGCAGGACAATAGCGGTCCAGTTTAGGGGGCAAAAGAAATGGGCGAAAAGTTGCGCAAATCGGACGCGGAGTGGAAGAAATCACTTACGCAGAACCAGTACTATGTGACCCGTCAGAAAGGGACGGAACCCCCGTTTACCGGCGAGTACGAGGCAACCGAAACGGTCGGCACCTATAAGTGCGTGTGTTGCGGCCAGCCGCTGTTTCGGTCAGAGACCAAATTCCACTCCGGATGCGGCTGGCCGAGCTTCTTCGCGCCCGCCAATGGGGAGGTGCTGGAGGAAGAAACTGATAGTTCCCACGGGATGACACGCACCGAGGTGCGGTGCAGCCATTGCGACGCGCATCTGGGGCACGTGTTTGAGGATGGGCCGAGGCCCACGGGATTGCGCTACTGCATCAACTCCGTAGCATTGAAGCTGGAAAAAGAGTAGCGGGAGCCCTGCTTGAGCTTACGTTCTCCGTTTCCGCTGCCGGGACTCGCCTTAGCAATCAAGCAGCGCAGTTACGCGGCGGGGCAGGAGCAGGCGGCCATTTCGGCGACCGGATCAGACTGACGTTCCCAAGCTGCCAGCAAGAGGACTTTTTGGCCGCTGGGGTAGCGGAAAATGTAGTAGACGCTGGAATCGCCATCAACCTCAAAAAAACCGGGGCGGCGCAAATCCGGGCGGCCGGTTATCCCGGCGCCAAGCAACAGACGGAGTTCCGCCAACTGTTCCGGAGCGTGTGTCCGGAGGTCTTCGACAATGGGCGGTAGTTTTTGAATGTTTTTCATCGGTTTATCCTTCATCCGCTGTAGCAGCATACTGTGAGCCTCATCCATTAAGACGTAAAATCTGGCGAAATGTTTCATGACAGCAACGCTGCGAGCTATTGGGCCGCTGAGGCGCCAGAGTTACGCGCTTCACTCCTATTAGATACAAGGGTTTAGGGTTCGGGTAGGGAACAGGAACCTGGCGCTTGCTGGTGGTACCGACGGCAGCGGCCATATTGGCAGCCGTGTTGGCTGGCCAGCCTGCGGCAAAGCAAGAGAGGCGAGGCTAGCAAGGTCCACTTTCCCATGTTGCAGGTGGGATTCGGCTCGCACTTCTGTCCGCAGCGGGTCAATTGCGGGTTTCGGTTTCGACTGTCCTCTTCGGTCAACTCATGAAGAAAGGGTAACTAGCTTGTATACTACTTGCGCGGACGGAGTTTTCTTGCGATAGTGATGCTTAAGAGTTTTCTAACTTCGAGGATTTTCACGTGGCTAAAAAAGCATCAAAACTACCCAGAAAGTCCGTGCGCGACGAAAAATCAGAGTTTGGCAAGGATCGCCGGCGCCGGCATCACCATTATTTGGTAACCGTCAACTACGCGGATGGCGATAATTTTGGCCGCGTTTATACCGACAAGGACAAGGCCACGCGATTCGCCGAACGCCAGCGGCGCTCGCCCGTGGTCAAATCCGCGCGCGTCAGCCAAGTATCCTGAGGCGGCTCGGCAACTGCAGCAGATGCATTGCTTCGACTTGGTTTTTGGTGTGCTTGCGTGCTATAAAATAAGAGGTCGAGCGGCCTTAGTATAATGGTAGTACGGAACCTTGCCAAGGTTCAGGCGTGAGTTCGATTCTCATAGGCCGCTCCATTCCTTCCAGAAATTTCCTCAGCCTTCCGAAAAATCCCGCTGAACATTTTTGCGAATTCCCGCTATGATGCCCGCAATTGGATCCTGCACTCGATGACTGTCTGCCGCATCGCTGTCGGGAGCACCCGGCGGCCAAAACTGAATGCCGTCCGGGAAGCTGCCGCACTCTTCAAAGAAATGATCGCCCCGAAGATGGCCCTGGAGATCCAAGGCTATGAAGTGGAGAGTGGGGTCGGGCATACCCCCGCTTCGCGGGAGGAGTTGATGCGCGGGGCACGGCAAAGGGCGGAAGCCCTCGTGGAGCGACTGAGGGCCAGTGGTGAGTCCGCGGACTATTGTGTGGGCCTCGAGGGCGGGCTGGATGTAGCCGTGGAGAATGGCCGGCGATGTGTTCTGCTGGAGAGTTGGGCGTACGTGACCGATGGACGGCGAGGGCATTTTGGATGCTCGGGAAGCATTGAACTACCCGAGGCGCTGGCCGAGGACGTGCTCTCGAACGGCAGGGAGCTATCCGAGGCGATCGACCGTTTCGCGGGAGCGGTGGGGATTCGCGACGCGCAAGGGGCCTGGGGCGTACTGTCGGGAGACCTGATCTCCCGGCAAGAAGCGTTTCGAGTGGCAGTGGTGGCGGCGTTCGCGCCATTCTACAATCAGAAGATGTACGGGAAGGCGTCCGCGGCCGGATTATAAAGCCGCGGAACGCGTGGCCCTGGGCCGGCGAGTGAGGAGAAACGACGTGGACATTGTGAAAGGCAACATGGGCTGGATCGAAGTCGTGGTGGGACCGATGTTCTCTGGAAAGAGCGAAGAGCTGATCCGGCGATTGCGGCGCGCGGAGATCGCGCGGCAGCGCGTGCAGATTTTCAAGCCGGCGATCGACTCGCGCTATACCGCGAACGAAATCGTCTCCCATTCCGGACTGGGTATACCGTCCGACAATGTGAGCAAAGCCTCGGAGATCCTGGAGAAACTGCAGCCGCGCACGGAAGTTGTGGGCATTGATGAGGCGCAGTTCCTGGGCGATGAGGTAGTAGAGGTGTGCACGAAGCTGGCGAACCTTGGGAAGCGCGTGATCGTGGCGGGGTTGGATACGGACTATCGCGGCCGCCCCTTTGAACCCATGCCGCGGCTGCTGGCGGTGGCGGAGGAGATCACCAAGCTGCTGGCCATTTGCGTGCGCTGCGGGAATCCGGCGGTGCACACGCAGCGGCTGGTGGATAGCGAAGAATTGATCGTGGTGGGGGCCACTGAGATGTACGAAGCGCGCTGCCGCCGGTGTTTTGAGCCGAATCCGGCGCAGGCCCGAAAGGAAGCGGGCCCGGTGATTATGCCGCGCATCCGTGGCGCGGCAAATGGCGCGGCTTAAGATAAACTCGCCTCATACGTCATAGGCAATCCATCTCTGTTTTTCAGGACGCACATGCTCATCGAATCGAAGGCTCCAACACGCGTAGACCTGGCCGGGAGCACGCTGGACATCTGGCCGCTGTACCTGTTTCATCCCGGAGCGGTGACGCTGAACGCGGCGATTTCGCGTTACGCGCATTGCGTGATTAAGACGCACGCGGCGGGGGATGAAAGCATCAAGCTGGTATCGCTGGACACCAAGCGCGCGGAAAGCTTTGCGTCGTTTGCAAAGCTGGCGCGCGCGAAACGCTTCCGCTTGCCATTGCTAGCGGAGATCGTGAAGTTCTTTCGACCGGAAGGCGGATTCACCCTGACGACGAATTCGGAGGCGCCGGCCGGCGCGGGCATCGGCGGATCAAGCGCCATGGCGGTGTCCATTTGCGCGGCGCTGGACCGCTTCACGGGAGCGGGCCGCAGTAAGGTGGACTGGATCCACATCAGCCGCGACGCGGAAGCCATCGTCATCCACATCCCCACAGGCATGCAGGATCACTACCCGCCGGCGTTCGGTGGCGCGGCGGCCATTGAATTGATCCCCGGAGGCGAGCGCCGCATCGAGCTCAATGTGAATCTGGACGAACTCGAACGCCGCCTGGTGGTGTGTTACACCGGAAAGCCGCGGCAATCGGCCATCAACAATTGGGGCGTATTCAAGGCCCACATTGATAATAAGAAGTCGGTGGTGAATAATCTGGAGCGCATTTCGCAAATCGCGCAAGAGATGCGCGGGGCGCTGGAATCGGGCAACTGGAGAGAGACGGGGAGGCTGATGCATGACGAGTGGACCTTCCGCCGCAGGAACCTGCCCACGATTTCCACCAAGACCATCGACCGGATCATAGAGAACTCCCGGCGCAAAGGCGCGCTGGCGGGGAAGGTGTGCGGCGCGGGCGGCGGCGGGTGTATTGTGCTGTTGATTGAGCCGGACGCGCGGGAACGCGTGGAATACGCGGTGGAGGAGTCCGGCGGCGAGCTATTGCCGATGCAGATTGACCGGCAAGGGGTCACCGTGGTATCGCAGTAGTTTTGCAAATCTGCTGCTATTCAATCGGCTTTCTGCATCATAAAATAGGGAGAGAGCACCCTGGCGGGTGGCACGATCCCTGAAGCCATGCACTACCTTCTGGCCATTACGATTGCGCTGCTGTTATTCGCCGATGCGGACGTGCCCAAGGTGATGTCCCTGCGGAGCGAGCCGCATGCTGCCCCGGAGAGCTTTCCACCGGGCGAGAGCATTCCCCTATTGCCCCTGGTTATGAGCGGCGCTGGGCAGGAGCAGACGCAGAGCGCGCCCGCTTCCGGGAAGAAAAGCACCACGCTTCAGGAAACCTCGAAACTGGCCCTGATTCGCTACGTCTCCGGCGAATTTGCGAAAGCGCGCAAGCCGGTGCCGGGCGGCAAAGAGGGTTTTATCCTCTATACCGATAAGCCCGTCAACCAAGAGAATCTGGATCATGCCGTAGCCAGGCACGGCGCGGCGGTGAACACCGGAGACAACGCCCAAATCACCAATCTCGAGTTTCGCGAACACACCATCGTGGTGGACATCAATGGCGGGGGTCGCCCCAAGAAGCATTGGCGCGACCGCATTCAAATCGGCATGGGTGGCTCACCGGGGCCCGTGGGGCAGCCCGCCAGCACGACTCAGGAGCAGGGACCGCCGGGCATCCAGCCAGGGATGGGCGGCACGATCTATGTGCAATTCCCCAATGCGGTGCCGGATCTCACTCCCGACCAGTTGAAGCAAATTCTTGGACCGTTCCTGGATTTTTCCAGGGAACGCTCCGCCGCGGTGCATTGGATTGATACGCTTCCGCCGGAAATGAAGAAGGCCATCACGGAGCGCCATGCGATGCTGGGCATGGACCGCGAGGAAGTTGTGGCGGCCATCGGCAGGCCAGACCGCAAAGTGCGCGAGCGCGATGCCAATGGCAACGACACGGAAGATTGGATCTACGGGCATCCCCCGGACAAAACTGTTTTCGTGCGCTTTACGGGCGAACGCGTCACGGCCATCAAGCAGTACCCGCAATAAGACAGATCCGCCCTCCAACACAGGGGAAATAGGCAGGTTATTTATAGAGTACTAGTTTTGAAACTGGTATGAGGAGAATGGTGGGAAACAGCCGGGGGAAGAGAGCGGGCGCGGTAAAAAGAGAAGTCAAAAACCGCACCCTTTATGAACCAAACCCAAAGGGTGTGGCACCCAAAACTTCCCCTCCCGATAATCTATTGGCCACCTGCCGTGTGTGAAAATCACAACCTATAATTAACATTGCTCGGCTCCTTTTTCCGAGCCTTGGTCGTCTAACAGCTACCAAGTCTACTTGGGAATAGGAGCCGACGCAGTCATCCAATCAGCCCGAGTTTGCAGAGTATTCATACACAATATGGCTGTTCTTCTTTGCTTTTGGAAGTGTGCAATGTTGAACAGAAGCGGCATTGTGAATCGCACTACGATGACCCGGGTTCCGAGCTCATATCAGGGCATGAGCCCTAACGGGATGGACAGACGGAACTTTATTGGAGGATTGGCGAGGGTATCCCTGACTGTAAAAGGGAATACGCGTCGGCCATTCTATCCAGAGGAGGTTCGAGATGAACTGGGACGAAATCGAAGGCAAGTGGAAGCAATCGATGGGCAAAGTAAAAGAGAAGTGGGGAAAGCTGACTGACAACGACTTGACTGCGATAAATGGCAAAAAGGAGCAGCTTGTAGGCAAGATTCAGGAACGCTATGGAATTGCGAAGGACGCCGCGGAGAAGCAGGTCGATGAGTTTACGCGGTCCTACAGTTCAGGCGAGTCGGCAAAAGCAAAGGCTAAGTCCTCCTGAATGGACCCGCAACGTTTAGAACGAGGAATGCGATGGCAAGATACGGGAAGGCTGCTGGCAAAAGCGTGAAGAGCGCCATGCACCGAGAAAAGCGCGGGACACTTCGCTCGGGCAAGGGAGGTAAAGGAGGCAAAGTGACCAGCCGGAAACAAGCGATTGCCATAGGCCTGTCAGAGGCACGCAAAAAAGGTGCCAAGGTCCCGCAGAAAAAGTCTTAGCGCATTCGAAGAAGAGTGGCCGGTGGCCCAGAATCGTTTTGGAATTGGTTGACGTGGTGCATGCGGAGAGGATATCACTATGGCAATTCTCGCGGAAGTATAGAGAGACGGGGTGCCCCAGGTTTGGTTTTTTACCTGGGTCTTGGGGTTTCCGAATGCCCAGCGGATTGAAACGCCATTACGGCAAAGGTGATCTGCACTTTGTGACATTCAGTTGTTATCAACGCTTGCCGTTGTTGGGGACGAAGCGTGCGCGCAACGTGTTTGTGCATGAGTTGGAGAAAGTTCGTAATGAGATGGGATTTCAACTCATTGGTTATGTAGTGATGCCAGAGCACGTGCATCTTTTGATGAGTGAACCGCTGAAAGGAACGCCGTCGACGGTGCTACAGAAGTTGAAGTTGGCGGGTGGCGCTGAGAATGCGCAAGCCGAGAGGAGTTGACAACGCGGAGCAGTCCCAATTACCGCTTGAAGAGGAGGGAGTCCCGCCGAAGGCGTTCTGGCTGCCACGGTTTTACGATTTCAATGTCCACACAATTGGTAAGAAGAAAGAGAAGCTGAATTACATGCACGCGAATCCAGTGGTTCGAGGATTGGTGGAACATCCGAGAGACTGGCCGTGGAGCAGTTGGTCGTTCTACATGAAGGAGGAAGCGGGACTGGTTTCGATTGATCTCGGGGAGTGAAGAAACGGTGAATTAGAGCGACCCCAAGACCCAGGTAAAAAATCGAACCTGGGGCACCCGCAAACCCAAGACCCAGGTAAAAAATCGAACCTGGGGCACCCCACACACGACGACGAGGAGTGAAGAAACGGCGAATTGGAGCGACCCCGAGACCCAGGTTCAAACACCGAACCTGGGGCACCCGCAGAAGCGACGGCGGCAAGCAATGCGGTGCTGAGCCAACCCCGCTGGCCCGTCGGCGAGAGAATGGCGAGTGGCGGCAATAGAGGCGGCATAGGGTGGGGCGATGCGCTACAATGGTAGCTGGAAAAGGGCTTAGGCGTGGAGTGAGAGGCTGAGCAAAGAGGCCGAATCCGCGAATCGCGCTGCATTTTGGTACAGGACAATCCCGAGCAGAGAGCGGCTACAAGAATCAATCAAGCCAGGATGCCAGAGGCCGTGGCAGATTGTTTGTGACCCAGGACACTTCGGTTCGCGTTGACTTTTCCTTACACTCCTCCTAGCATTTTCTGTTCTACACACGGCGGCGTTCGCACTCGCTTGGTCGCCGCAATCTACCCCCCACCGGAGGAAGCATGCCTATTAAGGTTGGAATCAACGGCTTCGGCCGCATCGGTCGCAATATTGTGCGCACAGCGCTGGATGACAAGGACATTCAGTTCGTAGCCGTGAACGACATCACGGATGCCAAGACCCTCGCGCACCTCTTGAAGTACGACTCGGTCCTTGGAAACCTTCCGCACACCATCACCCACACGGACGACTCCATCAGCGTGGAAGGCAAGAGCTTCAAAGTGTTCAAGACCAAGGATCCCGCGGAAATCGATTGGGCCAGCGTCGGCGCGCAGATTGTGGTCGAGTCAACGGGTTTGTTCACCAAGGGTGCGGATGCCCGCAAGCACATCCGCGGCCCCGTGAAGAAGGTCATTATTACGGCGCCTGCCACGGACCCGGATGCCACGTTTGTGCTGGGAGTGAACGACAAGACTTATGACCCGGCGAAGCACCATGTGGTTTCGAACGCCTCTTGCACCACAAACTGCCTCGCCCCAGTCGCGAAGGTCCTGCAGGACACTTTCAAGATCATCTGCGGCACGATGACCACGATCCACTCTTATACGAACGACCAGCGCCTGCTGGATTTGCCGCACAAAGATTTGCGGCGCGCGCGCGCAGCGGCTTTGAGCATGATTCCCAGCACGACGGGAGCGGCGAAGGCGCTGAAGTTGGTCATTCCGGCATTGGACGGCAAGATTGACGGCTACTCCATGCGCGTGCCCACGCCGAATGTGAGCGTGGTGGACCTGACCGTATTTGTGGAGAAGCCGGCGACGAAGGAGAGCGTGAATGCGGCGCTGAAGGCGGCGGCAGAAGGCCCGATGAAAGGCATTCTTGCCTATACGGAAGAAGAGCTGGTCTCCATCGACTTCCGCGGCAATCCCAATTCGTCCATCGTGGACGCGGGCTACACCAAGGTTGTCGGCGATAAGTGCATCAAGGTGTTGGCCTGGTACGACAACGAGTGGGCCTACTCCTGCCGTGTGCGCGACCTGATCAAGCTGCTTGCTTCGAGGTTCTAAGAACTGCCCGTCATTCCGAGCGAAGCGAGGAATCTCTCTTGTGGAGCAGCAGGCGAAGAGGGATTCCTCGGGCAAATGCGGCCCTCGGAATGACGAATTTGAGAGTTGGTCCGAGCCCAAAACTGGTTCCTGATATCCGATCGCTGATTTCTGATATCCGTTCGTTGATTTCTGACAATTGCTTACAGAAAGTGAATTCACCATGAACAAACTGACGATTCAAGACCTCGATCTCCGCGGCAAGCGTGTGTTTATTCGCGTGGATTTCAACGTACCGCTAAAGGACGGCGTCGTCACCGACGATACCCGGATCCGGGAGACGCTGCCCACATTGCGCATGGCCATTCAAAAGGGCGGCCGGCTGGTGCTGGCGTCCCACCTGGGGCGCCCGAAAGGCGGGCCGGACCCGAAGTATTCTCTGAAGCCGGCGGCCAAAAAGCTGGAAGAACTTCTGGGCAAGCCCGTGGCCTTCGCAAGCGATTGCGTCGGCGCGGAAGCCGAAGCGAAGAGCAAGGCGCTGAAGGATGGCGATGTTCTGGTGCTGGAGAACGTGCGCTTCCATCCCGAGGAAGAGAAGAACGATGAGGCCTTCTCCAAACAACTGGCGGCGCTCTGCGACGGTGTATTCGTCTTGGATGCTTTCGGCTCGGCGCACCGGGCGCACGCTTCCGTCGTGGGCATCACGAAATTCGTAAAGCAGGCGGCGGCGGGGCTGCTGATGGAGAAGGAAATTGCCTACATCGGCAAGGCCGTCAGCAATCCGACGCGGCCGTTTACCGCGATTCTGGGCGGGGCCAAGGTCAGCGACAAAATCGAAGTGGTCGAGAACCTGATGAAGATTGCCGACGCCATGCTCATCGGCGGCGGCATGGCCTACACCTTCTTGAAGGCGAAGGGATTGCCCATCGGCAAGTCACTGGTGGAAGAGGACAAGATTGAGCTGGCGAAGAAGATCCTTGCCGACGCCAAGCAGAAAAACTTCAAGTTCCTGCTGCCCAGCGACAGCGTGATCGCGCCGGAATTCAAGGCCGACTCTCCGGCAACAATCGTGGATGTTTCCGCTATGCCCGCGGACCAGATGGGGCTGGACATCGGCCCAAAAACGATCGCGGCGTACAAGGCGGAAATCGCGAAGTCCGAGACCATCGTGTGGAACGGCCCAATGGGCGTGTTTGAAATGCCTGCGTTCGCCAAGGGCACCCTGGAAATCGCCAAGGCCGTGGCTGCTGCCACAACGGGCGGCGCAATCTCCATTATTGGCGGGGGCGATTCCGTGGCCGCCGTGCATCAGTCTGGAGTCGCAAAACAGATTTCACACATTTCAACCGGAGGCGGCGCCTCGCTGGAATTTCTCGGCGGGCGCAAGCTGCCCGGCGTGGAGGCATTGACCAACAAATGAGCACCGCAAAACGCCGCCGGGTAATCGCCGGCAACTGGAAGATGTACAAGAATCAGGAGGAGACGCGCGCGTTTTTTGCCGCGTTCCTTCCGCTGGTTGCGGGCGTGAAAGACTGCGACATCGTCGTCGCGCCGCCCTTTACGAATATTCCCGCCGCGGTGGAGGCCACCAAAGGCACCCAGATTGGCATCTCCGCGCAGGACGTGTACTGGGAGAAAGAAGGCGCCTACACCGGGCAGGTTTCCACGGGCATGCTTGTGGAAGCGGGGTGCCGCTACGCCATCATTGGCCACTCCGAGCGGCGCCAGTTCTTCGGCGAGACCAACGAAACCGTCTTCAAGAAGACCAAAGCCGCTCTAGCTGCTGGACTTACGCCCATCGTGTGCATCGGCGAAATGCTTGCCGACCGCGAGGCCGGCCGTACCGAGCAGGTCTGCCAGAGCCAGTTTCAGGGCAGCGTGGGCGCGTTGACCCCCGAGGAATTCTCCCGTATTCTGGTAGCTTACGAGCCGGTCTGGGCCATTGGCACCGGCCGCACGGCGACGCCGGAGATCGCTGGGGCGGTTCACAAGTTCGTGCGCCAGTGTGCAGCGGAGAAGTTCACTGCCAGCCATGCTTCCGCGTTGCGGATTCTGTACGGCGGGAGCGTCAAGCCTGACAACATTCAGGGGTTGATGGCGCAGGAGGAACTCGACGGCGCGCTTGTGGGTGGAGCGAGCCTGGACCCGAAGTCGTTTGCAAGCCTGGTGAAGGACTGGCCTCGGTAAGAACTGGGTTGAGGCCGCCTTGAGAGGCAGCGGGAAAATGCCGGAAAGATCTTCTTCAGGGGCTAAAGCCCATTGGGCATAAGGGCTTTACGCCGGGGCTGAAGCCCCGGCCTCCTAAAGAAGCGACGTTTAATGGATTGAGGTGCGCGGAATGCCAGCTTGGATGAAATGGGCAATTGCATTGCTGATCGGTTTTGGGATCATCGCCGCCGGGTTTCACTTCCCGTGGGGCGGTTATATCCTGAAACCGTTCTTTGTACTGAACTGCCTGGTGTTGATCATTGTCGTGCTGTTGCAAAGCGGCAAGGCGGCGGACCTGGCCGGAGCGTTCGGCGGGGCGGGCAGCCAGACGGCCTTTGGCCCGCGCGGGGCGGCGTCCGTGCTATCGCAGGCCACAACATGGTGCGCGATCATGTTCATGGTCTGCGCGATGACCATGGTGGTGCGCGTGGATCAGGGTGTGGGGCAGAGCCAGGGTGGCTCAATCCTGGAGAAGTACTCGAAGCCCGTGCCCAAGGCGGCGACGCCGGCTCCTGTGACACCGGCGCCAGCGAGGCAGCAGCCTGTGACACCGCAGTCTTCGGCGCCGCAACCATCGACTCCCGCGAAGCCGTAGTTTTTTTGGAGTGCGGCAGCCCGGTTCCCGCACTCCACAAAGTGATGCGGCCGCAACTTTCCTCCGTGCCTTGCCGCTTTTGACTGGCGCGGCTACAATAAAGTCTCATTCTCTGTGCGGTCGTGGCGGAACTGGCAGACGCACCAGCTTGAGGGGCTGGCGGTAGCAATACCGTGGTGGTTCGAATCCACTCGACCGCACCATCTCTTTTTCAAATCACAGTAATTCCGCAGAAGTCGTTGTCTTCCCAATAAAGCTCAATTCCGCTTGCAACGGGATTGCTTCCGCTGGTGATTCGCCGTTTTCTTAATGGCATTTTTCGTTACGCGTGGAATTTTGGCGAGGTACCGGACTTCGCAAGTAGTCACGCAAACGCGTACACGTTCAGCGGCAGCCCTCATCCGAGGGGAGGGCCACCGCGCGCGCGCCAGGGACTTCGACCAGTATCTCTCGGACGAAAAGCTGATCGAATACTTTTCCGCGAAGCATGTCCAAGAGTTCGCGGGAGCTAAGGCGGCTGCGCAGCTCCAGACGTTGGCCGATCAGAGGAAGGCCGCTTGTTCCAGTCACGGCGAGTGGCAGCCGGATGACGAACCGCGGATACCGTGTGCCCAGCCCGTCGATGGTCGCGCTCCGGTCTTCACGATACCCATGGATGTCGGCTTCTGGCAGGAGGAAGCGATAGCCTTCGTCAACAGCTCTGAAGTCACAGGGCACCCAGACCTGCTTGCCCCTGACGTACTGCTGAGCGTCAGCGCTGTAGCGGCCGAGAGGGCCATCCAGCGGACGGAGAAATGCTGCCAGGGACAGGCACACCAGCAGCGCTGCGCAGGGGACGGCGGGTCGCGTAAACTCGGGCACGAACAGTGCCAGGAGTAGGAGAGCTGCAGTGATTCCCAGAAGCAGCCAGTAGGCCACCGGATACACTCGTACACCTGCCAAGCTGAATTGCAGGCGCAGGGACAGATAGGCCATCGTGGCAATGGCGGTCCACGCGGCAAGCAGGCTCGCGACAAACGCTTTGCGGCTGATGCGGTCCCAGTTGAGGGCACACAAGACCGCCAGCGCCGGCATGGCCGGCAGCAGATACCGGCTCGACCGCACGCTGGGAATGCAGAAAACCAGAAACAGGGTGACGACCCAGAACCAAAGCAGTTTCTCCGCTCCCTCCAATCGGTGCCGCTGTTTGTAGGCGACCCAACACAGCGCCACCACCGGGAACGCCAGCAAGCCGGCATTGACCGGATAGCCCAGTGCCAGCGCCCAGACGCTCGATCCTCCCCAGAGGAGCTTCGTCAGGTAGCCTACGCCCCCCGAATCGAACTTCCCGAGATTCTCTCCGAAGGCGAATTCCCGCACGATCGCTATCGGGTTCGGATCCAGCAGAAACCACACGCTAAACACGGCGAGGGAGACCGTCGCCATGACGGCGATCTTCCCAGCATCTTTGGTCAGAAACGTCCCCATGCGGTACCCGCGATGATGCAAGTACCACCAGGACAGGGCTAGGATTACTGGAACGGCAAGCGCGAACGACTTGTAGAGGAAACCAACGCCGAGTCCCACGCCCAGCAAGAGGGGAACGCGGACGCGCGACTCGAATGCGGCTGGCCACCAGAAGAGCAGGGCAAAGAACGGCAGGAAGATCCAGAAGGTTTCCGGCGCGTCGGTCAGAAAGGGGCGCCCGTACCGGTAAGTGCTGTAGAAAGAGAGGAAGGTCAGACACGCCACGCCGCCAGTCTCCAACCCGCCCGACACCCTCCACCCCAGCAGGAACACCAGCACCGCCGTGAGCAGGGTATAGATGACGCTCGGATACCGCAGGGACCACAGGCGCCAGTCCCTCCCCCACTGCGTGGAGGCGATCCCTTGCCAGAACAGAAGCGGCGGCTTCGTGTTGCGCATCTCGTGCAACTGCGACTGGAGGGGCAGAAGATGACCGCTGTCCGCCGTGAGACGCGTAATGTGCGCGTAAATGTATTCGTCGCCGTTCCTGGGAATGTGCAGACTGTCCAGGCCGTAGAAATAGGTGGCCACGGCGAGCAGAAGGCAAAGTCCGTACCAGACCCGGAGGCGGCGGCATCCCCCAGATTTCTCTTGGCTGGCAGACACTGGGCTGCGGGCAGCAGGAGCCAAGGCACCCTCCGGATCCCGCGAGCGGGCGATCACCTGCACTGGACGGAAGGTCCAGACATCATTCACCAGAAAATTGACGCCGGCGGCCAACGTGATCGTAGCCACGTTCGCCAGCCGGTTCCGGCTAGCGCGCATCGTCGTCCCTTCCTGCGGCCGCCCCGGCTGCGGTCCGCTACACGAGCCCGTGCGAACCCGCCCATTTCAAGCATAGTGCTGCAAAGGTATCCAGAGAGCAAGGAACACTTCTTAGCTCTGGGGCTTGGCAAGCAAGAATAGAGTCAGTTCGCGCGTTCTGCCCGATAAAGGCGCGAAGACCGGACATCTCTGACAATTTTGGCTCTGTCAAATCCATTTTGAAAACACTTCTCCATCCACTCCCGAGAGTGGTCTTGTTCGTTTTCTTTGTCCTCTGCCTATCTGTCAATTGATCTGGCACAAAATCCAGGCTCCAGGCATGGTTCGCTTCCGTTGCCCGACGCCGGCGTTTCGGTGGCGTTACTACCGGGTCGCAGGGTTGGCCAGTGTGCTTGACGCTTGGCGGAGGGCGGGCTAGTTTCAAGATGAAGCACGTCAATCTTGTGATGGACTGAGCGATGAACACTAATTCCACGCCTCTGTTCCAAGGCGAACCGGACTATGGCGTCGCCGACATTCAAGCGAACCTGCGCAAGCTGGAGCGGCGCGACCTGTGGGTCTGGAGCAACGCGGCCATCATTATCCTCAGCCTGACCGCCGCGATCGTTTCTCTTACCGTGTCCCTTTACCTGAAGGGCGAGAAGGCGTTTCTCGGTCTGGATCTGAAACTCGCGCTGCGCGCCCTGGTGCTGCTCGTCTTGATATTCACGTGCCAAATGATCTACCAGCATCTTCGCATGCGCAAAATTCAGCGCGCCCTGGCCGAGCAGCAAATCCAAGCGGAGGTCTTCCGGCGGCTGGCGATGTTTGATCCTCTGACAGGCCTTTACAACCGGCGCTTCGCCGAGCAGCGGCTGCGCTCAGAGATTGCGCGGTCGGAACGCCGTGGATTGTCCCTGATCGTTGTGCTGGTGGACCTGAACGATTTCAAGCAAATCAACGATGAGCACGGCCACCTGGCGGGAGATCACGTGCTCAAGGAATTTGCCAAATACTTGAGCCGGTCCACGCGCGGTTCGGACCTGGCGGCGCGCTGGGGCGGGGACGAGTTCATTCTCCTGTTGCTGGATTGCGAAGTGAACCAGTTGTCGTTGATTCTTTCGCGGCTTGACGGCTTGCAGATCGAGTTCCAAGGGAAAGTCCTGCTCATTACCTTCTCCGTAGGCTGGAAAGCGTATGAGCCCGGCGATCAGTTCGACGAATTGATTGAAGAAGCGGACCGCCATCTATACGAGCACAAGGCGGCGGCAAAAACACCGCGGACGCCCGTGACCACGCCAGCGTAAAGCCCTTTCCCGCACATAAAACGATCCGCCGGAGCATGCTCCTGCCTCGCCTTGCCAGATGGTCTGCTATCATTTTGGCATGGCCCTGCAACTGTCGGAAGTTGAAGCGCGCGTGCTCGGCGCACTCGCCGAGAAAGAAATCACCACCCCGGAGTATTACCCGCTCTCGCTCAACGCGCTGCTGAACGCGTGCAATCAGAAATCGAATCGCGAGCCGGTGATGACGCTGGAGGAAGTAGCGGTGCGGCAGGCATTACGCTCGCTTTCCGATCAGGCGCTGGTGCGTTCCGCCAGCGGCGATTCGCGTGTGGCGAAGTTCGAGCACCGGCTGAATGAGCTATACAATTTTCACCGCCATGAGATCGCGGTGCTGTGCGTGCTGCTGCTGCGCGGGCCGCAGACGCCGGGGGAGTTGCGCACGCGATGCGAACGGCTCTACGCATTTGAGGATCTGGATGCCGTGCATGCCGCGCTGAATCTCCTGATGCGCCGCGAGCCGCCGATGGCGAAGGTGCTGCCCCGGCAGCCGGGCACAAAGGAATCGCGCTACATGCACCTGCTTTGCGGCGACGCCCTGCCCGCCAGTGCTCCCGCCACGTTGAGCGGGGCGGGAGCGGACCTGGCTGAAGTGGCGGGGCCGGTGGCGCGAAGTCTCTTATCGGTGGATGGAGAGCGAATCAAGGTGCTGGAAGAGGAAGTGATCGAACTGCGAAGGGAACTCGAGACCTGCGCCAGCAGTTCGCCAATTTCCAGAAGCAGTTTCAGTAGAGAGCCTCGGCCTCACGGTTTCCGGAAAACGCCGTGGACCACGGCGGCGCGGCCTCGGTGCATGCGGCCCTCATCTAAATCGATGTCCACCTCGAGCAATTCCAGCGCGTCGGCCGCCGCAAAATCCTCTCGCAGAATTTCTGCGGTGTAGAGCAGCTCCAGTTGTTTCGGTCCACCGGAGGAATGCTGGAGTTGCGCGGGAGTGAAGGCTTCGATGATCAGCACTCCGCTTGGTTTGAGGGCGGCTAACATCTTTCCATGAATTTGCGGGCGAAGGTCGGGTGGGAGATGCAGAAAGATGCAGGCAACAGCGTCAAACTCGCCAAGCGGCCAATTCCATGTGGCAAGGTCGGCCTCTTCGATGGACATTGCCAGTCCGGCCGCTTGCGCCGATTTGCGGGCGCGCTCTACGCCGATGGGAGAAAGATCAACGGTGGTGACCTGGAAGCCCTCCCTGGCGAGCCAAATGCCGTTGCGGCCATAGCCGTCGCCGGGAACAAGAACCCTGCCGCCGGGAGTTAGGCGGTGAGCTTGCGCGCGCAAATAAGCGTTAGGCTGTTCGCCGTAAACAGGCTCCGCCCGCCCGAAGCGCTCGTCCCACATCTTCTGCGGATTCGCCCACTTGTCGTTCGCCATAATCCCTCGCCCCTTTTCGTCATATTCTAGAGCGGGCGAGGCCGCGCCCTCGGCAAAAGAAGAGCTGGATCAATCACCGGTTATGCGCTCCATCGGGAGTTGGTGAGTCAATTCTTCTGAGAGAAGATGACATCTGCTGTCGCATCGATTTGGATGGGTTTGCCGACGAGTGTAGCTGGTTCATAGCGCCATTGAAGTACAGCTTCTTCCGCAGCTTTTCTGAGCAAGGGGTCCTCCGAAAGACCCTCGCCAGAAATCGCATGGGCGTTGTAAACAATTCCGTCTTCACCTATGACAAAATGAACACGCACCGTCCCACTGATGCCCCTTGAGGCTGCTTCCGGTGGATAGACAGGGGCAACTTTCCTGATAAGTTTCTGTACAACTATCTTGGCATGTTTGGTCTCTGAAGGCTTTAAGGTTACGATTGTACTTTCCCACCGAAAACCGCCATCGATGAACATGAAATAACCAATCGGGTCGCGCTCGTAGTCACTGGGAGCATTTGATAGCTTCCAGTTTGCGAAATAAATATCAAGCGGTTGGCGGATTGAACCCAGCCAGCCCCATTCCAACCCATGCCCGGGTTCTGGATTGTCGTTCACTTTGCGAGTGAGGACCTCCCCTTCCTCCTTTGCCAGGCGCATAAACAGTTCCTGCATCCATTGTTCTCTTGGAGCAAGGACCTTCGCGTCACACAAACCCATCCAGCTATCTGCTTTGTCGGACTCGTACATTTTGTGGAGCCATGCATCGCAATCAGGAATCTCCATGTCTTTCACAAAGGCAGCCACCTTTTCTCTGTCACCGCTTTTGGCCGCCGCCAATGTATCTTGAAGAAGTCGCTGCAAGCCGTCGGTCGTGTCAGAATACCTGGTAGCAGCTGTCGTAGGCGTCGCAGAGGAAGCCGAGTTGGCCTGCGGCATAACCACTGAAGGGATGCACGGTGAAACGGCTAACAGAGCAAGGATAGTTCTCAACAGATTATTGATTTGCATAACCTTCATTTATCCAAAGTTGTAGTAAAGCGCAAGAGGCAGAGTGCTCGTGCAACCGAGATTGCAGAACGTCTCTGCCCCCAGGGCTGTGCCTGATCAAGCTATTTTACCGGAAACTTCCCCGCGGCTGGCATCCCGGCTTTCTTGCAATTTGCGGGGCAGGCGGTAAGATACGAAGCTGGTTGAGGGCACCGCAGCAAGCGAATTTGATTTGAGAATGGTCACTCACGACGACGGCGGCAACGCCTCTCCATCTTCCGGCTCGGGCGTGCTCTCCCGCTTGTTTTCCACTCACCACAAAACCATTGGCTTGCAATACCTGTGGCTGGCGCTGGCCAGCGTGCTGGTGGGCATGGTGCTTTCGGCATTATTGAGGTTGCACGCCACCTGGCCGGATCGCGCCATACCTTTTCTTGCATCCATGGAAAGCACCCCGGAGCGCTTTGCGGCCATGCGGCTGCTGCACGGCTCGCTGATGGTCTTTTTTGTGCTGACGGCGGCGCCGCAGTTGGGCTTCGGAAATTACCTTCTGCCCCTGCAGATTGGCGCGGAGGAGATGGCGTTTCCGTCGCTGAACCGGCTCTCGTTGTGGATGACGGTGGTCTCTTTGGCGGGAATGACCGGCTCATTTTTCTTGCCACTCGCAAACGGGATCAACCTGTGGCTTGCCAGCGCCGCTCTTTTTTCGTTGGCCGCGCTATTCAGCGCACTGAACTTTGCCACCACGACGATTGACATGCGCGCGAAGGGCATGACCTTGCCGCGCATGCCGGTGACCGTGTGGGCGTGGTTCGTCAACGCGATCTTGAGCATGCTGATTTTCAGCGTCTTGCTGGCGGGATGCTCCGCTGTTCTTTCGGACCGCCTGCTCGGATCGAATTTTTTCAGCACCGCCTCCTTCCTGGCAGCGCAGCCGCAGAATTTGGTGCGGCAAGGGAGCCTGCCCATCCTCTGGCAGCGGCTCTTCTGGTACTTTGCGCAAGCGGAAGTGTACGTGGCGATGCTGCCGTGCTTTGGCATTGTGACGCACCTGATCGCGACGTTTGCGCGCAAGCCC
Source organism: Candidatus Acidiferrum typicum (assembly GCA_002478115.1). GTDB lineage: Bacteria > Acidobacteriota > Terriglobia > Acidiferrales > UBA7541 > Acidiferrum > Acidiferrum typicum. The sequence goes on along the minus strand of DLMH01000024.1, from coordinate 11,507 downwards.
GTGTGGAAGGAGCGCCTGGTGGTGCTCGCCCTCTGCGGGGTGGGACTGGTGGGATTTTGCGTGTGGGGCTATCACATGTTTGCGACCGGGCTGAATCCCTACGCGCCTCTGGTTTTTTCGGTGCTGGCGGCTTCCCTGGGGATTCCCGCGGCGTTTCTGTTGGCCAGTTGGCTAGGGACGCTGTGGAACGGCCGCGTGCAGCTCAACACCGCGATGCTGTTCACGATCGGGTTTATCTCGCTGTTCATCGCCGGCGGATTTTCCGGAATGTTCCTGGCGCGGCATGACCTGGCGCGCGCCGCGGTCAGCGAGGAGTTTGTCATCGGCCACTTCCACCTGGTCATGGGCGTTGCCGCGACTTTCGCCATATTGGCGGCACTTTTTTTCTGGTTTCCGAAGCTTTTTGGCTGCCGGCTGAACGAGGGGTTGGGAAAATTGCACTTCTGGATGACGTTTGCCGGGGTGTACGCGATTTTCATGCCGTTGCACTGGGTGGGGTTACTGACGCAGTCGCACGTGCTGGGAGACGCGCAGCGAGCGGCGATCGCGTCGGCGGGGGCCTCGATTCGCACGTTTGTGACGCTGGCGACCGTTTGGACCGTTTCCGCGCAGACCCTCTTCGTCATCAATTTTCTTTACAGCCTGCTGCACCGCAAACGGGCGGAAGAAAATAACCCCTGGCGAGCCACAACGCTCGAATGGAGTATCGCTTCGCCGGCCCCGGAGGGGAATTTCGGGGATGTGCCGCCGGTGGTCTACCGCGGCGCGTATGAATTTCACGGAGATTCTGAGCTGGACTTTGCGCCGCAGCACCTCGCGCCCGAGTTGCCGGCTGTGAAGGCGCAATAACAGAAGGGAAGGAAGAGCATGCCGGGCACGACGACAGGGCAGGACATCAAACTGATCATCGAGAAGGGGAACGGCGGCGGAGGCGGCAACACGCCGCCCGCGGGAGGAGACGGCGGCGGAGATGACGGGAAGCGCGGCCGGGAAGGGCAGCCTTCGGCTTTAAAGTATTACACCGGAATCGCCATCGCCATTGTCTCCATCCTGATGTTTTTCATGGCGCTGGCCAGCGCGTTCCTGATTCGCAAGGGAACCGGTGGATGGGTGCCGGTGCGCATCCCGGGACTGCTCTGGGTGAACACCGCGATTTTGTTGACGAGCAGCGCAACGCTGGAAATGGCGCGCAAACACTTGGCAAATTCTGACCTAAGTGGTTTCAGAAGACTCTGGCGAGTAACCACAATTCTCGGCGTGCTGTTTCTGGTAGGGCAGTTGGTGGCGTGGCGAATCCTGGCCGGGCAGGGCATCTACCTGGCCACGAATCCCGCCAGCAGCTTCTTTTATATTTTCACGGGAGCGCACGCCTTGCACCTGCTTGGCGGCGTCTGCGCTTTGCTGTACGTGGCGCGGCGGAATTTCGATCAGGCGAAAGTGAGCCTTGGCGTGGCCGCGGAAGTGGTGTCTTACTACTGGCACTTCATGGACGCGCTCTGGCTTTTCCTGCTGGCGCTGCTGTATCTGGGGAAGTAGCGCGCCGCAAACGATTCAAAATCCAACAAGCAAACAAAATTTGGCTGGAAACCGGGCAACTGGAGGGCAGCAGTGCTGCGCCCCTACAAGAGTAGGCTCGCGTAGGAGGCTGCCTCCCGTCCGGTGACGGACAGAACATAAGATTGAGGGACACCTGCAACTGGCGCGCGCTGGTGGTGCCGTCCGGCCGGGTCAATGTGGAGAGAGACTGGCCAAACGTGGCGTCGCCAATCACGTTGTCCGGCTGGGAAAATTGCGCGTGGTTGAAGAGGTTGAAGGCATCCAGCCGGAATTGCAGCTTCAGTTTCTCGGTGAAGCTGGTGGTCTTCCAAGAAAAAACACAACAAGGAAGCGGAGGGAGGCCGCTGCATGGACTCCCTTTGCTTTTGGGAGAAGAATTCAGCGCAGGCGTGCCGGCGGATCAGCGGAGGGCGGAAGCTGCGGCGGAGCCGGGGCAGTGCTCGCGGAAAGCTTTGCCGGTGCGGGTTGCGCGATGCCGACGCCGGAATTCCAATCCAGGTGGTTCTTGCCACAAGCGGGGCAGTAGCCTTTGCCAGTATCTTCGTCGCGCAGGCTGGCCAATTCGTAACAGCCACAGACGCAGTCACAGTAGCCGGTTTCCGAAGCGGTTTTGATGGGGATCAGGGCCATGGGGTCTCTCCAGCAAGAGATTACATGAGGAACGCGCGGGAGAAAAGCGGCAGGCCATTCCGAGTGCCACGGCGGCCAGGGAAAAGTTGCCGCGAACGAGTCTCTATATGTTTCTCAGATGAGCAGACTTGAAAGGCGAAGCCACAGTCTCGCGGAGTTCCAGCCAGTGCTGCTCCGGAATGTTGTTGAACACTTCAACAATTTGGGGGTCAAACTGAGTTCCGGCACACCTGCGAATCTCTTCCATTGCGTGGGACATCGGCAGCGCCTTGCGATAAGGGCGGTCGCTGATCATGGCATCGAGCGCGTCGGCGATCGAAAAGATACGCGCCCCAAGCGGAATCTGCTCGCCACGAAGGCCCCGAGGATAACCTGTGCCGTCATAGAACTCCTGGTGGGCCAGGACGATTTCCGCGGCGTCCCGGAGAAACAGGATGTGCGTCAGCACGTCGTAGCCTTTTTGGCAGTGCGTGCGCATGATGGTTTTTTCATCATTGTCCAGCGGGCCAGGCTTGCTTAGGATGGAATCGGGAATGGCCATTTTGCCGATGTCGTGAAGAAAGGCGGCGCGCGCGAGCACCGGCAAGTAGGGAAGCGGCACGCCCACGGCCTTGGCAATCTCAATCGTGAAAGCGGTCACGCGCTGGCAATGGCCTTCGGTTTCCGCGTCTTTCAAGTCCAGCGCGCTTCCCAGAGCCTCCAGGGTATCGTCGTAGGATTGCTCGAGTTGCGTAAAGGCCATCTGGAGTTGCGCGGTCTGCTCATCCACCTTCTGTTGCAGGTTGAGCTGGTAATTGCGGTTTTCCAGGACCAGGCGCCGGTGCTGCAGCGCGCGGCCTACGCCCAGAAAAAGCTGGTCCTTTTCAAACGGTTTCAGAATGTAGTCGTAAGCGCCACGGCGGATCGCCTCCAGGGCCGTGGAGATATCGTGGATGGCCGTAACCATGATGACCGGGACTTCGGGGTCATGCTCGCGCATCCAACTGAGCAGCTTGATGCCGTCCATTTCCGGCATGATCATGTCGCTGAGAACGAGATCCGGCGTTTCCTTGCGCACCACTTCTTGCGCCGCCCTGCCGTTGCTTACCGCGGTGCAACGGTAGCCGCGAGATTCGAGCATGGTCGATACGACCTCTCGAATCGCCTCTTCGTCATCCACAACCAGGATGTTTTCGATGTCCACGATGGTCTTTCTCCCAAACAGCATTATACGGGACAGCACACCCTTATGTGAGGAGCCTTGCCCAGTAAGAAAATAGCGTGTTAGCGTCAAAGCAGACGTGGTGTCGTTGCTTTCGCTCGGAGAGCGCACGGCACCATTCTCCATTTCTATACGCGCAACACCTCAGGGGAGGGTCGGCCGTGGTGCCCAATCAAGGCCTCCAGGGAATTGCGTTCTTTGAAGCCACGGCATGCTTGACCCTGCTGGTGTTATTTGTTCACCTCCGCCGGGATAACCGCGCCACATTCTATCGGCTTTGGTTGGCGGGGTGGATCTGCCTGACCCTGTCTTCCTTCAGCGAACTCGCTTTGTTGTTCAGGCCCAACCCGCTCTTGCGCGTGGCCACTTCGGGCGCCGGCGTCGCAGCGCTAATGCTCTTCCTGACGGCCATCGTACAGTTCACGCTCGGCAACAATCGCCTGCAGTGGCCGGTATTGTGGTTATCGGTTCTATTCGCGCTGACGGCCTGCTATTACGAAAGCAAAGTCACGCGCTTCGGCGAAGTGCGCTGGGAAACCGCGATCCTGGAGAGCGCCATCTGCCTGGCAACGGGGTGGCTGCTATGGCGCGCCGCGAATACATCCGGAGGTCACGGAGCCAAGCTGCTGGCCGGTGCTTTCACGTTGCTGGGTTTGAACGGCCTCGACCGGCCCACGTGGACTCAGCAGGAGATGTACCTTCTCCGCTTTGCGTTCGACCATTTCCTGAACGCGAGCCTGGGCATTGGGATGATCGTGCTGCTTCTGGAGGCGGCGCGCGCGCGCTCCGAGGAAATCAGCAGGAAGATGCAGCAGTTCACCATGCTGACGGCCTCCAGCAGCCAGTCGGTCTCTCTTCAGGAATTGCTGCAAAAGGTTCTGTTGCAGATCACCACCAGCCTTAATACGAGTCACGGGATACTCCGATTGCTCGAGGGCAAGGGCGATGCCGCGGAATTCGTGGCCCGCGCCTCGGTGGGTTTCAGCGAAGGTTTCCTGAAGCAGCATGAACGCCTCGATCTGCACGGTCCCTGGATTCAGGAGGTCCTGCGGGAGAACTGCCATATCTCGCGCTTCGAGGAAGAGAAAGACATCAAGGCCCGCCGGAAGATGGCGGAAGCCGGGATTACCCGGCTGATTACCGTGCCGCTTCGCGGCAAGGAGGGCCCGGTCGGCTTGCTCAGCATCGGCGCGCTGCCCGGCAAACGTTTCCACGAGGATGAGCTCGCTTTCCTCGTCAACGTTGCGAATTTCCTCGGGACCACCGTCGAAAATGTGAATCTTTTCGAGCAGATCAAAACCGTCCAGCAGCAGTGGGCGTATACCTTCGATTCCATTGGCGACCCCATTGTTGTGCACGACCGGGCCGGCCGCATGGTGCGCGGGAATGCGCGCCTGGCGAATCTGCTGGGCAGGGAAAGCCAGGCCATGATCGGGCGTGCGGTCAGCGAGCTTTTCAACCCGCGGGCGAGCGCCTTCGAGATGTGCCCCTATTGCGAGGGCGTTTCCGGTGAGGCGGACTCTCCGGACCCTTGGCTGCAGGGATTTTTTCTTGCCTCTAACTCGACGTTTACGGATCCTTCCGGCCACAAACTGGGAACGATCCATGTCCTGAAAGACATCACCGAGCGCAAGAAGGCCGAGGAAAAGTACCGCATGCTGGTGGCCAGCGTCCAGGAGGGCGTATTCATTACCACCGTGCAGGGAAGATTCCTCGATTTCAACGACGCGCTGATGCGCATTACCGGCTATGACGATCGCGATGAGCTCATGCAGTTGGACATTGGGCAGACGCTCTACGTGAATCCGGCGGAGCGCGAGCGGCTCAAAAAGATTTTGCAGGAGCACGGCGCGGTCAAAGACTTTGAATTTGAAATCCGCCGCAAGGATGGAGAAGTCCGCACCGTGAGCGAATCCTCCACGGCCGTGCGCGATGTCAAAGGCAACGTGACCGCCCATCAGGGCTTTGTCCTTGATATTACGGAACGCCGCCGCGCCGAACAGGAAATCCGCCGGCGCAACCGCGAACTGGTCGTCCTGAACTCCATTGCGGAAACGCTGGTGGCTTCCCTTGACCTGAACGATTCCATTCACCGCACACTGCGGCAGCTTCTGGAGTTGTTCACCTTGGACGCCGCGTCGCTCTTCCTCTTTGAACGCGACGGCACCACCCTCCGCCGGGTCGCCTCCGCCGGTCATCGCTCCGAGTTCGTCCGCAGTTTTCCGGTTGTGACCGTTCCCCCGGAGCTCATTCAACAAATTCGTGCCGTGCACGCGCCGTTTCTTTCCGCCCAGGGATTGCCGCTGCCCCCGGCCGCGCGGGAATTGCAGAAGAAGGAGGGGATCGAATCCGCCTACATCGTCACACTGTGGTCCAAGGAGAAAATCATTGGCGGACTAACGGTGGCCTGCCGGAGGGTCCGCGATTTCACGCCAGCCGATATCAGCCTGCTGATCGCCGTGGGCAGCCAGGTTGCCAGCGCTGTCGAGCGCAGCGTCCTATATGAGGAAACCCGCCAGGCTTACGAGAATCTTCGGCGCACCCAGGAACAACTGTTGCACAGTGAAAAGCTGGCCGCCGTCGGGCAGTTGATTTCCGGCGTGGCGCACGAGTTGAACAACCCCCTCACCGCCATCCTGGGGTACAGCCAGTTGCTGACTTCCAGCGGGCAGGTGGGGCCGCTGGCATTGGGCTACACAGAGAAGCTATACAAACAGGCGCAGCGTACCCACCGCATCGTGCAAAACCTGCTGAGCTTCGCGCGGCAGCACAAACCGGAACGCGTGCCCGTGCGCGTGAATGCCATTCTCGAAGACACCCTCGCGCTACGGGACTATGACCTGCGCATGAGCCAGATCCGCGTGCATCTCGACCTCGCATCCGATCTCCCCGAGGCTCCCGCCGATCCACACCAGTTGCAACAGGTCTTTCTTAACCTCATCAATAACGCCGTGGACGCGATCCTGGAAAAAGGCGCAGAGGGTGACCTGTGGGTGAGGACAGGAGTGGAAGGCCGGCAACTCTTCATCGAATTCACGGATAGCGGGCCCGGCGTAAAAGACTCTTCACGCGTTTTCGACCCCTTCTACACCACCAAGCCTGTCGGGAAGGGCACCGGACTGGGACTCAGCATCTGCTATGGCATCATCACCGAACATGGCGGAACAGTCCGTGTGAAGAATAGGCCGCCACGCGGCGCCTCTTTCCGCGTCGAACTGCCGCTGCACCGCATGGGCGCCAAACGCCCGGTTGCGGAGACGGATAAGCCCGCCACCGCCCGGAGCGGGCGGATTCTTGTAGTTGATGGCAATGAGTCCGTGCTCGAGAGCGTGGCCGGCGTATTGCGCTCCAGTGAATATCTGGTGGAAACCGCGAAATCGTTAGCCGATGCCAGAAAGCTGTTCGCCAGCGATGGATTTGACCTGGTCATTGCCGACTGGCAATTGGCAGCCCAGGAGAATGGACGGAACGCGTTGGATGCTCCTGACAGGGGAATGCCAGGCCTGGGGCTGCGGATTCTCTGGATAAGTTCAGTTGCTCCGGACAAAGAGGGGAAGCCAGCGTCCGCAGCGCCCGGTGCCGGCATCCTGCAGAAACCCTTTCAGGCGGCGGACTTGCTTGCGGCAGTGGACGCAGAACTACCGCGTCCCGTCGTCACGCCCCTTCAGAATTGAAGAGAATTCCAGACTCCAGGCGGCTCGCTCCCCGATCTGGGAAGTGGCCCCCTCCAGACGCAGCGTCATGCCACTGGCCATCTCCGAGAGAAGCCCAAACCCGCGCCAGGGTTCCAGCCCAAGACGCAGCTTCCAGCGCAAGTAGCGGCAGCCCAAGGCAAAGCGGAGATTCAGCTTGAAACGCTCGGCTTCGTCCAGTGCGATCAACTCCGGCGACATTGCTGCTACCACGCGGGACGCTTCCAAGAGCTTCTCGTACTCCTCCTGCAGGCAATCCAGATAGAGCAGGGCAATGCGCCCGCGTTCGGAGCGAATCTTTCTGCGCAGCGGGGCGAATCCGCGATCGCTCAGAAACGCGGTGTCTTCGGGCTGCAGCGCCTGCAGGATTTGGGGGAGGCGGGAGTAGTGGTGCTCTTCGGACAATGCCGTCAAAACGTCATTGATCGAAACCAGCTTGCGTTTTGGCGGCCGGATAGCCCAAACGAGAGCGCCAAGCAACAGAATTGCCAACAAGATAAAGAGAATGATCGTGAAGTTCATTGGCGCTGGCCCCCCGCATTAAGAAGTTGACTAAGGTGTTCGTTCAGCAGGCGAAGGCGGACGTTGAGTTCGGAAGAAAGCTTTCCGTGCAGCTCCTTGGGCATGACGACAGGATCCCGGGCCGGGGCCGTTTCGGAATAAGCGCGAGCGGCCCCTATCCAGAGGAACAGACTGGCCAGAAACGTCAAAACAAAGAGAAAACCCCAGAAAATCAGATAGCTGGTGACCCACTTCTCGAGGAGGGTGTCATTGATGACAGCGAAACACGAATACAGGCAGAAACCCATGCACAGCGAACGATCCAGGTTGTCCATCGGCAGCCCGTAATAGCGGGCAAAGAGCAACAGCGTCACAATCACGGCCGCGACAGCAAGTCCCACTCCGCGGTCCACGTTCAACGGCAAACTATACCAGTAGTCTTTCGATAGCAGTGCTGCGTAAACCAAGACACCCCCGGCGGCCACTAGCAAAACGCGCCGGGCCAGTGCCCAGATCCCGGAGAATGGGGAGAGAATCCGCCGCGCCACCTCCACCACAGCCGCAAATCGCGCAGTTTCCACCACAAGTTGACTGAGCCAGAAGATGAGCCAAGCCCTGTAGCTCTGGGAGCCCCACACACCGTACGCCGCCGCCATGAGGACGTTCTGCAGGATGACAATCAGAATGTACACCGAAAAAACAGGGAGCGAACGGAAGAGCTTTCGCCGCAGCAGGTAAACAAAAAGAACCAGTTCCGTTATCGTGGTAAGGGCCAACTCCAGATTGCGCAGGTTGAGCGTCTCGGACATTATAGCAAGGCAAGCATAACATAACTCGAAAGTAAATAGGAAAGCATTACCAGACTGTTATGCTAGCCATCCCGATATTAGAAAGCATTTAGACAGTTCGACTGCCAATTGCATTAGACGAGATGGGGTTGAATCACGTGGGGGATCCAGGGTGGCGGTGGGGGCACGCCCTCCGCGACGAGATGGGGTTGAATCACGTGGGGGATCCAGGGTGGCGGCGGGGGCACGCCCTCCGCCTGGATAGTTCCGTTGTTCCAAGCGGGCAGCGTGGAAGAATTGTTGACCGGTACTGCGATGGACAGTAGGATTAGGCTTACTGAAAGTGTAGCGACAAGAACTAGTAGACTCTTTTTCACGGGGCACTCTCCTTGTGGAGAAGGGTGCCAGCTCTCAGAGTCGCCTCGTCTGCGCTTGAAAAAAAGTTCTGTCGACGGAACACCGCGTCAAACAGGAATTTCCTGATGCTCGATCGGCTTCAAATTCACCGCCAGATCCTCTACGACCTGTCGGTACACTCTTTGGAATCCATGGGGGGCATGTACGAGCGGTTGGCCTACGTCGCCAATCTCCGCGATCCATCAACCGGAGTTTATTTCCATGAGCGATTGTGTGCGGTCTTCGGGGAGGAAAGTGTCAGTCAGGCTCTCGCGGATTGCCACGAGGAGCTCTTTGAGCGCTTGTTGGAATCGCCTTTAGAGCTGCAGGAAGAAGACTTGCTCGGCTATCTGGACACTCTTCGCGGCGGAAGGAAAGAGCATCTCCGGGAATGTTGTGAGAAGGCTAAGACTTGGATTCCTCCCCAGGCTCCCGATTACCTCAAGAAACTCTTCTGTTCGAATCTGAATGCATTGTGCGAATTGCTGCAGGAGATGAAGCCCAGGGCTGGTTCAGGTACGTAACCAGGCCCACCACAAGTCCCACTACTTCAGCCTCTTCCGGCGTGCGCCACGACTCGGGCATGCAACGCGAAAGGGTGTGAGGTTGCATGATCAAGCGGGCCTTCTCCTGTTGGAACCATCCGCAGCGATATCCCCCCCGCAACTCAACGAAATAGAGCGGCCGGTCATATTCGCTGGACCAGTCATTCACCGCGATCTTGTGCACGGAGGTATCCACCAACACGAGGCTTCCGGGCCGTAAAATCGGCACCATGCGGCGGTCGGAGAGTCCGATATATCCGTAGCGATAAGGTCCATCCGCGTACGGCTCCAATCGCGGAAATGGCCCAACCGCGGGAGGCAGCCGATTCAGCAGCCCTGTGGCCAGCGTGTTGAAGTTGTCATCGCGGCTAATGGCCGTCGGCGAAGGCGGCAGCGAGTTGCTAAGGTGCGTCCGTGGCGGAGGAAACGCAGCCCCATCGTGAAACGCTTGTTGCAGGGGTGCCTCGTACCAGCAGGTGATCTCCAGCGGGTCAAGGTGATAAATGACTGCTAGGGAATACAGCTTGTGCAAGCTGGGTACAACATTACGATTTTCAATGTCCGCCAGCCGGCTGATGTGCAGGATGAAATCCGGCCGGCCACGCTTTGCGGCGATTTCAAAGCTTGCCGATTCCACATCCCGGTAGGTTAGGCCCAGTCTTTCACGAGTTTGGCGCATCCTTAGCCCAGGTGGAAACATTCGTACCTCTTCTGGAGTTCAAATCGAACTCCCACAAATTGCCATTATAGCAACTTATCAAGTTGTTACGAATACGGAACGCAAGATGAGCTGTGGAAAACTTTGCGAGTGTTTCATCCGGGGCGGCCACGTTCCCATTCGGATACCTGTCCAAACCCCGAGTCTTGTTTCAGAGCGATTCCCGTGAAAACCTGTCCCAGAATGGGAGAGAAGCCCTCTAAGCCTGTCCGTTTGTATGGCTTTGTGTAGCCCCTCGCGCATTTTGTCAGGGATATCATGAGCCAGCCGGCCATCACCGTGGATCCTCCCACGTTCCTGAGCGATCTGGTCGACGCCCTGCAACGCCTGCTCTCCGGGAACATCGCCCGCCGCTACATCGAGCCCTCCTGATTGAACACACTGCCGCGGTCAAATTCGAGAGTGCCCGGGAATCTGTTATCCTGCAAAAATATGGCTTCGTGCAAACGTCTCCCTAACCGAACTGCCGGGGTCCTGTTCCTGGCGGCGCTCTTTCTGTTGAGTCTCCACCCGGCTCTTGCGCAGCAGGCGGCGACAACTCCATCCCCGGCGCCTTCCACAAAGAACAACCCCGAATTCCTGGCCATGGCGGACGAGGTTTTGCAGGAGATGAGCGCCATCACGGGCTGGGAGTTAAAGACTCCTTTGAAGAAATCCATACGCTCCCGCGAAGAAATCCACGCCTATGTCCTCCGCGAGATGGACGACGAAAAGGACGCCAAGGAGCGCTTTGCCTCCAAACGCAGCGCGGAGGCCTTTGGGCTGATCCCTAAAGGGTTTGATCTGGATGGCTTTATGGTGGATCTCCTGACGGAGCAGATCGCCGGCCTTTACGACCCGAAGGGCCACGAGTTCTACATCGCGGATTGGATTGCTCCGGAAGACCAGCGCACCGTGATGTCGCACGAGCTGACGCATGCGCTCCAAGACCAGCATTTCCAGATCGAAGCGTGGGTGAAGGCGGCGCGCCCGAATGATGACGCGGAAATGGCGCGCGAATCGGTCCTGGAAGGCAGTGCCATGGCCGGCATGCTCGAATACATGCTCCGGGAGAAGGGGCTGAAACTGCGCGACCTTCCCGATATCGATCCCTCGATTTTTGTGGGTGACCTCAGCGAAACCCCGATGCTTAAGAAGGCCCCTCCCTTCATCAAGGATTCGCTGATGTTTCCTTACTTTGGCGGGCTCACCTTTTCCCTGGTGGTCCTGAAAAACGACGGTTGGAAGGGTTTTGCGAGCGTGTTTGCGCGCCCGCCCGTAAGCACGCAGCAGATCATGCACCCTGATCTCTACCGCTCGGGAAAATCCTTGATGCCAATCAAGCTCGATCTTCCGGATGGTGTTCCCGGCGGTGGCTGGACGCTACTGGAAGAAAACTCCATGGGCGAATTCGGCTGGAAAGAAGTTTTGAAGCAATTTCTTGATGCGGACCGCGCCGGCAAGCTGGCGGCTGCATGGAATGGCGACGTGTACGCGACC
>DLMH01000117.1 GCA_002478115.1 Candidatus Acidiferrum typicum | reverse complement strand
CTCGGTGTGAAGTTCATCTTCAACACGCGCATCGGTTTCGATATTCCGCTGAACGATCTCGACGACCGATTCGATGCTGTCTTCATTTCCATAGGAACTTGGAAAGAATCCTGGGTCTATCTGCCGGGCACCGAACTGAAGGGTGTGTATCCGGCTCTGATGTTCCTGGAGGCAACGGCGAGGGGCGAAGAGGTGCCGCTCGGCCCCAAGGTGGCCATCATCGGCGGCGGGAATGCTGCCATCGACTCGGCTCGCACGGCGCTGCGTAAAGGCGCTGACGTCACCGTGTTTTATCGCCGCGAACGCAAAGACATGCCCGCCATAGAAGAAGAAACCCAAGCCGCCAAAGACGAGGGAGCGAAATTCGTATTCCTGGCCGCGCCTCACCGGGTCATTGGTGACGCGGCGGGCAAGGTCAAGTCGATTGAGATCGTGAAGACACGCCTGGGTGAATACGATGCATCGGGACGAAGAAAACCCATCTCGACCGACGAAATCCGGCGGTACGAGTGCGATTCAGTAATCTTCGCCGTGGGCGAGAGCGTGGACCTCGATTTCGCGAGAGCTTCGGGACTCAGCCTGAAAGAAAGCGGGACCATCGAAGTAAACCGGTTCACGTTGGAAACCAGCCGTCCACGGTTCTATGGAGGCGGGGACGTGGTTACGGGCGCATCGAACGTATCGAACGCGATGGCGTATGGCAAACAGGCGGCTCGCAATATTGATCGGCAACTGATGGAAACGAACCGCTGGGCCAAAATCGTTCCGGAGATCGAGTTCGGCAACGAGGTGCCCGAAGAACCCAGCCCAAACCACCGCCATAACGGCCACATTCTGGCCGTGAATGCGCGGGTACGATCGAACGCCGAGGTAGTGGCCGGATTTACGCACGAGGAAACGCTGGATGAATCTTGCCGCTGTCTGCGCTGCGATGTGAAAGTCGCGAACGTGAGCTAGGAAGGAGCGAGCTTGCCGAACAAGAAACTTTCAATCCGAATCGATGGCGAACTGATCAGCGCCTTGGAAGGCCAGACGATCCTTCAGGCAGCCAAGGTGAACGGCAAGTACATTCCCACGCTTTGCGACCTGGAAGGACTGACGCCGGTCGGGGCGTGCCGCCTTTGCATTGTGGAGGTCTCGGGGATCGACCGGCTTATCCCCGCGTGCACTACTCCAATTCAGGACGGAATGTCAGTGACCACCACTTCCGCCCGGCTCACGCATAACCGACGCATTTCTCTCGAATTGTTATTTGTGGAGCGCAACCACGTGTGTGCCGCCTGCGTCTCGAATGGCCATTGCGAATTGCAGTCGCTGGCCAGCGCGATGGGAATCAGCACGGTGCGCTTCGCGTACAACTACCCCAAGCTCGGAGTGGACCTCTCCCATCCGCGCTTTCTGCTCGACCATAACCGCTGCATCCTGTGTACCCGGTGCGTCCGTGTATGCGCAGACCTGGAGGGAGCGCATGTGTGGGAAATGACGTCGCGAGGGATCCACGCCAGAATTATGAGTGACCTGAACCAGAGGTGGGGCGACTCCCGTAGTTGCACGAATTGCGGAAAGTGCGTACAGGCTTGCCCTACGGGAGCGCTCGCCGAGAAGGGCTGCGCCGTCGAAGAGATGGTCAAGCGGACCGACAACATCAGTTCGCTCATCCAGCGCAGAGAGGTGCAGGCATGAAGAAGGTGAAGGTGGCGACGGTTTGGCTGGACGGTTGCTCCGGTTGCCACATGTCCCTGCTCGATATGGACGCCGCCATCATCTCCCTGGCACAAAAGATCGACCTGGTTTACGGGCCGCTGGTCGACACACAAGAGTTCCCCGAGGATGTGGATGTGACCCTGGTAGAAGGCGCGGTAAGTTCACAGGACGACGTCACCAAGCTGCAGAAGATCCGGCAGCGGACGCACCTGCTCATCTCACTGGGCGATTGCGCGGTCACGGGTAATGTACCCGCCATGCGAAATTCCATCCCGGTAAACAAACTGCTGCAGCGGATTTATGTGGAAGGGGCACAAGAGGGCAAAGTGGTCCCGACGGACGGAGTGCCTGCGCTTTTGAAGCAGGCGCGGCCGCTGCGGGAGTTTGTGAAAGTGGATTTATGCCTGCCCGGATGTCCGCCGCCCGCCAAGACAATCGCCGCCGTGATTTCCGATCTGGTGGACGGGAAAAAGCGCGAGGCCGCCCTCGCGGTGAAATTCGGATGAGGAGCCTCGGATGAAACGCATCACAATCGATCCGGTGACGCGTATCGAAGGACACGCGAAGATCACCATTCAGTTGGACGCCAACGGCCGAGTCGCCGGCACCGAGTTCCACGTGACCCAGGTACGAGGATTCGAGAAGTTTACCGAAGGGCGCCCGTACTATGAGATGCCGGGCATCACTTCGCGCATTTGCGGAATCTGTCCGATCAGCCATCTGCTGGCTTCATCCAAGGCTTGCGACGCGATCATGGCGGTGCGCGTCCCGCCGGTTGCGAAGAAGCTGCGCGAATTAGTGCACTTCGCCCAACTTGTGCAGTCCCATGCCCTGAGCTTCTTCTATTTGTCCTCGCCGGATTTGCTTCTCGGCATGGACTCGGACGTGGCCAGCCGGAACGTGCTCGGCGTTATCGCCACTCATCCGGAGATGGCGCGCGATGGCATCGAGTTGCGAAAGTTCGGGCTGCAGATCATTGAGGGCCTGGCCCAGGAAAGAGTGCATCCATCATGGATCGTGCCCGGAGGTGTAGCCGCTCCGCTGCCCGGTGCAGTACGCGACCGCGTTCTGTCCGACCTGCCTGCTGCCAAAGCGATTGCGGACCGTACCCTGCGCTTCTTCAAAAATGCGTTGGACAACTATAAGGACGAGATCGAGTGTTTTGGTTCCGCGCCTACCATGCACGCCGGACTCGTCGACCGAAAAGGAAATCTGCAGTTTTACGACGGCGTGCTGCGGTTCCGCAGTCGAAGCGGGGAAATCGTAAAGGATGAGATCGCGGCCGAGGACTACGCGGATTGGATCGCCGAAGCGAGTCTCCGCGACTCTTATTTGAAGGCCCCGTATTTCAAGCCGCAGGGTTTTCCCGAAGGCACCTATCGGGTCGGTCCACTCGCAAGAATGAATGTGGCCGACCAGTGTGGCACTCCGCTGGCGGACACTGAATTCGTGGAATTTCACCAGCGTTTTGGGTCACCCGCGCACAGCGCATTCCTCTACCACTATGCGCGGCTTCTTGAGATCGTTTACTCGTTGGAGAAAATCGAGTTGTTGTTGTCTGATCCGCAGATCCTTGAAAAGCACGTTCGAGCAACTGCTGGCGTAAATTCCCTAGAAGGAGTGGGAATGATCGAGGCGCCACGAGGCACGTTGATTCACCACTACAAAGTGAATGAAGAGGGCGGCATTACATGGGCAAACCTGATCGTAGCCACGGGACATAATAATCTTGCCATAGGCCGCAGTGTGCAGCAGGTCAGTGAGCGTTTCATCGATGGCAACAAGCTGCAGGAAGGCATGCTGAACCGGGTCTCGGCAGTTGTGAGGGCATACGATCCCTGTTTGAGTTGCTCCACGCACGCCCTGGGGGAGATAGCGCTGCGCATTCAATTGGTGGATGCCAACGGCCAGTTGCGGGACGAAGTTGCAACCCGGTGAGAGTGATTGCTAACGGCAAGTGTCCGCATCGCCGGCTATGGCAACCGTCTTCGGTCCGACGATGGTTTAGGTGGTCGCGCAGCAGAGGAACTGCTTCGGGCAAGTCCTCCGGGACTGAGATCTTAGACCGCCATCTTGTTGCAGGACATTGCCCTCTCCCGGTGGCAAGGCCACCACCGAAGGCCTCGACATCCGCTGACAAACCTACAGATTTCCGACCTTGGTCAGCCCAAGAAGATCACCCTCGACAAGAACAACGCGGTGGTCGAAGGCAGGTCCAAGTACGACCGGCTTCGCTA
>DLMH01000007.1 GCA_002478115.1 Candidatus Acidiferrum typicum | reverse complement strand
AACAACCGGATAAGCATGAGCCGTCTACTTGGAAGCGCTGTCGGATCTAAGCCCAGAACAGATTGATGCCGGCTGCGAGAATGCGATCAAAACCGCGGAGCAGTTTCCAAAGCCGGGACACATACGTGCAGCAGTCCCTTTTGACAGGACCATTTTCCTTGGCCCACCGTTGTTGGAGTACGCCGAAACGCTAACTGCAGAAGAGCGGGAAGCAGCCATTAAGGAATGCGCGAATTTCAAGGCCGAGATTCAAAAACACTTCGAGCCCAGGAAACCGACACCGCCAAAATCGAAAAAGATTCCACTATTGGCCGCGCCGCGCTCCATCACAGCACAACTCGAGGAACTGCGCCGCCGGGGGTTTTTGAAATGAGAAATCGAAACCATTCCATTTTTCGGCCGGTCGGTGATGAGCAGGATTCTTGCATCGCTGCAGCGCATCGCGCGGACGAACGGTATCGCCGGCGTCTCCGTTCAGAACCGGAGCACAAAGACCAGGAGCCCCCGGAACCCTCCCGCTATGTAGCCGTCGATGGCGATTTGCCGGAATTCTTCTGGCCGCCATCCGGAGTATGATGCACTATTAGTGCAGGGGTTAATATGGCGATTGAACAAGGTAGGATTTGCGTCTGCGATCGGTCAGAGTGCAAGCATCGATGGCTGCCAGAAGGAAAGGGTCTGCCCCTGCCGGCTGGCGGTTGGTCACCGCCAGCTTCGATCAATGACTTCCTTCTCAACCACTTTCTCTTCAATGTCGGAAATCTCGGCTAGGGCTTCTTTTACACGCTGACGGTCCCAGTCAAGAAACTCGGCAATTACTGGACCATCTCCCGTATCTTTCCCGCGACCAGTCGCGGGAAGCAGCTTCTTGTACTCTTTTTCCCCCGCCGGTGAGTGCAGGAAGTCACGGGCGGCCAGAACGGTTTCGTTGATGACGGCAGGCGTGAGATTGTAAATCTCATCGTTTTCATCGGCCATCACCTTGATCATGTCGCCGTCGCCAAGATCGACGAGCCTGCACGAAGCGAGGAACCAATTCCTGGCCACTGTGGTGAGCACCTGCTCCAGCCGATGAGCGCTGAGAACGGGTGTGCATCGATGCGCAGGCATGCACATTCACTACGAAACTCCCTACAGTGGACCGGGGCAGTGCGCAACTCACTGAAAAAACGCGCGGAACTTCGGGTTAGCTGTCCGATGCAAATAAATTTCGCAATTAGAAGCGATTTGCCGATGCCTACGTCTCTCACTGTCTGCGAGAGGGATTTGCGCGTCTGGCGAGGCACAGCGTTGCAGCGCTGGCCTTTCCTGAGCGGGCCATGGATTCATTTTCGTGAGCGGCGACATTTCCCCTTTTCCTCTTGACGCGATTATTGACTGTGTGCTGTCCGAGAAAACGTGCAACAACATTGCTGGGAGGTTCCTATGAAGCAAATTGCGAGATTGCGGCGCTGCACAGGGATTAGCCAACATGCGCTCGCGCGCGAATCCGGCGTCCCTCGTTGGAAGATTTGCTTCCACGAGACCAACCGTATCCAACTCAGCGATGAAGAACTGCAAAGAATCAAAGACGTTTTGGAGCGGCGCGCCCGAGAAGTCGTCGCGAATATCGCCGCGGCCTGAGAATTTCCGGGGAGCACGCGCGTGAAGGCGGACAAAAGCGGACAGAAAATGGGTGAGAAGAGCCGCGAACGATTGCAGGCGAGGGCGATAAATGCCCTATTGTCTTCACCGAGTCTGGAGAGAGCCGCGCAAAAGGTGCATGTCTGCTCCAAGACACTTTCCCGATGGCTGGCAGATCCCGAATTCCGCGCAGCCTATGAGACCAAAAAAAGAGATTACCTCCGGGCGGGCCTTGGCAACCTCACGCGCAAGGTATTCGACGCCGGGGAAATACTCGCCGAAGTCGCCCACCATCGCGGCAGGAAATACCAGGGACCGCGCACGGCGGCGGCGTCCTCGCTCATAAAACTTGCGATGGACGCAGCGATCCTCGAAGACCTGCAAGAGCGAATCGCGAAACTGGAGAAGCAAGGCCAAAATGAAAACAGCATCTAGCATCGAAAAACATCTGCGCGACTTGGAGGGCGTCAATCCTGGCGCGGACCTCATCTTGCACTTCCAGGATGGCTCCACGCGCTCTTTTAAAATCCACAAGAAAAGCGTTTTGCCCCTCTTCTGTGCATCGATGAATCTTTTTCACTTCGTCTCGTGTCCAGAGGAATACACGGCCGAGGCACGACAAAAACAAGCCGAGAGGAAAGATGTGGCCCGAGATCCCGCCCATCGGGAGGACGCCGCCACCGGACGGCCAATTTCCAGGTTTGATTTTCTCCTGGAGCTCTTTGGCCGGGCCGAGCGAATCAGTGGAGATGCCGCGAAGCATCTGGTCGCCGAAACTTGGTCGCAATGCCGCATGCGCGCGGAAACACTGAGGCGGGGAAAACGGTTTTACTACACACGCGAAAACACGGATCCGTTCTTCGAGAACTGCACCGTGGGACCTTACGCCCCTGATTCGGCTTCCGCACCCGATGTTCCTGCCGCGCAAAGCACGGAGATTGCGTAGTTTGCCGAAGGCTGGATTCGAGATGTAGTCGATTTTGTAGAGAAAAAGGAGAAATCAATCATGGACGCAAAGCAGAATGTGGAAATCGAACGGATGGCCAGTTCAGCGAAGAACGGCGGGCGGTTTCGTTGGCAGGATGTGCCGCTTTACAACGCGGATGGCGGTCCCGCCAATGCCGTGCGTGATCTCGTAGAGGTCACCGGGCCTACCAGTGGCGCGTGGTGGGAGCATCGCGAGCCCAATTTTCTGAGTCGGCAAGGCGAGAGATTTGCCTCACACGGGGAGAAGGGCAAGTACGGCCGCGACGATCGGGATGAGCGATGTGGCGCCGAACGCGAAAACACCGCCGTCCGCGACTCGGAAGGATACGAAGAATACATGCCTCAGGCCGGGGAGACTATCTCCGATTGGCTCAAACGGTTTGCAGAGGCAATTGACTTGAACATCCCCTCGCGTCGTCCTCTTTTCGAGGCGCTTAAGAACTTTCTGTCTGGATCTGGGACGAACGGCAAACTGGCCAGCGAGTTACCACAGGCCACGATCCGAAAATTTGTCGAACTCATTTGTAACGCTTCAGAGGAGGCCGCATGACCGCGCGAGTCTTTACAGTGCCAGGAAGTTCATTCGATGGCGGAATTTCGGACCCTGGTCCACCGTCGCCACCGGCAGCGGCAGCGCCGAAGCGCGAGCCGGAAGATCCGTACATTCCGCCATTGTCGAACCTGTTCACGTCGTATCTCGAAAAAGATTCCGCAGACAGCCGCGAGTGCGGGAATTTGCTCATGCAGAGGGTCCAGCTCAACGAAGCGTGCAAAGGATTTATCGAAAAAGTACGCGGCCCGATGCGCGAGAAGCTCATCGCAGACCATGAGTCGATAAAATCGGAAGCGCGCAAGAAACAAAAAGAGATTTCCGACATGCGCGCCACAGCCGCGGAGTGGCAGCGGGAGCTGCTCAGGGCGAAAGATGCGCAGGCCCGTGCGATGGTTACCTTGCGAGACACAGATCAGCAACGCAAGAGTTTGAGCCGTTTCTCGCCGCGCTCGGCATTCGCCAAGGCAGATGAGGACATGAAAGCGGCGGAGAAACGCGTGGACAAGACGAACGCAAAGGTTGGTGACATACAACAGCATATCAATGGGATCGTATTCGCGGAACTTCCTAAACTGCAAAAAGAACTGGACAAGATCGCAGCGGAAGAGACGGAGTTGGACGCGCAAATATCGGGACGCGGATTCACGAACGCGTTGGGCGTCGTCATTCCCGCGCGTCCGCCCTTATAAAAGTTTGCCGTTGCGGTCGAGACACGGGGCGGCAAACGGAGGGTAACACCTCCGCAAAAAGTGTCTCTTCTACTTCTAAATCGGGGGGTGGGCTCGCCTGCCCCCTCGAAAAGGTGTTTATGAGTCGAATCCGAATTTATCTTCACCGGCGGCAAGGTCGAACGAACCCGGACTACTGTCCCGGTTTACCCGCGACTGGCGAATTCTGTCGAGCGCATCTTGAGCGCGCGGGAGTCGAGATCCGGGCCACCCTGATCATTGGCGGCGAGCCCATGTGTTCGGCCTGCTTTAAGGGACTGCCGGTCGATCCCAAAGAAAATCTCGATCGTTTGAATACCGTACCTAACGTGCCTTTCGTAAAACCCAAAGGCGAGCCCCCACAAACTCCCGAGGAAGAAGAACACTCGCTGGTACAGTCGAGTTTGTCGCCAGGCCGTCTCCTCACCGCCCGGCGCTTTTGAGTCCAGAAAAACGCGCACGCGATTCACCGTCACGTTGTGATGTAGTGGAAACTGTAGGGACTCGCCAGCTAACCGGACGTAGCCTGACGTAGCGTGCACTCTTTTTCCATCCTTAGTTAGTTACGTCAGATTACGTCAGGCTATTTCAGGCTACGAGTTACCGAAACCGACTCATAACCCGAAGGTCGTCAGTTCAAATCTGACCCCCGCAACCATTCAGTGGATTATAGGCCGGAGCCCAGGACTCCGGCCTTTTTATTTGGTCAAATAGCTGCAAGGCGAGAATGGAATACTCAGCAAGAAAACAGAGGAGTCAAACCCCGCACCCTCGATGAACTTGAGGGTGCGGCACCCCGTACCCCTCGACCATTGACCCTATCAGTCACCCGCCGGCTTTGCTGGAGTTGAAACCGTCAAGTTCTTAGGGTGCTTCAGATGCACTGCCCATGTAGAAGTATCTGCGAGGATTTCTAGTAAGCATCTGCAGTGAACCGTGGTCATCATGATTAACTGCTTTGTGAGTAAAACGCGGCAATGGATCCATATCGGCCGACGCACTGTCTGTGACTACTCTTTCGAGTTGTTTTTTGACGGGGCTCATTATGAATCGCTCGGAGTTTGCGGCAATGTTTTGATTTATGATTCCAACCGTCTCTCGGTCCACTTTTCTATAACGCAGAGTGCCCCCAATGTCGCCAAGTCGCAGGCAAAATTGTCGGGCTAGAGGAAAGTATTTCACTGCACCTGGAACAGCGATCCCGATGTCCTTGCCGCCTCTAGGGGGAACAATTACGAACGGATCGTCGCACAAAATAAAACCCGTTTCGGCGGGAGCTGCCAAAATATCCCACGACATCCGCAAATACCATTTACTCAGAAAGTCGGCGTGCTCAAAAATATGTTCTAGAAACGGCCGTTCGCTAACCACAACTTCAAGATGATTCCCACGGACCGCTTCGACCATCGATTCGGGCGAAACATTGACGGTATCCCCAGTTTCTTCGGAATATTGGTCGAGCACTGATTTCATTCGGTCTACGCTCACGGCGGTGAGTCGCATCATTTCTTCCACAGCTTTTTTGTACACATCGGAAATGTACCTGCCGCTCGATGGGAGTCTCGAAAACTGAAGTCCAGCAAAGTAGGCGATCGTTTCACTCGTCGATAAATCTGGCGGCATTTTTCCAGTTACAAGTTCCTTGAGGGCAGACGCACACTCTGCGTCTGCAATTCCAAGCGCGAGCGATTCGATGCGCTGGTCTTTTGGCGCCTTATCAGGCTTGAGTGTGTAGAGATCCTTCTGGGAACAAACTACTTTGGGCGCCAGTTCCTGATAGACCTTCCGATGGCGATCATAAACCCACAGCAATCCGCTCGCATTGGCAAAGTGTTTTTGGTAGAAGACCGGAACGTAGTGGTGTTTGCGGTACTCGCTCAATGGGTGCCTCTCGCGCCGCGTCGGAGCCGCACCTAGCAGAAGAAGCCGCTCCGTCGCTGTCACGGGAGGAACCTACCCCTTACGTTATGCAGAAGTCAACGCGGAATAAGTGCCCGTCTTCTATCCGGGTTTGGGGTACACAACCGTACAAACGGGGGCAACGGAAACGCGCGATTTTCCTTTGTTTTCTTGGGTTTCGTTGTGTGGGCTTGTACCGCGTAGGAGCTTGCAAAAGGCTCATAACCCGAAGGTCGTCAGTTCAAATCTGACCCCCGCAACCATTCAGTGAATTATAGGCCGGAGCCCAGGACTCCGGCCCTTTTCTTTTTGCGAGCGCCTGAGCCACAAATTCCTATTCGAGGAACCCAAGTCACACCCTCTCACCACCGGGGTGACGCACACTCCGCCTCTCCAGAATTCCTCTCAAAATGCCGATTTAGTGAGGTTGGGACTTTGAAGGAACTAAACCAACGGGACGAGCGAAGGATTTCTACCTACACGGCGGTACGTTTGTCGGATCTCTTCAGGCCTGGGCCCTGCCCCGAAATAACTTCCATTTTGATTCCCGCCTCTTTGAACAATACTTTCACTTTCTTGAATTCTTCATCATAGCGTTTGCTCGAATATTGCCGCATGCGGTCGGCGTCAACAATCACGCGCGCAATTCCTGCCTGCACGATGGCCCGCGCGCAGTCCATGCACGGCGTCACCTCCACATAAATCGTGCAGCCCTGAAGCGCCGTGCCCGCCCGCGCCGCATTGTAGATGGCGTTGCGTTCCGCGTGCTCAATCCAGAGGTACTTCTCCGGGCGCTCCAGTCTCTCAGGAACAGTGTCATGAATCCCGCGCGGAAAGCTGTTATAGCCTGTGGACCGGATTTCGTGCGCCGGGCCGACAATCACGCACCCGATCTGGGTCGCCGGATCTTTGCTGCGCAGCGCCAGGGAGCGGCACACACCCAGGTAATAGGCGTGCCAGCCGGGAACTCGTCTTAGCAGGGTCGTCATTTCGTCCATTGTACTTGGGATACGCGCAAAGTCACGTTTTGTGTTGGCCTGTGCCTCGGAAACAGTCCTGATCGTAACCCCGCCTAAAGTCCTTGGGCCGGGCACAAGCGTCTGGCCTATTACATTTTCAAGAAGGACGTCATCACCACGTGTTGTAGGGCGTGCCGTCGCTGCCGGTCTGGTCGGAATTGGAATGCACGTCGTCCAAGCCCGTGCCGGTCTGCTCCGGGCTGATGAGCGTATCGCCGAAATGAGCCACCCAGTCCCGCTGGTTGGTAAATGGATCAATGGGAAGATCACGGAGGTAGTGCGCGTCAGCGAGATCCTGCAGTGACTGCGGCGCCTGCAGCTTGTCCATCGTGTAGTTGTCAATCGCGGTGCGCATCGTCTGCAGGTCCGTCTTCAACACCGACTCGCGGGCCCTGCGAATCGACTGCTGGTACATCCCCGCGGCAATCCCAACGAGAATCAGGATGATCGAGATCACAATCATCACTTCGAGGAGCGTGAAGCCGCGCTGCGAGCAGGGAACTCCCGCCCCTTGGCATTTCCGCCAAGTCCGGCCGCTCTGCCTGTTCATGCCTTCGCGTTCCTGCACCATCTCACCAATCCGAATACTTTGTGCCATCCAGCGCCGTGCCCGTGGACTTGGAGTACACGTCAAACACGTTATCCCCGCTCCAGCTCGTCGAATCCGGATCATCCTGCACGGAGCGCATGCCCCACTCGGCCTGGCCCGTCATGGGATCCACGGGAACGCGGCGGAGGAAGCGGATATTGTGCCCCGTGGCGCCGGCTCCGCCGACGGCCACCCCCTTCACCAGGGTGTCCAGATCGGGTGGATAGCCCTCGCTGCCCACCTTCACACGAATCTGATTGCGGTCGGCTAAATCCTTGTAGCGGTCAATGGCGTCGCGCATGTCCCGCAAATCCTTGCGGAGTTCCGCTTCGCGCTGGCGCACGATGGTGTAGCGCTGCAAGGGAAGCGCCGCCGAGGCCAGGATCAGCAGAATGGTGCAGGCGATGATCAACTCCAGAAGCGTCATACCCGCTTCCGGGGTGCGCCGGCTTTTGCTTGGATGGGACGCCATGCTGCCCTCTTGCCATGGGACGATGATTACTGTACCCGCAAAGTTGCTTCGCTGGTGACCAGCGGTATCGGCTTCTGCTGCGAATCCTTGGCATTCACCTGCACAATGGAAAGATTGGTGGTGCCGGCCGCGAGCGCCTTGACCACCACGCCGAGCAAGGTGCCACTGCCATTCACGCCGGGTGTGTTGGGCTGGCGCGTGGCAGAAATAATGGCCTGCCCGTGTTCTTTATCCACGCGCTGCACAATCGCGATTTCCTGCGTGCCGCCGGAGAGGAATCCTCCGTGGCGCACTTCCTCGACGCTGATAATCGCGGGGTTGTACTGCAGCAGCATGGGCACGGAATAAAGATCGTTCACATTCTCCACCACCACGCCGATCGTGGCGGTCTGCCCAGGGCTCAGGTTCAAGATGGAAGGCTCGAAGCGGATGCGTGCTCCCATTCCTTGCGTTTGCGGGGTTGCAGGAGCAGGAGCGGCGGGCAGCGCGCCGGGCGTAGGCGCGGCGGCGGGCACAACTACCCCTCCAGGTCCCTGAACTGCCAGCGCCGCTGGCGGCGGTGTCGCCTGCGGATTCGGATTCGCCGTCGGAGCCTTGACGTCCAATTCGCGCTTGGCCCCGACAAACGTATCGGTACCGGAGAACATCGGCCGCAGGTTGGCCTTGGTCCAATCCGGCGCCCGCACCACGCGCGGTGTCATCACGATCAGCACTTCATTGTCCTGGTTATCCGTGTTGTTGTCGGAGAAGAGGTAGTTCATCACCGGAATCTTCGCTACTCCTGGCCAGCCATTCAATGTCTTCGAGCTCACGAGTTCAATCAAGCCGCCCAGAATGCTGACTTCGCCTTCTTTCAGACGGATTTCGTGCTCAATTTTGCGCTGGCTGATGATGGGCTGCTGGATGCCACCGATGGTGGACGTGCCGGTCACCGACGACACTTCAATCGAAACTTTCAGGCTCACATCGCGATTCGGGTGCACGTGCGGCGTCACGTCCATGTTCACGCCGACGTCGATGTACTGAAACTGCGTGTTCACCAGCGGGTTCACGAAGCCTGCTCCCGCCGTGGTTCCCACTCCAACTCCGGCCTGGAAGCTTCCCGTGGCCACGGGCACGCGATCGCCCACGCGCAATTTGGCGGGTTGCCCGTCAATCGCGCGAATCTCTGGATTCTCAATGATTCTTGTGGAAGAATCGGTGAGCACGAAATTCGCGGTGGCGCTCGGCAGCGTCAGAGACAAATCAGTCTGGTTCAAATGGCGGAGCTGTTGCAGGGAGAGGCCGTTATTCGTAGTGGTGGTGGTGGTCGTCGAACTTGAGCTGCTGCTCGTGGTAGCGTTCGGATTGATGGCGATGGAAGCCGACTGCCCCGGTAGGATGCCCAGATCGCGCAGCCGGTCGGCACGCGCTTGCAGCACCTCCACCTGAATGATCACTTCCGGCTTGGCCTTGTCGATATCCCGAATGATTTTTTCGGCCAAAAGCAGCTTATCCGGCGTGTCCCGAATAATAATGGCATTCTGCGAGTTCACCTGCTGGATGCGCTTCAGGTCCAGCAATTGCCTCAGCCCCGTGCTGATTTCCGTCAAGTCCTGCGGGATCGACACGTTGCTCAGGTAGAAGGTCCGCACCACCTGCTCTTCGTAATCGCGCCGCTTCTGCGCCTGGTCCGGAATGATCATGATGATGTTCTCCGTGACCGGCTTCCAGAAGGTCTTGCTCTGCAGGCAAGTGATATCGAGCGCCTGCTCCAGCGTCACATTATTCAATTCCGTGCTGACCTTTTTTTGCTGCAGGTCCGGATCGTAAATTACGGTCAGCCCCGCAAGCTTTCCGATGGTATCGAAGACCACCTTGGCATCGTTGGACATCTTCAGGTTGATGGGGGCGCGCGAAAGAGGCTTGATTTCCGGAGGCGCAGAGGCCATCACCGGCTCCCCATTTTCAATGAGGGGTTCCTCGGCTTGGGCTTGGTTGGCGGCGCGCTCCGCGATCAGCTCCAGCGTTTTGTTTGCTTCCTGATCGGCAATGGTACTTGAGGGATCATACACCTGCGCGCGCTGGAACTCGGAGAGGGCGCCCTGCAAATCGCCTTTGTCTCGCAACTTAACGCCCTTATGGACGTGGTCCTGGCTGGCTTCAAATCGCGCCTGGTTCAACTTGATCTTGAAATTGGCGTTGCGTGGATCGAGCTTCGTGGCCTTCAAGTAATAGTCAACGGCGGCGTCAAAATCCTTCAGGTCATCGGCATGCATCCCGGAATTGTAGTTCTGGTTGCCTTTTGGGCAGCCTGCAAGGAAGACTCCGAAGGCAATGCAAATGGCAACCTGACACCAGCGACGCATGAACTCTCCGGGACCCCGTCTGGTCCCAAATCTCGTCTTTACTTGCCCTTGCAGTCTAGCATCCGCCTCAGCAACGCGGCAAGCTACCGCCGCCTGGGTCTCTCGCTTGTCACACTGTCCCATATGCCAGTCTCATCCAATCTAGTGGACCTGTGGACACGTGGCTGGGGCCCTTTTCCACCGGTTGGACCACTTCGGCCAGCCTTCCTTGCTTGTTTAGACGCAGCATCGGGTAAAATGAAAGATTGTGGCCAAGCCAACTAAGAAACCCGAGAAGGGCAAAGATACCAGAGGCCCGCGCGAGCTGATCGTCGCCCAGAACCGCGCCGCTTCCTACCACTATCATATCCTTGAGAAGCTGGAAGCGGGCCTGGTGTTGCACGGCACCGAAGTCAAAGCCCTCCGTGAAGGCAAGGCCAACATTCGCGACGCTTATGTGGACTTCAAGCCCAGCGGTGCCTACCTCGCGAACGCGCACATCGCACAGTATATGCCCGGCGGGCCGTGGAATCATGAACCGCTTGGTAACCGCAAGTTGCTGTTGCATAAACGTGAAATCGACAAATTGTCTGGCCGTACCGAATCGAAAGGTTTGACCGTCATTCCCTTGCGGATTTATTTCCGCAACGGCATTGCCAAGGTCGAAATCGCGCTGGCGCAGGGCAAGAAGTCGTGGGACCGCCGCCAGGACGAACGTGACAAGGATGCCCGCAGGGAAGCAGAGCAAGCGATGTATCGCAACCGGAGGCGATAAACGAACCATGCAAATCACGCTGGAAACCAGATCCATTGTCACGCTCGCGGAAGACGCTCTCGTCACCTATCTCTTCGAGGAGAGCGACCCCATCCATGGCCGCATCGCCGAACTCGATAAGCTCACTGGCGGCCTGCTCGGCCGTTTGGCCAAAAGCGGCGAGCTCACGGGGAAGACGCTCGAACTGACCCTTGTCCATGCGCCGGCGGGGCTGAAAACGGCCCGGCTGCTCCTCGTCGGGGCAGGGAAACCCGGGCAATTTAACCCCGCCACCCTGCGAAAAGTTGCGGGAGCAGCGCTGCGTTATTTGAAAACTCGCGGCGTCCATAAGTTCGTCTTCGCTGTGCGCGAGGGCGGCCTCACCGAAGAAGCCGCCCAAGCAGTCACGGAAGGCGTGATTGCCTCCGATTTTGAGTCCGACAAGTACAAAACGGACAAGAAGAACGATAAGTTCATCGAAGCGCTGTCCATCGCTGGCTATGGCGGAGCGGAGAAGGCGGCGGGCGAAAAGGGCATTGCCCGGGGACGCTTTGTTGGTGACTCGCAGAACTTTGCCCGCGACCTCGTGAACGAGCCCTCCAATAAACTCACGCCGCGCATCCTGGCCGAAAAAGCCGAAGCGATGGCGACGGAAGTCGGCCTGAAGGTCGAGATTCTCGACGAAAAGAAAATCGCCGACCTGAAGATGGGCGCGCTTCTCAGCGTCGCCCAAGGCAGCGTCGAGCCGCCTCGCGTGATCGTCGTTACTTACACTCCCGCCAATCCAAAGCTCGGCGCGCCGGTGATCGGCCTCGTCGGCAAGGCGGTTACCTTCGATACCGGCGGCATTTCCATCAAGCCGTCCGACGGCATGGAAAAAATGAAGTATGACATGGCCGGCGGCGCCACCATGCTCGGCGTGATGCGCGCACTGGCCGCCTTGAAGCCCAGCGTCAAAGTCATTTGCGTGGTTCCCGCAACCGAAAATATGCCCGGCGGCAAGGCGCAAAAGCCCGGCGATATCCAGACCGCCATGTCTGGGAAGACCATCGAAGTGCTGAACACCGACGCCGAAGGGCGTTTGATTCTTGCCGATGGCATTCATTACGCCAAGCAGCTTGGCGCAACCCATCTTGTCGATGCCGCCACACTAACCGGGGCGATCGTTGTGGCGTTGGCGGGGATCAATGTAGGCGTGTTTGGCTCCGATCAGGCCTGGACGGACAAGCTGCTCGCCAGCGCCAAAGCTGCCGGCGAAAAAATGTGGCCCATGCCCATGGACGAGGAATACCGCGAATTTATCAAAGGTAGTTTTGCCGACATTCAGAACATAAGCAGCGGCAAAGGCGGCGGCGCCATCACCGGCGCGATGTTCATTCGTGAATTCGCGGGCGATACCCCTTGGATCCACTTGGACATCGCCGGCACCGCCTGGAACGACGACGCCAAGCCCTGGCTAGCCAAAGGCCCCACCGGCGTAGCCCTCCGCACCCTGGTCCACCTAATCACCTCGCTCTAATTGCGCATCAATTGTGCGTAAATGCGCCTTGGGGTTCGGAGCCGCCCCCAAGCCCGTCATTCCGAACGGAGTCCGCGAAGTGAGGAATCTCTCTTCAGCTTTCGCTCATCGCTCCTGGAGTCTGCAGGGCATGCAATCCCTCCCCCAGCCATATCCTTACATCTTCTCAGGGGCCTCAATTCCGAGCAGGTACAGCGCCCGCACTAGTTGCCTCTCCACCAGTTCCGTCAATCCCAGCAAAAACGCGCGCTTCTGTTCATCCGTCTCCGATAGAATGTGATGCTTATGGTAGAAAACGTTGAATCCTTGCGCCAGTTGAAACGCGTATTTCGCCACAAAAGCCGGTTCCTGCGCGCCGATTCCGGCATCCACGGCGTAATCGAGCGTGCCTGAGTCAAGCACGAGTTCCCAAAGCCCATTGCCTTCGACCCCGCCGAGGAATTTGTCCACCGACTCTTTGGTCAACTCCGCGCGCGCCGCTCCCGCCTCCACGCCCTTGCGCCGTATGGCGCGAATGCGCACAACAGCGTACTGGCAGTACGGCCCGGTCTCGCCCTCAAAGCTCAAGGCATCCTTAAAATCAAACGCGATGATGGTGTTGCGTGTGTACTTCAACAGGAAGAACCGCAGCGCGCCAGCCGCAATAGCATGCGCCGTGGCCAGTTGTTCCTTCGCGGGCATCTCCGGGTGGCGCGGCTGTACTTCGGCCAGTGCTGCGGCTTCGAGTTTGGTGATGAGGTCGTCGGCCTTCACGCCGTGTCCTTTGCGGCCGCTCACCTCGACGTAAGCCTTCTTCGCTTCGTCCGCGGCAATCTCGTATCCCAGTTCCGCGGCGCAGCGCGGCGTCAGCGCCACAATTTGATAATCAAAGTGAATCGAATTCTCGGCCTCGCGCGCGTGTCCAAGGGCGCGCAACCCTTCCGCCACCACCTCTTGCAAATACGCCTGGCGCGTATCAATCACGTTGTAGACCGCGGTTGCCTCTCCAAAGTGCGGCGCGCCGGGATCACTCTTCTCCGTGGTGGTAGCCCACACCGTTTTCGCGTCGGGCGGAGCCGGCCACTTGCGATACTGAAAATCTTTGCCCAACAAGCCAAATTTCCACAACTGGTAAGCGATGTCCTTCCCAACGTAAGTCACCGTCCCGTTCGATCGCACAATGATCTTCGCCTGGCCGTCTTCGTCGGCGGATGAGGTTAATGCGCCAGTCGGACTTTCCTTTACTTCCTGTATTTCCTCTGCCTCCTTCACTTCCTTCCCCCAGGGCATGATCCAGCACCCGGCATTCTTGCCGCTTGTGGACAATTGAATCGCGCCGCTGGCTTTCAGCTTTTCAAACGCCGCATCCCAGAAATGGAGATGCAGGATCTCGCTCTCCCGCGCCAACAATTCATAGAAAATGTCCAGCCGCGCCATGGTGCGCAAATGAAGGCTCACGATAGCATCGGCAATCACGGTGGCCATCTCGGCGATTTCGCCTTCGCCTTCCTCGATGGCCTTCAGCGTCTCTCCGCGCAATTTGGCGGCGCGCGCCTTTTCTTCCTCAAAGAATTGCGTGGCTTTGGCATAAAGATCCCAGCACAAATAATCAAAGCCCGGCTGCCCGGCCAGTTTCTTCACCTCGGGGAGAGACTTCTTCTCCATCTCGCGGAACGTAATCACCACGTCCGCAACCTGCACGCCGGTGTTGTCAATATAGTTTTGCACGGCAACTTCGTGGCCCGTGTGCCGCAGCATCCGCACCATCGTGTCGCCCAGCACCGCATTGCGCAGGTGCCCAATGTGCGCGGCCTTGTTGGGATTAATGCTGGTGTGTTCAACGATGACCCGGCCGAGCGCGCCGTTCACCCGTCCCCGCTCACCCGTGTTTTCGGCCCGCAGGTTTTCCCAAAATGCCCTGCGATCGAAAAACGCGTTCAGATAGCCGCCGCCGGCCACCTCCATGCGTGCTACCCCGGCGATCGGCGGCAACGAGCCCGCGATTTCCTGCGCAATCTGCCGCGGCGCCTTCCTCAGCCGCTTGGCCAGCTCAAAGCATACCGGCGAAGCCGCTTCCCCGAGTTCCAGCTTCGGCGGCCGCTCCAGCGTGATGCTGATCTCGCAGCCGTACTTCTCCCGGATGTGCGCGCCGAGCGTTTCTCGTAACCGCTGGGTGATTGTCAGGTACACGGTTCCTCAGTCTGTTGCAGCAGTAGTTTGTAATCTTTCAGTATAGCAGCGCTGAGGCGCTAGATTTGCTAGCCCTTCCGCCGCCCGCGCCGGGCTTACTTACGAGGGCGTATCTTCAATTCAATAATGTCGTTGCCGAGGGCTGATTTGCTCTGGCGCCGGCTATAGGCCTGGTCCCACTGAAGAAGTTCCACCAGATTCTCAACAAACTCTTCGCCCCACGCGTCTTCCACGTCGAGAGCCACCGCATACGCGCTGTACTTTTCAAGGGTCACGGGAGTCTGGCCGGGTTGATTCTCTCGATTTAAGCGGTCGGAATCGGTGCGCGAAAGAAATTCGCGAAAATTTTGCAGGTCTGCGAGCACCTTGCGGCCAGCGCGGGTAGGCGCTTCCAGTGCGTGCCGGGAAATGGCATTCAGAATGACCAGTGCTGAAACCAGTAGTGCAAACTTTGTCGAACTCAGAACCGCAAGAAAGACAAAGCCCGCTAGCGCGGAACCCGACAAGAAGACTGGGATCAAATCCTTCAGGTCCAACGGGCGAGTGGGCCTGTCATCCCACGGGAAATACGAAGTCAGTTTGTGAATGGTGACTGGCCAAACATGCAGGGCTGCCACCAGACAGGAGCCGCCGAGAAGAATCCAAATACCAAAATAAGCCACCGACGCCCATGACACGTCATTCTCAAGCTCAACCAGGGAGCCAGCCACGGGGATGGTCGCCATCAAGGAACAAGCTACGCCGACCCACCAAAAGGGCAAATGTTCGGAAATTAGCTCTGGCTCAACGATGCTTTCGAGAACATCCTTGAACTCCATATAGGTCTCACAAAGCCTTGTGTATTCGATGGAGTCAAAAGCATAGGCATCTGGTCTGCCGGCAAAAAGCGATTCGAGTATCAAGGATTCTTCCGGAGGAAGCGCGCCATTGGGCTCTCGTAGCTTTTTCAAGCTGAACCTGTACTCGTCCTGCCCAATCTCAAGAAAACCCTTGGAAGCAAGTGAGATAAGGGCCGCAGCGAAGGCGCGTTCGTAAAGGCCGTTTTCTGTCAGGTTGGCGGCCACAGCGGGTGAAATTCCGTTTGGCGGATCATACTGCGTCACACCGATTGAGCGGCGCGTCCTTGCCCTGAAAATGACGGACAACACGACGTAATAAGCAAGCACAATCCCCAGGCCAACCCAAGCCTGAGCATAGAGAAACGCAGGGGCGTCGGAAGCAAGTTGCATGAAGATTTGCCGCCGAGGGCACAACTTTGGACAAACGCAATTCTCTCTTGAACCGCCGTCCAGGAGTCCCTCTGGACAGATTCTATTCTGGAATTACCCATGTTTGCTTATATCTTTTCACGTAAATGGCTACTCTTCAGCCATCGAACCGCGGTTCCGGCTGAGGTAGACTCTCCCACAGCGCGAAATGCGCGCCGTTTGAGGAGCATCTTGCCGCAAAAATTCGACGTTCTGGTAATCGGCGGTGGCGCTGCCGGCCTGCTGTGCGCCATCGAAGCGGGCAAGCGCGGCCGCCGCGTCGCTGTCCTCGAGCACGCCGACCGCATCGGCAAGAAAATCCTCATCTCTGGCGGAGGCCGCTGCAACTTCACCAACATTCATTGCCAGCCTCGAAATTTCCTCTCCGCGAATCCCCACTTCGCCAAATCCGCCTTGGCCCGCTACGCCCCCGCGGACTTCCTCGCCCTCGTCGAGAAACATCGCATCCCCTACCACGAAAAAACGCTCGGCCAGCTCTTCTGCGACAACTCCGCCAGCGACATCACCAACATGCTCGAAGCCGAATGCCGCGCCGCCGGCGTAAAAATTATCCTGAACAGCAAGAACACTGAAGTCTCCCGCGATACGCTGTTCGTCGTCCGCTGCGACTCCGCCGAATATCGCGCCCCGGCGCTTGTGGTTGCCACGGGCGGCCTCTCCATCCCCAAGATGGGCGCGACCCCCTTCGGCTACGACCTGGCCCGCCAATTCGGCCTGAAAATCATCACGCCCCGCCCCGGCCTCGTCCCTCTTGTCTTCGCTTCCCCCGACCGCAAGCGCTACGGCGAACTCGCCGGTGTTTCCACAGAAGTGATCGCCCAAGCCGCCCGCACACCCTTCCGCGAAAAAATGCTCTTCACCCACCGCGGCCTCAGCGGCCCCGCCATCCTGCAAATCTCCAGCTACTGGCAAAATGGCCATCCCATTCAAATCGATCTCGCTCCCGATCGCGAAGCTACTGCCGCCATCCGCGAAGCCGGCACGCGCAATCTTGCCGCGGCAGAAAAAGCCTTCCAACAGTTTCTCCCCAAACGCCTCGCGGAAACCTGGTTGCACGACAACGCCCCCCGCTCCTGGACGAATCCCGCGCTCGCCGCCCTCGAAGCACAAGTGCACGCTTGGTCCCTGATTCCCGCCGCCACGGAAGGCTACAACAAGGCCGAAGTCACAGTCGGCGGCATAGACACCAACGAACTCTCCAGCAAAACGATGGAGTCCCGCAAAGTCCCCGGCCTCTTCTTCATCGGCGAAGTCGTTGACGTAACCGGCCATCTCGGAGGCTTCAACTTCCAGTGGGCCTGGGCCTCTGGCGCCGCCGCCGGCCGCGTCCTCTAGCACGCCTCACTCTCTCCCGAGCACGCACAAATGGCCATCCAATGTAGTGGCCAACCTTTAGGTTGGAGCTTGTAACGCAGGGCGAGTCTGCGAGCCCTGCGCCTTTTCTCTTGCCGTCTTCGCGTAGGGGTCGAGCACTGCTCGACCCCAGCTCGGCAAGCTGTAAACACTCTTCTCGTACCGCTCGCGTTTGACGCTGAGGAACCGCAACAGATAGTATCAACAGGCGGGAAATCAAAAACGAAATGCAACTCGCCTATTTTGACTGCTTCAGCGGAATCAGCGGGGACATGACCCTGGGTGCCCTCGTCCATGCCGGCGTTCCCCTGGAACATCTGCGCGGCGAATTGCAGGGCCTCGACGTGCCCGGCTGGGAGATCCGCGCGGAAAAAGTCTGGAAGAACGGCATGGCCGCCACGTACGTCTGCGTGCGAACGCAAGAAACGCGCACGCACCGCTCGCTCTCCACCATCGAAGTCATCCTGCAAAAGTCGAAACTCGCTAATCCCGTCCGCGAGCATGCCACCGCCATTTTTCGCAAACTTGGCGAGGCCGAAGCCGCCGTCCACGATGTGCCCATCGAAAAAATCCATTTCCATGAAGTGGGCGCCGTGGACGCCATCGTGGACATCGTCGGCGCTTGCATCGGCTTCCATTTTCTGGGAATCGCGCGCTTCACCTGCTCGGCGCTGAATGTCGGCGGCGGCACTGCGAAAATGGCCCACGGTGTTCTCCCCGTGCCTGCCCCGGCCACCGCCCGCCTGCTCCTGGGCAAGCCCACCTATTCGACCGGCGTACAAAATGAACTCGTGACGCCCACCGGTGCGGCCATTGTCGCCACGTTGTGCGATACCTTCGGCCCGCAACCTCCCATGACCGTTTCCGCCATCGGCTACGGCGCGGGCACGGCGGATCTCGAAGGCCAGCCCAACGTGCTTCGCTTGATGGTGGGCGATGCCGCGGAAACGCGCGAAGGGGAGTACAGCGACGAGATTCGCGTCGTCGAAGCCAATCTCGACGACCTCAATCCCCAGGTGTACGGCTACTTCGTCGAGCGCGCCCTGGCTGCCGGAGCGTTGGACGTGTTCACGACCGCCGTACAAATGAAGAAAAATCGCCCCGGCACGCTGCTGACTGTCCTCTGCAAGCTCGCCGACGAAGCAAAATTTCAGGAACTCCTTTTTGCGGAAACGACCACGCTCGGCGTGCGCAGTTACACCACCCAGCGGCGTGTGTTGCCGCGCGAGTGGGAAACGGTAGCCACCTGCTATGGCGAAGTCCGCATGAAACTCGCCCGCGTCAACGGCCGGGTCGTCCAGATTTCGCCCGAATACGAGGATTGCCGTAAACTGGCAGAGGAGAAAGTGGTGCCGCTGCAGCGCGTCATGCAGGAAGCCATGCACGCGTGGCGGCAAGGCCAGAAGTAGGGGCTTTGTAACGGCCGCCTTCTGAGGCGGGCGCTTCGATTTTGCATTTGTAGTGGCCTATCTTTAGATCGGCCCGCTCTTGGGGTTCTCTTTAGGAGGCCGGGGCTTCAGCCCCGGCGTATAGCTCTTGGAAGCAACGGGCTTTAGCCCCGGCAGAAAGCCTTTTCGGGGTTTTTCCGCAGCCTCATTAGCCGTGAGCAACCGTCACGGAACTTGATGATTTTTGACCTCTGAGGTAGGCAGGGCGTGATAGCGAAGAATTTATGAGATAGTTCCTAGAGATACTAATGCCTGAGCGAAAAGAAAAATTCTATCTCACCACGCCGATCTACTACACGAACGGCCTGCCGCACATCGGCCATACCTACACCACCGTGGTCTGCGACACCGTTCGCCGCTACAAACGCATGCGCGGCTACGACGTCGTGATGACCACCGGCACCGACGAGCACGGCGTCAACGTCGAACGCGCCGCCAAGAAAGCCGGCATCCCCGAATCGGAATTCGTGGCCAATATGGCGGAGGCGTGGCGCTCCCTCTGGGATGAGCTCGGTATCCCTGCCGACGAATTCGTGCGCACCACCGATCTGAATCATGTGCGCGCCGTGCAGTGGCTCTTCAAGCTCTGCAAGGAAAACGGTTACGTCTATAAGGGTCACTACACCGGCCAGTACTGCATCCACGACAACGCCTTCGTGAACGACGCCAAGCCCGGCGACAACTGCCCGGACTGCGGCCGCCCCCTCGAAACGCTCACCGAAGAAAACTACTTTTTCAAACTTTCCGCCTTCCAAAAGCCTCTGCTCGATTTCTATCGCAAGAATCCCGATTTCATTCAGCCCGAAAGCCGCAAAAACGAAATCGTGAGCTTCGTCGAAGGCGGCCTGAAGGATCTCAGCATCACCCGCACCACCATCCGCTGGGGCATCCCCGTGCCCGGCGAAGAGCCGCACGTCTTCTACGTCTGGTTCGACGCGCTCACCGCCTACCTCAGCGCCGTCGGCGGCCCGGACTACGAAAAGCGTGGCATGTGGCCTGCGGACGTGCATTTCGTCGGCAAGGACATCATCCGCTTCCACACCGTCTACTGGCCCGCATTCCTGATGGCCGCGATGCTGCCCCTGCCAAAGCAAGTTTGGGCGCACGGCTGGTTCCTCATGGATGCAGCCAAAATGAGCAAGTCCAAGGGCAACGTGGTCTTGCCGCGCCCCATCGCCAACTTGCTTGGCATGGACGCGCTCCGTTACTTCATGCTGCGCGAAGTCGTGTTCGGCCAGGACGGCAACTTCAGCTACGACTCGCTTGTCACGCGCTACAACAGCGACCTCGCCAACGGCCTCGGCAATCTGGCCAGCCGCACTGCTGCGCTGATCGAAAAGAACTTCGCCGGCAAAGTGCCGAAGCCCGCCGAGCGCCAGCCCCAGGACGACGCTCTGGCCAACGGAGCCCAATCCGCCATCGGCGAAGTCCTCGAGCGATTCGACAAAATGGAATTCGCGCGCGCTCTCGAAGCGATCTGGGGCGTGATCGCCGCTGCCGACAAATACCTCACCACCGAACAGCCTTGGGCGCTCGGCGCTTCCGAAGCCGACCAGTCGCGCAAGGGCACGATTCTCTGGACGACGGCCGAGTTATTGCGCATCGTCGCCGCATTGGCGCATCCCGTTCTGCCGGATAGCACCGCGAAAGTCTGGGCGCTCCTCGGGCAAACGACTCCCCTAGATTCTTTTGAGCTGGATGGTTTGCGCTGGGGCCAATTGGTTCCCGGCACGACGTTGGGCAAGTTGCAAACGCTTTTCCCGCGCGTGGACAAAACCGAAGCAATAGAGAGGATCGAAGCTATGGCGAACGAAGAGTTAAGTTCCGCATCGGCCGCACCGAAACCCGCAAGCGCACCAGCCACACCGGCCGCGGCGCCCGCTGTACCCGAAAAAATCGGCATCGAGGATTTTGCCAAGGTCGAGATGCGCGTGGGGCAGATCAAAACCGCCGAGCGCATCGTCGGCGCAGACAAGCTTCTGAAACTGACCGTGGATATCGGCACGGAAATCCGCCAGATTTGCGCCGGCATCGCCCAGTTCTACGAACCCGAATCGCTCATCGGCCGCAAAGTGGTGGTGGTCGTCAATCTCGCTCCGCGCAAGTTGCGTGGCGTCGAGTCCAATGGCATGGTCGTCGCCGCTTCCGTCGGTCCCGAAGGCCGTCCCGTTCTCGCCGGTTTCCTCGAAGACGTCGAGGTAGGCGCGCGCCTGAAGTAGGGTAAATTTGCAGTGCGCGGTGTCGCATACGGATATCAGCGATCAGGTATCAGTTATCAGGAAGCAAGAACTTTCTGTGTCATCGCAAATTGGCCAGGTCGGAGGCCCGGTCCCTGATCGCTGATCGCCGTTAGCTGACAACTGATACCCATCATCTACTAACCATGGACCTCATCGATTCCCATGCCCACATCGACTTCCCGCAATTCGCGGACGACCGCGAGGCCATGCTCGAACGCGCTCGTGCCGCCGGTGTCTTCACAATCCTTGCCATCGGCACCGGGCCCGGGCCGGAGAAACTCGATGCCGCGCTGCCCTACGCCGAAGCCCACGATTGGATTTACACGACCGTCGGCATCCATCCACACGAAGCGAAGGAAGTCACCCCGGCGCATCTCGAAACTCTAGCCAAGCTCGCCCAGCATCCCAAAGTCGTCGCCTGGGGCGAAATCGGCCTGGACTACTTCTACGATCACTCCCCGCGCGACATCCAGGAGCGCGTCTTCCGCCAGCAAATGGAACTCGCGCACGCAGCCAAGCTCCCCATCATCATCCACTGCCGCGATGCCTGGAGCGATTGCCTCCGCCTCCTCGAAGAAGTCTGGAAGCCCACTGGCCTCGGTGGCGTCCTGCACTGCTTCACCAGCACGCTGGAAGATGCTCGGCGCGGCCTCGACCTCGGCTTCATGATTTCGTTTACAGGCAATTTGACCTATCCGAAAATGCAGAATTTGCGCGACGTTGCGAAAGCTTTGCCGCTCCAGAACATCCTGATCGAAACAGACTCTCCGTATCTGGCGCCCCAGCCCTACCGCGGCAAGCGCAATGAGCCCGCGTACGTCGCGGAGGTGGCGCAGGTCCTTGCGAATGTGAGAAACTTACCCGTGGAGGAAGTCGCCCAAGCCACCTCGGGAAATTTCCGGCGATTCTTTCCACTCACCCGGTCGGGGACGGCCCCGCCTGCGGTGTCCCGCTGAATCAGGGCAGCGGCTGCAGGAGGCAAGTCATCGCGGTTCTCACGGCCAAAGAGATTTTTGAATTGGTGCGCGTCGACCTCGTGAAGGTGGAGCAGGAGTTGTCCCGCCAGAGTGCCGCGGCGTTCCAGCCGGTTTCGGAAATCACCAGCTATTTGCTGGGCGGCGGCGGAAAGCGTTTGCGTCCCGCGCTGCTCCTGCTTTGTCACGGGTACGCCAGCGGACGCCACGGCGAAACGCGCAGCGCCATCCGTCTGGCCGCCGTCGTCGAGCTGCTCCACAGCGCCACGCTCATCCATGACGACGTGATTGACAGCGCCGACACGCGCCGTGGCCGCCCTTCGGCGAATTCCCGCTGGGGTAATCACCGCAGCGTCCTGGCGGGCGATTGGCTCTACATGCAGTCCTTCCAGATTGCCCTCGAAGAACGCAATTTCCATGTGCTCGATATCCTGATTGATCTCACCCAGAAAATGGTCGAAGGCGAACTCCTGCAACTTGCCAAGATCGGCCGCATGGATGTAACCGAGGAAGATGCGCTGAAGCTGGCCACCTACAAGACCGCCTGTCTCTTCAGCGGCTGCGCGCGGCTGGGCGGCGTATTGGGCGGCCTGGGCAACAAGCACGAAGAAG
The DNA here is from genome assembly GCA_002478115.1 of Candidatus Acidiferrum typicum. GTDB lineage: Bacteria > Acidobacteriota > Terriglobia > Acidiferrales > UBA7541 > Acidiferrum > Acidiferrum typicum. Next base: position 22,291 of record DLMH01000007.1, on the reverse strand, counting down.
CCCTCGCGGAATACGGGCGCAATGCCGGCTTGGCCTTCCAGCTCGTGGACGACCTTCTGGACTTCACCGCTTCCAGCGAGCAACTCGGCAAGCCGGTGCTCAGCGATCTGAAAGAAGGCAAAGTCACGCTGCCGTTGATCTATGCCATGGAAAATGGCCATAGCGAGGCGCGCGAGCTGGTCGCTCGTGTCCTCGAAGAAAAGGAATTCCATTCCGTGCAGCCGGAAAAACTTGTCGCCTTGGTGCGCGATTCCGGCGCTTTGGACCGTGCGCGCAGTCTGGCCCTCGTTTACGCGGGCCGCGCCAAAGCCTGCCTCAACGGCCATGGCGACTCCGAATATGCCCGCGCGCTGCTCACGTTGCCCGATTTCATCCTCGAACGCGAAAATTAGCTTGCTATTTAGCAGTTTGCTGAAACACTCTACTGCACTGTCGCCCCGAGCAGAGCGAGGGATCTGCTTTTCGCATAAGACCAGGAAAAGGCCGATTCTCCAAAGCAACCGCTCATGCTGCCCTTTAAGCTCATCTACCACGAACTCTACGATCTCAACCTGGGCGCACACGTCTTTCCCTCGCAAAAATATCGCCTGGTCGCCGATAAGCTGGTGAACGACGGCATCGCCCTCCTCGACAATTTCCTTCGCCCAGAACCCGCCGCCGACGCGGACATCCTGCGCGTCCACACACCCGAGTGGGTGAACAAGCTCAAGACCGGGACGCTCACCCAAAACGATCTGATGATTCTCGAAGTGCCATACTCGCCGGAACTCGTCAGCGCGTTTTGGCTGGCCGCGGGTGGCACGATCCTTGCCGCGCAGGCTGCCTCCCTCGATGGTTTCGGCTGCAACATCGGCGGCGGCTTCCATCACGCCTATCCCGGTCATGGCGAAGGCTTCTGCGCGATCCATGATGTAGCCGTGGCCATCCGCAAGATGCAAGCCGACGGCACCATCCGCACCGCCATGGTCGTGGACACCGACGTGCACCACGGCAATGGCACTGCCGCGATCTTCGCTCATGACCCTTCCGTCTTCACGCTCTCCATCCACCAGTTGGATCTTTACCCCGGGCACAAGCCGCCCTCCACCGTGGATTTGAATATGGACGATGGCGTCGGCGACGACGAATACATGGAAGCGCTGCTGCCCGCGCTTCGCGAGGGTCTGGAGAAGTTTCAGCCGGACATGCTCTTCTATATTGGCGGCGCGGACCCCTACAAGGAAGATCAGCTAGGCGGCCTGCGCCTGACGATCAATGGTTTGCAAACGCGCGATCGCAGCGTGTTCGAGGAAGCGCGCTGGCAGGGGGTTCCCGTAGTGACCACGCTGGCCGGAGGCTACGCCCGCCGCGTCGAAGACACCGTGCAGATCCACGTAAACACTATCCTTGCCGCCGCCATCGCCGCCGGGAAATATCCTCACAGCCGCAAGCTCTCCTGACGCCACCTAAGCCGCAAACGCGATTTAACAGGATGAGGAAAAAGCCAGACCCGCCGCTTAAAGTTCTAAGGATTAAGTTGTAAGTTTAAAGCGAAGAGAAACCCCTGACCCACGGTGTACATCCCTTCCGTGTCCCACGAACCTGGCTCGCTCCACAACCGTTCGTGAAAGCAAGATCCGGCGGTCTACTTTGCCTCCGCCGCATCACCCGCTCTGACGGCGTGACGCGGTCTATTTTTGCTCCGGCGTTTACAGTTTCCCTTGAGTCTCAAGCACATTGGATGGACCGCCCGCATCACGGTTGCCGACAAGCTCCTCGATAGTCGCGAAAAGCTCATTCGTCTGAATAGGTTTTGAAATGTAAGCGTCCATGCCTGCTGACAGGCACCGCTCCTTATCACCCTGGAGGGCGTGTGCCGTCATGGCAATGATCGCGGTGTGTCTGCCTGCGGGACGTTCCCTTTCCCGAATTGCCGCAGTGGCCTCGAAACCATCCATCTCCGGCATCTGCACGTCCATCAGCACCACATCAAAGTCTTTCTTTTTCAGCGCCGCCAGCGCTTGCCGGCCGTTCCCTGCGACGGTAACGATGTACCCTCGCCTCTCAAGAAGACTGACTGCAAACATTTGATTTACGGCGTCGTCTTCCACCAACAGCACTCGATGCCGATTCCGGGCCTCTCGCAACGTATGACGCGTCACCAACCGAGTTTCCTTTTGCGTTGGCGAATGCAAGGCAGTACAAATCGCTTGCAGCAGTTCTCCCTGGCGAATCGGTTTCACAAGGTAGGCGGAAATCCCGAGTTTGCGGCAACGGGCCGCGTCCCCCAAGTGCCCGGGAGACGCGAGCAGAATGATAGTTGTACCCACAGACTGCGGATCCCTTTTGATCCGTTCAGCGAGCGTAAAGCCGTCCTTCTCTGGCATCTGTTCATGCAACAGAATCAAAGGAAAGGAACGGCCAGTTCTTTTGGCGGCTTCGATTGCCTGAAGAGCGGCATGGCCGCCCTTGACCACTGTTGGCTTCATTCCCCAACGAGTAAGAATGCCTTTCAGCACGCTTCGGTTCTTGAAGTTGTCCTCCACAATCAGAGCGTGCAGATCGCGTAACTGTTCCGGTTGGAGAGGTTCCCGACCGTGGGCAGGAGTGTCCTGCACAGCCAACCGCGGAGTGAAGTGGAATGTGCTGCCTTGGCCAGGTTGACTCTCCACCCATATTCTTCCGCCCATCATCTTCACAAGTTTCGCGCAGATCGCCAATCCCAACCCAGTGCCGCCATACTTTCGAGCCATGGAGCCGTCGGCCTGGGAGAATGCCTCGAAGATCTTCTCTTGTTTATCCATCGGGATACCTATGCCAGTGTCTTTTACGGCGAAATGCAGGCTGGTGACCCCGCCATCGTGGCATTCCTCGTTCACGCTGACAAAGACTCCGCCCCGTTCGGTGAATTTGATGGCGTTACCTACGATATTGACCAGAATCTGGCGAATCCTGCCGGGATCACCGAGCAGCGCCTCAGGAACGTCTGGCGCTACTTCGCAGCTAACTTTCAACCCTTTCTGGTCTGCGCGAAAACTCAGCGGCTTCATGGTTTCGCCCAAACTCTCGCGCAAATCAAAGGGGATCGATTCAATCTCCAGTTTCCCGGCTTCTATCTTCGAAAAATCCAGTATGTCTTTGATGATGGAGAGGAGGGATTCTGCTGAAAATCGAACCAGTGCAAGTTTCTCTCGTTGCTCGGTTGTGAGGTCCGTGTCCAGAACTAACTCAGTCATGCCCAGAATGCCGTTCATCGGCGTGCGAATCTCGTGGCTCATCATGGCAAGAAAGGTGCTCTTTGCTCCACTCGCTTCTTCTGCGGCCTCTTGCGCTCTCTTCGCCTCTGCTTCAGCCCGCTCCCGCTCGGTCACTTCCTTTTCTAGTTTTCCGATGGTTACTGTCAGCTCCGCTGTCCGCTGGAGCACCTTTTGCTCCAGTTCTGTGTTCAATTTGACGACTTTCTTCTCGGCATTCTCCCGTTCGGTAATCTCGCTGGTGATGGAGCTGATGACGAAGCCTCCCGTAGCTCCAGTCGTAACTATCGCAAGAATGATAAGAACAAGGACTAATGTGTGAGTCTGCTTATAATTCGCCTTGCTCTGCTTTGCAGCCTGATTTACCTGGCTGTCTTGAAAATCCACGAAGGAGGTCCAAGCGTCGTGATAGGCAATCAATTTGGGCAGCGTCACCCCAACTATTGTCGCCCTCGCCTGCTCGGGTTTGTTTTCTTCCAGGAGTTGTCTCAGCGCTTGCTTGTAACTGCTGATGTACGGCGTCCGCCTGCGATTGACAACATCGAGTAGCTCTTGCTCCCTGCCGCTTGTGACCCCAGCGCCCAGTTGCTCCAGGAGAACGGTGATTTTTCCTGAATTCTCTTCCCGAAGCTTTAGTAGAGGTTCGATCTCTTCCTTGCGGTTCAATAAAAACACTTCCGTGATGATGCGATTATTCAGGTTGGAATATCTCAAGGCTTCCCGGGACAATTGCAGCCTGGCCCATCGCTTGCTAACAATCTCCTCCAAATCTGCATTTATCCGTCGCATGCCCCTAAGTCCCAGCCAACCCAGGCCAAACACGATCGCCACGATGAATGCAAACGAGATGGCCAGCCTTATCGCGATTCTTCTTCTTCTGATCATGCGTGCCTCCGGTATCGTGCGCCGGCCAGGAGCTTAAATCGCACCCCAATTCGCATCGCACCGCCGCTCAGACTCCGGCTATGGACTCCACCACGTGCCGAGGTTACTTCTCCCGCGAACTCGCGAGCGGCACAGGAAGCAAACACCGCAATGACGGTAGAAAAGGCGGCACGACGGTACTCGTATGAGCTGACCATTACGAAATCAGTCGGGGTCATAATGCCGGCTTTCTTTGAGCCGCAAGGGCTGACTACACAACCCACTGATGGGGGATGCATGCGCAACTCGGCAGCCCTGGGCAACAGGGCTTAACTGAAAGGGAATTTTATTATGACGCGGCGATCAACCAAGTCAACGGGGACGAACAAATCGCTGCGCACTAGTTAACCAACGGAGAGTATGAGACCAACGAAATTTGCCTGGCCACGAGGTCCGGAAGAACTGGCTTGGGCCGGATCACGTTATCGGCTAAGGCTGGCTTCCGGCTGTCGTCTTGCGTCCGGATAAAAAATCCTGGCGGCTCAAGTATTACCGCGACCCCGAGTGCAATTAGTAACAATCCCGCGAGATTTGGCTCGGGCCAAGCCAACCCTGTGTTAGGCTTGATACAACATCGTCCCCTCTCTCGGTGTGCTCTCCCCTCCGGACAAAACCATGCCTGTTCTCACTCAACCAGCCGATCTTCATTCCATCGAGAAACTGCGCGAGCAGGAGCTCGAGGAAGCGCGCGCCATCCAAAGCGTCATGCTTCCCGGGGAGCCTCTACGCACTGATTGCGTGACCATTTCCCACGAATTCCAGCCTGTGGCGGAGGTAGGTGGGGATTACCTGGACTACTTCCTCCTTCCCGACGGCATGATCGGCCTATACCTGGGCGACGTGTGCGGGAAAGGCCTTCCGGCAGCGCTCTATGCGGCGCTTGCGGTGGGCACACTCCGCGGCGTCCACAAGACCGGCCAGGCCCCCGCCCAGGTTGTCTCCCTCCTGAATAAGAGGTTGCTCCTCCGCGGCATCACAGAACGCTATACCGTGATTCAGTACGCCATCTTTGATTCGCTTCGCGCGCAGATGCGCATTACAAGCGCCGGCATGCTTGGCCCCTTGCTCATCCGTGGAAACGAATGTAGCGTCCTGCAACTTGCCGGATTTCCGCCAGGATTGTTCAGTGGAGTTAGCTATGACGAATTCACGCTCAACCTCGAGCCGGGTGATTCCGTCTTGTTCTGCACCGATGGATTGACCGATGCGCGGAATGTCCACGGCCGGGAGTTCGATTTGGGCGGAGTCCAGGATGTCTGCCGGAGGCAAGCGGGCGATGCCCCCGCGGCTCTCCTGAACCATGTTTTCTCGGCGATCCAGGAATTCTCCAGGAATTGCGTGCAGTCGGATGATATGGCCGCCGCGGTGCTCCATTACGCTCCCTCGCCCGGTGGCACGGGCTTAACGCGCTGAAGCACATTCGGGTACTGGTGAGACCCGGCTGGTTGAGAAGGGTATCCTCAAGACGCTTCTGGTCACGCGCGATCCGGTCCGCGGCATTGAACACAGGCGGGTGGACCACCCTTTGTAAGCTGGCAAGACTTGGTTGCCGCTCCCTTGGTTTGTAAGGGTGCGGACTTAGACTTTTCTCTTCCCACGCCGCGGTTCTCCTCCCCTCGACTTTGTTCCCCCCTCCTGATACCAGTTTCAAAACTAGTACTCTATAAATAATGATAGAAACTCAGTAAATAATGTGCTAAGCTCCACTTGTTACGCTGAGGGGACGCTGCTCTTGTGCCATTTCGGGTCGCCCCACACCCTCATTCGCACCGAAAAACACCCTAAGTCCTTTGTTTCCCATACATACGCGAAATGCGCCCGTAACCCCTTTGTTTCCCCTATATACGCAAAAACAGGGGGCGGGGGTACCTCTAATCTAATGCTCTTCGTAACCACTCTTCTCCGCTCTCCTGCTCGCCCCCAGCCACTCGGTTACCCAGAGCGATCCCTGCGAAGGGTCACTCGCCACTAAGTTCTATCATTCCCGCACATACGCAACAAAGGGCGTGGGAGGTGTCTCCGTTAGCCATATAGTAACGTATTTAAATTATGTCGGCGCGCCGACATTCCGATATCCGGAAAGAAGGAGCGGCCCACCCCGCAATCCCTTCCGGGGCGCAAACAACGCGCCTCAGGCCTTCGCAAGGCTCAGGGTAAAAAGCGGCCCCTGTGAGGGCAAGAGAAACCCAAGAGCACAGGCGGGAGTGCCTTTGCCACAGGGCAAAGGCGCCCGCCTCAGAAGGCGGCCTGTACAAAAGCGGGAAGCAATTCTGCGCTACGGACGGGCGGAGGCTGTGGCTGGGGCGGGGGTTTCTGGGGGGTGGGCTACGCGGGTGACGGCGTCGGTGAGCACCTTTTCGATGTTGTCGGGATCGTAGCCGTCGGAGCGGTAGGCTACCTTTCCGGCGCGGTCGAGGATGACCGTGGTGGGAAACGAATTGACGCGGAGCAAGAGATCCATTCCATCCGCAAAGAGGATGGTGGTCTTGGGCCGCTCTTCCGCCAGATAGGGCGCGACGAGCGATTCGTCTTCGTCGCAATTCAGCCCGTAAAACAGAACATCTTTGTCGCCGGAGAAGTGCGCCGCCACCTTTTCAAAGTGCGGCTCCAGCTCGCGGCAAGGACCGCACCAGGTGGCCCAGAAATTCAGCACTACGACCTTACCTTTGGTGTCCGCAAGAGGGAAGGGCGTGCCCTCCGGGGCCTTGCGCAACGTGAATTCGTACGGCTCCTTCAAGCCCTTATTCGGAATGGTTTTGGGAGGAATGATCGCCGCCGCGGTCTCATCGAACGCCTGCAAAAGATAAGCGCCCAGCCCATCTTCCGAGCCGTGCGCCAGCCGCCAGACGTTGCCGATTTTCTGACGCAATTCTCTTTGCGAGGAAACGCCATCGCCGCGATCGTCGAGCGAGAAGGCGCGCGCATACTGGCGCAGCGCGTCGTTCAGGTCCTTCTGGAGTTCCGCAATTTCGCCGAGGCATTCGGCGGCGGCGCCATTGGGCAGAGCGGCGTAACTGGCTGCAAAGTCTTTTTGCCCGCCGGAAAGATCGTTCAGCTTCTGCTCGAGGCGGCCGCGCACCACCAGCAGCGAAGAGATATCGCGTTTCTGGTCGTTCTGCCACTCCTCGGCGGAAACGCGCTGCGGTTTGTCCGCCAGCGAAGTATGCTCCAAGCGGTCCAGCACGCGCGTGCAATAGGAAACGGCGCGCCGCCAGCCGTCCGCTCCGCCATAGCGATCGAGCAACTGGATGGAGAGGACCGTCATAGAGGTGTCTTCCGGGCTCAGGGCCACAATGCGTTCGGCGTATTTCGTGGCGCGCGGAAAATCACGCAACTGGAGGCTTGATTCCACAATCGCGCGATAGATTTGCGGGCGCTGGCTGGATTCCGGATATTTTTGCAGGAAGGCGTCCAGATTGCGCACCATCGCGGCGCGGTCATTGCCGGCGTCAGAGATGGCTTTCTGCAGGTCAGCGTTTTCGGTGGCAGCGTCCTGCGCCGCGGCCTTTCTTGAGGCGGCATTCCTGGAGGGCAGAGCGGCGGGAGCGGATGACGAAGATTCCTGGGCGAGCGCGGGGAAGGACAGCAGCAGCGTCAGAAATAACGCGATGCGGCTCGCGCGGGTTGGGCGAAACGGGAGCACAGCAGCATTGTATCCCGTGAGGGCCACTGTTGTGCCCTGAGAATAGGTTGAAGAATCTCAGAGTCCTCAGGGGCTTAAGCCCAATTTAACTGCTGGCTTTACGTCAGGGCTGAAGCCCTGACCCCCTAAGGAGAAGACGGGAAGAACTCTTGGGACACCAGACTAGGAGCCGCTGTGCACGTTGATGCCGCCGGAAACCGTGTGCACTTCGACGCGGCCCGTGGAATTGCCCACATGGGCGCGAATGGCGTGCTTGCTCTGCTCTTCGATCATCACCGGAAGATTGGTGCGAATATCACCGGAAGTGGCATCGGCCGAAAGGAGGAAAGAGGAGTTTGCAGGCACGCGGATGTCCACGGAACCCGAAACGGTTTTCAGATCCCAGAAACGATTGCCGCTGGGATTTCCCGTCACTTCGATTGGTCCGGAGATGACATGGGCGCGCACGTCGTTGTTTGCCCCGGTGACGTTTATAGAGCCGCTGACATTCGAGGCTTCCACACGGCCGCCGGGATTTGCGATGTGGATGGAGCCGGAAACCGCGGTGGCCTGGATGTCGCCCTTGACGTCGGCGATGTCCACGCTTCCCGAAGCCGTGGAGACGCGCAGGATGCCGCCAAGCCCGGAAACTTCGATGGAGCCGCTGGCCGCGGTGAGCTGCGTTTCGCGGTCCACGCGATAGACATGCACATAGCCCGAAGCCGCGGAGCACTTCACGGGGCCGCGCAACTGATCGATGGTGACGCCGCCCGAGGCCACGCTGGCGTCAATTTCGGTGTCGCGCGGGACTTCAATCTGGTAGTCAATGGAGACATTCTTCAGCCAGGAGGTTTCCTTGCCAATAAGAATGGTGTCGCCGCGCTGTTCCAGGGGGGGATTGCTGACCGCGTCCTGAATGTTCTTTTCGGAGCTGCCCCACAGGGTCCAGCCCTTGGTGACTCTTCCGTGGACGTGGACCTTGCCGTCGGCGGTGCCGCGAATGTCCACGTTGCCGGAGCCGTTGCTTAGTTCGAGGCGGACGGGGCCGGATACGGTGAAGGTTCGGTCAAAGGCGTTATCCGTGGCGGAAGCTTGCAGGGTGAAGAGAGAGAATGCCGCGGCGAAAAGGATGATGCCGGGCAAGGCCAATTTGTGAGTACGCATGTTCGCTTCAGCCTGAGTTTCCAGGCCCTCCTATCAAGAATGTACGCAAAGCCGGAATTTTATGTTCCCGGGGATTTCGCAAGAGTTTCGTTCAGGGAGCCCTGGCGGTAGCCTTCCAGGTCCAGGGCCACGTAGGTGAACCCCGCTGCTTTCAAGGCCTTAGCGATGGCAGCGGCCATAGCGGGCGAGAGCGCGCGGGGAAGTTCGGCAGGCGCGAGTTCGATGCGCGCCAGGTTGTCATGGAGACGGACGCGGAATTGGCGGAAGCCCAGATCGCGGAGGGCCGCTTCGCCGCGCTCGACCAGCGAAAGGCGCTCGGCAGTGACTTCCGTGCCGTAGGGCAGCCGCGAGGAAAGGCAGGCGGAGGCGGGGCGGTCCCAGGAGGGGAGGCCCGCGCGCTGGGACAGGAAGCGAATCTCAGACTTGCGGAGTTGCGCTTCCAGAAGGGGCGTGACGATGTGGTGCTCGTGGGCGGCGCGATGACCGGGGCGGAAATCGGAGGTATCGTCGGCGTTGACGCCGTAGGCGATGGCGGCGAAACGGCGGTCCACGGCGATGCAGTTCAGCGCGGAGAAGAGTTCGTCCTTGCAGTAGTAGCAGCGGTCGGAGGCATTGGCGCGGTAGGTGGGATTTTCCAACTCGTGCGTTTCGATGAATTCGTGGCGCAGGCCGGTAGTTTGCAGGAACTTTTCCAGTTGCTCGCGGTCGTACGCGGAATAGCTCGCGGATAGGGCGGTCACGCTCAGGGCGCGTTCCCCCAGCACCTGATGCGCGGCCCAGGCGAGATAGGCGGAATCCGCGCCGCCAGAGAGCGCGACGATCAGGGAAGGGAGGTTGGCCAGCTTGGAAAAGAGGAGCTGCTCCTTCTCGCCAGCCGCGTGCGTCGAAGGCTCTTCGCTATGGATGTGCACCAGGGTCTTCATCGCACGGATGAGTATAGCGCCAACGGACGCGCGCCGCAGCATGCGGCCTGGCGATGCGTGAATGGGAGTGCGGCCGGGGCTGAGGAAAGGCTCAGATCATTTGAAATCGAGAAGGACATCCACCGTGGACTTCGCCGGATCGGTCTGCAGCCAATGGCCCACGGTGTCGTAGTGCAAGGGCAGATCCTTGAAAATGGTGTCACGGTGAATTTCCAGGCGATTCAGGAATTGCTCGAAGACTTTTTTGTCGAAGACATCGCCCTGTTTTGCGGGCCAGGCTTCCCGGATCATGCGCTCGCCAGCGAGCGACATTCCCGTGATGGTCATCTGGTTGAAGTGGAACGCCGGCCCTTCCGTAATGGAAACCGCGTAGGAAACGGTGTGCGCCTGGTCTTCGTAGGTGGCCGTGGGCGTTAACTTCGCTTCCAGATAGCCGCGCTGGCCGTACTCTTCGCGGATACGGTCCCATCCCGTTTCAATGCCCATACCGTTCGCCACATCTCCGGGCTTCAGTCCCAGCGTGGTCGAGAGCGTGATCGTAGAAAGTACCTGGTTGCCGCTCCACTCGACGCCATTCCAGTGATAGACGGGCCCGGGCTGGCATGGCACGTACACCGGGATTTGCTCTGGCAATTTCTGGTTGGGATTCCCGGAGAGGCGCACTTCCCCGGGGCCTATTTTCGCGCGCAAGTAGCCGTCCTCCTGGTAGACCGGGAGAATCGCCTCGGCCAGGAAGATATCGATGGCCAGGCGGGAATAGGGCTTGCCGAGAATTTCAGGAAGATGCTGCTGCACCGCCAGGGATTCTTTCAGGTGCGCATCGCTGAATTCCATGCTGGCAATCTGCGGCGCGAGACCGTCCACGCGAAACTGGTGGAATGATCCTTCGGTCAGCGGGTTGAGCAGCACGGCATGCGCGATCTGTACGTTTGAGCCGTGCGCCGCGAGGAGAGCCTGCAGGGAATTGGCGGCTTGTTCGACGACGGCGCCGCCTTCGGGCAGCGTGCCGTCATAGAAGGGCAGATCTTTGCGGACGGCGTCATCGAGTTCCGTGTCCGCAAACCACGGGAAATTGTCGTAAGACACCGGCAGGCGTGGATTTTCGTCGAGATGAAAGGTCAGGGAAACCGCATCATTGCGGGTGGTGAAATTGTAACTGACCTTGGCAAACAAGCCGGAGCGCACCAGCGCGTCCGCGCCGTCCTGAAGTTCCTTGCGGCCGACTTGCGCGCCCGTGGCCAGGCCCGAAAGCGAAATGGCTTGCGCTTCGGTGAGTTTTTTTAGGCCATCGGCGTGGATTTCCTTGAGGGAGACTGACTGCGCGTTTAACAAATTGGGGAGCGCGACAAAGAAAAGGAATGCGAGCGGGAGAAAGAGGCGGAGCCGCATGGGATTATTCTAGACCTCAATCTGCGGAAGACCAACTTGTTCATGCATCTTGCTTCGGAGGGCGGGAGATGAATTACAGGCCGGTGGCGGGGCTTTCAGGCGTAAAAGCGGCGGCGAGCCGCCGCACTCGAAAATAGCCGAGGAGCCAATACACAGGACTGACTACTCGACGGTGACGGATTTGGCTAGGTTGCGGGGCTGATCGACGTCGCAGCCGCGGCGGATGGCGATGTGGTAGGCGAGCAATTGCAGCGGCACAATTTCCAGCATTGTCGCCAACAATTCCGGGGCGGGAGGCAACTCGATGATGTGATCGGAGGCCTCGCGGGCCAGATGATCGCCTTCGGTCACCACAGAGATCACGATGCCGTCGCGCGCCTTCACCTCTTTGATGTTGGACACGCTCTTCTCGTACAAAGTCATGGACGCGGGATCGGAATCGTCGCGGGTCGCCAGCACGACGACCGGCAGGTTCTCATCAATCAGGGCGTTTGGCCCGTGCTTCATCTCTCCGGAGGGGTAGCCTTCCGCGTGAATGTAGGAAATTTCCTTGAGCTTCAGGGCGCCTTCGAGGGCAATGGGGTAATGAACACCACGCCCAAGATACAGGAAGTCCGTATGGCGGAAGAACTGGCGCGCCAGATTTTCGTAGAAGCCGGTTTGCTCCGCCTGGAGAATCGTTTCGATCTTGTGCGGGATACGCGTAAATTCCAGCATCAAGTGGCGCGCCGCCTCCGGCGAAAGCGTGCCGCGAAGCTGCCCGAGGTAGGAAGCTAGCAGGACCAGGGAAGCGAGTTGCGAGGTAAAGGCCTTCGTCGAGGCGACGCCAATTTCGGGTCCCGCGTGCGTCAGAAGGGTGCCGGCGGCTTCGCGCGTTACCATGGAACCCATGACGTTGCAAATTGCCAGCGTTGGCGAGCCCTTCTGCTTGGCCTCGCGCTGGGCGGCCAGCGTGTCCGCGGTTTCGCCGGACTGGCTAATGCAAACCGTCAGAGTTTTGGAATCGAGGATGGGATCGCGATAGCGGAACTCGCTGCCGTAATCCACTTCAACCGGGATGCGCGCGAGCCGCTCGATCATGAACTTGCCGGCGAGTGCGGCATGCCAGCTTGTGCCGCATGCCACAATGCGCACTTTCTCAAAGCCGCGGAACTGCTGGTCGGTGATCTGCATCTCGTCCAGGAAGACCTTGCCGGTGTCCTGGGAAATGCGGTTCAGGATGGTGTCGCGGACGGCGCGCGGCTGCTCAAAAATTTCCTTTTGCATGAAATGCTTGTAGCCGCCCTTTTCCGCCATGATGGGGTCCCAGGCGACGTGATGAGAGGGGCGACTGACGGGCTTGCCGTCAAGATCGGTGACGCGCACACCGTCGCGCGAAAGAATGGCGATATCGCCATCGGCGAGGAAGAAAATCTCGCGAGTGTGCTCCAGCAGCGCCGGGATATCGCTAGCGACAAAGTATTCGCCATCGCCCAAGCCGATCACGGAGGGAGGCCCGATGCGCGCGGCGATCAGCTTCTGCGGATCCTTCGCGGAGAGAAATACCAGCGAGTAGATGCCGCGCAAATCTTTCAAGGTGCGGCGCACGGCTTCCTCGAAGGAAAGCGTTTTGGCATATTCCTCGACGAGATGCGCCACGATTTCCGTGTCCGTTTCGGTGACGAACTTGTGGCCTTGCTTTTGCAGCTTTTCCTTCAGCTCCAGGTAGTTTTCGACGATTCCGTTGTGCACCACGACGTATTGCCCGGTGCAGTCGCGGTGCGGGTGAGCATTCTCTTCCGTGGGACGCCCGTGCGTGGCCCAGCGCGTGTGGCCGATGCCGTAGGTGCCGTCGAGCGGCGCTTTCTGGATGGCCTCTTCCAGGTTGCGCAGCTTGCCCGGGGCGCGGCGAATCTCCATTTTGCCGGCGGCGTTGACCACCGCGATTCCGGCGGAGTCGTAGCCGCGATATTCAAGTTTGCGCAGGCCTTCGATGATTACCGGAACAACCTTTTTGGGGCCGATATAACCGACAATGCCGCACATGCTGGAGTTCTCCTAAAGGAAGTATTCTCAGGGTAACACGCGCAATGTTGCGCCAGCGCGAAAAGGGTGGGGAACTCTCAGGGATAGTTACTCGATGGGCTGATTCGGTGTGCGCGTCATCTCGATGGCGTTGAGCTTGCCATTGGCGTCGAAATAGAAGGTTACCCGCGCGGTGACGGGCCGCACCGTCTGCGTATCAATGTGGCGGATGATGGCAACCAGCGTGCCCGGCTTTTCGGTAGGTTGCAGCTCATAGCCGCGCACAGAAAGGAAGGTTGTGACGCGGTCCGCTGTGGAGCCCTTGGGCAACTGGGTCTCAATCATTTCCTGAATGGGCTTGAGTTGCGGGTCGTCAACCTGCATAAAAGACTTCTGGCAACCTGCGGCGAGAAGCGCGAGCAAAAGTAAGAGCGAGCAGAAGGGAAGTAGGCCGCGGCGGGCGGCCGTGCGTGCGACAGGCTTTGCGTGCGGCATTGCGAATTTCATTCGGCGTCTCTCGTAAATATTCACTTTAGCACCTTAGGGGTTGAGACCCCTGAATACCGGGAGCGTTTCGGCACGGCCGAAGAGGCTGCGGGAAAAGGCTCAAAACCATTTCCTCAGGGGCTGAAGCCCAATGATAGCCTGGCACTTAATGTCGGAGCTAAAGCTCCGACCCCCTAAGTTGCGGAGGTTTTCCCCAACCTGTGCCTTTCGCACGAGCCGCTCAGGGTGAAAAGCCGTGACCTCCCGAAAACCGAAGCGAGATGGCAGCTATTCCACGATCTCGAAGCGGTATTCCTCGATGACCGGATTAGCGAGCACTTCCTTGGAGATGCGCTCGAGCTGCTGTTGCGCTTCTTCGCGGTTCCAACCATCCAGATTGAGGACAAAGAATTTTCCCTGGCGTACGTCGGAGACCTGCGCGTAACCCAGGCTGGAAAGGGCGTGTTGAATAGTTTGACCCTGCGGGTCCAGAACAGTGCGTTTCGGCATAACCCAGACGTGAGCTTTCATGGCGTTAGTATAGCAATTCCGTTGCGCGTGTTCACGCTGGCCTGCGGTATGGCGGTGGGTCAGTTTCCGATTAGGCGACTTCGTCCACTAAGGTCGAACATCGTTGCGTAGCTAGGAGACAACTCTACAACTCTACTTAAAGTTGAAGTCGAAGTGAAAAGGATAATTTACCGATACGGGTTTGTTGTCTGCATCGACCGCTGGCTTGAATTCCCAATTCTCTACCATCTTCATGTACTGCTCGTCAAATCCGTAGCCGACAGGCTGAACCACGGTGATATTCCGCGTATGCCCTTCCGCAGTGACAACAAATTGCAACATAACAGTCGCCCCTTTTGGATGTGCGCGTAACATTCCTTGTATGTCAATATCCGGAACGTGCATCGAGCTCATCGGACATTTGATACAAGCCGGGATGCTTACGCCTCCATACCCTGACCGATAAACGCCATCCTTTGGCCGCAATGAGTCCAGAGGCACATTCAAATGAGTGCTCACTTCTTGCGTGAGCGGAATTTTCCCGAAAACCATGCCAATCATGAATCTCGTCGACTGGACGATTCCGTACTCGGAAACACGAAACGCGGCCAGACTAATGCCGATTCCGTTTTCGGCGGCTGCGTAGCTACCGACGACCACCGTGGTTGCGCCAATCGATTTACCCACCGCGACCGCGTTAATCACATCCGATTGGCCGCGTAGAGAAAGGTGCTGTGCCTCAAGTGCTGCTCCGAGCTGGAACCTGTCGACAACTTCAGCCGTCTTCCCTTGGGCTGCTAGCGAAGCCGAAAGTTGGTCCGCAAGCCAGGGTCCGAAAGATCCAGACTGGCCCACGGCAGGTTCCAGGTCCATCACAACGATGCCCTTCTTATCGGCGTCAGTGAATTTCTCTATTAGCTGGCGAACCAAATCGTCAGTTTCATTCGTTTTGCTCTGGGGCGAGGAGGGGCTCGCACCGAAGGCGGAAAGGGAAATGAACGCAGTAACGAGGAGTTTCAAAACAACTTGCTTGCCATTGGGTCTGTGATTCATAACGCGATTCATCACCATCCAGTACGACTATGCTAGGACGCCATCGTTTTCAAGTCAACGTAACTCCTGATTAATGCATTACTCGGAAACTTAGCCATTAGCTATGGGACAAAATGGACGGCGGGGTTATTTTCGCGGGAGGGTGGCGAGAAGGGCGCGGCGGGCTTCGTCGGGGAGAAAGGAATGTTCCACTGCGGCGCGATGGAGGGTGACGAGTTCGGTTTCGCTCAGGCCCATTTGCGCGGCGATTTCGTATTCGCCGAGGAGCGAGGCGTGAAACATTGCGGGATCGTCGGTGGAGAGCACAACCGGAATGCCATGGCGGAGGAGTTGCGGCAAGGGATGCTGCTGAAGCGTTGCGGACGGATTATGCAATTGCATGGCAAGGGCGCCGGTGCGCAAATTGCTGGTGGGGCAAACCTCCAAGGGAATGCGGCGCGCCGCGAGGAGGTCCATGAGCGCTGGATCGTGGATGGCGGCGATGCCGTGGCCGATGCGCTCGACGCACAGGATTTCCACGGCTTCGCGAATTTTCTCTGGGCCGCCGATTTCGCCCGCGTGAATCAATCGGTGCAGGCCGCAGCTTTTGGCGCGCAAATAGGCATATCGGAATTCGCGCGTAGGCACGCTCAGTTCATCGCCGCCAATTCCGAAGGCCACAATGCGAGGCGGGGCGCAACGGCGCGCCACTTCCACGACCTCCAACGCCGGCTCCGGCCCAAATTGGCGGACGGCATCGAAAATCCAGTTGAGGCGTAAGCCGCGTTTCTCGAATGGTTCCGTGGCGGCGAGGATGGCTTCAAAGTTGGCCTGCGGATCCTGTTTGCGCAGGAGCATGACGCCGACGGAGAGCGTGACCTCCGCATAAACGACATGCTGCTCGAGGAGTTGCTCGGCCAGATCGGCGGCCAGCAGGGCGAAATCGCGCGGGCCGCGCAGGAAAGAGGTTACCCATTTGAAGGCTTCAATGAACTCGGTGAAGTTGCGGTAATCGTAGCGGTGGCGTACTTCGTCTTCAGTCAACGCGACACCGTGCCGGGCGGAGAGGGCGCAGGCTATGGCAGGCCGGATCGAGCCTTCCAGGTGGAGATGCAGTTCGACTTTGGGAAGGGAAGCAATGCGCGGCGGCAAGGAGGACTGATCCACGAGGAAATTTTAGCAGGGTCTTCTCTCTTTGTGCGCAGTAGAGGTTGAGGGAAACTGCAGTCTGATGTCATCCCGAGCGAAGCGAGGGATCTGCTGTTCGCCAGCGGCCAGAGGGAAAGCAGATCCCTCCACTACGCGGCCCGACGCGCCAGAATGCGGCGCGGAAGAAAAAGTCGGGCCGCTCCGGTCGGGATGACAATTCTAGGTGAAGCGCGAAAGAAGCCGAACCGCCTTGGGGTGACAATGAATTACCGTTTTTTCGTAGCTTAGGCTGCCGCTTAGTGGGGCAACTGGGGCTTGCCGGCGTTGATCCACGCGGTTAGCCAGTAGGAGCCAACGTCGGTGGAGGCATCCGATAATTGCCTGATCAGCGATCCCGCCGCCAGATTGTAAAACCGGTCGTAGTATTCGTCGGTGTAGGAGGATTGCCCGCGCTTTGCGGCACGGTCCGCAAGGAGCAGCGATTCCACCTGGCTATGGGCGGAAAGGCAGGAATCGAAGGCGTGATCGGTGGGATCGCTGATGAACGAAGCGTCGTGCGGGGTGACCGGGAAAAAGGAGCCGAAACGGTCAATCAGCACGGTGTTGAATCGTTGATTGACCCCATTCTGGCCGCTGGCATGTCCGTCATAGTTGTCGGTGGTATTGAACGGGTCGTGGGCTTCGGCGACGAAGTG
Organism: Candidatus Acidiferrum typicum; assembly: GCA_002478115.1. GTDB lineage: Bacteria > Acidobacteriota > Terriglobia > Acidiferrales > UBA7541 > Acidiferrum > Acidiferrum typicum. Next base: position 5,160 of record DLMH01000007.1, on the reverse strand, counting down.
CGCCAGAAAGGCCGCATCCAACTTAGCGTTTTCCCACTTGCCATTCTTCAAATCTTCGGTGAGCTTCTGGCTATACACGCCAATCTGCCAAGGGAGCAGGCCCGTGGAATCGATCTTGGACTTGCCGTAGAGGGCGACCGCGGTTTTGTAATTCCGCGGCAGCTTGTCGAACGGAAACTTGCCGTATCTGTCCAGTTCGATGAAATAGTTGCTGCGCTCGTTGGGATGCTGATCAATAAGGTTGAGCGTGTCGTTGACGTGCTGCACCAGGTAGGACCGGTTGGCTTCAAAGAAGGACCGCAGGTCGTAGGGCAGAGAATCGACGGCGTGATTGATGATCAGCCGCTGCGCGTTATCTCCCCAGGCCGCTGCGTGAAGAGGGAGGAGCATGGCGAGGCCCGCAGTGAATAAGAGGAAACTCGCGGCACCTCTGAACCTGGAATTAGCGCAGCGCAACATTTCCGGAAAGCCCTCACTTGGCGTTAGCCATCCTTAGCGTACTCTTCCTGCGGCCATAGAAATAATAAATCACCAGGCCGATGATGAGCCAGGTAAAGAAGCGCAGCCAATTCATGATGGGCAGACCGGCCATCAGCAGAAGGCACGTGAAAATCGTGACGACCGGGGCCAGCGGCCCGCCCGGCGCACGGAAGGCCCGCTTACGATCCGGTTCACGGTAACGCAGGATGAGCACACCCCCGCCCACCAGCGCAAAGGCAAACAGCGTGCCGATGTTCGAGAGGTCCGCAAGGGTGCCGATATCGAGAAGGCCCGCGGGGATTCCGACGGCGAAACCCGCGACCCAGGTGGAGAAGTCCGGCGTGTGATATTTCGGGTGGACACGGCCGAAAATACGGGGCAGCAGGCCGTCGCGCGACATCGCGAACCACACGCGCGCCTGGCCCAGTTGGAAGACCAGCAGGGAAGAGATCATGCCCATCAGAGCACCGATCAAGACGATCAGGCGCACGGTGCCAAAGTGCAGCTTCTTCATGGTGTTGACGACGGGAGCGGCGTCGTCGAGCAGCGTCTGCCAGGGCACGAGTCCCGTCAACACGACCACCACGGCGATGTACAGCACCGTGCAGATGACCAGCGTGGCGATGATGCCGCGCGGCAGGTCGCGCTGTGGATTCTTGCACTCCTCGGCCGCGGTGGATACGGAATCGAAGCCGATGTAGGTGAAGAAGACGATGGAGCCACCGGTGAGGATTCCCGGCCAGCCATTGGGAGCGAAGGGATGCCAGTTGGCGGGGTGAACGAAGCGCGCGGCGAAGCTGACGAAGACCATGATGGCCACGAGTTTCAGGAAGACCATGATGTTGTTGGTTTCGGCGGATTCCTTGATGCCGCGGACCAGGATTATGGTCAGCAGCATCACGATAATGAAAGCCGGCCAGTTGAAGCCGAAATGCCAGCCGGGACCGTAAATGGTGTTTCCCTGCAGGTCTTGCAAGCCGGTGGGGAGATACGCGGGCGAAATCCATTCGGGATTGGGATGCCAGCCGAACCAGTCAAGGAGACCCACGACGTGGGCGGAGAAACCGACGCTGACGGCCATGTTGCTGACGGCATATTCCAGGATGAGGTCCCAGCCGATAATCCAGGCGATCAGTTCACCCATGGTGGCGTAGGTGTAGGTGTATGCGCTGCCGGCGATGGGAATCATGGCGGCGAGTTCCGCATAGCAGACCGAAGCGAAACCGCAGACGATGGCCACGAGGACAAACGATAGGGCAATGGCCGGGCCAGCGCCGGGGCGGCCGTAGGACGTGGAATGGTAGATCAGGTATTGCAGCAGGGGCGCGTTCAGTACGGAGGACACCTGCATTTTCTGCCCGGCGATGGCCGTGCCAATGATGGTGAAAATGCCAGAGCCGATAACCGCGCCGATTCCCAGCGAGGTCAAGCTCAGCCAGCCCAGGGATTTCTTTAATTTGATTTCGGCGTTCTCGGAGTCAGACAGAAGCTGGTCGATACTCTTACATCGGAAGAGAGGTGAATCCAAGAGGGCTCTCCGTTCGCATCCGGGCGCATGGGCCACTTGGTATCAGCCGGATACGGAATAAGGGAATGACAGCGTTTCAATGTATCGCGATATGGGGAGAGGCGCAACCGGAGGAGGGCATCTGGATTGGAAAGGTCCATTCGGATCACCCTGGGGCGATTGGGGGGCGCTGCAGATGAAGGTCAGTTCACAGCGTCGCGAGCAGACAAGAAGGGCGTAGAATGGAGCCGATTTGAAGGCAGAAAGGAAATCTCGATCAGCTGCAGGCGGTGGCCTGAGTGGCTGTCGTCTTCATACCATCGGCGGTGGTGTTTTCATGGCGTTCCTGGTGCTCGCGCCTGTGGTAGCGCAAGAGACAGGCGGGAAGCCCGACGCACCCACGCCGAAGGTTGGCCAGGTGGCAATTCCACTGCCGAAGAAACCAACGGCGACTCCGCCATCAGCTAAATCCGCATCAGAACCCGACATGCTGCGGGACCTTCCGGAGTTAGCAACCGAGCTTTTGGAGTATGCCGAGACCGCAAGCTGCCACAGAAATGGCTGTACCATTCTTGTTACAGACTTCGTTCTGCCGGATGGAGGCACTTCGCGATACGGAATGCAATTGGCAGACGAACTCTCCACGGAACTGGCGGCCAGGGGAAACAAGATTCCCGTCACCAACAGAACCCTTCTCCACGACCTATTGGCGAAAAACGGGGTCCCAGCGAAATCCGTAAATGGAGCACGTGCCCGGGAGATTGCCTCGGGACTGAAGGCAACACTCGTGGTTCTCGGCACGACGAAAAGAAGCAAGGGCGATACAGTCCAACTCTCCACCCGTCTGCTTGATGTGGCCGACAAAAACTGGAGAGGATATGCTGCGCTAGTTTATCTTCCCGCTCCGAAGTCGATGCTTGATTTTTCTCCCGTGGAACCTGCGCTCTCTTTACCGCCGATTACAACGACTGCCAGCGGGGAAAAGGTATATCGGTCCGGAGTCGACGGCGTGTCGTCGCCAACGTGCTATTACATGCCGAATCCGCCGTATTCCGAAGGGGCACGCAAGTCTAAGTTGAGTGGGACTGTCTCAGTTGAAGCCGTTATCAATTCCGAGGGCAAGTTAGAGAACGAGCGCATCATCCGCGGCCTTCCGGGCGGCTTGAACGAAACGACAATCGAAACCATGAAGACCTGGAAATGTAATCCCGCGCAGAAGGACGGTAAGCCAGTTCCTACTGTCGTCAAGTTCGACGTTAATTTTCAGATTCATTGAGAGCAAGCACAACCAAGGCAGAAGAAAGGGGCTTGGGCCAGTACGCGTGGCCGGGGTATACAATTGCGCTGTGTCAGAACTAGAAAAGGAGACCCGAGGCGAGCCGCCCGCGGTTTGCGTCGCGCGGTGTGCCGCGGGTATCTGTTTTCGTGGGGGACTGGCGAAATGAACCGGCGAGACTTCCTCTGGAGTGCGATGCAGGTTGGGGTTGCGAGCTCCGTAGCTGGCAGCACATCGTTGCTTGCGAAGCATGGGGACCCTAGCGCCGTGAGAGGGGCGAGTGCGGATGCGGCTCCGCCCAAGGGGCGGGAACTGGGCCGCCATCGGTTCGGCGTGAACTATACGCCCTCAAAGAACTGGTGGTTTTGCTGGAACGAGTGGGACGCGGACCCCATCAAGCGAGACCTGGATGCCATCGCGTCCCTGGGCGCGGACCATCTGCGCATTCTGCTGATTTGGCCCTACTTCCAACCCAATCCGAAGTGGATCAGCCCGCTTCATCTGGAACGGTTGGATCAACTGTTGACGCTCATGGGCGAGCGCGAATTGGATGCGGTGGTGACCGTATTCACGGGCCAGTTGAGCGGCTGGTACTTTTTGCCGCCCTTTAACAAGACCGGGTCCGATTTCTACAGCGATGAGATGATGGGGACGGCCCAGGAACTCTTCATCCGGCAACTGGCGCGCGTAATGCAGCCAAAAAACAACATCATTGGCTTCGACGTTGGAAATGAGATCAACACTTGCTGGAGCACGGAACCCCGCGTGGGCGACGCCTGGATGGAAAAGATGTTGGCGCTGATGGGGTCGGTCTGCCCTGAGGGCCTGCACGTCAACGGCGTGGATGAAGTGCCGTGGTTTGAAGCGAACACATTCTCTCCGCAAGCCCTGGCAGCCGCGCCAATGCCGGTCATACACTGCTACCCTTACTGGTCAGGAGCACTGAAGTACGGGGGCCCTATGGATGCCCCGAGCACGAAGTTGCTCGCAGCGATGGCTGCGCTGGTCCGCTCGTATGCCGGCGATCCCCGGAAGCCGATCTGGGCAGAGGAGTTCAACACTTGCATCGAAGCGCTGAACGAAAAGCAACAGGCAGAATGGCTGGAGAAGGCCGTTTTGGCAGCCATTGATTCCGGCGTGAGCTGGTTCAGCTATTGGGACAGCCACGATGTGGACCGGAAGTTCGAGTTCAATTCGCTGGAATACAGTCTAGGCTTGCTTACCAATGACGGGCGGGTGAAGGAGCAGGGCAAGATATTCAAGCGGCTCGCCGACGCCTATCGAGGAAAGACGGTGATGTTCCCCACCCATCCTCTCCCCCCGCCACCGGTCAATCGCAGCCAAGAAGTTTCTTGGCGCTGGATGCTGGATTGGATGGGGTGGAAACCGGTGGGCGCATAGAACCGAGGCAACGTCTCGGAAGGCTTCAGTTGGACGTGGCCGACGACAGATACCTACATCTCCACTTTTTGTGTTCATCAAAGAGATCATGGCTAGGGAGTGTCTCGGGGCGCGGAAAACGAGCTTGCCGGAGAAGCGGAGTCGGCCGCGACTATACGTCCGACAACCCGACTACACCTCCTAGTGAGAATAGTTAGGCCCACTGCGACTTCCGCGAACGGGACTTCTGGGGAATCGACGCGATTTCAGCAGGTAGGTTTTTCACGGTTTGAGACCTATTCTGTGATGACGGCCCAAGTGAAGCATCAGTACAGGTTGCAGAAGCCTACGGAGAGCTATCTACGGCCGCTGCTAGTACACCAAAATCGCTATGTGTTCCTTTCGGCACAGAAACACTTTATCCTCATGACTATTATTGAGGCTTTCTTCCACCGCTCTTACCCGAAGTTGGGAAAAAAGAAACGGGTCAAGCCCACCTAGTGTTATGTTACATAAA
>DLMH01000160.1 GCA_002478115.1 Candidatus Acidiferrum typicum | reverse complement strand
TCACTTAAGACGCTATGTTTAGCGAAAGGTGCTCCACCCGCCGCGCCCGAGATGCACTGTTCCGAGCCGTCGTTCCCAGGAGCTATGTGTGCGCAAGTGGTGAAGGTGTCTGGCTGTTCTTTTTTGAACAGTTTATTTCGGATACTCTGGATAGGATGAGAGTCAGTCTGGTAGTACACATAAAGAACCGGAAGATCAGGCCATAAATAACATCAATTCCAATACTTTATCCTGGAGGAAAGCGCCTTGAAAGATGAAACGGCTTCTGTAGCTGTTAAGAAAGTCTCTCGTTCGGAACTTATTGAGTTGTTGAATCAAGACCTGGCACGCGAATATCAGGCGATCATCGCTTACGTCGTCTATTCACAGGTGTTAAAGGGTGCTGAGTTCATGAACATCGCAGGCGAACTTGTGAAGCACGCGGCACAAGAACTGAGCCACGCACTAATCATTGCCAAGCAGATTGACTATCTTGGAGGTATGCCGACCGTTGAACCCAAGACCGTCCGGACGTCGGAAAAGGCCGAACAGATGTTGCAGTTTGATCTCGAAAACGAAACTGAAACGATTCGAAACTATCGCGAGCGCGTTCTGCAATGCGAGGAGTTGACGGAATATGCCATGGGCGAACAAATTCGCGAGATCTTGGTCGAAGAACAGGACCACCAAATCGCTCTGGCGACCGCTCTGGGCAAGAGCGTACCAGCTCCGCGCAGCGCCAAATAGGAACGATTTTAGATTTATGTCTAGGCATGCGGCCTAAAGGGATAAGGATAACTGACTGGCTCCCGATGATGGCGCGGCACCTACGGCCAACTAACGAAAGGTGGCGGGTGGCCCGGGCCATAAGTGCGAAGACAGCTCTGGGTGCCCCACCCTCGTAGTGTGAGGGTGGGGCTTGGGGTTCTCTTTTCCTACTCTTACTCTGGGACGATGTCGATTCCAACCAGCTCCGGCTCACCCTTTGTGTAGAACCACCAACTGCTCCAAGGCCAATCCTTCGGATGTTTCACCAATCCCCGCGTCACCGGGTTGCTGTGCATGTACTCCAACTTCTCTCGTTTCTTCCCATTTGTGTACACATTGAAATCATAAAACCGCGGCTGCCAGAAGCAACGCGAGTTTTCCCCCGGCTCCGGAAATGCCAGCCGCAATTGTTTCTCGCATGCGTTTCGCCGCTTCTTGCGCATCTTTTGCGACACGCGCTGTTTCAGCATCTGCAGCACCGTTGAAGGCGTCCCTTTCTTCGGCTCGCTGATCAACAAATGTACATGCTCCGGCATCACCACATAGCCCACCAGCAAAAACCCATACTCCGCGCGAACCCGCGCAAGCTCCCACAGAAACAGTTGCCGTGCATGCACCGTTGCCAGCAGCGGCAAACGACGATAACAACTAAATGTAAGAAAGTGCAGATGGCCGCGGCCGTAGTAGCGCTTCAATCCTTTGGGCATCGGAAACCCCAAGACCCACCCTCCCACCACGAGGGTGGGGCACCCACTGCATCATAACGCTTCATACAGCTATAAAGGTGGTATGCTTAACCTGACGATGCCGCCCGCCAGTTGCCTCTTCAGCCGCGCCGAAAGGCAAGGAAACGCAAGAGTCCCAGGCTATTGCACCGGACGGGTGGAAAACTGCACGGCGGTCCAGCACTGGGGGAGGTGGGTGTCGTAAACGCCGTGGCGGTTCCACGCCCAGCCTGGGTGGGGCTGGACTTCGGCGCCCGCGACGCGGAGCAACTCGAAGCGCCCGAAGAAAATCTTCCAGGTGTCACCCTCCTTGGGGGGCAAGGGCCGGTCTCCAGCCAGCCACTTGGCGTCCTTCCACGGAAACGCCAACTCGACGGTCCAACCCTTGTCAACGTCGGAGTTGTCGTTGAGCGTGCCGTCCACGTGCGTGGCGCTCTCGAGCCCGGGGAAACCCCGGCCGAAGTACACCCAGCGAAGCCCGCGTGGATTCGTCCCTTTCCAGAAGGTGGGCGCCTGGCGGTCGTAGTCGCCGCCGAACGTCATGGCGTTGTTCTTAACCGGGTCGAACTCCGGCACGTCAAAGCGTCCGCCTTTCTTGTAAGCGTCGCGCCAGATGTAGAACATCTGATACGTCGTGCCGCGAGCGTTGGTTTCGAATTCGTAATAAGTATCGCCGCCGTCGATGAACACTTCGGCGTCATTCTCGTTGAAGATCAGCGAGTTTTTTTCGGTGAGCTTGGCCTGAACAAAGGGCTCCTCGATCCAGAAACCGATATAGAGATTCTCGTCGTCCCAGAGTACCGCGGCCCGCGTGCCGTAAATGGCGGGCTCGCCCGTGGCCATATCCACGAAGCGCGGCGACTTTTCCGCTTTTTGCCAGTCGGGCTCGTCGAGCAATCCATCCACGCGGATGGGGCCTGTGGCCCGGCGTGCCGTGTAGTGCGCGATGTCGGACTCCGAGCAAGCGTAGTGTGCGGCAGCAGCCTTCCCATCGGCCTGGGGCGGCTCCGAGGCCGCGCTCTGACACGAACTTTTGCCCGGCGATGCCAACAGGAGTGCGAGCGCGGCCCCCAAGAGTGTCGTCTTCTTCATGTCCAGTCTCCTATAGGCCGTAATCTCGATTGTGCCTTCCCGGCCATCCGCAAGTATAAGCCCGGCCGCCTCCCTTGGGTGGCGCATACATTCGTAATCCAGACTTTGTCTAAACGGGATTTCCTTTTTGTGCCAGCGACTGCGGATTGTGTGCTCCGCACCTGCTCCCGGTGATGTTGTGTAAAATGGATGTAACGCATCCTCCCCTTCGGAGCGTCTAAGTGGATGAGCCTCGCTCCAGGATGCCGTTGGAAGTGTGCCTGCGATTTCGCTTGGCGCTCCCACCGCCTTAGGGGAACTTGAGGAGAGTTCGATGGGAACAGTAGTTGTGAGCAGAGTCCGTCCGAAGAACTGGCGTTTGTGTGGCGTCGTGCTCAGCTTTTGCCTGATTGGGGCCTCTTCTTTTTCCGTTCGCGCGGGACAGGGAGCGCCGGCAACACCCGCGCCCAAATCACCGCCGGCCCTGGGCACCATCAAAACTATTTCTGGCAACACCCTCACTTTGACCACGGACGCCGGCGCTGAAATAAAGGTTGTTGTATCCGCGGACGCCAAACTTCTTCGCGTGCCCCCGGGCTCCAAAGACTTGAAGGAAGCCGCTCCGTTGCAATTCGCCGATCTTCAAGCGGGAGATCGCATACTGGTTCGCGGCAAGCCCGGCGATGATCCCAACTCCATGGTGGCCTCGTCCGTGGTGGCCATGAAGAAAACCGACATCGCCGAAAAACAATCCCACGAGCGCGAAGAATGGCAACGCCACGGCATTGGGGGTCTGGTGCGCTCGGTGGATGCCTCCTCCGGTGTAATCACGATTGGCACGACGACGGCCACGGGCAACAAGGACATCGCCATTCACGCCGCTTCCACCACGATCCTGCGCCGGTATGCCCCGGGCTCCGTCAAATTCGACGATGCCAAGCCCAGCACCCTCGCCGAAATCAAGACCGGCGATCAATTGCGCGCTCGCGGCACGCGCAGCGCCGATGGCTCCGAATTCACGGCCGAAGAAATCGTCTCCGGCGCGTTCCGCAACATCGCCGGCATGATTGTGTCCATCGATGGCGCAGGGGGCTCGTTCACGGTCAATGATCTCGCCACAAAGAAAAATGTTGAGGTGAAGCTCCTCGCGGATTCGCAACTTCGCAAATTGCCGCAACCCATGGCGCAGCGCATCGCCATAGGCTTGAAGGGCGCCTCTGCAGACGCTTCGGGCCCCGGCGGCGCGGCGAAACCGGGCGCGGCACCTTCAGCTCCTTCCACTGCACCCGCCCCGCAAGTACAACCGGGAATGGGCGCAGGTGGGAGCGGCGGCTTCGGTGGCGGAATGAATGGCGCAGGACGCGCGGGCAGCGGTGATCTCCAGCAGATGCTCAGCCGGCTCCCCGCGAATTCCTTGGCGGATTTTCAGAAAGGCGATGCGGTCATGATCGTGGCAACTGCCGATCATGACGCATCGAAGACGACGGCCATCACGGTTTTGGGAGGCGTTGAGCCCATCCTGCAAGCTTCACCGCAAGCGCAGGCTGCCTCGATCCTTTCGCCGTGGAGCCTGAACAACGGTGGCGGCGACGCCGCTGCCGCCGGCACGCCGTGATGCCCGGCAAGCACCATCAATCATTAGAAAGGGAACGACACCCCGGATGATTTCTCGATTTTGGAAAAAAGCTGAATTCCTCGCTTGCTTCGCGGGCCTCCTGTTTTGCTGCGCCGCTGGTGAACTGGCCGCGCAATCCCCAAGCGCTTCTATCCATGGCCAGGTGACGGATCCCTCCGGGGCCGCGGTTACCGAAGTCACCGTGCTCTTGACCACGCCCTCCGGCGGTTCCATGGACACGGTGAGCAACAAGGAGGGTTTCTACGAGTTCAAGGACCTCGCGCCCGGCAACTATGAAATCAAGGCCGTGGCCAAGGGCTTTGCGCTCTTCGACAAAAGCGGCATCGCCCTTGCTGCTGATCAATCGCTCCGCGTCAATATTCCACTCACGCTGGAAATGCAACAGGAAAAGGTCCTCGTGAATGACACCACCACTCAGGTGGACGTCAATCCCTCCAACAACGCGAACACCATCGTCTTACAAGGCAAGGACCTTGAGGCCCTCTCGGACGACCCCGACGAACTGGAGTCGGAACTCCAGGCTCTCGCGGGTCCCTCCGCCGGCCCCAACGGCGGGCAGATTTACATTGACGGCTTCACCGCCGGGCAGCTTCCCCCGAAAGCCTCCATCCGCGAAATTCGCATCAACCAAAATCCGTTTTCCTCGGAGTACGACCGCCTGGGCTACGGCCGCGTGGAAATCTTCACCAAGCCCGGCACGGACACGCTCCACGGGCAGTTCATGATCAGCGGGAATGACGCCGCTTTCAATGCGCGCAATCCCTTTGAAATTCTGCCGCCGAATATCGCGGCACCGGGCTATCATTCCGAACAATTCAGCGGGAACATCGGCGGCGCCATCAACAAGAAGGCGTCATTCTTCTTCAATATTGAACAGCGGGACATCCAGGCATTAAACATTGTCAGCGGCCAGGTAGTTTGCGGAGATCAAGTGCTCTTGATTCCATGCCCTTCCTCGGATGCCCAGTACAGCATCATTCCTTACAGCGCCGCGGTAGCGAATCCCCAAACCAGGACCAACTTGAGCCCGCGAATCGATTATCAACTCACGCCGACCAACACGCTGACAGCGCGTTATCAATTCTGGCGCGATTCGGAGTCGAACGACGGCGTTGGACAATTCAATCTGGCCGAAGTGGGGACGAATTCTTTAAGCACCGAACACACGCTGCAAGTGACTGACACGCAGACCATCAACATCAACACCATCAACGAAATCCGCTTCCAGTATGTCCACGGCAGCGATCTCACTACTCCTGTGAACACTGCCATAAGCGTCAATGTGGGCGGAGCATTTAACGGCAACGGCAGCGGCGGAGGGAACATTTCGGATACCCAGAACCGCTACGAGGTTCAGGACATCATCTATAAGAATTTCCGTAAGCACGCCGTGAAGTTCGGCGGCAGGCTGCGTTCCACTGCCGACAATAATTCGACCCAGAGTAATTTCGTTGGGCAATACGTCTTCGGCTCACGCCCGAATCCCGATACCACTTGCGTCCCCTCCGCGGCGAACAACAACTGCATCATCACGCCGATCGAAGCCTACCAGATTACTGAATGCGTTCTCGCCAATAGCACGTCCAGTGCCTGCCCGCAGAACCCGGGCGGCCTTAGTTTGTATGCCCTCGGAGGCGGCGCTAATTTCTATACGCAGACAACGGGCACGCCCGGCGCGACCGTCACGCTCGTGGATGCGGGCCTGTTTGTTCAGGATGACTGGAAAGTGCGGCGGAACATTACCGTGAGCTATGGATTGCGCTTTGAAACGCAAAACCACTTCAGCGATACCCACGATTTTGCACCGCGCCTGGGTGTTGCCTGGGGCATCGGCGGCAACGCTAAAAACCCTCCCAAGACGGTGCTGCGCGCGGGCTTTGGCATGTTTTACGACCGCTTTGCGTACGGCCTGGAACTCCAGCAGCTTCGCTACAACGTTAATGGCAGCCTGCAGAACGAATATCAACTGACAAATCCGCAGTTCTTTCTCCCGCCGACGCCACCGGGCATAACTTCCACTACCGCCAGCACGAATGTCTACAAGAACAATCCAAGTCTGCACGCCCCGTACACGATTCAGACGGGCGTGACGCTGGAGCGCCAACTTACGAAAACCGCGAATCTGGCCGTCACGTATCTCAACTCGCGCGGGGTGCACGAGTTTTATACTGACAATCTGAACCCTGTCGACCCAACGACGGGCCAACGTGTGAATTACCCGGAGGCTGGTAATATTTTTCAGTATCAGTCCGAGGGCATCTTCAAGCAGAACCAACTGATCGTCAACGGCAGTATCCGTATGGGCGCCAAGCTCTCGCTCTTCGGCTACTACACGCTGAACTACGCCGACAGTGACACCTCCGGCGCGGGTACTTTTCCCTCGATACCGGGCGACCTGCAGGAGGATTACGGCCGCGCGAGTTACGATATTCGCCATCGGCTGTTCGTGGGCGGCACGATCGGCTTGCCACGCGGCTTCCGCTTGAGCCCCTTCCTGATCGCGAGTTCCGGCATACCGTTTAATATCACTACCGGCACCGATCCTTATCAAAATCAAAACGATCAGTACAATTTGCGGCCAACTTTCGCCACCTGCACGCCTGCAATTCAGACGAAATTCGGCTGCTTCGTCATACCGACGGCGGGGGACCTTGCGGACCTTGCCACATATACGCCGATCCCGGTCAATTACGGCGATGGACCAGGCAGATTTTCTCTGAATCTTCGGCTCAGCAAAACTTTTGGATTTGGCCCGGTGCTTGAGGGCGCATCGGGCGGAGGCGGGGGGCCCATGGGCGGCGGCACGTTCGGGCGTCCCGGCGGGGGCGGTCCGAGAGGCGGTCCGGGCGGCGGGCGTGGCGGCCCGGATGCCGGCGCGACCAATCGCCGCTACGCAGTCACGTTCTCAGTGAACGCGCGAAACGTCTTCAACAACGTGAACCTGGCCACGCCCATTGGCAATCTCGGTTCACCTCTTTTTGGCGAATCCAACGGCCTCACGGGCAGACCTTTCAGCGACTCCACCTCGAATCGCCGGCTTGATCTTCAGGTGACCTTCACGTTCTAATTGCGATTTCGCAGCGTGTGTGAGTTTGGGATGAAACGGAAACGCAAACAGAAACTGGACAAAGGCGTGGAAGCTCGCCGCCGCGCGCGAAATTCCGGTTTGTCTCCCGCAGTAACCCGCGTCGTTGCCGACAAGCGGACGAAGCGGCCCAAGCACAGGAAAGACTTGCTTCGCGAGGAAGTCTGAGAAGAGCTCACTTCGGCAAGCCGTAAGCACTTTTGTCATCCCGAGCGGAGCGAGGGATCTGTTTTTCGCATGAGGCAGAGGAAAAAGCAGATTCCTCGCCCCGTTCAAAATGCGAACGGGACTCGGAATGACATTTGCCTGGATCGTTTGACGGCCTGTTGGAGGTCCGACCGGACCTAGTTTTTGCTGCCTCAACCAGGCTTGTACGCGGGAACGATCTCGTCCGTCCGGAAAAGCGGCGCCGCTCGCATCTTATTGTATTGCGAAAGCTCCGAAGCGACCTTCTCCAGATCACTCTTGCTGAAGCCCATGCAACTTACCTTGACCTTGCCGTCCGGTGCGATCAGGAAAATGGTTGGCACGTTGGTCAGCCCGTAGGCATTGGACGCGGGATACCCCGCGCTGTCCACCAGCGTCGGGAACGTCACCCCGTATTCCTGGTTGAACTCCTTTGTGTCCCTTGCATCATCCTGCGAGACGCCAATCACCGTGGCACCTTCCCCCGCGTAGCGCTCGTGCAAACGCTGCAGAAATGGAAATGTGAACTGGCATACCGGGCAGGAAATCTTGAAAAACGCCACAACGGCTGGCCCTCGCTCCAGCAACTTCTCCAGCGAGTATTCTTTGCCATCCAGCGCCTTTAAGGAAAAACCCGGCGCCGCGTGTCCCGAATCAATGTGCGTCAAGGGAGCCTCCAGGCCAATCAGCCGCAAAAGCCGTTTTACAAATGCCATGGCCCCATTTTACCGCATCGTGGCAGGATAGGATTTAGTGAATCGTCTTGGTCTTTCGCTGCATGTAATCCATCAGCAGATACTGCCCCAGATTGTACGGCGTGGTGAAGTACGCTTTACCCTTGCACATTTCCGTGATCTTTTGCACGAAGTGCACCAGGCTGTAATCCGTTGCCAGCATGAAGGTGTTGATCATGATTCCCGCGCGTTTGCACTTGTTCACTTCCTCCAGCGTCTCTCCCACCACAAACGGGTCGAGCCCGAAGGCATTCTTGTAAATCCGGCCGTCCTCCAGCGTCAGCGCGGACGGCTTGCCATCCGTGATCATCACAATCTGCCGCATATCCTTGCGTTGCCGCAGCAAAATCCGCTGCGCCATGCGCAATCCTTCGCGCGTGTTGGTGTAGTACGGGCCAACCTGCACGCGCGCCAGTTCGTGCAGCGGGACTTCCTCCGCCGAATCGTGGAACAGCACCAGGCTCAGCGAATCGCCCGGATATTGCGTGCGGATCAGGTGCGAAAGCGCCATGGCCACGCGCTTGGCCGGGGTGAAACGGTCCTCACCGTACAAAATCATGCTGTGGCTGCAATCCAGCAGCAACACCGTGGCGCACGAACTCTGATATTCGCACTGGTGCACCATCAGGTCTTTGTACTGCATCTCGATGGGCACTTTAGCCCCCTCGCGCCGGATCGCATTCGAGAGCGTTTCGCTAATGTCCAGGTTCAAGACGTCTCCGAACTCATAAGGCCTCGACGCTCCACCCGACTCCACGCCGGTAGATAAATCGCGCGTGTCGTGGCGGCCAAAACTGCTTCTGCCGAGCGAGCCGAGCAGATCCTGCAGCGTCTTGAAACCTAGGAAATCGATAGCTTTGTCCGTGATCTCGAAACGTGCTTCGGTATTGCGCTCCTGCGGTTGCCCCACTTGCCCGAGTGCCGATGTTTGCGGCGGTGGAGTCACCTGCGGCGGCTGTTGCGGATTGATGTAGCCCTCGCCCGCAAGGCGATCCATCAGCTTTTCGATCAGGTCGCGTATCTCCTCGTTGTTCATTGCGCCCGGATCCTTTAGCATCTCGCGCAACTCTTCGCTCATCTGATCCTCGGGCAGCAGGTAACCTTCCTGCAGCGCCCGCAGGATCGCTTCCCGCAGCGCTTCCATCGAGCGCTCATTTTCAAACTCAGATAGACCGAAGTATTGCGACTCGAACCCGCTCTGCAGAAAAAAATCCCCCAACCGTTTGACGAGTTCATCCAGATCCACCGCGTCGGCTGGCTCACCCGTATATTTTCCGTACTTGATGACTTTCATGGCGTGGCCCTCAATCCTCAGTTGTATCCCCGGCGCGGCGGACGATTCGGCGATTCACGCGGTTCCGGCGTTCGCTGAGGTTTCTCCGCGTAGAAGCCCCGCTCTTCGCTCCGGCCAATCCGCCGGTGCGCCCACAAGCCTTCGAGGATCATTTCGGCGGCCGCAGCCACAGCCGCGGCGTCTTTGCGGTTCGTCACGCCGAGCTTGTCCGTGTGGTTCAGCAGGTCCGGGACTTTCGCGAGCTGCTGGTAACGCTGATTGGTGGTGGCAATTTCGGGAATCTTCAGCTCGCCTCCCGCTTCAAACCACTGAATCACCGGCTGGAAGCTCACATTGGGAAAATGCTTGCTGAAGACGCGGCCAATTGCGGTGCGAATCAGCTCGCGCGCGATCGCTTCGGCTCCCTTCAACTCGCCCTCGTATTCCAGCTCCAGCTTGCCGGTCATCGCCGGCAGTGCCGCGTACACATCCGCTACCCGCGCCACCGTATGTGTTTCGCCCGTGCGCGCCGCGCGCTGCTCGGAATTGCTCACCACGCTTTCCAGCGCCGTAATCGGCAGGCGCTGGCTAACGCCCGAGCGCCGGTCCACGCGCTTGTCTTCGCGCGCCTGAAACGCAATTTCCTCGATCAGTTCGCGCAAATATTCCGGCACTTCCACCTTGATCTCGGCATTGCGCTCGACCCACGCCTCCTGCCCGGTAATGCGCATCCCCTCATCAATGGTAGAAGGATAGTGCGTGCGGATCTCCGCGCCGATGCGGTCCTTCAGCGGCGTAATGATCTTGCCGCGCGCCGTGTAGTCTTCCGGGTTTGCCGTGAACACCAGCAGCACATCCAGGGGCAGCCGCAACGGATAGCCCTTAATCTGGATGTCACCCTCTTGCATAATGTTGAAGAGGCCCACCTGGATTTTGCCGGCCAAATCCGGCAATTCGTTGATGGCAAAGATTCCGCGGTTGGCGCGCGGCAGCAATCCGTAGTGAATCGTAAGCTCATCGGAAAGGTCGCGGCCTCCTCGAGCGGCGCGGATGGGGTCAACGTCTCCGATGATGTCCGCGATGGTCACATCGGGTGTGGCCAGCTTCTCGACGAAGCGCTGGTCCCGCGGCAGCCAGGCAATCGGCGTGTTGTCGCCTTCCGCGGCCACCTTTTCGCGGCAGGAGCGGCAGATCGGCTGCAGCGGGTTGTCGTTGATTTCGCAGCCCGCAATCACGGGAATTTCCGGGTCCAGCAATTGAATCAGCCCGCGAAGGATGCGGCTTTTCGCCTGGCCGCGCAATCCCAGCAAGATAAAATTGTGGCGGGAAAGCAGCGCATTCACGATTTGCGGAATCACGCTGTCCTCGTAGCCGTGCACGCCGGGGAAGAGCGGGTCATTGCGCTCGATGGCGCGCAACAGATTACGACGAATCTCGTTCTTTACGGACAGGGAAGTGGCGCGCGCATCGAAATCGGGGATGCGTTTCCATTCGCCGATGGTGCGCGGCCTGGAATGTGCCGCGGGATGTAGCGAAGTGCTTGCTGTCATAGGGCCCCCCAGCCCAGGCCATAAATGATGGCCCGCCACTCTTTAATTTAGTCCATGCCCGTTGCCGCCGGCGCGCTGGCGCAATGCCTCTGCTTTCTGTAGATGCGGCGCCCACTCCCGAAGATACCCGAGCAACCGCTCCTGGCGCTCCGCCTCGGAGCGCAGCTCCAAAATCTGCTGCTTCCACAGGAGATCGAGGGGCAGGGCCGCGGCGACCGCATAGGCCAGATGTTCAGGGGCAATTCCATCGAAATTGCGCGGGAGTTCGGAGAAAAGGAGCGTGTGGCAGGTTTCGTAGGCCTCGATCAGCCGCTGGCTCTTGACAGGTGCCAGCAGGGAATCGTGGTCTTCCAGATAATCGATTTGTCCCTGGAGCAGCGGGTCGTCGGTAAACAACTCCAGGATTCGGAAAGCGTCTCTCCCCACGGTCAGGATGTCCATGCGCCCGTCCTCGTACTTTTTGACAATGTCCACAATTTCCGCCGTGCACCCCACGCGCACCACGCCATTCGGCAGCGCCAGCAGCATCCCGAATGGCGACTTGGCCTCCAGGCACTCGCGCACCATGCGCCGGTAGCGCGGCTCGAAGATGTGCAGGGGAAGTTGTTCGCCGGGGAACAGGACGACGTTTAGAGGAAAAAGTGGAATGCGTTCCGGCCGCATGGGTCGCAGCCCAAAGGATACCAGAAGGCCCCGCGGAATGCTGCCCGCTGCCGGGCGGTGGATCAATCGGAATTTGATCCAGTACCGGCCGCCATGAGTTCAAATCTTTAGTTGCGAGGCTAAGTGGAACGCGCGGGCGTGCGCAAATAGGCCGCCACGAACAGGACACCCAGCAGTAAGTCCGTGGCTGCAAAGACCAGGTCGGACGCGTGCATCCTCGCCTGCAGCACCAATACTACTACCGTGATCCCGTAACCGAATTTTTCCACCGTTGAGGGGATCATCAGCGGCCGGAAACGGATCGGATCACGGGCAATGAACATAAACGCGATTTGCCACGCCAGCCCCACGGCGGCAAACCCGTAGAAAAATCCAGGATGTGTGATCGCCGGTGGATCTTTCTGACCGATCAGGTCAAAAATGAAAAAAAGAGGCACCAGCACCAGCACGCCCCAAATCCCCGCCACCCAAAATACAATCTTCGCAAATTTCATGCTGCCTCCAGCTCCGCGAGCAGTCCTTCCATCTCCGACCGCGCGTGCGTGTTGCCCACGCGCGTCGCTGCAGCAATTCCTGCCGTCAGAATCGATCGCGTCTCCGCATGCCGCTCATCCTGCGCCAGCATTTGCGCGTACATCTGAAACCCCGGCACGTAATCCGCGTGATTCTCAATCAGGGTGCGGAATTGCGCCTCCGCCCCGGCTTTGTTTCCCTCTCTCAGGAATTCCAATGCCAGTCCGTACCGCGAAAACGCATCCTTGGGATTTTGTGCGACGTATTCTTCCAGCTTCTGCCGCCGGCTTTTCTTTTGCTCGGTCATGGTGACGTTCCGTATTATACGTGGGCGTGCGGCCGGCCCAAACTCCGCCTGCCACGAAGGCGCTTGCTCCAAGCCCCCTCGGCTGAGCCATCCGAACAAACATCAATCCCAAATCTTGAGTTCCGGCCAGGCTTCGGTAAGGGGAACCTTAAAGTTGTGGCAGACCAGGATGTCATAGTGCTCCCAGCCCATGCCGTAGTAGGGTGCGACGCGCGGCCCTTTGTCCACGCTGCCGCACCAGTACTGCGCATCCTCCATTCTCCACTCCAGCAGAATGACCCGCTCGCCCGTGTAATCGCGCGGGCCCCAGAGGTAGTAGTTTTGATGAGCAGAAATGGATTTGGGCAAACCGTAGCGTGCGCCGAAGAAATCGATCGCTCCCGCTCCGCCATAGTTTCCGGCAAGGATCGCGGTCTTCGCGCGTTCCCCCGCGGGGAGCGCGTTGTAGACTGTGGCGACTTCGGAAACCATTTCTTCCCATCCGAATTCATCCGCGAAATGCTGCGGGAGAATTCCAGTCATGGACGTTTCCGTGCGGGTCACACCCAGGCCTAGCGCTTGCATGTACGGCACGATTCTGTCCGGAGGAAGAACGGGCAGGGCGAGTGGCACAGAAACAAGACAGACGGCGATGACCACCGCCGGCAACGCCACGCGTAACCAACGAAGTCGCGGGCGATTGGCCGTAAGCGTTTCCCAGCATACGCCACCTGCGGCGAAGAGCATGGGGTATATCGGAGCGAGGTAGTAGTCTTTCCCCTTCAATGCCATCATCGCCGCAAGAAAAGCAAGATACGTGAATCCTACAAAGCGAAAGCGCTTGCCATTCCGGTGGAAGAAGAGATAGGCGAGGCCGGCAATCCAAACGAGATCCGTAATCGGATTGAGCATCATGATTTGCTGCTTGAGGAAGGCCAGCGGCGGGAGTTCGATGTTTTTGTGAGTGGCTTTGACGTTTCGCAAATCCTCGAGCGTCGGGAAATGGTGCGCGTATTGCCAGACCACGTTGGGCAGCGCAATCAGAAACGCGATCAACGCCGCAGCCCAAAACCATTTCGAAGCGAAAATGCGGCGTTCGGGAGTGAGCGCCAGGCCAACAACCAGCCCGCCGAGAAAAAATACCGTGGAATGTTTGTTCAGCAGGCCGAACCCCAGTAGCACGCCACAGTAGAGAAGAAGAGCCGGTTGGCGGCGATCCAGTGCGGCCAGCAGAACGTACAGACAGCCCATCCAAAACAGTGGCTCCAACGGATTCATGGCCAGCCGAGTGCCGTTGCCGAGGATGGTAGGCGCGAGTAAAACGCAAACGCAGGCCAGAAAGATGGCCCATTTCCGGCCTCCCAATTCGCGGGTCAGGAATCCCGTCAGCGCAACTTCCGCGCCGAACGCCAGGGCTGGCAGCAACCGAATGGCATGGATGGAATCTCCAAAAATCACGCGGCTGCCACGCGCAAGCCAGGCGATCAGCGGAGCGAGATCCACATAACCGAAGGCCAGATGATCGCTGCACGCGAGGTAGTAGAGTTCGTCGCGAAAATAGCCATAGCGGCCGTTCGTGGCCATCTGGAGAAGGAATGCGCATGCGCCGAAAATCCACGCAATGCGCATGCTCTCTGAAAACTGATCGTGGACAGAGGAAGGGGTGACGTCCGTCATGCGAACACCTCGGCGAGAATTTTAGCATGGAGCTCAGCCGCGTCAGACTTAACCTGGACGAGCGACTCAGGGCGCCGCGCTGGAGGGACAGAAAGCGTCGCCGCGATTTGCAGCCGGGGAATCTTTGCATCTCTGCCGGCGACTTTTTCTTTGGACCGTCAGGGCAGCGTCCCCTATGATACGGAGAGGTGTGGCCGGCACAAGCGAGGACAATCATGAAGCGAACACGCGAAGGGAAAATAATTGTCAATGAGGATGTGGAGATGCACGGGAAGCCGGTGAGCGCCTCGGCCTCCGAAATGGCGGAGGTGGTGCTGCCCGCGCAAACTAACGCGCTGGGAAAACTACTCGGCGGCCACGTCATGCACCTTGTTGATATCGTTGCCGCCATGGCCGCCAGCCGCCACGCCAACAGTTACATGGTTACCGCTTCGGTGGACTACATCGATTTCCAGAATCCCGTGAATCTCGGCGAAATCGTCATGTTGAAGTCGCACGTCAACCGCGTTTTCCATACTTCACTCGAAGTTGGCGTCGAGGTTTATTCCGAGGACATCCTCACAGGTGAACGCAAGCAGACCACCACGGCCTATGTGACGTTCGTGGCCATTGATGAGCACACGCGCCAGCCCAAGCGCGTTCCACCACTCATCCTGCGCACTGCCGAGGAACGTCACCGCTGGCGCGAAGCCGCTAAGCGCCGGATAATTCGCCTGGCCCACCGCCACGCGAAAAAACACTAATCGTCAGGCCTGCTGCAGCGAGGAAAACTCTCAGTTCGCGAAACTCACGCGAATCTCGTCTGCAATGTTCAACGCCTGCTCGACGCAGGTACCGATCGCCGGGCCATTCAAGTAATTCCCAGCAAAATAGAGTCCCGGAAATTTCCCGCGCAACTCTTCCAAGGCAGCGAGCCGCGCCGTGTGGCCCAGGTTGTACTGTGGCAAAGCGCGCGGCCAGATCGTCACATTGGAAAAGACCGGCTCCTGGCGAATTCCCAGCAGCGGCATAATTTCCTTGTGGATCGTTTCCGCGAGGACTGCTTCCGATTGTTGCAGCGCGCCCGGATTTGTCGCGCCTCCCACGAAGCTCGTCAGCAGCGCTTCGCCCTCCGGCGCGCGCCCCGGAAACAGCGAAGAGTTCCACACCGTGCCGAGATCGTTCAATCGCGAGGACCGCGGCACCAGGAAACCGAATCCCTCCAGCGAATGGTTCACATCCTTTTTCCGGTAGCCCAGCGAAACCACTGCTACGCCCGCATACTCCACGTCACCCAACTGCTTTTCAAACTCTCCATCCAGCGCGCCCAAAAGCTTCCCGGCTACACCCGTGGGCACCGCCAGCACCAAGCGTTCTGCCTCCACAGCCTCTTCGCCTTGCGGAGTTCGCACCGCAGCGCGGAATCGTGGCGCATTGGCATCATGACCCGAATCAAGATGCTCGATTCCCGTAACCTCCACGCCGCACTGCAAGCGCTCGCCCAGGTTCAACGCCAGCGCTTTGATCAGCATTTCATTGCCTTCGCTAAACGTCTGCAGCGTCGGCCGCCCGCGCGGGCCTTTCGGCCCCTTCGGCCGTTTCGCCGCTCGCGCCTTTATCGCGGGGAAAATTCCGCGAAGAAGGCTCCCAGAAGCCTTTTCCGCCTCGTGCAAAATCGGAAATGCCGCGCGCAAGCTCAGCTTTTCCGGATCGCCCGCGTAGATCCCGGAAACAAACGGACCCACCAGCCAATCGAGCAGTCTCTCCGAAAATTTCCGCCGGATGAAATCCGCGACGGACTCATCGGGCTCCGGCGCCTCGCTCTTGCCCAGAAGATCGCGCAGGATGGCCCGCTTCGTGCCGCCGCCGAGCAGCGGCGAAGCCAGCAGCCCCAGCGGATTCATGGGAACCGCTTGCAGCGCTCCATGGATGAGCACGAATCGCGGAGCTTTGGGATCGGCCAGCACGCGTTCTTCCAGAAGTCCAAGGTCGCTGCAAATCGCGGTGATGGCGCTATTCCCGCTGAAGCTTTGCGGGCCGCACTCCAGCAGATAGCCATCCCGCTGCACCGAACGGATCACGCCGCCCGGCCGCGCCGCCGCCTCCACAACCAATGTGGAGACGTTCGCCTTTTGCAGCGCGTACGCGGTGGCGAGTCCGGAAATTCCCGCGCCAACCACAAGAGCCTGGACCTGCGTGGACATAAAGTTTGCCCCTCGGCAAAACGGCGGCCATCCCTGGCGAGCGGGGCGACCGCAGACGTCAGTCTGCCAAAAATATCACAGAGTTTTCGAGAATAGCGGACGGGACGCCAGTTGCTGCTTTTCCAGGTACGGATCAAACACCATGGCCAGGTTGCGAATGAAGATGCGTCCCAGCCACGCGGTACGAATCTCCTTCTCGTTCACCACGACCAGGCCATCTTCCTGCGGCAGCTTCAGGCGTTCCAGTTCGGGAGCGAAGTACTCGTCAAAATCAATTCCAAACCTTTGCGAAATCTCGTCCTTCACAATCACAGTGTGGCACAAGAGGCGGCCGATGACCTCACGGCGCAAAATATCGTCCTGAGAAAGCCGGTAGCCGCGCATGGTGGCGATGCCGCGCTCGTTCACGGCTTTTTCCCACGAGGGAATGTCTCGGAAGTTTTGCGCGTAGCAATCCTGGATCCCGCTGATCGCGGTGATGCCCATGCCGTAGAGATCGGCGCCCGCCTTCGTGGTGTAGCCCTGAAAATTGCGGTGCAGCGTGCGGTTGCGCTGCGAAACAGCCAGCTCGTCGTTGTCTTTCGCGAAGTGGTCCATGCCGATGTACAGGTATCCGGCTTCCACAAACGCCAGCAAGCCGCTGCGGAAAATCTCAAACTTCTTCATGCCCTCGGGCAGGTGCGCCACAAACGAGCCCTGCTGTTTCTTCAGCCACGGCACGTGCGCATAGCTGAACATGGCGATGCGGTCTGGCGAGAGCCCTACGATCTGCTCCACCGTGTGCGCGAAACTCTCCGCGGTCTGGTACGGCAAGCCGTAGATCAGGTCCACGTTGATGCTGTCGAATCCCAGTTCGCGCGCGTTGGCGATGAGGTCGCGCGTCACTTCATACGGCTGTATCCGATGCACCGCTTTCTGCACCTCGGGCTTGAAGTCTTGAATCCCCATGCTGAGCCGGTTGAAGCCCATCTTGCGCACCGTCTCCAGGTGCGCGCGCGTGGTCACACGCGGATCCACTTCGATCCCGATTTCCGCATCCGGCGCAAACGTGAAGCGCTCCCGCGTATACGTGAACAGGTCCTCGATCTGCTCCGGGGAAAGATACGTCGGCGTTCCGCCACCCCAATGAAACTGCACCACCTGGCGCTCGCGCGAAACGCTATGGCTGATGTGGTCGGTCTCTTTTTTCAAGACGCCCAGATACGGCGGCGCAACTCTTTTGTCTTTTTGGATGATGACGTTGCATGCGCAGAACAGGCACAGGCATTCGCAGAAGGGAAGATGCATGTACAGCGAAACCAGGCTGCGCTTTTCCTCCGCCGCGGCCAGCGCTTGTTCGTATTCCTTTGGCCCGAAGGAATCGGTCCACACTGGCGCCGTCGGATAGCTAGTGTAGCGCGGCCCCGGCTTGTTGTACCGGTTCACAAACTCTTCGCCCACGGAGAGTTCATCACGCATCTCCCGCAAGCTCGGATTCATGAGTGTCACGGCGCCTCCCTCCTGCGCAACTATGAGCGCGACTTCCCGGCCGGCTGCGCTTCCGCCAGCGCCGCCTGCTGCCCGGTGTGGATAAACAACTGTGCGTGTTCGACGAGCGTTTGCTGCAGAATGCCATGCCCCAAATTCAGAATGTGGCCGCGCCCGCCAAGCTCAGCGGCGATTTCCAGCGTGGCCTGCCGGATTTTCTCTGGCGGCGCAAAGAGCACAGCGGGATCGAGATTGCCTTGCACCGCGACACGCGGCCCCGCCAGTTCGCGTACTTTCGCCAGCGGAATCCGCCAATCCACGCTCAAAACATTCGCGCCCGCGCGCACAATCGCCGGCAGCAGGTGGTGCGACGCCTTGGTGTAGTAAATCACTGGCACCGTTCCGCCCAGCCCGGCAATTATTTCTTGCACGGCGGGCAACACAAACTCCGTGTAGTCCTGCAAATCCAGTTCGCCGCACCAGGTATCGAACAACTGCACCGCGCTCACCCCCGCGGCAATCTGCCCCTTCAGGTAAAGGATGGTGGCCTCGGCGATCTTGTGCAACAGCTCCCGAAAAATCTTTGGCTCGCGGTAAAGAAATTCCTTCACCGTCGCGAAGCCTTCCTTCGTGCGTCCTTCCACCATGTAACACGCCAACGTCCAGGGCGAAGCAGCGAAGCCGAGCACCGGCACGTCCGCTCCAGCCTGCTTCACCGTGCGCCGCAGCGCCTCCATCAGGAACCCGGTTTCCACTTCCGGATCAAAGATGCGCAGCTTCTTGACGTCCGCCTCGGTGCGCACCGGTTCCGGAAGGTTCGGCCCGGCATCGCCCAATTCCAGCGGCAAGCCCATGGCTTCCGCGGGGATTAGAATGTCCGAAAAAATAATGATGGCGTCCACGCCGAGGCGACGAAAGGGTTGCAGCGACACCTCCACGGCCAGGTCCGGCGTCTTGCAGACCTCCAAAAACGAATGTTTCGCGCGAATTTCACGGTATTCCGGCAGGTAACGCCCCGCTTGCCTCATCATCCACACCGGAAGACGCGGCACAGGTTCGCAACGCGCGGCTCGCAGGAAGAGTTCTTTCCGGGTCAATGCAGGGGCCTGATTGGTCATAAAGTTATCCACCAAGAATAACAAATCCCGGCCAATCTCGCCTCTTAGGGACGTGGTGGCTCAGTTTCCGATTATCCGGCAATGCCGGTCCGCCAAGTCGCCACCCATTGATGGCCAAGCTTGAAAACCCAGGGCCATGCAGTTTTGGACTGGCGCAGTAAGCATTCGGAAGAAATAGACGCTTTCTAATGCTTTTCAAGTATTGCTATCCCCTTTCTGCAAAGTTAACGTCTCCAACAACCGGGACTCGATTCCCCGCTTGTGTTACTCCAGCGGTTCGCTCCTTGCACCCGGAAAGCCACGCCATGCATCGTTCAGCGTGCATTTTTTCTGGAGGAGCAACCATCATGAAGCGATTCCGCCTAGTTCTCCTTCTTCTTTGCCTCGCGCTGCCCGCATATAGCCAGAGCAACTATGCCGTCCTCACGGGTGTCGTGAGCGACCCGCAGCATCTCCCCGTCGCGGGGGCCACGGTCCAACTCACTGCCGCGAACACGGGCGCAAGCCGGCGCTTGGTGACAAACCAGGAGGGACTTTTCGAGGCTCCAGCACTTTTGCCCGATGATTACGAACTGAAAGTCGAAGCGCCCGGTTTTGCAGCGGCAAAGCAGTCCCTACGGCTGGAGGTAGGCCAAAAATTAACCGTGGATATCACCCTGATGGTCGGTTCCGTCAAGGAAGGAGTCCAGGTATTGGCCGCCGCCGAGGTTTTGCAGACGACCGATGCAAGCGTGGGCGCTGTCGTCGAGCCCACTTCCATTCGCGAACTGCCCCTGAATGGACGCATGTTGATTGACCTCGTGCTCACCGTGCCTGGCGCTCACGTCGGTTTCGGCGCGCAAACCGGAAGCTCGAATCCCCTTTATTGGCGTCCTGGCCAGCGCTCTGCCGTGGTCGTAGGCGGCAGCCGCCCGAACGCCAACTTCTTTCTCCTCGACGGCGCCACCAACACCGACCCCACATTCAACACGCAGAATTTGAGCCCATCGCCGGACGCGGTGAAGGAATTCCAGGTGGAAACGAGCAGCTACACGGCGGATATGGGCGGCGCGGGCGGCGGACAAATCAATATTGTGACGCACTCGGGTTCGAGCCAATTCCACGGAACATTGTACGAATTTCTCCGCAACGGAGCCTTTGATGCGAGCACGTTCGGCTCGATGGGGAACAATCATCTGGTGCAAAACAATTTCGGCGCATCCTTCGGCGGGCCGCTGATCCGGAAGAGCACCTTTTTCTTCGTCAACTACGAGGGCTTGCGGCTGGCGCAAGCGGATGCGCAGATTCTGACGGTACCGACGCCGCAGGAAATCCATGGGGATTTCAGCATGAGCGGCGTCCATATCTACGACCCAACGACCGCGGTTGCAAATCCGAACTATGATCCAAGCAAGCCGACGGGTCCCACAAATTATCCGTACACCCGCGCGCAGTTTCCCAATAACCAGATTCCGGCAGACCGCATCAATCCGCAACTGGAGGCCTTCCTGCTGAAGTACATCCCCCAGCCGAACATGAACATGACGGTTGGAGGCGCGGATTCCAACAATTACCTCGACATTCGCAATGAAACGCATATCGAGGACCAGGGCACGATTCGCATAGACCACAACTTCTCACACGCCGACACTCTTTTCGGGCGTTACTCGATCGGTCAAGAGAATGGATTTTCACCGAGCAGCGGGGTGACTTCCACGTCGGAAAATCTGCCGGGATTCGGGGCGAACTTCGACAACCGGTCGCAGCAAGGGGTAATTTCCTGGAACCACGTTTTTTCGAGCGACAAAGTGGACACGGTAACGATTGCGGTGTCGCGCTTGTCCATGTACCGGACCTCGCAAAACGACGCGGTGAACAACATCGTCGGCGAGCTGGGGATTCAGGGTGTGGGATTCGGCGGGCCGAATGCGTGGGGCGCGCCGTGGTTTGCGGTGCAGGGTTACACGGGAATTGGCGACACCTACGTGGCGACGCCCATGCACGTGTGGAACACGATTTACGAGATCCGGGACATGTACGCCTGGCAGCACGGGCGCCACGCCATCAAGTTTGGCGGAGATTATCACTGGTACACCTGGCCGATGTGGGGCTTCTTCCAGAACCGCGGGTATTACCAGTACACGAACGGATACACGACTGACGAAGGATTCAACGACGGCACCGGATCGGGGCTGGCGAGCATGCTGCTCAGCCTGCCAACGGTGAAGCAGCGCCAGGCCGGGATTCCGCAGATGAATTTGAAGAACTGGGGAACATCCGCATTCGTCGAGGATGCGTGGCAGATTACACATACGACGACGCTCAGCCTTGGCGTGCGCTACGAATTTATGGCCCCGTTGTGGGACAAGGACAACACCAACACGAACCTGGTGTTCAATAACGGCGTGCCTTCGGTTTTCGTGGGCGGAGAGAACGGATACCCGAAGGGGCTGATGTACGCGAACAAGCATAATTTTGCGCCACGGCTAGGCCTTGCCAAGGGCCTTCCGAAGTTTGGGCTGGTGTTCCATGCGGCGTACGGGATTTTCTACACGCCGGTGGACCTGAACACTTGGTGCAATGAGCGGCATAACGTGCCATTCGTATTTCCGGAAACGCAACAGGCGGACAATTACACTCCGCCGGCGTCGCTTTATGCGAGTGGGCTGAATTTCGGCACGCCCGTGCTGGGTACCGGCGCGCAGACACCCACGACGGTGAGTTTCACGGCATTCGACCCGCACGCGCCGGCGCAGTACGTCCAGCAATGGAATGCGTCGGTGCAGAAGAGCCTCGGGAAGGACACGACTCTCGAGATTGGCTATCTGGGCGCACGCGGGTTTCACTTGCAGCGAGCGGACCTGATCAACAACGCGCCGCCAGGGCCGGGGCCGCTCGGACCGCGCCGCCCATTCAAGACGCTGTCGTTCGTGCCGGGCACGGTTTTGCAGCCTAGCAGCACGGAGGCGGTGATCCAGAGCCAGACGTTTCCGGTCAGCACGATCAACCTGCTGGAGAACACCGCGCAGAGCTGGTACGACGCGGGATACGTGAACGTGCGCCGGCGGTATTCGCATGGTCTCAGCTTGCTGGCGAACTACACCTTTGCGAAGAATTTGACCAACGCGCCGGACTTCCGCTCGCCCATGGACGAATCGTCGATTCCACAAAACGACAACGACCTTGCCGCCGAAAAAGGGCCCGGCTGCGATGTCCGCCATCGCTTCGCCCTTAGCGCCGTGTACGCCATTCCCGCGTACCAGCGCGCGGCCTGGACACGCATAGCGACGCAAAATTGGAATTTTTCGACGATCTACCAGTATGAGACGGGGATGCCCTTCACCATTTCTGTCTTTGGCGACACGGCGAATTCCGGAACGGTCCTGGGCGAAAATCCCATTCGCGCCAACACCACCGGGCAGGCCATCTTTGGTCCGGGGACGCACACTGCAGCGGAATGGTTTAATCCCGCGGCTTTTGCCGCGCCGCCTGCCTATACCTTTGGTGACGTAGGACGGAATTCCGTTTATGGGCCTGGAATGCAGACCATGGACATTGCCCTGCAGCGCGCCTTCCGCCTCAGCGAAAGAGCGAACTTCCAGTTTCGTGCCGAGGCTTTCAACGCCATGAACAAAGTCAATCTGGGCACACCGAACCGCTATGTGAACGAACCCCAGTTCGGCACCATCACTATGGCCATGACGCCCGGACGCGAAATCCAGTTGAGCGCCAGGCTTTCTTTTTAAGATTTCAAAAGCTCAGCCTGCTGTAGTTCCAGAGAGGAACGCCTGCACCATGGAAGCAGGCTAGGGCGCGCTCTTCTCGTAATTAGGATAGGGCGGATGTTGCGGCGCCGGAGGAGGCGGGTTCTTCTTCAGGAGATCCATCACCACCTCGACGGCCTTTTCCAATTGCGGATCATGGCCCGCGCGCACCGCCTGCGGTTCATATTCCACTTCGACGTCGGGCGGAACGCCGTGATTCTCGACGTCCCAGGTACCGTTCGTGGTGTAGAAGGCCAGGTTCGGTGTGCCCGCGAAGCCGTCATCCAGCAAGTCACGAGGGTTGGGGTAGCGGCCAAACATGCGGCCCACAGGCGAGTGCGCTATACTCGAAATATCTCGTGAAACACGCCATCCAAGGAACTTCGCGCTCCCGAATCGTTCCAGACCGGCGTGGACAAGGCCGATGAATCATACGTTCGTTATCTTGACCGTCCTGGCATACCTGCTCAGTTGGGGCTTGTACGTCCAATTCCTCTATACCGGCAAGGAACTCACCGGGCGCCTGGCTACCTTGCTGATGTTCCTGGGTTTAGGCACGCATTACCTGGCCCTGCTCATCAGCGCCCGCGCCAGCCATACGGTCCCTTACCATGACCTCCAGGGGGCCATGTCGCTGTTCGGCTGGCTCCTCGCCGTCACCTATCTCTGCCTCGAGATTTATCACCGCCAAAGGACCGTCGGCGCCTTCGTCATGCCCATCATTCTTATCTTTTTCTTCACCGCCAACCTCATGCCTGCCCGCCCGCACACGCCTTCGCCCGTCCACGGCGTCGTCTTTGCCCTCCACGTCACGCTGAGCATTTTGGCCTATGCCGCCTTCGCTTTATCCTGCGTACTTAGCCTCATCTATCTGGGTGAGGAACGCCTCCTGCGCATCCGGCGACTCGGTGACGTGGTTTGGCGCTTGCCGCCCCTCGAACTGCTGGAGCGCATGAGCCACACCAGCGTCATGGTCGGCCTCGTCACCATCTTCGTTGGCACGTCCCTTGGTTATATCGCCGTGGACCGCAATCTTGCGGAGCACTACTCCTATTTCGACCCGAAATATATCTTTACGTTGTTCGTGCTCTTGCTGTACATCGTTTATTTTCGCCTGGCGCGCACGGCGGCCTGGCGTGGCGCTCGGGCCTCCAAATTGTGCGTCTTCAACTTTGTTCTGGTGGTTGTGAACTTCTGGGTGGTGAATCTCTTCTTTTCCCAGCACCACCGCTATTTCTAGGAGCGCGCGGAACACGGCATGGAGATTGTTCTCGTCGGCCTGAACTTCCGTACGGCGCCTGTGGAGGTGCGGGAAAAGGTGTCTTTCTGCGCCGAACAGGCGCAACGCGCCGCCGAAGAGCTGCGGGCTCAGGGCATACTGGAAGAAACCCTGGTTCTTTCCACGTGCAACCGCAGCGAAGTTTACGGCGTCCACCCCACCGCGAAACGCGCCTCGGCCGCCGCGCTTGCCAGCTTTCTCAGTAACTTTCACTCCGTCCAGCCCGAACTGCTCAGTCCTTCGCTTTATCACCACTACGATCACGACGCCGTCCGGCATCTGTTCCGCGTCTCCGCCGGTTTGGAATCGATGCTGCTTGGCGAAGCCGAAATCCTCGGCCAGGTCCGCGAAGCCTATCTCCGTGCCCACGCCGCGCACGTTACTGGCCCCGTCCTGAACCGCCTGTTTCAAGCCGCGCTCGAAGTTGGCAAGCGCGTGCGTGCGGAAACCGAGCTCGGCACGCGTCCCATGGGCGTCGCCTCCGCGGGCATGAAGCTCGCCGAGCGCATTTTTGGCAAGCTTAACGATCGCACCGCTCTCGTTCTCGGCGCCGGCACCATCAGCGAACAGGTCGTCTCCCAACTTCACGACCGCAACATCGGCCGGCTCTACCTTTCCAATCGCTCCCGCGAAAAAGCCGCGGAGTTCGCCAGGCAATACAAAGGGGAAGTGCTCGATTGGGGCAATTGGGACAGCACACTCAAGCTGCCCGACGTTATCGTTTCCGCCGTCGGCGTCCAGGAAGCTCTCCTCACCAAACCGCTGATCGAGCGCTCCATGGCTGCTCGCGGAAATCGCGCCCTCTTCCTCATGGACCTGGGCATGCCCCGCAATATCGAGCCTGCCGTCAGCGAACTCTACAACTGTTACCTCTACACCATGGAGGACCTCAGCGAAATCGTGCAGCAGAATCGCAGCGCGCGAGAGAATGAAGTTCCCAAGGCCGAAGCCCTGGTGGAAGAGCATGTCGCCAAGTTCATCTCCTGGCAGGCCAGCGTCGAGCTCATCGGCGTGCTCGATACCTTGCGCGGCAGCTTGAAAGAGCGCCGCGCCGCCTTCCTTCATGAGAAACTTGCCGGCATGAACCACTTCAGCGACGCAGACCGCGAACACATTGGCGCGCTCATGGACGAGTTGGTCGAAAAACTGCTGATCGCCCCCGCCGAGCGGCTCCGTGCCGAAAAGGAATTGCGCAAAAAAATTCAGAACGTCGAAGCCATCCGTGAACTCTATCTATCCGACCGGGAGAAACCGTGAGGCCCCTCCGCATCGGCAGCAGAGGCAGCATCCTGGCGCGCTGGCAGGCTGAATTCGTCCGCAAGCAGCTCTTTCAAGTCTCCGGCGTCGAAGCCGAGATCATCATCATCAAAACCTCCGGGGATAAAATGCAGCAGGCGCCTCTCACGCAAATCGGCGGCAAGGGCATTTTCATCAAGGAGCTCGAAGAAGCCCTGCTCGAGGAAACCGTGGATCTCGCCGTTCACAGCGTCAAGGACGTTCCCACCGAAACGCCCGGGCGGCTCTTTTTCCCCGCGGTCTGTCGCCGCGATGACGTGCGCGATTGCCTCGTTTCCCATAAAGGCGCCACACTCGCCAACCTCAGGCAGGGCGCGCGCGTCGGTACCAGCAGCCTCCGCCGCCAGGCCCAACTGCGCCATCACCGCCCCGATCTCGATATTCGCGAACTGAGAGGCAACGTGGACACGCGCCTCCGCAAAGTCGAAAGCGGCGAATACGACGCCATCGTCGTTTCCAAGGCGGGGCTCGATCGCCTCGGCTGGAGCCAGAAAATCACCGAAGCCCTTTCCCCCGAAATTTCTTTGCCTGCTGTGGGGCAGGGTGCCATCGCCATCGAGTCCCGCGTGAAAGACACGGAAGCCGCGGACATTCTCGGCAAGCTCGATGACGCTGAAACGCGCACTGCCGTCATCGCCGAACGCGCCCTGCTTGCCGCTCTGCATGGTGGTTGCCAGGTGCCCCTTGGCGCGTGGGCGCGCCTCGAACGCGGCGAACTTGTGATGGACGCTGTGGTCTGCTCCGTGGATGGCGTTCAGTATGTTCGCCAGCGTGCCACGGCTCCGCCGGATCAGGCCGCGCAACTCGGCGAGCACATGGCCAAGCTGCTCGTGGAAGGCGGCGCTCGCGGCATTCTTGAAGAGGTGCAACGCTCCCGTGGCTGAATCCTCCGCCAACGCTCTCTCGGGCAAGCGCGTCGTGATCACCCGCGCCGCGGAGCAGAGCCAGCCTCTGCTCACCGCATTGCGCGAACAGGGTGCTCAGCCGATTCTGCTGCCCATGGTCGCGTTCGCGTCGCCGGACGATTTGCCGGCGCTGGACGACTCCCTCCGCCGCATGCGCGAGTATCACTGGGTTTTCTTCACCAGCCAGAACGCCGTGCGCGCCCTGCAGGAGCGCTCCGAGCAGCTCAAGTTTTCACTGCGCGACGCCGTTGCGACCGCGCAAATTGCCGCCGTCGGCCCAGCCACCGCGGAAGCAGCGCGGGCCGCTGGCCTCGCTATCGCCTACGTCGCCAAGGAACACCATGGCGTCGCCCTCGCGCAGGAATTGCAAGCCGAAGTTCGCGGCAAGCGCGTGCTCCTTCCGCGCAGCGATCGCGCCAATCACGACCTAGTCGAAACCCTGCAACGCCTCGGCGCGCACGTCACCGAAATCGTCGCCTACAAAACCCTCCGCCCCGCTTCCGACGACACGCGCAATCTGGAGAACATCCTTCAGGACGTTCCCGATGCTGTCTTGTTTTTCAGCCCCTCCGCCGTGCACCACCTGCGGGAACTCCTCGGCCCGCAGTCATTTCAAAGCCTGGCAGAGAAGAGCGCCTTCGCCGCCATCGGCACTGTCACGGAGCGCGCCCTCCGCGAAGCGGGCGTGTCGCGGCTGATCGTTGCTTCCGACACCTCCGCCTCCGCCATCCTCGAATCCCTGGCAACTTTCTTCGTGAATTCTGGGCACAGCTTGCCCGCAGGAGTGAAACACCAATGAGCTTCCCTACACATCGCCCGCGGCGTCTCCGCCGCACCGAAGCCCTGCGCGGTATGGTGCGCGAAACCCGCCTCACCACCGCCGGCTTTATCTATCCCATGTTCGTCTGCCCCGGCACGAAGGTGCGCCAGGAAGTCAGTTCCATGCCGGGCGTTCACCAGCAATCGGTGGATCAGATCGTCGAAGAATGCCGCGAAGTCGAGTCGCTCGGCATCCCGGCCGTCATCCTCTTCGGCCTGCCGGAATCGAAAGATCCGCGTGGCGCCATTTCGTATTCCCCCGAGGGCGTCGTTCAAAAGGCCATCGAAGCCATCCGCAAAGCCGGTCTGCAGCTCCTGGTCATCACGGACGTCTGCCTTTGCGAATACACGGATCATGGCCACTGCGGCGTGATCGAACGCGGCGAAATCGCCAATGATCCCACGCTCGATATTCTCGCGCAGCAAGCGCTCTCTCACGCGCGGGCTGGTGCCGACATCATCGCCCCTTCGGACATGATGGACGGCCGCGTCGCCGCCATCCGCAAAAAGCTCGATCAGCACAACTTTGAAAACATCTCCATCCTGGCGTACGCCGCGAAGTACTGCTCCGGTTTTTACGGCCCTTTCCGCGAAGCCGCGCAATCCGCGCCGCAACATGGCGATCGCCGCAGCTACCAGATGGACCCTGCCAACGCGCGCGAAGCACTGAAAGAAGTCGCGCTGGACATCGAGGAAGGCGCCGACATGGTCATGGTCAAGCCGGCGCTCCCTTATCTCGACATCGTGCGCATGGTGCGGGATCGCTTTGATGTGCCCGTGGGCGCGTACAACGTCAGCGGCGAATACGCGATGGTAAAGGCGGCGGCGCGCAATGGCTGGATTGACGAAAAGCGCGTCGTCCTGGAAATTCTTACGGGCATTCAGCGGGCCGGTGCGGGTATAATCCTCACCTACCACGCCAAGGATGCGGCTCGCTGGTTGAAATCCTGAACGCCAAGGTGCGCACATGAGTGCAACGCAACGCCGCTCCCTACCCGACCGTCGCCGCTCGCGAGAAATATTTGCGAAGGCTGAGAAGGTCCTCGTCGGTGGGGTCAACAGCCCCGTCCGCGCCTTCCGCGCTGTTGGCGGCGAACCGCTCATCATCGAAAAGGGAAGCGGCCAGCACCTTTACGACGCCGACGGCAACGCTCTGCTCGATTACGTCTGCTCCTGGGGCGCTATCCTCCTCGGCCACGCGCATCCGGCCGTCAGCGCGGCCATCGCCGATCAGGCGCAGCGTGGCACCAGCTTTGGCGTAACCACCGAACTGGAACTCGAACTCGCCACTCTCATCACCATAGCCATGCCGTTCCTGGAAAAAGTCCGCTTCGTTTCCAGCGGCACGGAAGCCACCATGAGCGCCGTGCGCCTGGCCCGCGGCATCACCAAGCGCGATTTCATCGTCAAATTCCAGGGCTGCTATCACGGCCATGCCGATAGCTTCCTCTCCCAGGCCGGCTCTGGCTTGGCCACGCTCGGCATTGCCGAATGCCCGGGAGTTCCGCAAGCCCTGGCCGCCCTGACTCTCAATGTTCCCTATAACGACCTCAATGCCGTGGAGCAAATCTTCGCGCAGCACAAAGATAAAATCGCTGCCGTCATCGTCGAACCCGTCGCCGCCAACATGGGCGTCGTTCTTCCCAGGGATGGTTTCCTGAAGGGGCTCCGCGAAATCACGCGCAAGCATGGCGCGCTTCTAATCATCGACGAAGTCATCACCGGCTTTCGTCTCCACTACGGTTCCGCCCAGCAGATCTTCGGCGTGCAGGGCGACCTCACCACCATGGGCAAAATCATAGGCGGTGGCGTTCCGGTAGCAGCGTATGCTGGCCGCGCGGAGTTCATGGATCATGTCGCCCCGCTCGGCCCGGTCTACCAGGCCGGGACGCTCGCCGGCAATCCTCTCGCGATGCGCGCAGGCATCGCCACTCTGAAAGAGCTGAGCAAGCCCGGCCTCTACGAGGGCCTCAATGCCCTCGCCAAAAACCTCGCCGCCGGGTTGCAAAAAGCCCTGAAAGACGCGGGTATCGCCGCGCAAGTGAACAGTATCGGCTCGCTTTCCACGATCTTTTTTGCATCGCAACCCGTGACCGATTACACCGGCGCCAAGCGCTCCGACACCAAACTCTACGCGCGCTTTTTCCGTGATATGCTGCAGCGCGGTATTTTTCTGGCGCCCTCGCAATTCGAAGCGGCTTTCGTCTCGGCCTCGCACACGTCCGCCGACATTGACCGCACGATTTCCGCTGCGGCGGATGCGTTGCAAGCGATTGCCGCACAGCCGTCAGCATAAATCCAGCAAAAGGAGAAGGAAGCAATGCATGAAGTTCTGGAAGGTCAGGAGGGACACGGCGGGCATGAGGAAGGCCCGTTTACCATCCCGGTCACGGTCACGCTCTCGATCCTGGCCGTCCTGGTCGCCATCGCCACTCTCCTGGGCCATCGCGCCGCAAAGGAAGAGCTTCTTCTGCAATCTCAGGAAGCCGATCAATGGGCTTTCTTCCAGGCCAAGAATAGCGGCCTGCATGGTATGCAGACCGGCGCGGACATGCTCGGCACCTTCACCACCGTGGACAAGGAGAAGGCCGAACAATTACGCGAGAAGTATCTGAAGGACGCCGAGCGCTACACCAAGGAAAAGGCAGAGGCCAAGGAGAAAGCCGAAGACCTCCAAAAAGAGAGAGCCGTGATCACGCGGAGAGGCGACCGCTATGAATTCAGCGAAGTCCTCCTCGAAATTGCGCTCATTCTTACTTCGTTCACTTTGATCACAAAGAAAAGGTTCTTCTGGTTTGCCGGCTCACTTCTCGGCCTTGTCGGCATCGCCGTAGCCCTCAGCGGTTTCCTGCTCCACTAGCGACCATCGCACAAAGACCTCTGTTTGCTTTTTCGGATACAGCCCTGTAGCTCTGGCCTTCAGGCCTGAGGGTTTTCGCTAATGCTGGCACAAGGTGTCTGCATCGCAACTCCGTTCGCGGCAGGTTGGTTGCCACTGTTCGGAAAGGCCTCACCCCTGAAGGGGTGAGCTACAGCACCGCTCGACCCCGTCTCGGCAATCAGTCTAATGCACCGTCAATTCGAACGGAGTCCGCGAATCGCGGGTTTTGCGCCCCGTACGCTTCGTCGGGGCGAGAAATCCCTCTGCCGCCTCTCTCAGCCACGTCATTCCGAACGGAGTCTGCGGAGTGAGGAATCTCTCTTCTCTTTGCGCGCTTCTCACGCGATGAATTCCTCACGCCGTTGCCGGCGGCCGCGCGCCTTGCAGCAGCGCGACCTCCGAGTTCAAATGATCAATACGTTCTAGAAGTTCGCGGTGACGCTGATCTTCGACATCGGGTTTCTTCCCGATGAACGACAGCGTCCCTCCCGGCTCCAGGACGCACTGATCCACCTCCGCCAGCGACGGAAAGCCCTGCTTCCGCGCCGCCGCTTCGAGTTGCGCCACGGTGATCAGTTCGCTCTTCAAGTGCTGCGTGCGCACTCGCCCCCCTTCAATCAACACGTCCGCGTTTCCTTCCACGATCCGATCGAGTTTCTTGTGCTTGTACAGAAACCGTATCACCAGATAGTTTATCGCCAGCAGGGAAGTCGCTCCCAGCAACCCGCCCGACACCGAATTATCATCGCCAATGATGGCGTTCTGCACCGTGTTTGATAGCGTCAGCAATACAACCAGATCGAACGGATTCAGTTGCACCAGTTCGCGCTTCCCGGACAGCCGCAGCATCACCACCAGAAAAAAGTACACGATCACCGGCCGGAGTATCTTCTCCAGGATCGGGAGCGAGATCACAAACATATCCTTCCACATATCGTGCATGGCGCTGCATCCTCCTCGGGTTTAGCTCGAACGCTTCTTCGCCGTTCCAATGCGCCCGGGATGCCCTGCAGCGTAACACGCGCCCCTCCCAGCCCGCAGCCGGTGTCACGCCCCGCCTGTCCTTTCGTACAGTCATGCTTTCGCAACCCTTTTCGTTATGAACGTTTACGGCTGAATGAGTTATGATTAATCTTTTAAGAAGGCAGTCGGTTTCTCTTGCAGACCATCGCTCGTCGCACGTAGGCCTACGGAGGCTTCTGGAACTCCCGCCGGGACCGGAGGGCTCGCTCCGACCGGCTTGTGAAGCGGCTACTTCATGTCACATAAAACGGCTACGGAGCTGGGTACCCGGCTCAGCGCGCACCAACTGGCCACGTTGCTCGATTCCACTCAGGAACTCATCGCCATCCTTGGTCCGGACGGCACGGTTCTATTCGCCAATGAAGCTTTCCGGAATTCCCTGGGCTACAACCCCGGTGAACTGGTAGGCCGCAGCATCCATGCACTCGTTCATGCGGTCGACGTCGAACACATCCGCGAGCGCCTCCAGGAAGTTGCTGCCGTGCCGGGTTCCAGTGTGCGCGAGCGTTGTCGCTTGCGCACGCGGGATTGCTCCTGGCGCTGGTTTGAAGTTGTCTGCCACAATCGCCTGGAAGATTCTGGCATCGAAGGAATCCTGCTCAACGCCCAGGACGTTACCGCACTCCAGCGCATGGAGTCCGAGCGACAGGTTATCTCCGACGTTGTTCACGCCCTCAATCAGACGTCCAATCTTGACCAATTGCTCACCGGCATCCACGAGGCCCTGAAGCGCATCGTCTCCGCGCAAAACTGTTTTGTGGCCCTCCACGATCCCGAGCACGACACCTTCGAGTTTCCCTTCTTCGCGGACGAGTACGACACGGCTCCTGCGTCCCAGAGGGTTGGCCGGAGCTGCACGGCCTACGTTTTCCGAACCGGCCGCGCCATGCTTATACCGCAATCCGATTTTGATCGCCTCGCCGCGCTTGGCGAAGTCGAACTAGTCGGCTCGCCCTCGCCCGCCTGGCTCGGTGTCCCGCTTAAAACGCCCACCGCCACCATCGGCGTCCTGGTCGTTCAGCACTACCAGAACGAAAACGCCTACGATATCCGCGACCTCGAATTCCTCGATTCCGTCGGCGGCCACATCGCCCTGGCCATTGAGCGCCGCCGCGCCGAGGAAGAACTTCGCAAAAACGAATCCATCCTGCGCCTCCTCTTTGAGCACAATCCCATGCCGACCTGGCTTCATGAGGCCGACACGCTCAAGTTCCTCCGCGTCAACCAGGCCGCCGTCCTGCTCTACGGTTATTCCCACCAAGAATTCGAGAACATGACCATCCTCGATATTCGACCTGCCTCAGAGCACGAAAAGGTCGCGGCCTATCTCCATGCGATAGAAGAAAACGACGAGGACCATGGCTTTTGGCTGCACCAGGCCAAAGACGGTAAAACATTCGAGGTGGAAGTCATCTCCCACGCTTTGGTCTACGCCGGCAAACGCGTTCGCCTCGTTGTTGCCCAGGACATCAGCGACCGGCGCCACCTCGAACAGCAACTCCGCCAGTCGCAGAAAATGGAAGCCATCGGACGCCTGGCCGGCGGTGTCGCCCACGACTTCAACAACCTGCTCATGGTAATTAAGGGGCACACGGAGCTTTTGTTGAATGTCTTGCCGCCTTCGGATCACATCGCGCGCAAAATCGAGCAGATCGACCGCTCCGCCGACCGTGCCGCCGCTCTAACCCGGCAGTTGCTCGCCTTCAGCCGCATGCAGGTCCTGCAGCTGCAAGTGATCAATGTGAACTCCATCGTCGAGGAAATGGGCAAGCTCCTCCCGCGCCTGATTGGCGAGGACATCGAACTCGTGGTTCGCGCGGACCAAAAATTGGGGGCCATCCGCGCCGACGCCAGCCAGATGGAACAGATCATCATGAACCTTGCGGTCAACTCCCGCGACGCCATGCCCAACGGCGGCAAACTCGTCATCGAAACAAAAAACGCCGACCTCGATCAAACCTATACCGCCAGCCATCCCTTAATGAAGCCCGGCGCTTATATCCAGCTTACCGTCAGCGACAGTGGCTGCGGCATGGACGCGGAAACGCAGTCGCACATCTTCGAACCCTTCTTCACCACCAAGGAAAAAGGGAAGGGCACTGGACTCGGCCTCGCCACCGTCTACGGCATCGTCAAGCAGAGTGGCGGCTTCATCTGGGTCTACAGCGAACTTGGTAAGGGCACTTCCTTCAAAATCTATATTCCCCGCGTCGATCAAGCCGAAGAACACCCCGGCGCTCCCAAGCCTACCGCGGAAGTGCCCACAGGCACGGAAACCGTCCTCCTTACCGAAGACGAGCAGGACGTCCGCGAAATCGCCAAGGAATTTCTTGAGTCTGGTGGCTACAAGGTCGTCGAAGCCAAGGACGCCTCCGACGCCATCGAGCTAGCCCGCCAGCACAACGGTGCCATCGATCTGCTTGTCACGGACATGGTCATGCCCGGCATGACGGGGCAGGAGCTTGCCGTCCATCTGCAGCGGGAATATCCGGGGCTTTGCGTCGTCTTCATGTCTGGCTACAGCGAACACGCCGCCATGGAAATGGCCAACGCCGATCCCACGGTACGTCTCCTCTCCAAGCCCTTCAGCCGTGGCGCGCTTCTGCGCACTGTCCGCGAAATCCTCCACACCAAGAAACACAACTAACTTCCGGCACTTGGAAAAACCTCCGCCCTGTAGCTCAGGCCTTCAGGCCTGAGGCCTTTTCCTGGCTTTGCCTTGTGGCACAGTCACTCTTGACTGTGCTCTTGGGTTTGTCTTCATAGTGGCCCAGCATCGCTCGACCCCATCTCGGCAAAGCGCACTCTTCTTGTCATCCCGAGCGCAGCGAGGAATCTGTTTTTCCCGGGGGTCTTTGGTTTTGTAGTGGCCGATCTTTAGATCGGTTCTTGGGTTTGTTTGCGTAGGGGGCCAGCACGCTGGACCCCTTCTCGGCAACCCGTAAACACTCATATCATTCCGAGCGCAGCGAGGAATCTGTTTTTCTCTCCCCGGGCCCGGCGTGCAGTCCGTTCTACGCCAACTTCGGATGCTTCCGGTGCCACTGCGTTGCTCGTTGAAAGGTCTGTCCCGCTTCCAGCACCGCCGCGTCATCTCCGGCCCGCCCGATGAATTGCAGCCCCACCGGCAAATTCTTCTCCGTAAAACCGCAGGGCACGGAAAGCGCCGGCAATCCGCAGAGGTTTCCAATCGCTCCCAGTGGATCGGGAAAGGCAAGCCCTGTGATCAGATTCGTTATCAACGGTGTTGCCGCGGCGGGCAGCGCAGCCGTCGCCAGCACGTCGTAGGAGTCGAACAGGGTGTCCATCTTCTTCTGCAGGATTTCCCGCACGCGCTGCGCCGTCGTGTAGTCGCCGCCCGTCACCGTCAGATTCACGTAGCCGCCCACGCGCCCCAGCGGGTCATGCAACTCCTTTACGCGTCCCGAGCGGATCAGCTCCCCGAACGAGGAAGCCACCTCTGCCTGCAGCACCACGCCCGCCGCATCTTCCCACGGCCCCTCCGGCAACTCCGCATCCCTTACCGACGCAAAGTGCCGCGGCAAAATCTTGTGCGCTGCCTGAATCGCTTTGCCCACACCCGGCTCATACTCTTTCCACGCGTTCGTCAGCCAGCCGACGCGCAAGCCCCGCCTCTTTAAATCTCCTGCGGGCGAATTCGTGAACGCTGCCTTGTCCACCGCCAGCGTGCTCCGGTCCAGGGGATCATGTCCCGCAATGGCCGCAAAAATCCGCGTGCAATCTTCCGCGCTCCGCGCCAGCGGCCCGATTTTGTCCAGCGAATAGCAAAGCGCCATGGCCCCGTGCCGGCTCACGCGCCCATACGTAGGCCGGAATCCGCTCACGCCGCAAAATGCCGAGGGGCACACAATCGAGCCCCACGTCTCCGTTCCAATTGCAAATCCTGCCAGTCCCGCCGCCACGATCGCGCCCGATCCCGAAGACGAGCCGCACGTCCAGCAACTGGTGTCCCACGGATTCCTGGTTTCGCCCTGCAGCGACGCCGATGCATACATGTACCCCAGCCCGCCCGCTAATTCGATCATCGCGGCCTTGCCCAGCAGCACTGCGCCCACATTTTTCAGGTGCTCAATCACCGTCGCGTTGTAATCGAAAACCTGCTCGGCAAATGGCTTTGCTCCCCACGTCGTCTGCACACCCTTCACCGCCAGCAGATCCTTTGCGGCATACGGAATTCCATGCAGCGGCCCGCGGTAATGTCCCCGGTGAATGTCTTTTTCGGCGGCGCGCGCCTGGTCCAGCGCCTCCACCGGCATCAGGCGGGCATAGGCATTGAGCTGCGGCCCCAGTTTTTGGCTGCGTTCCAGGTACGCTTCGGTCAGTTCGACAGGGGAAAGCTGCTTCGTTTCAATGCGCTTCGCCAGCTCGCCAACGGATTCGTAGAGGATGGATTCTTTCAGCATGCGCGGACTCCCGTCATGGTTTTTTGGCTGCTGCGGGCGCAGCGCCGGCCGCGGGAGCGCTCTGCGGCTTCTTCTCTCGTTCCAGGAGTGGCTTCAGGTAGAGGGCGGGCGCATCGCCATTCTCCAGGTGAAAAGCACGCAACCGCTCCAGCGTACCCTGCAGGCTGTAGCAGCCATCGCGCACCCGTTTCTGTTCTTCGCCATCGAACCGGCTTCCATACTGGCTCATGATCTGCTGAAATCGTGCTGCGGCCTCCACACGGCCCTCGGCGCTCAATTTCTCCGCGCCCTCCGGCAGTTGCTCGTTGATCGCGGCCGCCGCAGGCCCCTCGAAAGCCATCCCCGCCGGAACCATCGCCGCGGAGAGCAGTGCCGCTTTCCGCGCAAATTCTCGCCTGTCAATCTTCCGCCCTTTGCTATTGTTCATCCTCAGCACCCCTGATCCATCGCTACGATACCCACAAGAGTACAACCCCCAATCCATGGCCAAGCTACTCAATTCCCTCTGAGCCGTCAACTGGACGAAGGGCTAGGCGGTAGGAGAGAGTGCAACCGACCCTCCCATTGCACTATTGTGGTGCAATGCGGAATGGCATGTGGATATGAATGGTACCGGGACCCACCTGTCCGGTTTGCACGATTTTTCTCACGAAATGCCGCCTGTCCCTTAGGAGCGGACTGGCAGAGATATCTACCTCGTGCTTCGTTGATTTCGCCAAACCACAAGTCTGGGAGGCAACTACATCACCGACTTTTGCTCCTAACTACTCGGCGGTTCCGCTGAGTCCGGCGCGGGTTCTTGCTGCGGCGTCTTTCGGCCCGGACGCACTCCAACAATCGCTCGCGCACGGACGCAGCGTTCCAGCTTACTTGTGCCTGTCTTTCCGGATACGCATCCGCAAGGAGGGTCATTCCTTGCGTGGTCAGTATTCGGTACTGGCGAAAGACCTCTCGGCATTTTTCACAATGCTTCAGGTGAGCTTGCAATTCGGGCAACTCTGAAGGCTCAAGGCTGCCCGAGGCCGCCAATGCACAAAGCTCTTTGAATTCGTCATGCTCGTCGCAACCGCCCCGTATCTTTAACATCGTTTTGTTACACCAGACACGCTAAGAAGTACCAAGATGCTCATGCGCTTCATAATTACCCTCCTCAAAAACACCAAGGGAGTAAGTCTGGGTTGCGTGTAGACGTCGTTTACTTTTTCTGAATGGATTCTACATACTCGGACAGATTGCGAATCCTCAAGGCTCCGACCTGGTCGCCCCCGTGCAGTGAGCTAAACAACGACTCCCAGAGGGGCATAGCAACCGTTCCGTGTACTCTGCTGGCCGTACCGGAGCGCAGAACGGCACTGACTTTCGATGCCACGGATGTTGGGTAATATCTCTTGTCCATGGTCGTCAGGTCGGGCGGCGGTGTCTTCAAGAATTGAACCGCTGGCCCATTGCCCTTGCCGTTCATTCCATGGCAAACCGCACAATAGTCTTGGTACATCTGCTTGCCGGACTCCGGCTGGCTATAGGAAACTGCCACTACTTTCAGAATCGGGTCCTTGGTCTGTGACATTCCAATCCCTCGGCCAATAAAGAGAACTCCAAGGAGTAGTCCTGCTATCAAGACGAGAACGGCACCCACTTTCGATACCACAGATTTTCCCGCATAGTTCTTTTCCATGATTGTGTTCTCGGGAAACATATTCACCTCCAAGATGAATAACTGCTGGCCTAGGTTGAAATAACCGTCAGGTACATCAATGCTCTGGTGATGAAACGGAGCGCAAATCGAAGTCACGAGCTAAAATCATGGGAATCAATGAGTTCACGGGGCAGGTGACCCGAATTGTGAACTTCCTCGCGCCGGTTTCTGTTAATTGGAGTATTGTTTTGTCTTAGAGGCACCTAAAGTGCCGCAAACGGAAGCAAAACAGGTCATCCGCTTCGGAACGTTTGAAGTGGATTCTCGCACCGGGGAACTCCGGAAAAACGGTTTACAGGTCAAACTGCAAGAGCAGCCGTTCCAAATTCTGCTTGCCCTTCTGAAGAAACCCGGCGAGGTGGTCACGCGGGAAGAGTTACGAGCGAAACTCTGGCCCACGGATACATTTGTAGACTTCGAGCATGGGCTGAACGCCGCAGTGAAGCGGTTGCGCGATGCGCTGGGAGACACCGCAGAAAATTCACGCTTCATCGAGACGCTACCGCGGCGCGGCTATCGCTTTATAGGCCCCACCGAACAGCCAACGCCAATCCAAGTCAGCGTCACCTTCACGGAAGACAAAAAAGAGAAACCTTCGCTCGATGCGAACAAGCGGAGGTGGTTGGCTGTTGGACTTGGGTTGGCTGCTGCGTGCGTTCTAGTTGCTCTCGGATTCCACTGGATAACCTACTCGATGCGGCCTCCGCGAGTGCTGGGATACAGACAGTTAACAGCGGATCGGCAGATAAAGGGTTTGAGCTGTGGCTTTGGTGCGCCCTGGTTGGTCTCAGACGGTACGCGAGTCTTCTTCTCTGAACCGGGTTCTTCCGTGCTGCAGGTTTCCTCAACTGGTGGCGACGTCGTCAAGGTCTCCAATCCTTTTGAATGTTTTTTCTTCTTTGATATCTCTCCCGACAAAACAGAGTTGTTAGGGGGCGCACAGAAGAATAGCAGTGCGCCAGATAAGCCCATCTGGGTCTTATCCCTGGCGAGCGGGCAGGCGCGTCGCGTGGGAAATCTCACCGGCCACGCTGGAACCTGGTCTCCCGACGGTCAAAAAATCGTCTACGCGACCGGCGACGATCTCACCGGTAGCAACGATATCTACATTGCGGCTAAAGATGGCAGCGACACTCGAAAACTGGCAAGAATTGAAAATGGATTCGTCTTCGCCATACATTGGTCACCGGATGGAAGAGTCTTGCGCATGGGCGGAACTTACAAACTCGCCTGCTACCTGTGGGAGGTGTCCAACGACGGAACCAATCCGCACGAGGTGCCGCGAGCTCCGGCGGGGAATCGTTCGTCGTGTTGGTACAATTGGACGCCCGACGGGAACTATTCTTTGCTGGCTGTGCCGAGGGAACCATCGGTAGGAGCGGATATCTGGGTTTTCCCTGAAAAACGTTCACTTTTCCATTGGAAACCCGCCAAACCGGTACAGCTTACAACCGGTCCAATGAGCTTTTGGGAACCAACCATTAGCCCAGATGGCAAGCACATCTTCGCCGTTGGTGGTCAATTCCGTGGAGAGTTGGCCCGCTATGACTTGAAGTCACACCGGCTTGAGCCCTATCTCTCGGGGATTTCCGCCGATCAGTTGGACTTCTCTCGAGATGGCAAATGGGTCGCATACGTGACGTATCCTGAAAATATCCTTTGGCGAAGCAGAGTGGACGGCAGCGAGCGTATACAACTGACCACGCCTCCTCTCGTTGCGAGCGTACCTAATTGGTCTCCCAGCGGCACACGGATCGCCTTTTCGGGAATCCTCCCCGGGGGGCTCTGGAAGACGTACGTGGTTTCAGCGGAAGGCGGCAAACCTGAAATGGTTTCACAAAGCCAAGACCACGAGCTGAACCCCACCTGGACTCCGGATGGCAATTCTTTGATTATCGGCGGACTTGTGCACTCTGCTCAAACGCGGGTTTCCTCCATTGATCTGCGAACGGGCCGTGTTTCGGTCATCCCCGGGTCAGAAGGTATGCGCGCGCCACGAATTTCTCCTGACGGGCGATTTATCGTTGCCCTCGAATCGCAGAGCGATAGTAAGTTTTTCCTATTCGACCAGCAGACACAGAAATGGTCTGTGTTGGTAAGCAGCAGTCCTGGCGTTGCCTGGCAAGAGTGGTCGAGCGATAGCAAATATTTGTACTTCTCAAATTGGGCGGAGACTCATCCGCGGTTTCTCTATCGTGTCCGCATTGCGGGCAGTAAGCTCGAGCGCGTAGCAGGGATCGAGGTTCCAGAGGGAGTAACGGGATATTGGTGTCCTTGGATGATCGCAGCTCCGGATGGTTCACCGATTTTGCTTCGCGATTTGGGCATCCAGGAAATCTACGCCATCGACGTGGACCTGCCGTAGAACTCTGCCTCTGCCGATAATCTATCGACCAAATTCTCGTCTAGTGCCCGGTTAGTCGTGCTTACCGGAGAAGTGGCTACTA
>DLMH01000010.1 GCA_002478115.1 Candidatus Acidiferrum typicum | reverse complement strand
TAGTATGAGAAATTCGGGCTAAGTCTAATCATTCCCGTACTTCCGGGCGGTTCGCCCGTAAGTCCAATCATTCCCGCACATACGCAAAAACAGGGGGGTGGGGGTCCCCTCCGCAAAAGCTCATCTCCTGC
This sequence comes from Candidatus Acidiferrum typicum, assembly GCA_002478115.1. Taxonomy (GTDB): domain Bacteria; phylum Acidobacteriota; class Terriglobia; order Acidiferrales; family UBA7541; genus Acidiferrum; species Acidiferrum typicum. Next base: position 2,486 of record DLMH01000010.1, on the reverse strand, counting down.
AACCCTTTTGTTTTCTGCGGCCGTGTTACCTACACAGTTAAGTGCCATTGTCGGGGCGCCGACATTCCCGTTACTGCATGCCATCTGCAGATCGCACGCGCGGCCCGCCTTATCAGCGATCAACGATCAGGAAGCGAAAGCGGGGAGGAGAAACCCAAGAGCACAGACAGGAATGTCTGTGCCACAGGGAAGAAAAACCCAGGATCCAGGCACACACGCCGTGCCTGGGGCACCCGGCTTGCTGGGCACGGAGGGCTATTTTGACTTCAGCGGGTGAGCGTGAGGAGTGGGTAGGAAATTAGCGACGGCGGCAAGGAAGAGACCGGGCTGATCCACAAAGGTCATGTGGCCGCTCTTGGGCAGAATGACGAGTTGCGAGCCGGAAATCTTCTCATGCATTTCGCGGGAAAGCGAAGGATCGCATTCGTCGTGATCGCCTGCGATGATGAGGGTTGGAACCTTAATTGCCGGAAGGCGATCGAGGTATTCCGCCGACTTCAGATTTCCGTCGATGACGAATTCGCCGTCCGAACCCCACATTTCGCGGTATAAATCCCACGAAGTCACGCCCTGCTGGATGGGATCGTAGTTTGCATCGGGGTGATTCTGATAGATGTACGGAAAGTAGCCTTCGCCCCAGGCGGCGATCATGTATGCATCGGTGTAGCGGCCCTTGCGGTAGTCCGGGCCATGGCCAAAGAGCCCTTCTTTTTCCATCTGGTTGATGCGGTCGCGCAGTTCGGGTGCCATTTTGTCCTTCATTCGCGCGAAGACTTCGTTCATCTCGTGAGTGCTGGCAAACGTGCTACAGAGGAGCAAGTGCGTGAGGTTTTGCTGATACTTGAGGGCATAGGCTTGCGCGAGAACGCCGCCGTAGGAATGGCCGAGGAGGGAGATTTTTCCGAGCTGCAGCCCCTGGCGGACGGCCTCGACATCCTCCACCATGTTCTCGACGGTGTAACCTCTGGGGTCTTCGAGCTTCTCGGATTTTCCGGAGCCGCGCTCGTCAATGAAAATGAGCCGATTGTGGCGTGCCAGCGGCAGCAGATAGGGCAGAAAATAATCGTGCGAAGCGCCCGGGCCTCCGTGGACAATCACGAGCGGCGTGCCACGGCCGATGGTCCAGTAATAAATCAGCACACCGTGCGCGTCCACGAATCCTTCTTGCGCCTGATAATTCGAGGGGATCATCGTCGAATGCGCCGAGCGGGCCGCCGCTTGACTCTGGGCGCGCAGAGGAGGAGACAGGGAGCCCAGCAGTGCGAGCATAGCCGTGCAAAAGAAAATCTTGGGGTTCATGGAAGATGCCTCCTCAGGCGGGCGGCGCAGTCTTTGGCTTGAATTCGGGTTGCCCACGGGCAGGATAGCACTTTAGAAAATAACTGGGGAGTGCTAAAAGGCGGAGAAGTGGGCGGGCCAGGAAAGTTATCAGCGATCAGATATCAGCGATCAGGAAGCAGGAATTAAAGACAACGCCCCGAGCGGGTCCCCGAGATGCTCGGGGCGGAGCGGGGTAGACACCGGACGCGGAGTTCACAGAGTGAGGAGGAAGCCAAGAACACAGTCAGGAGTGACTGTGCCACAGAGAAGAGGAACCCAAGACCCAGGCACACACGCCGTGCCTGGGGCACCCGGCAAGTGTAAAAGCGGCGGCGAGCCGGCGCACTCCAAATTATGCGAGGAGCAAAGCCACCGCCGGGTAATCCGTCACACGCGCCACCATACCCGTTCGTGTAGACTAATGTTGATTCGGAAGGGACGATGTGCGCCACTAAACCTTCCTGACCCTTGACCTATAGGCGGAAACATGACGGTTGTGCATAGAGAACTTCTCCAGGAATCTCAAGACTTTGCCCGGAGCGCTCCCACGGTTAATGCCCTGATGGAGCGTATCGCCCAGCGTCTGCACGAAAAGATGACGCGCTACAATTGGGCAGGCTTTTACTTGGTCGACCCCGCGGACTCCGGCTACCTGATCGTTGGACCCTTCGCCGGCAGCTTTACGCCCAACGCTCGCATTCCCCTCAACACCGGACTCTGCGGTGCCGCGGCCAGCACCGGGAAGGTAGTGGTCGTGCAGGATGTATCGACGGATCCGCGCTATCTTGCGGGATCGTCTTTGGTGAAGTCTGAAATCGTTGTCCCCATCTTCGTGAAGAAGAAGCTGGCGGCTGAGCTCGATATCGAGAGCTATTTTGCTGGTACGTTCACCAAGACAGAGCAGGAATTTGTCGAAGCCTGCGCCAGCGTGGTGGGAAATTATCTGGGTAAGGGGTAGTGGGCTGGAGACCGGCCTTCGAGTTCTCAGTTATCAGTTGTAAGTTTTGAGAAAAAAGAGAAAAGAACCCCAAGACCCAGGCACACACTCCGTGCCTGGGGCACACGCACCCGCCATTAAAGTTCTCAGTTTTCTGTGATCAGTTGTCAGTTTAAGAAAAAGAGAAACAGAAGAGCCACCTCCGAGCTAGCCCACATTTCTCACAGCT
>DLMH01000152.1 GCA_002478115.1 Candidatus Acidiferrum typicum | reverse complement strand
TTCAGATGGGCTGACTTAGTTCAGAGGACCTGAAAGAGTAAGGAGAGATAGCTTGCTCAACTTAATGCTAGGCTTCTGGGTACCCGCTGTCAAACTGCGGCTAGGGTCGGCAGCCTCGCGCTGGTCGAAGCGACGGTGCGCCAAGTCACGGGCAACCGAGGCGGGCGTGAGGGCAAACGTCGCCGATCCCTGTGACCGATGCCAAAGCTGTGAAATCTGGGGTCAAGAAGTTCCGAGAGAAGTACGGCGCGAAAGATGTGAGGAAGTGCTATTCGAAGTTCGATGTGGCGGTGATTGAACTGGTGCGCTGTAAGTGCCGGAGCAAACACACGGTTGACAGATTAATCCGCGGCTAGCGTGACTTCACCACTTGAAATTCTCAGGCGGCCAGTCTTCGTTCAGGGCGGATTACTACCGGTTATCTCGTCGTCCGACCACCGAGAATCCATCGCGTTCCACTTGGAGTGCGACAATTCGCCCCTGCCCCCTTGAAATTTCTCGAAGTTTCCTGAATTCTGTCGAATGGGCCCCCTCTCATCCGTCATACGTTCAGGCGCAGAAAGGCGCGCATCATAGTTCCCATTAGGAGAAAATCTGATGCAATTTGCCCTGCTAATCTACGAATCACCGGAAGCTTTTGCGACCCGGAACGGCGACGGAGCCGACCCTTACACGGGTGCTTGGCGGGCGTACCATAAAGCTCTCGTCGAATCCGGCACCTACGTCGCTGGCGATCCTCTTGAAGTTCCGGAGACTGGAACCACAGTGCGGCTTAAGGAAGGAAAGCGGCGCGTGCAGGACGGCCCCTTTGCCGACACTAAGGAGCAACTCGGGGGATTCATAATCATGGAGCTTCCCTCGCTTGACGCGGCGCTCGATTGGGCCGCGCGCTGTCCAGCATCCTCGCTCGGTGCCGTGGAGGTTCGGCCCCTCGCGCCACAATCCAAGCTGCGGATCACCGGATGAGCGTAAGCGGGCAAGAGGACACACATCGGGCGATCGAGCGCGTGGCCCGCGAGTCATACGGTCGTCTGGTGGCGTATCTCTCCTCGCACACGCGCGATGTCGCCAGCGCCGAAGATGCCCTCAGCAATGCATTGCTTGCAGCACTCACGGCTTGGCCGCGAGACGGACTGCCACAAAATCCGGAGGCCTGGCTGCTGACGGCGGCGCGCCGCTCCTTCATCGATCTTATGCGTCATCAACAAATGGCCGAAGCAAGTGAGCCCACTCTCCAGCTCCTAAGGGAGGAACGCGAGGTGACGTTGCCGGCGGAGTTTCCAGATGACAGGTTGAAACTGCTGTTCGTATGCGCTCATCCGGCAATCGATCCGGCGATGCACACGCCGCTCATGCTCCAGACCGTTCTGGGGCTGGATGCGGCGCGCATCGCCCATGCCTTCTTGGTTTCACCCACGACGATGGGGCAGCGCCTGGTGCGTGCCAAGACGAAGATCCGCGACGGGGGTATTCAGTTTGAAATCCCGCAGGAGCGTGAATTGCCGCAGCGGCTTGACGCGGTGCTGGAAGCGATTTACGCCGCCTTCGGAATCGGCTGGGACGACATGGCGGGTGTTGATCAGCGCGGCCGAGATCTGGCAGAGGAGGCGATCTGGCTCGCGCGGGTTCTTCTGCAGTTGATGCCCCAAGAAGCAGAGGTCCACGGGTTGCTGGCTCTCATGCTCCACTGCGAAGCCCGCCGGGCGGCGCGGCGGGGGCCGGACGGCCGGTACGTGCCTCTCTCGGAGCAGGATTGCCAGAACTGGTCTCTGCCCTTAATTGAAGAGGCGGAACGGCATCTCGACGAAGCGTCGAGTCGCGGTCGCACCGGCCGGTTTCAACTCGAAGCTGCGATTCAGTCGGTACATGCCGAGCGGGCGCGGAGCGGCGGGATTCAGTGGAACGCGATCATGATGTTCTATGAACAGCTGATCCGGATATCGCCGACGCTCGGCACGCGAACTGGGTATGCCGCGGCCGTAGCCGAAGCGAAAGGAGCCGAAGAAGGGCTGGCAGCGTTGGATGGGATCAACGCGGACGCTATCTCCGCCTATCAGCCCTACTGGGCGGTTCGCGGTCACCTGTTGCAACGGCTAGGGAAAACACCTGAGGCCTTGGATGCCTTCGACCGGGCGATTGGTCTAGCCGAGGACCCCGCAGTGAGACAGTTTCTGCTCCAAAGGCGAGGCTGATTTTTTTTTATTCTCCCTGTCGAAATCACGCCACCCTACCCGTCATCTCTATAGAGGCGGCTTAACGGTCAAGTTGGCCACCGAGGAGGTAAACGATGTGCCCATTCTGTTTGGCAACCATGGGAGTAGTCGTCGCCGGGGCGGTTTCTACCGGTGGTCTAGCAGCATTGGCTGTGAAAGTTTCTCGCAAAAAGAACGCAGCAGAAGAAGAAGAAATCGTTTCAAATTTGAATAACAAGGAGAAATGAAAATGTCGACGAACAAGGAGCACGCGAAAGAGCATCTCGAGATGAAGACACCCCCGATCGTGTCGAAGCAAGAGTGGGAGGCTGCGCGGCAGCAGCTCCTCGTGAAGGAGAAGGCCTTCACCCGGTCGCGTGATGCGCTGGCCGCCGAGCGCCGGCGGATGCCTTGGCAGGCTGTGGACAAGAAATACGAGTTCGACGGACCCAAGGGCAAGGTAAGCCTGATCGATTTGTTCGAGGGCCGCCGTCAGTTAATCGTCTATCGCGCCTTCTTCGAGCCTGGAGTGTTCGGCTGGCCCGAGCACGCCTGCCGCGGCTGCTCGTTGGGCGCCGATCAGGTCGCCCATCTGGCCCATCTGAACGCCCGCGACACCACCCTCGTCTACGCCTCACGCGCGCCGCAGGAGGACATCGCGCGCCTGAAGGCGCGGATGGGCTGGGAGATGCCCTGGTACACCATCACCGACGGCTTCGACGCGGACTTCGGCGTCGCTGAATGGCACGGCCACAACGTGTTCTTCCGCGACGGCGAACGGGTGTTCCGCACATACTTCATCAACGGTCGCGGCGACGAGGCGATGGGGACCACCTGGAGCTACCTCGACATCACGCAACTCGGCCGTCAGGAGATTTGGGAGGACTCGCCAGAAGGTTACCCCCAGACCCCGCCGTACAAGTGGTGGAACTGGCACGACAACTACGACGCCGAGGCCTCGCCTGACCCGAAGTGGGTGGATATAATCACCGATCCTCAAGGAGCCGCTTCCCGAAGGCGCGACGCAGAGGCGAAAGCGAGCTAAAAGAAGGGCGCCACTTCGCCGCCTTCGAGCCGCCGACGCTTTTTCGCACTGGACCTTCACGAGTGCTCCGCAGGATGCGCGGAGCATAGCCAGGAGGAGATCTTAGGAAAATGAAAACAGCGCCCCCACGCGCTGACGGAGACAACGATGACAGACATCATGAGAGATGAACTTGGAGCTCCTAAGATAGTCGATCGCGCGACGTTTCAGGCTGAGCTGGACGCATTGCGGGTTCGGGAAAAGGCTCACACAAGAGAAGGCGACGCCATTGCAGCCGCCCGCCGACGGCTCCCCATGGTCGAGGTGGATAGCGCCATACCGCTCATCGGCAAACGTGGGGAGGTGACACTATTGGACGCGTTTGAGGGACGCCGGATGCTCATCGCCTACTACTTCATGTGGCACACCGGCCACCCTGCGCCGGAGCAGTGCGAGGGTTGCACCTTCTGTACATCAGAGGTCTGCGAGCTGTCCTTGATTCATTCGCGCGACGTCACTTACGCCACGTTCTGTCAAGGCCCTTATGAAGAGAGCGCCCGGTACCGTGACTTTATGGGCTGGGAGATGCCTTGGTACTCGGCCCCCCGAGACTCGCTCGAGACCCTCTTGGTTGGACGCCGCGTAGGCATGATGCACATCGTTTGCTACCTGCGACAAGGCTCCAAGGTCTTCGAGACTTACTGGACGACGAGACGCGGCGTCGAGGCTATGGATACCAGCTATCGGTTGCTCGACTTGACCGTCTACGGGCGGCAGGAGAGGTGGGAGGACTCGCCGGCTGGCTGGCCACAGTGGCCGAAAGGCGAGCACCCTTACCGTATCGATGGACGTCCCATCGCCCAGTGGTCTCGCCTGAAGGCCGGACGCTCCGACAACCTCGGCACCACGCCCCGCTAAACAGCTCCTGCGACGGTGAATTGCCAATATCCGTCAGCGAAGCCTTGATAGCGGCCACGGCTCGAACATTGCAAGGCGCCGAGTACTCGGCTTATCCAACCGTCCACAACTTATCCACAATAACCGTTTCTATGTTCTCTTTGCATTCTCCTTTTCGGAGCGCACAATTGCGGTTGTCATGGATGACCACAACCTTGCTCGAAACGATCTCGTCGAAGCCATACGAGGAGTGTGAGAAAGAGTGGCGGGAATTTCTAGGGTTGCTTCGGTTGAAGGTTGTGTATGTATCAGCCGTGCAAACAATTCTCAAGGAAGGAAGATGGCGAAACAAACCGAATCCCCTTGCCTACATCAGGAAGGGGTCCATTTGGTGCACTCAACGTTCAGAGCGGTAGCCTTGTCGTAAATAGAGCTACAAAGTTAGTGTGAACGCCATGTCTCAACAACCGATGAAATCGATCCACATTGACCTGAGCAGGAATTGGATGGAGAATCGGAAACGTTCTTGGGCCGAGAAGGAAATACCGATTTAGGATCCTAAAAGGCAGTCGGATAAACCGAAGTGTCCGAGAATCATTGCATGACGGAAACAGCTGCGACTCTGCTAGCTGCCGTTCACGGGTTGAGCCCCTCGCAAAAGCCAGATTTTGGCCAATCGCCTGTCCCGAATTACGGTGTCGCTCGAAATACCCAATACTTCTGCCGTTTCTTCGACATTCAATCCGCCGAAGAACTTCAGCTCCACAAACTTTGCTTTTTCTTTCATCAACCGCAGACAATGCCTTCTAGGCATCGTCTAGGGCCACCAGATTCACATCAGGTTCATTGCATACCGACGGAGCTTCTTCCAGAGAAATGTGAGGAACGGCACCTCCGCGCTTCAAATAACCGCGCGAGCGGGCAAAATCGATGAGGATGCGCCGCATCAACTGCGCTGATACGGCGAAGAAATGAGCCCGGTCCTGCCAGTTTACCTTTCCACAGTCCACCAACCGTAGATAGGCTTCGTTGACCAGCGCGTTCTCCGGCCATATAGCGCTGCGCGATCTCGTGCAATTGCCTGTACACCAGTGGCGTGAGCTTCTCCAGCGCCTCTTCGTCTCCGCCACTCCAGGCTTTGAGTAGGCGCGTGACCTCATGACTAGAAGGCAGCCCCATCTATCCCCCAAGGTGTCAAACATTACAACGAGAACACGCTAAAACCTAGCCTCGGGTGTGCAATGACGGTTGTTGGCGTCTTAGTTCTTTTGATTCCTCGACTGCGGTTTCTTTCGATCAATTCCCGCCTTACTAAATAGAGGCATGCGGCTTGGCTTTAGCAAGAAGCTCAGAAGGCGCGCCTCCACAATACTTCACAACAGGAGAAAACAAAATGATGATGAAAAAGCAGGCCGCTACACTACTTATCCTGATGTTGGTCGGGCTGACGGGGTTGGTAAACGCGCAGACGTCCACCATGATCAAAGCACAGGTCCCCTTCGAGTTCGTCGCGAATGGCAAGACGATGCCAGCGGGCGAATGCATAATCGCAGTTGTTGTGAGCAATGGACGGACAGTTCTCTCGATTAGCGGCGGGAAGCAGCACATCTACGCCCTTCCCAATGCGGATGAGTCGCCGAACGCGAGCAAAGAGACGGCGCTTGTGTTTCACCAATTCGGCGACCGGTACTTCCTTGCCGGTATCAAGCGCGAAGGAAGAATTGGCTACCAGTTGCCCGCGAGCAGACTAGAAGGTGAACTACAGGCCCGGAACGTCGCCGAGCAAGTATTCACGCTTCTCGCATCCGCCAAGTAGACGAGCAACTTGCTCGTATCCGGGAGGGAACGGATTTTGACTCTGTTCCTCTTTCTTGAGTCTCCCCGAAGGCGCCCCATCCTTCGAAAAACAATGAAGGGTGGGGCGAGCGCATTCAGTGCTTCCTCGAACACCGCGCTTGCCTGAGCACTCTAAAGGTTGAGGCGTAGGAATCCCCAGATCAGTAACCGCGTTCTGCTGTGACGTGCTAGCCGCGCTGTCATTCAAGCAAGCCGCACGCTCAGGAATGTCCTCAAATTCTGCCGCGGCGAGATGAAAACCTAGCCTCGGGTGTAATGATGGTTATTGGCTCTTAAGTTTTTTTTTATTTCTTCATTGCGGTTTCTTTCGATCAATTCCCGCCTTACTAGATAGAGGCACGTAAAGTCCGGGACCGTGCAAGACAGCGGTTGCTGGGAAGTTTCCTCGACATAAGGAGAGTTGAAACATGAAAAAGACACCGTTTGTCGCTTCAGCTTGCTCGACGCTGTTGGTTGCCATCCTGACACTTTCCTCCATTGCCTTGGCTCAGCAAAAAACGCAGCCAGCAGGACAGGGAGATCAAAGCAAGCTCGTTCAGATGGTTCGCGATGCCACGAAGCAGTACCTCGACGTCAACAATGCCATCAAGGACGGGTATGAACCTTTCCTTGGGTGCGTCAGCGGTTCTGACCACGGTGCGATGGGCATCCACTACGTCAATGGTAATTTGCTGAACGGAACGATTGACGTCGCGCACCCGCAGGCTCTGATCTATGAGCCTTCGAACGGTCAAATGAAGCTAGTCGGCGTCGAGTTTATTACCATTGCGACGACGTGGCTGCAGAACAACGCCAGTCCACCCGTCTTGGAAGGTCAGGTGTTCCTGTACGTCGACAGCCCAAACCGGTTCAACATACCGGCGTTTTTCGAGCTTCACGTCTGGGCGTGGCGGGACAACCCGCAGGGCGACTTTGTGGACTGGAACAACCACGTGACTTGCGCACATGAGTAGAGCGTCTGGGAAGCGTCATCCCATGATGTGCGTTTCCCGTCAGAGGCGCAGCCAGTTGCGCTGCGCCTCTGAATGCGGCATCTGGATCCGGCATATATAATGACCGCTACAAATCGAAGGGCGTATGCGGCTCCGATTTCCTGAAGACGAGCCACCCCAGCAGTCCGACACACAAGAGCGCACCACCAAAAGCCGCTACAAGTACCAGCGTGTGCGCCGACCACATGCTTGTCACGAACCGCCTGCCGAACACGGATGCGAAGTAAGCCAGTAGAGCAAAGCGGC
>DLMH01000079.1 GCA_002478115.1 Candidatus Acidiferrum typicum | reverse complement strand
ATCTACCACGATCATACCCGGCCGGGCTGGAGCAGAAGGCACTCGGTTTCCCCTTTTCAGATGACGGTGATTGACTTGGCCTCGTAAGGCCGTTTGGGGGCTCCCAACTCGATTACGTCGGCGCAACCAGCAGGCGGACGCGCATTTGTTTGCGCTTCTTCTCGCTGATGCCTATCGAAGGATATTAGGTGGCTAGTCCTACACCGGCAAGGGACAAGATAGGACATCTCAGGGCATTGCATGACATTTGGGGCCTTCCCGGGCCCATCTCGACCTCCCGAAATCGATGGCGGCCACTTTCCAGAGCATCTTGTAACGGGGATCCCACTTCCCGGGATAGAAGCGGCGTTCCCTCTTCAGTTTGTGGGCAGATCAACTCCAGAGAAGTGTTTGCAGGCATCGAGCAGCTCCTCCTGCCGCTCCGCATCGCGGGTGGCTGGGTTCGGGCTACGAGGTCGCATGTGATAAAAGTACCCTCCCGCAACCGTCGCGGCCGGGTCGCCGCTGACCGCGAGCCACGCTTGAGTGCGATGCGCGGCGTCCAGGTCATCCGGCGCTCCCGAACCTCCCATCTTGGTTGCCACCCAGCCCGGCTCGAGAGCGTTGGAGAGAACTTCCGGCCAGCGGCGTGCGATCGCGAAGGCCAGAAGCACATCGTGCAGCTTGGTATCGGAGTAAGCCTGCTGTCCCCGCCATGGGCGGTGCTCCCATGCGAGATCCTTCAGGCTTGCATCGCCGCTCTGGTGGAGGCCGGAACTCAGGTAGACAAGGCGCTTCGGCTTCTGAATCAGCGCGGTCAGGATGTACGGTGCGAGCTTATTGACGGCAAATACCTGAGGCAAACCGTCTTCGGTCGCGATGCGCCGGGTCTCCCTGTATCCGATTCCTGCATTGTGAATCACTGCATCGAAGGAGCCGAGTGCCTTGACCTGTTCGGCCACGTTGCGGGTTTGAGCGATGCTCGTCAGATCGCCGGTGACGACTGTCTCCGCTCCCAGAACGGCGGCAAACGCTTCGCGTCCTCGCTGCTAGTTACGGGCATGCAAAACTACGCTGTGCCCCTGCTCGATCAGGAGTTGTGCGGCCATGCGGCCAAGCCCGTCGGAGGAACCTGGGATGAACACTCGCGCCATTATCTCTTGCCTCTCTGTGTATCTAAGGGATGCAGGCGGCACGGCCCCACCTCAACTAGAACTTGGCCACTGTGTCCCGCGAAATGCGTGGTAACCGAAGCGACTGGCTTCGGCATACGGATGCAGAATGAGTGTCCCCAACAGAAGAAGAAACAGCAAAAAGAATCTGTGGCCGGTGAGCGCCGACTCAAGCTCAGACTGAATTGCGGGCACCATGAAAGCGTGCGGAATTCCGTGGCCGACGGTACACCTTCCCGCAAGAGCCGAGGCTCCCCCCTCTAGATTAGAGAGTTACGCATCAGTCGTGACTGGAGCCTACAAACGAAAGCGCCCCAGACTCAACGAGTGGGACGCTTCGTTGAAACAGCCCTCCCCCAAGTGCTGCTCAATTTCAAATTAGGCTCCGTCCCAAACTTCGTGAATAGCCCCTGCGTGCCACCGGTAGCGGCACTGCCAGGCCAGGCAATCTGAGTAGCCGTCGCCGTTGTCGTCATCGTCGTCTTCCTCTTTGCCGTCATCGTCTTCCTGTTCCTCTGGCTCTTGCCGAACGAGGCAATCAGCGGCTAGCGGCGGTACTCGCGCTCCGGAATACGTGAAGCGGATTGATTGGACTCGCATCCGCACCACGATCTTTCCGTAGTGCGTCTGCGGCCCATGCCTCGACGGCGTTTCAATCAGTCGCTGGGTTATTCCCGTGCTCCTTTTTATTTCGATCCTGAACCTTCGGATTGGTCCACGGTCAGTCGCTGGAGATGAGTTGGTCAGCCTCATCGGGTCCCCATGTCCCCGGCTTATCGTGATAAAAGGGCGTGACATTTGCCCAAGATGGGCTCGACCGCGCGCCATTGCGCTTCCACCAGGTCCTGGCGGGCAAAGAGCTCACTCTGCCCCCGCATGGCGTCGCCCACCAGTCGCTCGTAGGGAGGCATGTCGTCGGCGCCCCGTTCAGTAACAGTTCCACGTCGCGGCCTGTCATCCGCTCGCCCGGCGTCTTCACCCGAACACCCATTCCGATGGCGATGTCCGGACTGATGCGCATGCGCAGATGCACGGAGGTGCCGGGCACGATTTCCCCAAAGGCCTCCATCGGCGGCTTGAATTCGACGAACACCTCGGTCGCGGTGAGCGGCAGCATCTTAGTTTAGCTGCACGGATATAGATGGGCACGTCGGCCCAACGCCACGTTTCTCGAGGCTGTCCTTGGCGCGTGCTTTAAGTTGATCGAGATTCCAGCCTGCCTTGGCCACGCCGACGATCGGCAGATTGAAACCTTCGTCGCGAATCAGTTCCTGCAGCGATGGCAAGATTTGCTTGTGCGCGAGATCGCGCCGAAAAATACAAAGGCGCCAGACTGGAAATCCGCCATCAGGCCGCCTCAGGCTTGTCGACAGCGGCTAAAGGCCCGGCCCGTGTGGGTACGCTGGCAGGTCGGGCGGTCGGGCTGGCAATTTCATCGGATGCTCCTGGATTTCTTTCATCACCAACTCGATGGCCTTTTCCAGTTGAGGATCATGCCCGTCTCGCACCAGGTCAGGACGGTTATCGACCTCGATGTCAGGCGCTACGCCGCGGTTTTCGATCAGCCACTTGCTGTCTAAACCATAGAGCGAGAATTCGGGACGCGT
>DLMH01000134.1 GCA_002478115.1 Candidatus Acidiferrum typicum | reverse complement strand
GCGGAGAGGGAGGGATTCGGTCCCACTGTCCATATTGATAATACATAACTTATTGATTCGACACCCCCACATATACCACGTTTACCACACTTCCCTGATATGACGGCACAAAAACGGCACAATCCGAAGCACGTCCGGGGCTCGGACAGGAACATGGACAATACGCTGAGACGCCTGAAGGCGGCGCGATCCTGAGTGAAATCGAGATTTTTCGCCAACCATACTCTTGAGCCACCGCCAACTCCATGGCTTTCATTGACTTGTCCTCGCATCATGCCTACCATTTGCACGACTCCATGATCGGCCAAACCATCTCGCACTATCGCATCGTCGAGAAGCTCGGTGGCGGTGGCATGGGGGTGGTCTACAAGGCCGAGGACATAACCCTCCACCGCTTTGTCGCCCTGAAGTTTCTGCCCGAGGATGTAGCTCACGATCCCCAAGCCTTGGCTCGCTTCCGCCGGGAAGCGCAGGCAGCCTCGGCCCTGAACCATCCCAATATCTGCACGATCTATGAAATCGGACAGCAGGACGGGAAGCCGTTCATCGCCATGGAGTTTCTGGATGGGCTGACCCTGAAGCACCAGATCGCGGGGCGTCCGATGGAGACGGAAGTGATTCTGTCGTTGGCGATCGAGATAGCGGACGCTCTCGATGCGGCTCATGCCGAAGGCATCGTGCATCGCGACATCAAGCCGGCCAACCTCTATGTCACCAAGCGCGGCCACGCCAAGATTCTTGATTTTGGGCTGGCGAAAGTGAATCCAGTGCTGAACAACGCCGGACAGGATGCCGCGGCGGAACAGCCAACGGTCGCACTCGAAACCCGCCTGACTACCCCCGGAACAGCATTAGGAACCGTTGACTATATGTCGCCGGAACAAGTGCGGGGAAAGGAACTGGATGCCCGCTCCGATCTTTTCTCTCTCGGAATCGTGCTGTACGAGATGGCCACGGGCGTGCTGCCGTTCCGGGCCGAAAGCACCGGAGTGATTTTCGACTCCATCCTGAACCGGGATCCGGTTTCTCCGCTGCGATTGAACCCAGACCTGCCGGTCGAACTGGAACAGTTGACCACCAAGTGTTTGGAGAAAGACCGCAACCTGCGCTACCAGCACGCCTCGGAGATTCGCACCGACCTGCAGCGGCTCAAGCGGAACACAGATTCAGTGCAGGCGACAACGGGTGCGAAAGCCGGAGCTAAGACTTACACTGCAAAACGCTGGAAGGCGATTGTTCCTGCCGCCATCGCCGTGCTGGCGTTGTCAATCGGCGGTTACCTCTATTTTCACCGCACGCCTAAGCTCACCGACAAAGACACGATTGTCCTCGCCGATTTCATCAACACGACAGGCGACGCCGTGTTTGACGAAACGCTGCGTCAAGGCCTGGCGGTGCAACTGGAGCAGTCGCCATTCCTCAGCCTGGTGCCCGACCAGCGTATCCGGTGGACGCTTCGTCAGATGGGCCGCCCGGCGGATGCGCCACTTACTCCCGAAGTCGCCCGGGAAATCTGCGAACGAACCCAAAGCGCCGCGGTTCTCGACGGATCGATCGCAAGCCTTGGGACTCAATATGTGCTGGGGCTGCGCGCCAAAACCTGCGCCACCGGAGACGTTCTCGCTGAGGAGCAGGTGCAAGCCGCCCGCAAGGAAGACGTGCTGAATGCCCTGGATCGAGTTGCCAGCAAATTCAGAACCCGCATCGGTGAATCACTCACCACGGTAGAGAAACACAACACGCCGCTCCAGGAGGCTACTACTCCGTCTCTGGAAGCCTTGAAAGCCTTTAGCGCAGGGTTAAAAGTTGAGTTCGCAACCGGTTTTGTCGCCTCGGTGCCACTCTACAAGCGCGCCGTTGAAATCGATCCCAACTTCGCCATGGCACATGCGACCCTCGGGCTCATCTACAGCAGTATTGGAGAGTCTCTCCTGTCCAGGGAGAGCACGACCAGGGCTTATCAGTTGCAGGATCACGCCAGCGACCGCGAACGGTTCTTTATCACGGCTATGTACGAGCGGCAGGTGACCGGTAACCTGGAAAAGGCGCTTCAGACCCTTGAGTTGTGGGAGCAAACTTATCCTCGTGATGTCTTGGCCCACGGACTGTTGTCGGGGTTCTCCAACCAGGGTCTTGGCCACTACGAAAAGTCAATCGAAGAAGCCCAAAAGGCGCTCGTGATTGATCCGGACCTCACTCCCGCGTACGTCAATCTCACCGCCGATTATTTTTACATGGACCGGCTGGACGAAGCCGAGAACACTATTCACCGGGCCTCCGAGCGCAAACTCGAGATCCCTGAACTCTTACTCTTCAGATACTACATCGCGTTCTTAAACGGTGACCGGGCGGGGATGGACCGGGAAGTGGCTCGGGCCAAAAGCGAACCCGGGGCGGAAGATTGGATTTTCCACGCACAGGCTCTGGTTTTGGCGCGTTCCGGCCAGTTACAACTCGCCAGGGGGATGTCACGCCGCGCTGTGGATCTGGCTCAGCAAGCAGGCCAGCGCGAGAGAGCCGCTGTCTATGAAACTGCGGCCGGGGTGTCGGAAGCCCTGGTTGGCAATGCGCCCGCAGCCAAGCGCGGCGCGATCGCAGCAATCGATCTGTCCCGGGGCCGCGATGTGGAATACGGCGCTGCCTTCGCACTCGCGCTCGCGGGCGACTTCCCCGGCTCGGAAGCACTCACAAATGATCTGGAAAAACGCTTCCCTGAGGATACGTCGGTTCAATTCAATTACCTGCCAACGCTTCGCGCACTGTTCGCACTGAACCATGGCGAGCCTGCCAAGGCCATCGAACTGCTGCAAGTCGCCGTTCCCCACGAGTCGGCCATCTCTGCCATCGCTTTTTTTGGCCTTTTTGGGTGTTTCTATCCGGCCTATGTGCGCGGCGAGGCCTATCTGTCCTTACACCAAGGCGCTCAAGCCGCTGCCGAGTTTCAGAAAATTCTCGATCACCGCGGCCTTGTTTCGGCCGATCCCATCGGTGCGCTGGCCGACCTGCAGCTCGGACGCGCCTACGCGCTCGCCGGCGAGCGGGACAAAGCCCGGGCCGGCTACGAAGATTTTCTCAAACTCTGGAAGGACGCCGACCCCGACATTCCGGTTCTGAAGCAAGCCAAGTCGGAGTATGCGAAGCTGCAATAGCCAGAAAGAGTTCGTCTCGTCCCTTGCGGTTTTCCGATGGTTTACGAAACCAGGCGATAGCGCAAGTTTGCGCCGTCTGTTCGCCCGTCAGACTGGGGTTTTGAGCGTAATCGGGATTTATCGACAACGGTGCCGGGAACTTCCACGCTAAACAGCTGCAGACGTTAGTAGTAACCCAGCTTACGACGAATGACATTCGCGGGTCGAAATGCTTCGTCCGGTTGAGAGCGGCTGACAATGGTTTGCTCGGTCCAATTGCCATACTGATCGTACTGGTACGTGTACTGAGTTTCGGAGCTTAAGGGTAGCTGAGGAGGATTCGGTTTTCCCGTGGGAACAAAAGCTCCGGCTTCTGTAAGGTTCCAAGGCCCAGTATCCGACCTCATGACCATAGTTTCACGCTCTGATGCCTTATCGCCATGGTCGTTATACGTGGTGATGGTTACTTGCTCGCCCAAGACTCCGCCACTCCTGTGCCGTTCCGTCACACGACCTTGAGCATCGTAAGAGTAGGAAATAACGCTGTTCTGCATCCCCGCGATCATTGCACCGACAGACCTAATTTGTTCTGGATTGAGGTTTGACTGAAATTCTTCGGGGAGGTTTACCTGAGGAGCATCCGCGGCCTGTTCCTCTGCGATGATGCGACCTTGTGCGTCAAACTTGCGCACAATGTGGCCCAGGATGGTGCCCTCAGCATCACGGAGTTCGGCACCCGTCGCCACCCCCTGCTCGTTGTACGAGGTTGTGAGAGTGCCGCCGGGATATGGAGCAAACCCCAAGTCAGTTCCCTCCCAATGTGGTGCGTAGGCCGTGTTCGGAGGTAGGGACCTTGAACCATAGTTTTCGATGATCGACTTCCGTCCCTTCTCATCGTACTTGTAAGTCGCCTTATCGTGGTCGCCCGACTCCACTCCGACTAGCCTGCGTGCATCATCGTACAAATAGGTCGTCTGGGAATCGGCGGCAGATCCCGCTTTACCGGAAACGGTCTTGAGGAGACGTCCATCGGCGTAATAGGTGTAGCTCGTTACCCATATCGAGCCATCCGAGTTTCCGATTCGCAGTTCCAGAATCCTGCCATCCGATGCGTAATCCGTGGTCGTAGACGTCAGGAACTGCTGACCGTCCGCACCCGAAAAGGTCTGCTCATTCAGCACTGTCTTCACGGGACCTCGAAGCCCTGCTTTGTCGCGGTCTGACATGGAAGCACCTGTTTGGAATGATTGTTGTGCGCAAGCAAGCCATGCAGGCGAAGCGACCAATACCAGAATGCTGGCGAAGTATAGCCGAGCGCTCATTGCACGCAACTCCGGAAACGAAACTAGATTTTACTCTGGAATGTCCGTTGATGTTATCAGGCGATGTCACAAGCTTGCGCCGTCTGTTCGCCCGTCCGCTGGGGTTTTGAGCGTAATCGCGATTTATCGCCAACAATGTCATGAACGAGGTAATCGTAGGGGCAGTGCTAGAATCGCCCGGATGGACACCCCTGCCTTGAAATCCTGCTACAACTGCCTCTTCCTGACGCTTCTGGTTCTCGGACTGGGTATTGATCTGATGGGGTGTTTGAGTTGTCGGATGGGACAGAACATCCCTCAGAAGGTGCTTAGTGCGGACACTGCACCCGGTATCATTCTGATTGACGTACTGGCAGCCGGCGAACCTGAAGACTACTGGCAGTACGAAGTGCAGCCCACAACCGGAACCGTGCGCCTTGTGAGAGAAGAGCAGTTTCAAGACTACAAGCACCGGAGCCTGCCCAAGCATTACCAGTTGCCTGCGGGTGCCATCGGGTCCTGTATGCAAAACCCAGAGGCAAGTTCACCCAATAGCCAGTACCGGATCTACTGCAGGGGTGCGGCGTCGGATCAGCTGTATTTAGAGGACAACAAGTCGATCGAAAAGTTGCGCACTTGGAAACTAGGAAAACAGATCCGAGGGTTTGCTTGGGCCCCCAATTCCGGCTCCATCGCTGTCCTGAATGTGGGTGGCCACGTTGGGATTCGTCCAGCTGAGTTACTCGCCTTTATTTCCGGCCATCCGGTATCTCACGACACCGTATTTCTGGACATTCAGGATGTGCGGACAGGAAAGATCACTGAATACGTTGTGCGGAAGGATGTCATTTCTTCTTTCACCCGGATTCTGAACTGGTCAGAGTAGTCATAAGCATGGTAGCTGATGCAATCGCATTATAAAAGGGCG
>DLMH01000035.1 GCA_002478115.1 Candidatus Acidiferrum typicum | reverse complement strand
TACTTATAGGCGTTGCCGGCCCAGCCCATCAGCTCCAATGATCCGAGGTTGGCCGACAAGAAAGCCAGGCCGGCAACCCACGCGGTCATCTCTCTTCCGGCCATGAAGAAGTCTTCGCCCGTGTTGGCCCGCCCCTTCAGGTAAAACCCGATGGCCAGCACCAACACGAAGTAAAAGACGATGATCACCAAATCAACGGGGGATAGATGAACGAGCCGGGACGCACCCGCGGAAGCAAATAGCAGCGTCATTCCTTTGTTCTCGCTTGACCGTAATAGGCTTTCTGGCCGTGCTTCCTCAGAAAATGACGATCCAGGAGCGTCTTGCCGATAGAACTTGCATGCGGATTGATGCAGGCCGTGAAGTACGCGATGCGCGCCGCGGCTTCCAGCATCCACGCGTTTTCTGAGGCCTTGCGAGCGTCAGCGCCCCAGGCGAATGGTCCGTGGTTCGCCACCAGAACCGCGGGCACAGCCATGGGATCTATTTTTTCAAACGCGCGGATGATCGCCACTCCGGTATTCGCTTCGTACTCGCCATTGATTTCTTCATCGCTCATGGCGTCCGTCAGAGGAATTGGACCGTGGAAATAGTCGGCATGCGTCGTGCCGTAGCAAGGAATCGGTTTGCGTGCCTGCGCCCAGGCGGTTGCGTACTCCGAATGCGTGTGGGCAATGCCGCCGATTGAGGGAAAAGCGCGGTATAGAGCCGCGTGCGTGGGAAGGTCGGAGGACGGGCGCAAAGTTCCCTCGACGACCTTGCCCTGCAAATCCGTGACAACGAGATGCTCCGGCTTCATCTCGTCATAACGGACACCACTGGGCTTGATGACAATCAGGCCTTCATCACGGGCAAGCCCGCTGGCGCTACCGAAGGTCGATAGCACCAGTCCTCTTCGGACCAGTTCCAGATTCGCTTCCAATACTGCTTCGCGCAGTTTTGCCAGCAACATGCGCCCTCGACTCTTCCCCTGTAGGCGTTGCAGCCATTTAAGGGAACGGCTCACCTACACTTAAAACGCTCTCCAACTTCCGCCTTTATCCGGACCTCGCGGCCTCCGTCAACTCCCACCATCTTCCTATCTCGAGTGCACCCTACTTCCGAGTGGTAAGCCGCAAGACAGTCGTTGACCTATAAACTTGACCTGGCTTCAATACAGTCGACGGAAAATTTGGATGATTTGGAGAATCCGGAAAGTGCTGTGTTTCCAGGCAAAAACCCGTGCGACGGCCGTAGAGCTGCCCTCCCTTGCCACGAACCGTGCCGTCCAGGAAGTTGCCGCTGTAGAACTGAATACCCGGTTCGGTCGTCAGCACTTCCAGCACTCGTCCACTCGTGGGCTCGAATACCTCGGCAGCAACCTGCAACCCTCCTTTTTGGGTCCTTTCCAGCGCCCAATTATGGTCGTATCCTTTCCCGAACTTTAGCTGCTCGTCGCCCTGATTGATCCGCGCCCCGATGGCAGTCGCCTTCGTGAAATCAAAGGGGCCGCAGCAAACCGCCCGCAATTCTCCTGTCGGTATCAGCGTCGAATCGACCGGCGTAAACTCCAAGGCGCGGAGAAGCAACTGATGCTCCAGAATTTCCTGGCTCGCTACGCCGGACAAATTGAAATAGCTGTGATTCGTCAGATTGACCACCGTGTCTTTGTCCGTCGTCGCCGAATAGTCGATTCGCAATTCGTTAGCTTCCGCAGGCAGAGTGTAGGTCACCTGAACCTTCAACGTGCCAGCGTAGCCTTCCTCTCCATCTTGACTCGTGTAGGTCAGCTCGAGAACTTGGGCATCCGCCCGGGAACGATCAACTCCCGTCCAAATCCGCTTGTTGAAACCCCTGCTTCCGCCGTGCAGGCTGTTTGGGCCGTCATTCTTGGGCAGATGGAACACCGTGCCATCAAGAGTGAATTGGCCGCTAGCGATGCGATTGCCGTACCTCCCGATGGTGGCGCCAAAGAAGTATTTGTCTTGCTCGTAGCCACCAAGACTATCGTATCCCAAAACGATATCTGCGCTTTTGCCGTTGCGATCCGGGGCTTTCAGGGAAACAAGCGCCGCACCGTAGCTGATCACCACCGCCTCGACACCCTTGCTATTCGTGAGAACGTACCGGTAAACGGTGTCTCCGTTCATGGTCTTTCCGAACTCGGCAAACTGTATCTTGCGTTCCGCGCCTTTCACATTGAAAGCATTTGCGAGAATGAGTAATGCCACAAACGCTTGCGGAATGGAGGAAAGTCTGTTCATCAATCATCCTCTTGGATCTTCTGGATGTACCCGCGCAAAACCCGGCCAAGGGTCAGTAAACGTTTACCACGCAAATCGTCGAAATGCAAGAACCAGTCAGTTGATCTCTTAACCCCGCGCCCCGTTATGATATCCTGCATCAACGGGCCAAGCTGGAATGGACTTACTTTCCTCACCCACCCCCGAGACCACTCGCTCTGCAAGGGTTCGGGATAGCGTATACTGCCAAATGTTAAGATTCGCTGGGGAAAAAGGGGACTCGTGGACATTCGTGACGTAG
>DLMH01000185.1 GCA_002478115.1 Candidatus Acidiferrum typicum | reverse complement strand
CGATACTCCCTTCAACGCTGATCCCAGCAGCCGTCGAACCATAGGGATGTGGTGACTGAGGTAGTACGTTATGTCGAACTTAGTACCTGCTTCGTTCGGATACAACACGCTGACCTTGATCATGTGTGCTCCTTCACTTTGGTCAATGAGCAATACCAGAGCGAGTGCGCCGACCATCGACTGCACGAGAGGCATTGGGTTTCAATCCACTGGTGAACACAAGCGGGCAGACTCCCCCAGTGTCGAAGGTGTTCCACTCATTGCCGCATGTGCAAAGCCATTTGTCACCCTTGCGGGGCGACCAGCCGGCACAGCGGCGCGAGTTTCGGCCAAATTTGTTTCTGTCACTGTTTCAAGTAACGAAGCGCAACACATCCTGATTTAAAAGGCTTCGACTCAACCAGCTTCAATTGCAATTTCTCGGGCAGGCTGACGCCCTCCATCAATCGTCTGCCTTCTCCAACAATGGTTGGCATAACGACAAAACGATATTCGTCAATCAGGCCAAGCTCCATCAGTTGTGAAGGAACATCTACACCGCCGACCAAAATATTGTTGCCCTGTTCTTGCTTCAGTTTAAGTATTTCGTCGCGAAGGTTCGTACGAACAATTCTCGTATTTTCATCTTCAGCGCTGGCCAACGATCGTGAAAAAACAATCTTCTTCTTGGAGACAAAGGTTTGAGCAAATTCGATATCCGCTTTTGTCTCGGACTGGCTTTTTGCGATATCAGGCCAATAAGGAACCATCAATTGATAGGTTTTACGCCCATAGACGAGCAGGTCAAAATCTCGCAAGAGGTGCGTGTAATGTTCAAGTACTTCGTCATCGGGAGGGGGATTGAATTTGGTATGGTCGCAGCAGCCATCCAGGGTAAGGTTGATTGCGTAGATTACATTTCTCATTTTCGCCTCGGATTTGAGTGTTTAGTTCGGTAAACCTATTTGCCCTTCTTTTGCCCAGAAGCCTTGAAGTCTGCCCCAAGCCTCTCGAGCATTTCATACGTATCAATGCAAGGCACTCCTAGCGCCGCGCATACGTCAGGGATGCGAACCTTCTTCGCGTTTGGATGCCTGTTTGACTCGTGACTGACAACGACACCCTTCGTGTGAATGGCGTGCGCGATCAGCCACGGATCGGCTCCGCTCAAGAATTCGGCTGCGTGCTGTTGCTCGTAGTTGTCCACCACGTAGTCGGCAACCGTTTGCATTGCTTTTTGCACGTCCGCATCTGGCTCTACAAATAATCCACTCTGGCGACGGGTCTTCATCCACTTGGCTAGATCATCACTGGGTTCCTCGTTCGTCACAATCTCGTGATAAACCATCTTGGGACAGCGGATCGTTCCGGCGTTGATTTGCTCCTGCAAAAACGCCCAGAACACTCCGGATGTTTTGAATTTGTAAGGACCGTTCTTCGCTTGAATGAATACGTTCGAGTCGAGCCAGTAAGGTGGGGTTCCTGCCATTTAGCGTATCGGCAACCCCTCAATCAGTTTTGGAAGCGTGCCTGTCTTCACGCCCAGCAGTCTCGCAGCTTCGCGGTATGAGACACCCTCAGCTTGGAGCGCTCCGAGGACAGTTTCCGTTAACCTACGACTGTTGCGGATCGGCAGCGTAAAGTAAAAGTTCCCTCCCCCTTCGGACGGCTCTTCCGCTTCTTTTTGTTCGCGCTCTCTCTGCTTCTGCTGTTCTTTTTCGAGCAAGGTAAAGAATTGGTTGCGGGTGATCGCATTCAGTTCGTAAGCCCTTCGGAGAATCACAATCGTGCTGACACGGTATTTTGCTGCGAGATTCTGAGCCGTCTGTTCAGTGAATGTGGAGGGCAAGGATTTCAGAAAGTCGGCGTGCGGGACCAAGACTTCCGCCGCGACACTGTTGCAGAAAGTCTCGACGGTATTCCTGAGTTCAGCGGGAATATCCTTCGGGTCTGGATTCGAAATGCCACTTCTGTCGATCCAGATATGCACAAGTTCATGCACCAGAGTGAAGATTTGCGCCGCTTTGGAATCCCGACCATTTATGAAAACCAATGGCGCTAGGTCATCGCTTATGACAAAGCCCCGAAATTCGTCGACCGATAGCTTGCGACGGGTATTCCCCCCGACGATTCCACTGCGCATAACTAAAATTTCAATGGCTTCCGCGCTACGGGTCAGTTCACGCAAGAACTCATCCCACGTGTGAGATGTTCGCCTGATCCGCTCAACAGAGAGCACGGCGGTCATGTCCCTCGCTACTCGGTCAACGCCATCTGCAACCCGGAATTTCCCTACAAAAGGGAGGCGCTTGGCGTCACGCGCTTCCAGATACTCCCGGTACCACTGGTGCTTCACGAGGACGTCGTTAAGCAAATCCAGAAAATCCGGACTTGCCTTTGCAGGACGACCTTCGACCACGGTTCGGAGATCGGGTATCGGTGTCTTTTCGGCGGGGGGTTCTGAGAGAAATAAGAATCCAAATGGTATCCGAAGGCTCCTCGCCAAGTCTTGTGCCTTACCGAACGGGGGACGCGTTTCGCCACGTTCCCAAGCCTCGACTTCTTTCGGATCAGCCCCAAGAGATTTGGCTAACTGGGCTGGAGAGATTCCTGTGCGCTCTCTTGCCCACTGAGCGACTTTCGGAGTAATGAATGCTTCAGTCACGGCGTGTGAGGAACGGCACATTCTACTGCAAAATACGACTTCAAACGATTACATCGCGAGGCTCCATCGGTTAGGGGAAGAGTCGATTCTGAATTTGAGCAAGTTCCGCTAGCGCGGAGCACTCCTCGTCGTCGTTTGCCACATGGTTGATCCGTGTGCTCACGGGATAGCATCGCATTAACCGGGCATCGCAGGGCTTCAACAGTTCCGACAGCGCCGTCACGTTCCGCATGCCCGGATCGAGCCACAGATCGTAGTTGTCTGGATTGAGGATGACTGGCATTCGGTCGTGACGCTTTCGGTCACGGCATTCGGTGCCGTGGTCAAGATCAAGCAGGTCTTGATCCAGTTGCCACTGGGGTCCTTCCAGCGATCCCACAATCCCGCAAACGCAAACAACTGCCCCTGATTTACCTCAAAGCAAAATGGCTGCTTGGTTTTGCCGTCTCGCTTCCACTCGTAAAAGCCGTCAGCAGGAATCACGCACCTGCGCAATTTCAGCGCATCGCGGAACGCAGGTTTGGTGCTCGCCGTTTCTGATCTTGCGTTGATCATTTTGGCAGCACTAGACGGGTCTTTCGACCAAGATGGAATCAGCCCCCAGCGCATCAGCGAGAGTTCGCGGATCGGTTCCTTTGGGTTCTGGCGGATGACGGGGACAGGCTGAGTGGGCGCAATGTTGTAGCGGGGGTTCCAATCTTCATCTCCCGACACGCTGTCGAAGTATTCCTCGACAAGCTGCTTTCGCCGCGACAACCTGTACCGTCCGCACATCACAGGATTATGCCAGATCGGATGAGCGTTCACATTTGGAAGCAGCCCAACCCGGTCGGAGTCCGCTTCTCAGGCTTTCGGGGGTGTGGAGACGACGTCGATGGCGATTGCCCACGAGTTGCGGATAGCAACCGCAAGCAAACTCAGCATA
>DLMH01000021.1 GCA_002478115.1 Candidatus Acidiferrum typicum | reverse complement strand
TCGATGCGGTCGCTCTTGTTCCCCGCTTTCAACAGGGCATTCTTGCGCGGGTCACAGACCAGCACGCGCGTGACGTGAGGCTGGAGCAGGTCGTGCAACCAGGCCGCCCAGGTTCCTTCTTCCAAAGTTACGTGCAAACTGCCGCGCAGCCCGCGGAGAAACTGCAGAATCGTTTCCGCTTTGGTTTCGAGAATGGCTTCCATCACCAGCTTGCCGGCGGAATCCAGAGCCGCGGCAGAGATCGTTGCCTGATGCACATCCAGCCCAATATACTTGGCGTCATTCATGAGGGCGCTCCTTCTTGTAGGTGATGATGCGAACGATCAAAACCTACTCCAAACGGGCGCCCTTTTATAATGCGTTAATCAGGACTTGAGGCCACGAACTGGTGGGAAATCGGTTCGCTATACTTATTTGGAAAATCTCGATACGCGAGAATCTACAGAGAATTATCCAACTGAACTCGGCGTGCGAAGTTGGGTCGCTTCTAGGCTCATTCGCGTTTGTCCCTCTGCTCGAATGAGTTTCGACTGTTGCGCCGTAAAATGCAGGTCGCCCTTCATAATCTGCCGGACCTGTTTGCGTTCCCATTGGCCCTGCATGATTCCGGTGTCAGAGTGGCTGTTTGAGCCAAGCATTAGATGGCCGATTTCGTGGGCCATAACGAAACCAAGAATGATGGGGGTCTCGAACTCGGCACCGTCATTCCTGGCGAGACTCACCGCATGTTCGTAGTAGACACTGGCTAGAACGGGAAGGACTGCAATGCCAAAGGCACTGTCTTGGACACCATTCCGGGCGCGATCAGGGAGCACCCGCAACACGATGTCGGTCGGTTCGAGCGGTTGCTGACAAGGGTCTGAAGCGACAGCTGCTGATTGCCCCACCGGGCAGTCTATCCAGACCACATTCAAGCCGGCCTCGCCGAGGAGTCGGCCAGCTTCGCGTTCGGCCTTGGATACCGTGGCGGCTGTGGCTTCCGTGTAGTTGGTGGCGCGCACCCTGATTGTGGGTCTTGGGTCTGCCGCACGGGCGGAAGAAGACTCTGCGCAGGTGAAACCCAGTACAGCAAGCAGGCCTGCAGCAAGCCGGAGGCTCAGCCGAAGCGGATGAAGTTGTTTATCCCTGAGAGTTTCGCCGGGGGTTGAAAGCTGTTGCCTGATTCTTGTTTTCATGTCGCCCTCCTCCGCGGGTGGCGCGGTGAGGGCGACATTGGGCGGGAGGTGCAGCTACCTCAATGCATGTGTGCGCTACGGAGGGTCAGTGGCAGGTAAAATGAAAGTCATTGGGTAACTCTTTTAGCTTGAGAGGATTGAAGGATCAGGTCAGCAATCGGGTACTGGCCAGATGCTTGTTTAATTGGGAATGGATGCTAGACTAGCGGCGCCTGAGGCAAACGTCAGTGGAAAAAGATGTCCATTCCCCTCGATTCATCCGGTTCGGGACCTTCGAACTCGACCTTCAATCGGGAGAGCTGCGCAAAGGCGGGGTGAAACTGAAACTCAGTGGGCAGCCGTTTCAGGTGCTCACCATCCTTCTGGAGCGCCCTGGTGACGTGGTAACGCGAGAGGAATTGCAGAAGCGCCTGTGGCCGGACACCTTCGTTGACGTTGACCACAACTTGAATGCCGCCATTAACAAGATTCGCGAGGTGCTGGGCGACTCAGCGGAAAGCCCAGGCTTTGTCGAAACCTTGCCACGGCGGGGATACCGCTTTATCGCGCCGGTAGATGGCGTCAGCCCTGCAGCACCCGCCGAACTGTCGGCCGGCAACACGCCACAACCGCGGCGCAGTCAGGCCCTGCGTCTCCCGATTCTATTCGGGGCGTGCGTATTGCTGGCCGTTTTGGGTTTCGTTATCTACCTGCGGCGGCAAGTTTCCGGGCCACCAGTCCAACGAGCGCTCACGCGGCTGACTTTCGACGACGGCCTGCAGATCGGAGCAACATGGTCACCGGACGGCCGCTTCATCGCCTACAGTTCTGACCGTGGCGGGAAATTCGACATCTGGGTAAAGCAAGTAAGCGGTGGCGATCCGGTGCAAATCACCAAGGGTCCAGGTCACAACTGGCAACCCGACTGGTCGCCCGATGGGAAATACATTGCATATCGTTCCGAAAGCGACAACGGCGGCTTGTTCGTTGTCCCATCGCTTGGCGGTGAAGGGTTGGAACGAAAGATCTCGTCATTCGGTTACTACCCACGGTGGTCTCCGGACAGTTCGCAGATCTTGTTCCGGACACATTTTGTTAAAATAGATGTTACGGATAGGTTTTTTCTGGTTGGCCTTGATGGCAGCACACCACGCGAGGTCTTGAGGGAGTTAGTTTCCCAAGGGAAGCTTGAAGCAGTTTCAGCCGCCTGGCACCCCGATGGCAAGAGAATCTCGGTATTAGGTCGTGGCCCTGGACGCCTCTCCATCTTTTCGACAGTACCGGTGACAGGGGGTGCCGCCCTCAGTTCGGAGGTTGGTCCCGAAATCGTGAATCAGATTGGGGAAGTGCCCGCAGGCCCTGAAACCTTCTATGGGATAGATCCGAAGTTCTCGTGGGCACCATCGGGAAAAGCCATCTACCTTGGGCGGATGATTCGAGGGGCCTTAAATCTCTGGAAGTTGGCCATCAATCCGGATACTTTGCGAGCCACAGCAATCGAGCGCCTAACCACCGGATCCGGCCCTGACACCGAGCTAAGCGTTTCCGCCGATGGGAGAAGACTCGCCTTCACCGAGAAGACTCTGCGTATCCGGGCTTGGCTATTCCCCTTTGATGCCACTCGCGGGCGAGTCACCGGGGCCGGCCACGCCGTGACCTCGCCAGGAGTGGAAGCCTGGACGCCGGACCTGTCACGAGATGGCAAAAAGCTGGTTTTTGGCGGCATCCGCGCCGGCAAAAGCAATGTCTGGGAAAAGTCGCTGGTGGACGGGCGAGAGGCTCCGATTGTAGCTGACGATTATGAGCGACATAATCCGCTATGGTCGCCCGACGGTACGCGACTGGCGTATCGGCGCGGGAATCCTTCTACAAGGGAATCTCAGATCATGGTTTGGTCTGGTGAGAGCCACAACGAAGAGCCATTAACCAAATTGAGCTCAACGGATAAGAATGCTTACGATTGGTCCCCTGACGGCAAGCGCCTCCTGTTGGCTTTAGAAAATAACGACCAGCGTTCCGAAATCTGGCAACTCCCCGTCGCAGAAGCTGAGGCTCCTCAGACATCAGCGGCGCAAAAGATTATTTCCGACACTGGGTTCGATCTTTGGCAGCCACACTTCTCTCCGGATGGTAAATGGATCGTTTTTGAAGCCGTCACAAACTCAACCCAACATTTAGAATCGATCCTTTTCGTGATGCCCGCTGCAGGAGGACCGTGGACTCGCATCTTGGGAGGCAAGAATTGGGACGACAAGCCCCGCTGGTCTCCTAACGGAAAGGCGATTTACTTCGTGTCTAACGAGGGCGGCTTCTTTAACGTCTGGGGAATCCGCTTCGACCCAAGTAAAGGAAAAGCTGTGGGAGAACCGTTCCGTGTGACAGCATTTGAAAACCCTAGTTTGATGGTCCCAAATGCTATCGAGGCTGTTGAGCTTTCGGTTACCCAGGATAAGCTTGTG
Organism: Candidatus Acidiferrum typicum; assembly: GCA_002478115.1. GTDB lineage: Bacteria > Acidobacteriota > Terriglobia > Acidiferrales > UBA7541 > Acidiferrum > Acidiferrum typicum. Next base: position 102 of record DLMH01000021.1, on the reverse strand, counting down.
ATTACCGTGGCAGAACAATCCGGCAGCATCTGGATGCTGGATAACGTCGACAAATAAGAGGGCAGCCTCAACGCCTGATTAGTCGGCTCATGCTTATCCGGT
>DLMH01000036.1 GCA_002478115.1 Candidatus Acidiferrum typicum | reverse complement strand
AAGCACTAGCGTTTACCAGGCATCTGCGCATCGTGCTGGTGACAGATAGGTGCGCCGCAGTTCATTTCGGTACTCGCACATGGCTCCTCGGAAGCATATGTGCTCATCCATACTTTGTCTTGTGCAGCAGCGTTGCTCGTGTGACTTGAATCGATTTAAATATGGCGGCGTGTGTGCCATTGGTGGAGAAATTGGTGTATGCTGCACCGGAATCCCGCTCCCCGAAGAGTAGTGCACGGGAAACTCTTGCAAGAGATAAGGAGGGGCTGGATTCCGGGGAATGTGTGAGTGAGGTGGCGAGGAGGTTTTCATGGCGAAAGGAATGAAGCAATGGATGGCGGGATCGGGAGTTGCTATCGGTGTGCTGATGGCAGCGAGCGGCGCACTAGCGCAGAACATTGTGGTGGATGCGACGCCATCCCATGTAGTGAATATGTTCAGCCCACCCCACGCACTGGGCGGAGCCATTGACCGGTTGAGAGCGGGAGAGGGCGCTCCCGGAAAAGAAGAGACACGACTGTCGAAAGAAGTAGTCGATAAGAATACGGACACGCTGTTGCGCGACCCGGTGCTAAAGGAAATCCTAGGCGCGGGATGGCAGGCGGTAACCTACCGGCAGAATACGGAATTGATGGTGGAGGCGTGGCATTGGAACGCCGTGGGGAAGTGGAGCAACGCGGAGAAGAAGGAGGGATATTTCACGGGCAGCGCGGAGCCGGGTGAGATGATACGGCACTCGTATGCCTACCCGCTGCCGCATCGGGGATTCAGCAGGGGAGATGGGAACGGTTGGTCGCGGCTGACGGACGGGAATGTGAATTCGTACTGGAAGAGCAATCCGTATCTGACGAAGGACTTCACTGGGGAAGACGACGCACTGCATCCGCAGTGGGTGATGATCGATCTGGGAGCGAAGGTGGATGTGAACGCGATCCGCATCGCGTGGGCCAACCCGTACGCGCGGCGGTATGCAGTCCAATTCTGGACGGGGGTGCTGGAGCCGTTTTATGACGGAACGCAGGCAGGGACATGGCAGACCTTTCCGAAGGGCTACATCACTGAAGGACAGGGTGGTACGGTGACGCTGAAGCTGGTGACGGGGACCATTTCCGCGCGCTTCTTGCGCATCTGGATGACGGAATCATCGAATACCTGCGACACGCATGGATCGGCGGACAAACGAAATTGCGTGGGGTATGCGATCAACGAACTGTATGTGGGGACGCTTTCGGCGGTGGGCCGCTTCAATGACGTGGTGCAACATTCGCCGAGCCGGCGGCAGACGGTAACGTGGCCGTCGTCGGTGGACCCATGGCATGCGGAAACAGACCTGGACTACTCGCGCGGGGACCAGATCGGATTTGACCTGTTTTTCACGAGCGGGATTACGAGGGGGCTGCCGACAATGGTCCCGATCGCGATGCTGTATGCAACGCCGGAGGATGCGGCGGCGGAAATCGCGTATTTATACAAGCGACAGTACCCGATTTCGTGGATCGAGATGGGAGAAGAAGCCGACGGCCAGCACATGTTGCCCGAAGATTATGGCGCGCTGTACATTCAGTTTGCGACAGCAATTCACAAACTGGTGCCGGAGGCGAAGCTCGGTGGCCCTGCGTTTGAAGGAACATTCGGCGATGTGGAGGTGTGGCCAGATGGGATGGGAAGAGTTTCCTGGCTGGCACGGTTCCTGGATTATCTGAAGGCGCATGGGCGATTGAACGATTTCACGTTTTTTTCGTTTGAGCACTATCCGTTTATGGAGAAGGAAAGTACGGCGTCCTGGAACGATCTGTACCTGGAGCCGAGCTTCGTGAGCCACGTCGTGCAGGCGTGGAAGGACAACGGCCTGCCGACGAATCTGCCGTTTTTCATGACCGAAGGAAACATGGGCGGAGGAGGCGGACCGAGAGACGTAAAGAGCGCACTGTGGCTCGCCGACTACGTGGGCGCGATGATGACGGAAGGCGCGAATGGGACATTTTATTTTCACTACATGCCGACGCCGGGAGGGCGTGGACAGTTCCTCGCGCTGGACAAGGACTATCACGTGACTAATTATCCGCCGCAGTACCTGGCGGCCCAAGTGATCACGAAGGAGTGGGTGCAACCGGTCGATGCGCCACACCGGCTCTTCAAGGTGGCGAGCGATGTGACGGATGAAACGGGCAATGTTCTGGTGACGGCATATGCGGTGGAACGGCCCGACGGGCAGTGGTCCTTAATGCTGATCAACAAGGATCGCGAGAATGATCATGAGGTGAGCGTGGTGTTCACGGATGGAGAGAAGAAACGCGCACGTCATTTCAACGGGCCGGTGGAGCGCATCACGTTCGGGCCAGCGGAATATCAATGGCATGAGGGAGAGAACCGTGGCTACGCAGAGCCGGACGGACCAGCGACAAGTACCACGTTGCCGGGCGGGGCGGACGTGATGTATGCGCTGCCGAAGGCATCGATCATTGTCTTGCGCGGGAAGATTGGAGAGTAGCGAGGGCGGCGATTAATCGCCTTACTAGTATTCGGCCCTGATAGCGCCGGGGCTAGCTCCTCATATGTTCTATAAAAGGGGAAGTCAAGAAAAATACTTCTCCGGCGACCGGATTTTTTCGTATATTCCAGCCCGGGTGATTGAGCAGGATTTGTTCCCGACCTCCGCTCCATGAACTCGGTTGGCTATGCACGGTTGCGTAGCCCATTTGGGTTTCTCTCCCAGCGTGTTTGACTTCAGCGGAAATGGGAGTGAGTTGAGGGGATTTGTAGGCTACAGGTTTTGAGCTTTTCGGTTCACCCAACAGGCGCTAGGATGCGCAGAAAGAAGGGTGAACCATGGAAGAGGAACTGAGGAAGCAGCAGGAGCAGGACGAAGAGCAGGGGGAGTACGGAAGTGAGGAGAGAGGGGTAGCCCTGCCCGAGGGCAGGGCTGGCGGGCGCCGGGGAGAGACGGCGCGGCAGTTGATCCGCCGGGCCAAGCAAGCCAGCCGCAGGAAGTTTCCCGCCGAAGAAAAGATCCGCATCGTGATGGAAGGGGTTCGCGCCGAAGTGTCGGTGGCCGATCTGTGCCGTCGCGAAGGCATTCATCCGACGATTTACTACAAGTGGCTGAAGGATTTCATGGAAGCGGGCAAAGGACGCTTGCGGGGTGACGCGAGGCGCGAAGCCACCAGCAATGAGGTACAGGATCTGCGGCAGGAGAATGAGCGGCTCAAGCTCCTTGTGGCGGACCTGAGTCTGGAAAATCTGACACTGGAAAAAAGCCAGTATTAGGGCTGCTGGACCGGAAGCGTTATAGCCGGATGAAGCCCGAGAGGAAACGCGAAGTGATCGAGTTGGTGCGGCGGTCGCCGGTGACCAAGAAAGAGACGCTGTTGGAATTGGGAATGTCGCCCTCGACGTTCTATCGCTGGCAGCGTCGTTATCGCAGCGAAGGCGAAGCGGGCCTGGTGGACCGGCGACCGCAACCAGGAACGATTTGGAACCGGCTGCGGCCGGAAGAGTCGGAGACAATCCTGGTGGTGGCACGAGCGGAACCGGAGAAGAGTCCACGCGAAATCGCTTGCTGGATCAGCGATTATGCGGGGTTCAGCGTTTCGGAATCGAGCGTGTACCGGGTGCTGAAACTTCATGGGCTGGTGCGCGAAGTGAACGTGGTGGGATTTCCGGCGGGTCCGGAATACACGGTGAAGACGACGCGGGTGAACGAGCAGTGGCAGAGCGATGCGAGTTATTTCTTTGTGATGGGCTGGGGTTGGTATTACCTGATTTCAGTGCTGGACGATTTTTCACGGTACATCCTGGCGTGGGAGTTGAAGGGTGACATGAAGACGGAGTCGCTCAGCGAAGTGGTGGAGCAGGCTATCGAGTGGACGGGTATGAAGCGGGTGCCGGTGAAGCTGCGTGCGCGGATGATCACCGACAATGGGCCGTCCTACATCGCCGGTGCGTTCGAGGAATACCTGCGGATGCACAAGATGCGGCACATCCGCTGTTCACCGCACCATCCGCAAACGAATGGCAAACTCGAGCGCTTCCACGAAACGCTGAAGGGCCGGATGAATCTGCTGGTGTGGAGCAGTCCGGAAGAGCTGCGCGCGGCCATCGCGGAGTTCATCGAGTTCTACGACCAACGGCGTTACCACGAAGGAATCGGAAATGTGGCGCCGGCCGATGTGTACTACGGGCGGCGGGAAGAAATCCTAAAACGCAGGGAGGAACAAAAACGGCAGACACTTTACGAGCGGTTCGAGTACAATTGCGCCCAGCGCAGCCAAGCAACACGCTTGCTCACTGCGCCTAACATCATCAACCCCAGCGTCGCGCTCAGCGCGACCACAACGACAACAACCGGTGAACCGGATGCCTCAAACCATAACTAAGCCCGAGCCCCAGTCGCTCTCAACAGCGCTGAAGACGGACACATTGCGCTAACTCTCGGATGGTCGGCAACTCGGAAGTTATTCTCGGACCCAATTCCCTGCGGCC
>DLMH01000072.1 GCA_002478115.1 Candidatus Acidiferrum typicum | reverse complement strand
CAGCACCCGAAACGGGGTGACGTCTCACCCTTACACCCGACGCCGTAGGCGGCGCAAACACCCTAACCCCAGAAACCGGCCTCCGGGACCACCACGTCCCCCCGGACAACGGGAACAACAGGCGGATCGGCGGCTAAAGGAAAAACTCACACCCGAGAACCAACCCTAGGGCAGGAACCCGAAACGATGTGCTACAGCGAGCACCACAGCCTTCAGAACCCAGACGAATACCACCAAGAAAAGGGCGGTCTGGAACCCTAGCCAGGTGGCGTATTCGACTCTATTGGGAGCCAGCCCCACACGACGCCAAGATCGGTTGAAGTAGCCGAACATTACGACCACCGTGTAGAGGGACAAAGCGATGGTCGCAACGATGAAGCTCTTGGCCAGAAGAGGGCCGGGATTAACTCGGGAGTCGAGCGGGGGAAGAAGAAGCGAGGCCAGAAGGAGAAGAATCACCCATCCGGCTACCAGCACTATGTTGTGCTTCACTTGTCCTGCCTCCGTTGTCCGTGTCGCTGGCATAAGCACCCTCCGACTCGATATCTCTAGCTACTTAACGCCACAGACACTCACGATCTTGTTTGCAACGTTTTGGGCTGAGTAGTCGAGGAATCCCTGGCTATCGCTCGTGAACAGCGACTGTATTTGATTTGCGCCTTTCAGGAGAAGGAAGAAGGGATTCCCAGCGGCTTGCGTCTGGTGAATCCATTCGTGAATTACGGTCGAAGGATCATCGAGAGCATCAGGAGCGATTACGGACGTGGCATTAAACCAACCGTTCGTCGTGGCCACAGCATTTGACGGAACGTTGCCGACACTAATCCTCCCCGAGTTAACCCCCTGGGCGAGTTGGTTTCCAACGTTGCTAAACTGACCGCATTTTTGAACTTGCTGCGCGATATTCAAGAGCCGTGGATTAGGCCCGTTGTTTGCGGCTACTGCTTCATTTTTTCCCAGAACGTGAGGGGCCTGACGAACAGGACTACTTGTCCGGGCTGTGGCGAGACTGCGGCTTTTCCGCATGTGTTTGCCGAAGCATATCCGTGGTCAAGGACTTCTTTGGTGCTGAGGTTCTTCAGTTCCAGCCACGAATAGCTCCGCCCTCCTGACCCACACAACACATAGGGAGCATTGATTCGGAAAGACTCATCGTATTTCACAACAGGATGGTCTACGACTATCGAACCGTTGTTCTTCGAGTTGGGGATGTTTACTTCGCTCGGATTCAGCGTTAGCTGTAGTCGAGCAACGCCTTTCTCATCCGTCGGTATTGCGATTGCCTCCTTTCGCTCTCCGCCCACCCACACATTCACGTAAGAAGAGGTCCCAACCATAGGGCGCCCATTTCTACCGTCCACCAATTTGATTTCAATCGTTTGGGCAGAAAGTGACATCGCAGGCAAGATTAGCAAAACGGTTACCAGAAAGCCAAAGCAGAAGGATACTTGACGATGCCCGATTAGCATTGGGGGTATCCTCCTGCCTTCGTCATGTTCAGCAGCCAATGGAAAAATGCGCCGATTGGGTTGTACGGAAAGCCTGAATCGATGTGGAACGTAGCTTGATTAGGCCCAAACGGCAAAGTTTGCGTGCTATCTAGCCCACCATTCCCTCCGGGACCGCTTACAGCGTGGAGGGTTGGCCCATACCCGATGGCGTAGGTCCACCAATGAACCGGATAGTAGCCGGGGGATACTCCTGCCGTTGAGCCATAGATGTTCAAGTTCAACGTACCTTGTCCCGGAGGCGCTCCTGTTGAGAAATTAAAAGTGCTGTTGACATTGGCATCTGTATAGTTCGTTCCAAACTGATTGTTGGTAGCGTTTAGAACCTTCGCTTGGCACGGTGGGGGATTAGCCGGACTATTTGCGGGCCCGTTGTTTGCGGCGCCACCAACACCGCTGCCGATGGGGGAGCCGGGGTCGAGGAGGTCAAGCGCGCCTAAATTGCCCAAGACAGGGCCGTTTTCGCACCAGAAAGTCGGCGTGAATGCAAAGTCAATGAGCTCGCCTTCCCACGAATCGTTACCGCCTCCTCCCCCCAGGCCGCAGTTGGCATAGGCTGGAATAACACAGACGGCCGCGCGGAACTGGCCCGTGGGATCGAGGAAGTCGATCGGATCGTTGCGGACGTAGGGGTAGAGGTTAAGGGACTGTGGATCGCTGTTGTCGCCCGAGATCGAGTCGAGCGCGGAGAAGAGGGCGAGGCGGTTGACGTAGTAGCGGGCTTGGGCATAGTCGTTGCCGGATTCGGCGTCGCGCTCGTAGGTGGTGAAGAAAAGCTTATCGTTGGTGGCGTTGTACCAGGATTCGCCGAAGGGGAAATGGCCCATCTGGGCCAACACTGCGCCGGTGGAACTGGTGACCAGACGGTTCGAAAGCTGATCTTGATGGTAATACTTCGTGCCGGAAGAATCGATTTTGGCCAGGAGCGCCGAGCCGCCGTAGACATATTCACGCGAGGGAGCAGATGGCGCAGCCCCGTTGTCGTATTCGGCGACCACTTTGCTGCCCGAAAAGACATAGGTTGTGTACGTCGTGGGGCTGGTACAGTTGGGGACGCATTTCTCCACGCGGAGGCCGTTGCCATCGTAGATGTAGGCTCCCGCGGAACTGCCATTTGAGGCGCTGGTGGAACGATTTTCGGCGTCGTAGACCAGTGTATTGACGCCGTCGTTGGTCATGTTGCCGTTGGCGTCGTAAGCATATCCAGTGGAATTGATGCGGTTCGTGGCAGCGTTAAAGGAAACGGAAGGTTGCGGGCAGGTCTGCCCGGTGCAGCCGGAGATGGCGGTTTGCGACCAACGGTTGCCGTAGCGGTCGTAGGTCTGCTTAAGGCCCCAGGCGGCGTAATTGGCGGAGCCAGGGGTGACGGCGGTGGAAAGGCGTGCCAATCCATCATAGGTGTAGGTGACGCTGCGCCCATTGTCCATGCTGTCTGTGATGCTGGTGATCTGGCCGTTGTTGTTTGGAGCAGTTCCGTAGGCGTAGGTCAAGCCGAAGAGCGTGGTGCCGCTCTTGCCGTAGGAGATCGAGTTCAACTGCAGACGACCGTCGGTCGAATAACCGAGGCTGGCGGTAACTCCATTGCCGTAATTGAAGCCGGTGAGTTGCTGCGCGGGACTGTAGCTGTACCCTGTGGCATAGGGGCTGGCGGCTGTGCCGCAACCAGTGGTGGATGGGGCAATTTCGCAAAGCCGACCAATCGTGTCGACGCTCTGCTGGATCACGCGGCCGGAGGGATAGGTGATTTGAGTTAGCTCACCCGCCAAATTGTAGGCGTAGGACGTAGTATACGTCGTCCCGTTGATGACTTTTTGTAGCTGGGTCATCTGCTCCAGCGGATTGTACGAATAGTTCTCGGAGCCAACACCATCCGTGGTCGTGATGAGCAGACCATTGTTGTACTGCGAGACGTTGGTGCCGTAGGTGAACCTAACCGAAGGCGTGGCCTGGGCGGTGGTGCCGGTCGTGGTGTAGCCGACGCCCGTGAGGCGATTGAGTCCATCGTAGCCGTAGGTTGTGAGCACGCCACGCGCATCCGTTCTATAGAGCAAGTTATTGAAGTTGTCGTAACCGTTGGCGTTGCACGTGTCGCTCGTGACTGTGCCGAAGCAGGTAGTGCCGCCCTCCGGCGTGACAGAACTTACCAAACGTCCAAGCGCATCGTAGGTGTACGTGCGGACCTGGTCTGGAGTTGTCACAGAGGCGAGGGCATCCAGGACGGTATAGGTGTAGGTCGTATTGAGCGTTAACTTGTTGCTGTTCGTCACATCTGGTTCCGTCACGACGGTCAGACGGCCCGCCGCATCGAAGGTGGATTCGCGTTGCTTCCCCGCTGGGTCAGTGGCCGTCACGGTATTTGTCGAATACGCGTAACTCGTCGCAGACTTATCCGGAAGTGTCACACTGCTTGGACGGCCAAGTACATCAAGAGCCGTTGTCGTCCAATAGGACGCAGAACCCGTGTAAGGATTGCTAGTGCTGTAGGCTCCGCCGGCCAGATCGTACTTCGCGTTCACGTTGGAGATCACATTGTTGTTGATGTCTTCAATTGTGGACAGGTTCGGGCGACCCAGGCCATCGACACCGGTGATTTGTTGGACGGATTTCGAGGAATCGATTGCGGTCGTTGTGGCCGTAGTGAGGTGCACGTCGTCGTAAGCATAGGAGATGCTTTCGCCGGATGTCGAGCCGTTGACCTGGGAAATCTGCGTTGGACGGCGCAGAAAATCATAGGAATAGTTCGTGACCAGATTGTTGGGGTCGGTCGCCTTGGTAACGAGGCCAAGGTAAAGGTTGTATAGGTAGCTCGTCGTGAGGGTCGGGGATGTGCCGCTGGTGACAGAGTCGGGCTGGGAGTATTGCGTGGCCGCGGAATAGCTCCAGGTTTTGCTTTGGCAACAATTCAGTTGAGCGGTGAGCAGGTTACCGAACACATCATAGGTGAAATTCTTGGGTATGCCGCCGGAAGGGACAGAAGGCGAGGTGTACGTGGTGACGGTGGTGGGATTGCCGCGATAATTCATCGAACACGGATAGTCGGTGTCGTCGTGTTGAGGAACGCCGGTCGGACAATTGGTAATCGTGTTGCCATCGTACGCAGTGTCTTGCCGGTACTGGATGGTGCCGCTGCCATCTTTGATCACTTTGGAGGTCACGAGATTAAGAATATTGCGACTCGTGTAGTTGGTGCCTCCCAGATAAGAGTAGTAAGTCGACCGAATCCAACTTGCGCTTCCGTGGGCTCCTGTTCCCCAGTCGTATTCGGCTACCTCATCGATCAGTCCGTTCGAATCATACCAGGTGTCCGCTTCCGCTTTGGTGCTATTGTCTTCCAAAATCGTGACTTGAGTCGCGGGGGTACTGTTGGATGCCCAGGTAGTATTGATTGTCCGCCAAAGAGTCGTCCCCGGTGAATTGGCGTAGATTTTCCGGGAAGTTTCTTGCCCGAGAGAATTGAAACCGTAAACGGTGTCGTTAGCATTGGGTGTGTCGGCAAGCTGCGGCGTGGTAACCGTGGTCGTCGAATTCGCCGTATTGCGGACGAAATTCCACGTCGCTGAATTTGTGCCGTCACTCACGACGCGGTTCATTTTGAGAGTCGTCCCGTCCGAGCAGCTGATGCTGTCGTTTACACCCGGATACGTGTACTGGTAGTATCCGCCCGTCGGAAGAGTCACCTGCTGGAGACGGCCCGAGTAGTAGCCGCTGAGGCCTGGGGTCTGCTCGTAAGTGAATTTGTATGTCAGCGTGCCGCTGACCGGGGATGGAATATCCAATTCATAGGGCAAGTACGCGGTGCCCGTGTATTCCGTCACTCCGCTGCAAGCGAAATTGGTCTTGATAGGGTAGGACTGATATTTGAGCGTGATCGTTTGGTAGTTGCCGCTGCCATCGAGGAATTCGAATTGTACGCTAGTCGGGGCCGACTGGCTCGGGTTATAAATTACTTTTGCGGCCTTGTTTCCAACCGAATCAGTCCAGTCCGTTTCGGTCGAGCTAACGACGGTTTCCGAGATGTAGTTTCCGTTGGTGTCAGCCATATAGTTGAGCGGGTTTAAGGCTTGCGCTCCGCTGGGAGTAGTTACTGTGGCGTAGGGATGCAAAGTGGAGGCATCAAGATAGTAACCGGAGTTATCGGAAGCGGTGCCGGAAAATGTCCCGGACCATGGGTTGCCGCAGGAATAATGGAGGAAGCTAATCGCAGGGACCGGATGTGAGGTTCCAAGTATGTCGACGAAACTATAATTGTAGTAACGGGTTTGGGTGCCGTAACCGGTCCCACATCTGAACGAGGTAAGCTGAGAGGTCCATGTGACGGATCCGGTCCCTGGCTGGAACCATCCCCACTCGCCATAAGGAGGCGCTGGCAACCACGTGTTTTGGTAATTCTGGTAGACAAGAGAGTTGTATGTCAGAGGCAGATTTAATGGCATTCCTCGACCAGCGCTGGAGATAAGAGGAATCGAAAAAAGAACATTCAGGTTTTGATTGTTGACGGTGTCGAAGCCGCCTGACGTAAAAGAACCAAAACTCGGCAGGCCTGTACCGGTGTTCTGTGCTTGGAGCAACGAGGGTGAGAGTAGAAAAGCTACTGCAAGCAGGAGTCTTTTCATGTCAGTTGCCTTCCTGCATCACGGGGAAATTCGCGTCGGTCAGTCCGGTGTTGAACGAGACGGATTGAATGGTGGTAGTCGTCCAGAGAGTGCCAGTGACGAATTCCTGGATGGTGAAGGGATATTGCACGCCCGAGACTGTCTGGTAGTTCGAGTACGAAATGGAAATTGGAATCTTCGGTGCGGAACCTCCGCCATCTCTTCGGACGAGGGAGATTTTGGCGGGAAGCTCGGTAGAGACATCGAGCCAGATATCCGCCATGGTGAACTCGCTGAGGGACTGCCACAAAGGCTGTGACGCAAAAGTGTTCTGCACGCGGATATGATTTACCGCGGAGGAGCCGAGGGATTCCTGGCCGATGTACTGCAGTGAGGAGTCAGGGTTGCTGAGAAGGCCGTATATAAAGGGGAGAGGAAAGTGTAGAGATTGGCTCGACGCAGACCGTTCCACGGACAGCACGCTGGTTGTGCCAGCTTCTATTCGATTCGCCTGGCCCGCAGAGTAAATCACTGACCAATTCGCGGTTCCCGCCTGCACGGCGACTGAGGTCTGGGTGGTGCCGCGAGTCAGAATCTGGATCGTGCCCAGCTGCGTTAAGCTGCCCGCAACAATTGTAATGTCCCCGCTGGCCCTGCTATCGGAAGGCAGGACTCCCATGACGGCGACGCTCTTTTGCAGAAGAGCAACGGCCTGAGGATCGCGAACAACGACAGGCGGAGCGTTTGGGGGAACCTGGGAATTCAAGAAGAAGGTAATCAGAAAAGCGAGGAAGGGGATGCGCATGAGTCCTCCCGAGAAGTCCGAACGAAGACACCTACACCCTGCATATAGGAGCGTGGTTTGCGGTATTGACCTGAGTGGAGCGAAGGGCTGGCTGGAAGAGCCAACCCACTCACCGCAAGGCAACCATCCATGCACGTTCATATATCGCCATGATCTTTCGGTGTCAAGTGAATTGTCTCGAATATTCCTGGCTTGTGAAAATTGTTCTCTTGTTGAATCATTTATAAAAAGAGGATGCCAAGGTTTGCCGGAAGGGAATTGAGAACGGGCCGGAAGATCAAAAGAAAACAGGGAAGGAAAAGCACCGGAGAAACAATGGAGGTTGAATGCAAAAGGCACGAATCTCGCAACGAAAGGCTGTCGGCAATCCACGTCGGATCGGTTGGGACACCTCGTTCGCTTGCTCTGTTTGTGTCATTGAAAGTAGTCACCGGACGGATTCGCTCCGAATTCAACGAGCTCGGGCTATTGGAGAAACTTCGGCCCCGCCACATGCGCGCGAACGAGGTTTTGGTCCGGAAGAAGAGCCTAAGGAATATGACCGCAGGAGCGTGTAGTGTGCCTAGCGGCCAGGGCTGAGGTCTCGTTCGATTGTTCGTTGTCTCTCCTGCGTCAAAGAAGAGGGCGGCTCGTTCCTTTGTGCGACTGTCGGCGCTGCTGCGCGAGTCGCCTCAATGGCGGATCGGCGTGAAACATCGCGGCCAAGCTTCTCGGCAAGTGCGGTTTTATCGTTGGTATAGATTTGTGCGTCGTAGCGGCCACGCGAAACCGCGACATATGCCAAGCGACGATTGACGAGCTTCTCTCCCCCCTGCTCGGTGTCCACATGGATGAGCACGCGGTCAGCAGTTTGCCCCTGGCTGCTATGACTCGTGACCGCGTAGCCGTAATCGAGGTGCGGATTCTCTCGGACATTGAATGCGATCTCGCGCCCCGAGTCGAGGCGGATTCGGAGGTTGCCGCTGTCGTCGAGTCTCTCGATGGTGCCTAGCTCACGGTTGGCGACATGCTGGTCTCGATTCGGGGCGGTGAACTGTATGCGGTCACCTTCACTGAACGCCCGCTCTGCCTCCCGATACAGCGTCACGCCTTGTAAACGGCGAGGGTCGTAGCTAAGGCGCTGGCCATTTTCCCGTTCAACTGTGACGTGGTTCTGTTTCTCATCAACGCTTTCGACGCGCGCGTATTCTCCCGGTGCAATGCCGAGTGTCTTGCTGCCTTTGGCGTAGCGCACCACATTACCGGCTTCGTATTGGGTGGCCCACTGGCGATCAGCGCCAGTGATCTCCTGCCGGGCGACCAGCACCTTTATCTGGTCTTCGTGGTACGGCATCTGGTCCGTATCCTGCATTGCAAAGTGGATGGCTTGGTTGATTGCCACCCGCGAGTGGTTGTCAGGGGACACAACGAGCGTGCCTTTGGGCTGCTTTGCATATTCATGCGCGATTGTTGCGATACGGTCGTCCCGGTCGGAGATCTCATGCACTCGGCCATCGGCATCGAGTTTCGCCATCGC
>DLMH01000142.1 GCA_002478115.1 Candidatus Acidiferrum typicum | reverse complement strand
TTATTTTACGCATTCGACGCTACCGGGAGGCATGGGTGACGAAAATCAGCGACTTCACTCACGATTCGGTCAATGAGTACCGCGACGTTCCAGCTGTCCGTTCGCTCGACCAATCCTGACGCGCGTTAGAGCTTCTTTCACAACTGAGCAATCTTGAACAGACAACAAATAAGTCAGCATTGTAAGTTGACCTACGAGATGCAAAGGAACGGATGCGGAACTTCCCACATGGTCCGCCTGTTTCTGTTAATGGCGCAGCCAAAGCACCCTGCGCCACCCCCCTTTTCGGAGGCTGGGGGATTACACCGTCACGACAAATGAATGAGTGATGAAAAATTCAGTGTCGAAGAAAGCACGGCTTTGCTCCATGCGATTTTCCCCAACTACCCGGACATACTAGGGATGAAGCCCGCGCCGGAGGTCGGAGCGTTCTTGTGGACCTTGCGAGCCGGAGAGCCGTGGCAAACTGGCGTAGAACGCACTACTACCGACCAAATAGTCTGCCAGTAACACTCTGCCGATAACGACTTGTTAGGCTGTGATTGAAAATCAGCAAACGCCCATACCTCACCCCGATCTGACGCCCACCAAGTAGCCAATGCTGAAGGCGAGGAGTAGCCCCGCCATAATGATGACTGCAAGATTGGAATAAAGCGCATTTATCGAGCGCATACGGTCTTTGTGTCCGCTGGTCGGCGAGCGTTGGATCATCCGGGAACTTCATATGAGGGAATGTAGCACCTTTCATATGCCCTTCTTCGCGGGGAAAATCATCCTGTAAATTAGCCCGAGATGAGGCAAGAAGCGTGCCACAACACCGAGAGTGATTGGAAATGAAAGCCAGGTCGCTGGCGGTACGCACGAGCAACGAAACCTCGATGCGCCGACAGAGTAACCGAGGACTCGCGTCAATGGATATCAGGGATTGTTGAAAGCAAGCTCGCGGCAGGTGCGACGAACGACTTCTTGGGCGGAGTCCGAGTCAACGAACTCGAAGCCGTAGCGAAAGGCGTTCTTTTGGCGAACCATCGCATGAATCTTCGCGGGTCCACACGGAAGCGTGAAGTTCAACTCCACGCCCTCACCCAGGAGGGCTTCAATTGTCAGCATGGCTGCGATCCCGGATTCGCTAATGTCCACAGTGCGGCCTTTCAACAGACCGCAAGTCCGTGAATCGATTCTGATATCAACCTCAATCTTAAACCGGGGATGGCGACGGGCGTCGGTCACAAAATGTACCCGATGGTGGAACTAACGAACCGAGGAAAGTCTGAACTCCTCGCCACACCGAAGGCTACGTTCCGGTGGCCGCCCGATTGTCTCTGCCCTTTCATAGATCACGGATGAAACAGCAAGGCATACTCAATCCGCGCCTCGGATACGATGGTAAGAGTTAGTTACGCCGCTGACTTCCGCATGGCGTTCATGTAGCTGTCCATCGTCTGGGTCAACTGCGCATCCACCTCGTCTGCAATGGTCATGACATCTGGTAACAACAAGCTGAAATCCAGATGGCTCAGATTGCTCTGCAACGTCCCGAAGAGGGTCACCTGAAGAATTCGTGATTCGTGCACCAGCATCGCGGGAGTGTAGCCTTGCAGATGTCGCAGCTTACCATGGGCGATGGCGGCCTCGGAAAAGATGGCATCGCTGTCCTTCGTGGTGGCGCTGGGCTTGCTCAAGCGGACAACTAAGTCTTCAACCAGCTTAAAAAGGTGTCCAGTACGCTCCTCGTCGCTGAGCGAAAGATGGTTGAGTTCTTTGCTCTGTTTTGCGCGCGCCAACCAGTCTTCGATGACACCGGTAATACAACGTCGTAGTATCGCGCCCACCCTCTGTTTTTCAGGTGGGGCAACAGATTTGCGGGTAAGCATTTTGTGTTGGACGAGTTCGGCGAGTCTACCGACATCGAACGGTTTCACGATGATTTCGTCAGCTTCGAGAAGGATAGCAGCCATGGCGCTTTGCATGTCAGGGTAGCCGCTGACCAGCAGGGTAAGAGCATTCGGTTGCAAGTGGCGCATCGCGGTAATTACCGTAAAGCCATCACCGGGGTGCGGCATATGCAGGTCGGTGATGAGCACTTCGAAGCTCTCTGTGCTGATAAGTTTCAGAGCGTTTGTCACGTTGGCAACGGCAACTACGTCGAACCCCTTGTGCTCAAGGGTCACAGTCATCATGTCGCGAACGGCGTCATCATCATCCACAAGCAAAACCCTGTGGGCAGCACTTGGTTTGGTCGGAGACTTACTCGGAAATATAACAACAGGTAATTCGGTCGGAGTCATGCGGCGACTGCCCCCAGTAGTGACAGTATGACTCAGGTACCTTTCTCGGAAATGGTCAAAACTGAACAGTTATCCAGATAGTTACTCAGTATTGTGTCCGAAACTGGGACACCTGTAAATGCGGCCATGAGAGAAATACCGACATTCGGACCCGCACGGCAGCTTCACTTCGCTGTTTTGAGCGATGCCATTTAAGGCCGGCCTCACACGGGTTGCTGCTGAGAATAGAAGCGTATAGTGGTCTGGTACGTTAGAGAGTTGAAATATGAAATGTCTGCTAGCAGAGTCACGCTCACCCCTCCTCATCATCAAATCGCGATCCTGATGTCCGGCGCCGGCCGCTTTGTGACGTGCAGAGATTGCCATGTAAGGATCGAATTTCCCGCTGGGGCGCATTACGACACAATTGTGAAACAGTTCGAATCACATTTGTGCGGTTCCCCACGCCCATCGAGCGACGATGCCCTTTCTGCGAAAACAGTCAAAGCGTGCGCCCCGACTCCAGAAGCCTTGAATCGCTTTGACTTCGATCATAATGTGACTCCCATGTGGGTTTTCGATATCAACACCCTCGCCTTTTCTGCCGTCAACGATGCGGCAGTAGATTATTACGGCTACTCGCGAAAGGAG
>DLMH01000173.1 GCA_002478115.1 Candidatus Acidiferrum typicum | reverse complement strand
ATCACTTAAGACGCTATGTTTAGAATGGATGGGCTTTAGCCCCTGAAGAAAGGCTTTTCGGTGTTTTTCCGCGGCCTGTTCAGCCGTGCCGAAAAAGCCAAAACATTCAGGGGTTTTAACCCCTGAGGTCGGCGGCGCGGACTGTCGCAAAATCAATAATATAGACCCTAATTTTTCTTGGCGGACGGGTCTTCAAATTGCCTGGCAAGGATTGGCCAGTAACCTGTCGGACGCAGCCGCTGCAAAATCTCCACGAAATAGGCGTCCGGACCGATGAGCACCCGCGGGCGGCGTTGTTCCACGGCCCGCAGGATCTTGGCCGCCGCCACCTCCGGACTCGTTCGCGTGATGCGATGGAAGCGGTTCAGGCTCTGTTGACGCAGGCCCTCGCCCGCGTTCTGCCCCAGCCGCGCCTGATTCGCAATCGAGGTCCGCACGAAGCCCGGATGCACCGTCGTAACGCAAATGTTCGTGCCGGCCAGTTCGTGCTGCAGCGATTCCGTAAATCCCCGCACCGCGAACTTGCTCGCGCAGTACGCGCTCTGCCCGATCGCGCCCACAAATCCTAGCAGGCTGGAAGTGTTCACGATGTGCGCCCGCTTCTCCTTCTTCAGCAGCGGCAGGAAAAAATGCACGCCATGGATCACGCCCCAGAAATTCACGTCCATCAGCCAGCGGAAGTCCTCCAGCGAAAGCTCCTCGAAGTTCCCCAGCAGCGCCACGCCTGCATTGTTGAACACCACTGACGCCCGTCCGTGCTGTGCTTCCACTTCTTCCGCGAACGCCTTCACGCTTGCCGCGTCTCCCACGTCCACGCGGCGCTGCGTCACCTTTCCGCGTGCGCCACCCAGCAACGCGACCGTTTCCGCCAGCCCTTTTTCGTTCACATCTGATAGCGCCAGTGACGCTCCCATGGCCGCCAGTTGTTGCGCCAGGCAGCGTCCCATCCCCGACCCCGCGCCTGTGATCACCGCCACGCTTTCGCTCAAAAATGACATCAGCGCACCTGCGTCTTTGGATTCACCTTAAATTTTCAGAAGAGTCTTTCATCGAAGGAGAGGCCCCACAGCGCTCTCATACCACATTTCGCGCGCGCCCAGCCAGCGCCCGCGTCACACGCGCTCGGCTGCACCCGCCTTTGCTTTTTGTGTTATCGCGCTCTCGCTGTGCTGGGAGGTCTTGCTTTTTTCGGAGGTGCGAGGCAAGGAAAGTCTGTCAGCCAACTTTTACGTCTATCGGAAGCTCCACCCGCACCTGATTCCGCCCGGCGCGTTTTGCTTCGTACAGCATCTGGTCCGCCTTGCGCACCAGCGCCGAAAACTCCTGCACATCCTTGCCCTGAAATCCCGCCACGCCAAAACTCGCCGTCACGCCCACGCTCTGTCCCGCCAGCGGAAACGACAGCGCCGCAAACTGTTCGCGGAAGCGGTTCACCGTCGCTTCCACGTGTTCCGTATCCACGTGCGTGACCACCAGCAGAAACTCGTCGCCGCCCAGCCGCCCGCAAATGTCCGAAGCCCGCGTGTTCTTCTTCAATCCTTCCGCGAACGTTTTCAGCACCGCATCGCCCGCGTCGTGCCCGAATGTGTCGTTGATGTTCTTGAAGCAGTCAATGTCTCCCAGCACCACCCACAGCGAGTAGCCGTGCCGCGCCGCGCCGCGCAACTGCTTTGACGCCCAGTCCTCGATCGCGCGCCGGTTCGGCAACCCTGTCAGGGGATCCGTGCGCGCCGCCTCTTCCAGCTTCTGGTTCTTCGCCGCCAGCTCGCGGTTCAGGTCCACGATCCGTCTTCCCACGCCGATCCGCGCCAGCATTTCCCCCGGATCGAACGGCTTCGTCAGGTAATCGTCCGCGCCCGCCTGCAGCCCTTTCACCACGTTGCCCTTTTCCGTGTTGCTGGTCATCAGGATCACATACGTGTACGGCTGCGTCTTATCCGCCCGTATGCGCTGGCACAATTCCGGCCCGGAAATATCGGGCATCATCCAGTCCGTAATCACAATGCAGGGTGCGTGCTCCTCGAACATGCGCAGCGCTTCCTCGCCGTTCGGCGCAAACAGCAGCGAATACGGTTCGTCGCACAGCATCTGCTCGACGAGTTTCCGGTACACCGGCGAATCGTCAACCACCAGCACTTCGTATTTTGGGGCAGAGGCGCTCATGCATTTTTCGCCGCGAGGAGCTCTGTCCGCGCGAGTTCACCTGACTTCTCTTGAGCGTGCTTCCTTTCAATTTAGCAGGGGGCATTCAATAGGCGGGTGACGGCCCACGCGTTTTGCGCCAAAGAAGCAATAACGAGTGCGATTTTTTCGGCCGAACGCCAAAGGAGGTTACGTTTTCCTTCCGTAAACCAGCAGCGCCCCTTCGGTCTTGAAGGCTTTCAGTTGCGCGGCGTCGCGGAACCACCGGCCTGTATACGTTTCAGGTGACGGAGAAGGATCGGCAACGCGCTCGTGCGCAATCTCCGCAAAACCCGCTTCGTCAAACAGCCCGCTCCACTCCTCCGCGGAGAGCAGCTTCGTCGCCACCGCCAGCAAGGGGCCCCACTGGTGGCAATGCGGGTTATCGCGGTAGTAGTTGATCAGAATCCACGCCGTGCCCCCCGGCCGCAGCACGCGAAACATCTCCTTCACGCCCTTGCCGGGCTCGGGCCAGTAATACGCGGACTCCACCGAAATCGCATGTGTGAAAAAGTTCGGCTCCCAGGGAATCTCGCCCACTTCGCCGGTCACGTAGAGCACGTGGTCGTGCTCCACGCTGCCGCGCCGCGCCACGCGGATCATCTCATCGGAAATATCCATTCCCACGACGCGCCCTTCCGGCACCATCCGCGCAATCCGCCGCGAGAGCCAGCCTGCGCCGCAGCCTACGTCGAGCACGTTGTCCGTTGGCTCCAGCCGCATCTTCTCGAGCACCGGCAGCGTGATCGGCAGGTGGTCCTCCTCCATCCCCGCGCCGCGTCCCGCCTCCGCCCAGCGGTTGAATTCTTCCCGCAAGTTTCCTTTGTCGCTCGTCGTCATCGTATTCCTGGAGAGAGCTGTACGATTTCCTGCTCTTCGTTCCAATCTTAGAAGCAAGCCGCAATGGGATCAACCGGCGATGCCCGAACCAAAATTAAACCGTAGTCCGACCGGGCACCCGCCTCGCAGTGATGTTTGCCTCCGCGAGGCAGCCGCGTTGCGTCTGTGATAGAGTGTGTTGTTGATTATCTCCGTGCGTAGGTATATTCCTGCTTGGCTACAGCTACGGAGGTCCCTGGCGGTCACGCATACACCGTGAGTCTCGAAACACACTTCGACCCTGTTTTCGCAGCAAAACTCTCCTTGCGCGAAAAACAAATCCAACAGAACTACCGCCCAATCATCGGCATTCACAAGTGGTTTGCTCGAAGACCAGGGACGCTTTTTCGCAATCTTCTCCTCGCAGAGTACAACGGTGCGGAGCCAATCGAGAGAAGCTTCTGGCATTCACACAGACTCCAAGGTCTGATTGCTGATCCGTTTATGGGAGGCGGAACGCCTGTCTTCGAAGCAAACCGTCTTGGCTTTGGCGTCGTGGCGACTGACGTCAACCCGATGGCGTATTGGGTTGTGAGGCAGTCTCTGAGTCCCCTAGACATCTCAGCCTTTGTTGCAACCGCCGAGAAAGTGGCGTCTCACGTCGAGGTGACCATTGGTAAGTTTTATCAAACTGAATGCGTCCGATGTGGTTCTCTGGCTCCCATCAAGTACTTTCTTTGGGTCAAGACTGAGAAGTGCTCCGGCTGCGGTACGGATGTGGATCTTTTTCCTGGCTACCTCTTGGCAGAGGCAGTGCGTCATCCCAAGCACGTCGTGGCATGTGCAAGCTGTGGCAATCTGAATGAACTCAAGACACAGCCAACTCTATCGAAGCCTGCCAAATGCACTGGCTGTGGAAACAATCTCCACGTCGAAGGCCCGGCCAGGAAGCAGTTCGTTTCGTGTCCGAAGTGTTCAACTCGCATCCGTTTTATCAATGGAGAGCGAAGGACAGCCCCTCCCGAGCATCGCATGTGGGCAATCGAGTACCACTGTCCGACATGTCGGCCAAAACATATCGGGCGGTTTTTCAAGAAGCCTGATCATAAGGACCTGTCCCTGTTTTCAGAAGCCAGTGACCTTTTATCACGCACGCAGAGATTGCCAATTCCGGAAGACCCGATTCCGAAAGGAGACGAAACAGACCGACTGCATCGCTGGGGTTATCGATGCTATCGCGATATGTTCAACCAGCGTCAACTCCTCGGACTCGGAGTCCTGCTTCGCACAATCCAGCGAGTCTCAAATACTGAAATTCGATATGCACTTCTAACAGTCTTCTCAGATTTTATGAGATATCAGAACATGCTATGCCGCTATGACACCTACGCTCTGAAATGCCAAGATGTGTTCAGTGTGCATGGGTTCCCCGTTGGTCTGGTTCAATGTGAGAACAGCATCCTCGGAATTCCGCGCATAGGATCCGGGGCTTTCCGGCACTTTGTAGAAAAGTATCGCCGGGCGAAGGAGTACTGCGAGAAACCATTTGAGACCCAACATAACCGAACGGTGGTTTCCATTCCTGGAGAACGGATTTGCGCCGAATTCGTGGATACCCTGACCGAGGCGGGCGAACGCCAAGCGATGCTTTCGGCAGCACCCGCCACTCAAATCTTACTAAGACCGAATAGCCTTGACGGTGTGTTTACCGACCCCCCTTACTTTGCCAACGTCCAATATGCAGAGCTCATGGACTTCTGCTATGTATGGTTGCGGAAGGGGCTAAGTGAGAACTGGCCAGCATTTCGTGCCGAGTCAACGAGGAGCAAATGGGAGCTCACCGGGAACGTGACCTTGGGACGGGACCTTGCGAATTTCACCGAAGGGCTAAGCCAGATTTTCCAACATTACAGCGCGGCCTTGAAAACTGATGCGCCGTTCGTCTTCACATATCACCATAATGACCCAGAAGCATACATTCCGGTGGTCGTGGCGATCCTTGATGCTTGCCTGGATTGTTCTGCGACCCTACCCGCTGTGGCAGAGATGTCGGCGTCGATTCATATCCTGGGAACTGGCTCCTCTGTCTTGGACACTGTCTTCGTTTGTAGGCACACCCTCAAGCAAAAACAGGGAAAGGACATCGAGGGGCTTCTATCAAAGGACGCTGAAATGATGAGATGCGCATCCGTCCGCCTGACAAGAGGGGACCTGCGATGCCTTCTAGCTGGCCATTTGGCTCGCCTTACTATCAACAGCCTAAGATCAAACTGGGACAGCGCGTTGCCGATTGCTGCAAAGATGGCAGCCGCCAGGCAAGCAGTAATGCAGATTCAAAGGGATTATCGAAACGAGTCACTAATTACGAAACTGTTGGAACCCGGCGCAAGCGCCAGAAAACCCGAGAAAACCGTCCTTGCCGCGACCGTTTGAAGTCAGTGCGGATTATCTTCGCGACCACATGGAGGAGATGGTCTCTGCCATCTTTGCTGACTTGCAATCGCAGTTCCTCGTCCTACCCAAAGGTCCTAATTTTGTGGAGTATCCAGACTTCCAGGCAGCCTACGAAGCCTTGAAGCGCGAAACGAGTAGCTTTGAGAATTTCACTGAGGCGACAGTCTGGACCGCCCTCAGGGCAGATGCCATGTCATTCCTGGTTCTCAGGAGCATCCTTGGATTTTCTCCTCCAGAATGGGCCGATCTCGCCCAATCCGACCTCGGAGTCGATGTACCTCAGAATTCTGCACGGGACTTGGACAGCCGAGTGCGAAAAGAGCGCGACTACTTCTCAAGACTTGATTCGTCTCGCAATGGAAAAACGAAAGAACGAGTGAGCGCGTTAGTGTACGTTGCCATTCGATATCTCAGTCGGCCTATCGATAAGGTCCCAGAGGATATGGTGCATCGCCTCGCAAAATTCGACACGCTCGCTGGACTCGACTCTCTGCGTCACGCCGCATCGCATCATGTGCCCTATGCAATGTTGTTATACGAAAGGTATATTGGCCGTCCCTTTGCTAGCCATCGGGACTCAGTTTCTGAGCTAGTCGGAGACGTTATGGAAAGCGCGATTGAAGAGCGTCTCTCGCATTCGCAAATAACATTCCGTAAGACAAGGAGAGCCGAACACATCCCTGGTTTCGAACAAGCACCAGACTTCATTATCCCTGACGAGATAAACCCAGTTGTCGTCATTGAAGCGAAAATCACAGGGGATGACGGTACGGCGCGTGACAAGGTAACCAGAATCGAGCGGCTCGCCACCATGCGCGACGAAAGGAAACGAGCGGGACAGGCGGGATTTCAGGTGCTGGCGTGCATCGATGGACGAGGATTCGGCGTTCGCCGCGAAGACATGCGGCACATGCTCCTACGAACAGAGGGGAAGATCTTCACGCTGGCGACTCTGGACCAGATGATTCAACACACGCAACTTCGAGAGTTTCTTCCCAAAAAGCACACACAATAAACATTTCACAGTAGGCGGGTGGCACAGCCTTAACTTCGGAAACGACCTTGGGTGCCGCGCACTTGTGCTTTTCTAAGGTGCAGATTTTGACTTTTTTTCTACTGCCGCCAGTCTCCTCGTACCAGTTTCGGACCTAGTACCTCACAATATCTATTTATAGTTGGTAAATAGTGTGGTACAATGCGTTGTGAATAGTCGGCACAAGCCCGCCCGCGCTGGGGAGAGAGAATCTGGGATGTTTTTGTTTTGGGGCGCTTGTATGTCGGACATGAATGTCCGACCCCCTAAAGAGGAAGAGAACCCTCCGGCGCATCCATATCAAAACATTGTCAGCGACCAGTGATCAGCGACCAGCGATCAGGAGGCAACAGCAATGGCGAGTAGCGTGCGGGGAAAGAGAGAGATTGGGAGTTTTTGTTTTGGGGCGGCTCTGCGCCGGGACTGAAGTCCCGGCCTCCTAAAGAGGAAGAGGGAGTTTTGGAGGTTTTTGTTTTGGGGGTGCTTGTATGTCGGAGCTGAAGCTCCGACCCCCTAAAAAGAAAGACAGAGTTTGAGGAGTTTCGTTTTTTCGGGTGCTTATAAGGTCGGACATGAATGTCCGACCCCCTAAAGATGGCCACCTGAAGGCGGCCGCTACAAGGGAAGGCGAAAAGCAGATCCCTCGCGTTGCTCGGGATGACAATGGAGAAGGTGTGGGCGGAGGAGCAACGCAGCCTTCAATCAATGGGAGAGGGGCGTGGTGGAGGCGGGGCGGGAGCGCTTCATGAGGAACATCAGGGGAATCATGGCCAGGCAGACCATCCCGAGAATCCAGTACACGTCAATGAAGGCCAGCATGGCGGACTGGCGCTGCAATTCGCCATACAGGATCCCTTGGGCCTGCTGCGCGGCCATGGCCATGCTGGACCCTCGGATGTGCAACATGGCAGTGAGGCCGTGCAGCGCTGCGCGATAGCGGGGATCGAGCGGCGTCATGTGACTGACGAGTGTGGTCTGGTGGCGCTGCGTGAGGCGCGCCTGCAGCGTGGTGACCAGCGAAATACCCACGCTGCCGCCAAGGTTGCGCGCCAGATTGATCAAGCCGGTGGCGCTGTTCATGCGCTCCTTGGGCACGAAGGAAAAGGCCATGACGTTGATGGGCACGAACATAAAAGCCATGCCGCCGCGCGAAATCATCCATACAAACACAAACGTCCAGAAGCTGGTGTACAGATTGAGCTTTGAGAGCTGGAACATGCCCACGGACAGAATCGCCAGTCCCACAACCACCAGCCAACGCGGATCGCGCCGCATCATCAGCCGCCCGACGAGCGGCAGAGTGATCAGCGTAATGATGGCACCGGGAGAAAGCACCAGCCCGCTGAGTTGCGCGGTGTACCCACTGAGCGTTTGCAGCATGACGGGGAGAAGCACGGTGGTGCCGTACAAGACAATGCCGAGCGCGAACATAAAGAACGTGGCGGTGGCGTAGTTGCGATCGCGAAAGAGATGCAGCTCGATGACGGGATCCTTGTGGTGAAGCTCCCAGAAGATTGTGCCGATCAGGCCGATGGCGCAAATCACCGAGCACCAAACGATGAAGTGGGATTCAAGCCAGTCGTCGCGCTGCCCCTTATCGAGCACTACCTGGAGGAAGCCGAGGCCGACGCTGAGGAGACCCAAGCCGATGTAATCAATCTTGATGCGCTGGCCATTGTTTTTCCCGGAGACATGCGGCGGATCGAAGATCAGCGCAGTGGTCAGAAAGATAGAGAGAAGCCCGACCGGAATATTGATGAAGAAGATCCAGCGCCAGGAATAGTTATCGGTGAGCCAGCCGCCCAGCGTGGGCCCGATGATCGGCGCAACGACCACGCCCATGCCATAGATGGCCATGGCCATGCCTTGTTTTTCGCGCGGAAAGCTTTCGACCAGGATGGCTTGGGAGACGGGTTGCAAGCCGCCGCCGCCCGCTCCTTGCAACACGCGGAAGAACACCAGCAAGGGCAGGCTGGGAGCAAAGCCGCAGAGCAGCGAGCTGACGATGAAAATGACCACGCAGCTCATGTAGAAGCGTTTGCGGCCGAAGATGCGCGAGAACCATCCGGTCAGCGGAAGAACGATGGCGTTGGAAACCAGGTAGGAGGTAAGCACCCAGGTGCTTTCGTCAATGCCGGCGGAAAGGCTGCCGGCGATGTGCGGAAGAGCGACGTTGGCGATGCTGGTGTCCAGCACCTCCATGAACGTGGCGAGCATCACCGTGAAGGCGATCCACCACGGATTGATGGTGGGCCGCCAGCCTTCATGCATAAGTTCGGCTTGGGCGAGGTCGCTCATACGCAAGGCCCTGCGCTTTCGGGCGCAGGAGGGCAAAGGTGGCCGGTCTCCGCGGCGCGCTGAAGGCGGCAGGAGCGAGCGTGGAAAAGAAGAAATGCCCGCGCAGAGGTCACACAAACAGTATACGGCAGCCAGGAAAAGCGGGGTGTGGCGCAGGTCACAAACGCAGAGAAGCTGCTGAATCACAAGGAAATGGGCGGGAATGGCGAAAAGGATGGCTATTGCGGGGGATTCCCGAAATGGGCATTTGCACAGGAATTGTTGTGCTTGTGGATAACTACACAGTGAATTAGCTAAAATGGGCTTGACAGAAGGCGAATATAAAGCGAATATGGGCAGGCGCTAAGATTGCTTCCCCGCAACGGAAGCAGGCACTTGGGAGACGGCCATGAGCGGTGCAGACGGCGAACGGAAGCAGTCGCGAGACGGAGACAAGTTTTTCGAGGCGCTGAAACAGTATTGGGGCCACGACGGATTCCGGCCGAGACAGGAAGAAGTGGTGCGCAGCCTGGCGGCAGGGCGGGATGTGTGCGTGGTGATGCCGACAGGCGGCGGCAAGTCCCTGTGCTACCAATTGCCGGCGGTGCTGGAAGAGAAAAGGACGGCGGTAGTGATATCGCCGCTGATCGCGTTGATGCAGGACCAGGTCGCGCAGCTTCGCCAGATGGGCATTCCCGCGGTGTTCCTGAACAGCGCCGTCGTGGAAGCTGACCGCGGCGAAATCAAGCGCAAAGCGACTGCCGGGGAGTATCGCCTGATGTACATCTCGCCGGAGCGCGCCGTGATGGAGGGCACGGGCGCATGGCTTGGGAAAGCTCCCGTGTCGTTCTTCGCCATTGATGAGGCACATTGCATCTCCGAATGGGGACACGACTTCCGGCCGGAGTACCGCCAGCTCAGCAAGCTGCGAAAACTCTTCCCCGACCGGCCGATCGCCGCGTTCACGGCGACCGCCACACAACAGGTGCGCCACGACATCGTGGAACAATTGGGCCTGCGCGACCCGCTGAAGTCCGTCTCCAGCTTCCGCCGCGAGAATCTGCGCTACGTCGTCCAGCAATGCAAAGGGGGCATGCAGGACGATTGCGTGGTGGAAGCAGTGAAGCGGGTGAAGGAAGGCAACGTAATCGTCTATGCCCCAACCGTGGCCCGCGTCGGCGAAATTATCGACCTGCTGGAAGAAAGCGGCATCGCCGCGGTCGGATACCACGGGCAGATGGACAGCACGGCACGCCGAGAGAATCAGGAAAAGTGGATGAGCGAAGAGGCGCGCGTGCTGGTGGGCACGATTGCGTTTGGACTGGGGATCAATAAGCCGAACGTGCGAGCCGTGGTGAGGTTGGGATTGCCGGACAGCATCGAGCAGCTCTATCAGGAGACGGGCCGCGCGGGGCGCGATGGATTACCGGCGGATTGCTACCTCTTTTGGGAAAAGAAAGACAATGGACTGCGGGCTTTCTTCATCAATCAGATTCAAGATCCCACAGAAAAAGAGCATGCCTGGCAGCGGTATCACCAGATGCAGCAGTTCGTAGCTGCGGGAAAATGCAGGCAAAAGGAAATTTGCGCTCATTTTGGGGAGGCGACCAAGTGGGAGCGTTGCGGGATCTGCGATATATGCGCCGGGTTGCCGAACTGGCTGGCGGAGAGAGAGCACACACGGCGGCGAAGTACGCGCAGCAGCCAAAATCACAATAGGGCTCTGGAAGAAGCACGATTTGAGATGAATCCAACCGTGCGGGTGAATGAAGAGTTGCGGGAATTCCTGCGGGAGTGGCGGAGGAATGTGGCCCGTCAAAAGATGACGGCAGCCTTTGTGGTCATGCACGATACGACGCTTGATGCTCTTTGCGAGGCGCGACCGAAGACCCTGACCGAATTGCGGCGGATTTCAGGCATGGGAGAGAAGAAGTGCGAAATATACGGAGAAGAGATTCTGGAGGTTTTCCGGCGATTTGGGCGTGGGGAGCGGGCCAGCAAAGAATGGCACGCGCGGCCGTCGACACCATCGCTGGAAACGCTGGAGCTGCTGGACAAGGGGCATAGCTTTGAAGAGATTGCGCAGATTCGCGGGAGGAAAGTGACGTCCGTGGTTGCGCTGGTTGCCGATTTGATCGCAAAAGGCGAAATGAAACTCAAACCGCAGTGGGTTGATCCCGCGAAGTGCGAGCAGATCCGGGAAGCGAGCAAGCAGGTAGGAACGGAATGGTTGAAACCCATCAAAGATGCCTTGCCGGAAGAGATCAGCTACGAGGAGATTCGGTTGGTGGTCGCGGAGCTGCGACACAAGAAGAAACAAGAGGGAAAGGCGGGGTAATACTTAGGCTCAAATCACCTTTAGAGCGGTGTAAGGGGTCCGCACCGTCCGAAAAGCAGATCCCTCGCTCCGCTCGGGATGACAATTAAGAGCGGTTCCCCTCGAAACTAAGTGCAAGCGTGATGACAAAAGTGTTTACGCATCGCCAAGATGGGGTGGAAGGGTAATGGGAACCTGGGAGGAGACGGAAAAACAGGAGCCCTGACGATTTGATGTTGCGGACATGGGGTCGAGCAGTGCTCGACCCCTACAAAGGCAACTGTGGCTGATCCGTGGAGGATGCAATCAGCCACTGCGCTGCGTAATACGGAGCGAGGATCAGCAGGGGAGCAAGTCGAAGTGGTGCATGGAAGCGATTGAAGGCCAGCAGGCCGTCGGAAAGGACAAACAACAGGGCTCCGATGGCCGCCAATCGCGCGGCGGACGAGCGCAGAAGAAAAGAACGCCCCAAGGCCTGCGCGGCCATGGACACGAGGAATATGGAATAGACCGCAACCGGGAGGCGGAGCCCCGCCGGGAGCCGCGAAAACAGCAGGAAATTGCAGCAGGCGGCAAACAGGAGATAGAGAATCCACACGCCGAGGCGCGCGGGGAAATGGGTGCCGCGGGTAAACGCAAAGAGGTAGGCGATGTGCGTAAGCAAGAAAGCCAAAAGGCCCAGCGTGAAGAAACGATCCGGACCCAGCAGCAGAACATCCCCTACGAGGGAGAACAACAGCCCGACGGTAATCCACAGCGAATAGCGGTCGTTGCGGGCGCGCCAGTTCGCAAACGCGATGGCGAGAATCAGAAGCGTCGCGAGTGGCGCGAGAGTCCATAGGAGGAGGGGGTGCGGGAGGAAATGAACTGCGATCGCGGCAACGATGCTGGCAGCGGCGGCGAGTTGCAACGCACGCTTGGAAGGCTGCGCCATGATGGGAAGAGTTTACTCCCGGGCAGCACGATGGGTACACGCTCGGGGTGGCAATTTTGGGCGTGCGAGAAGAACAAGGAAAATCGCCAGTCTGAAGACTGGCCACTTCACAAGCCGCGGAAAAAGAGCCCGCCTCAGTTCTTCGCATTGCTCAGGGTAAAAATGCGGCCGCTACATCCTTCGGAGAAAGATAGTTTCGCGGGGGTGCTGACGGCGTAAAAGCGGCGGCGAGCCGCCGCACTCCAAAATAGCCGGCCGCGATTGGCGAATGAGCGCGATGTAATCGACACGCCAAAAAAAAGAGGGCGGGATTTGGATTCCCGCCCTCGCGTTCACTTGCAATGGAATAGTTACTGGAGCGGGGCTTTGCCGTTGAAGCGCGCGGCGGGGCCGAGTTCCTCTTCGATGCGGAGGAGTTGGTTGTATTTGGAGATGCGGTCCGTGCGGGAAGCGGAGCCGGTCTTGATCTGGCCGGCGGCGGTGGCGACGGCAAAGTCGGCGATGAAGGTGTCCTCGGTCTCGCCGGAGCGGTGAGAGATGACGGACTTGTAGCCGGCCTTGCGCGCGAGTTCGACGGCTTGGATCGTTTCGGTGACGGTGCCAATCTGGTTGAGCTTGATGAGGATGGCGTTGGCGATGCCTTCGTTGATGCCACGGGAGAGGCGCTCGGTGTTGGTCACGAAGATGTCGTCGCCGACAAGCTGAATCCTCTTCTTGGAGGTTTTGCTGCCCAGCACCTGGGTGTGTTCCTTCCAACCCGACCAGTCATCCTCGGCGAGCCCATCTTCCAGGGAGACGATGGGATATTTTTCCACCCACTTCTCATAGTAGGCCGTCATTTCCGAAGAGGTGTGCGCGGACTTGTCGGACTTCTTGAAAATGTATTTGCCGGAAGCCTTGTCATAGAACTCGCTGGCCGCGGGATCGAGAGCGATGGCCACCTGTTCGCCAGGTTTGTAGCCGGCGGCGGAGATGGCTTCGAGAATGATCTGAATGGCTTCCTCGTTGGACTTGCAGCTTGGCGCGAAACCGCCTTCATCGCCAACGGAGGTGGAATAGCCGTGCTTTTTGAGGGCCGCCTTCAGCGCGTGCAAGACTTCGACTCCCCAGCGGAGAGCTTCGCTGAACGTGGGAGCGCCAATGGGCATGGCCATGAATTCCTGGAAATCAACGGAGCTGTCGGCATGGGCGCCACCATTGAGGATGTTCATCATGGGGACGGGGAGAAGATTGCCGGAAGTATCCGCGGAGTAGCGAGAGAGGTATTTGTAAAGCGGCTGTTTGAGGGCAACGGCAGCGGCGCGCGCGGCGGCCATGGAGACGGCGAGGATGGCGTTGGCACCGAGACGGGATTTGGTGGGCGTGCCATCGAGGTTGATCAAATTGTGGTCTAGAGCGCGCTGGTCAACCGCGTCCGTGCCGGTGACCGCTTTGGCGATCTCGGAATTGACGTTGGCGACGGCTTTGAGGACGCCCTTGCCGAGGTATTTGGACTTATCGCCGTCGCGAAGTTCGAGGGCTTCGTGTTCGCCGGTGGACGCGCCCGAAGGAACAATGGCGCGGCCAAAAGCGCCGGATTCGAGCAGGACATCGGCTTCGACGGTGGGATTGCCGCGCGAGTCAAGGACCTGGCGGGCGTGAACGCGGGTGATTTTAGTGGACATGATGGTGGTGTCTCCTGAGAGATTTGCAACAGAAGATTGTAGCAGAGGGAGGGCGGATGGCGAGTGACGGAAGACACGTTGTCGTGACTCGTGATTCGTGACTCGTAGGGGGCGCCCAGCGAACAGGGGGCGGAGATGCGTATCAGTGAAAGTAGCGGTCGGCAAGCCAAACAATGCCGCGCAATGAAAGGACTGCAATCGCAATATATCTAAGCATCCGCCTGACATAATCACGGCAGTCATCAAAGTTTTGGTTCTTGCGAGGTATGGCTCCCCACCCGAGCAAGACGAGGACTGACACGCCGGCGAGAAAATTCAAAATATCCCGGAGTACCCAAGCCATAGTTTGCGCCTCACTGGGCTTCGGGCTCTTCGATGAGGGACTCCTGGCGAACGACGACGACGATGCCGGAGGGGGTGAGATGGAAGCGGCGGCGGTCGGCTTCGAGGTCGTAACCAATTTCGGTATGTTCGGGGAGGCTGACGTGGCGGTCAATGATGGCGCGGCGAATGCGGGAGTGGCGGCCGACATTGACGTGATTGTACAAGATGGATTCGGAGATTTCGCAATAGCTATTGACGCGAACATCGTAGCCGACGACGCAATTCTGCACGCGGCCGCCAGAGAGGATGGAGCCGCCGGCGACGATAGAATCAATGGCCACGCCCATGCGGTCGGCGTCGGCAAATACGAATTTCGCGGGGGGATATTGGTGTTGCCAGCCGCGGAGAGGCCAATGCTTGTCGTAGAGGTTGAAGACGGGCGACACGCTGACGAGGTCCATGTTGGCTTCGTAGTAGGCGTCGAGGGTGCCGACGTCGCGCCAATAGAGAGTTTCCTGGCTGTTTTCGTCGACGAAGTTGTAGGCGAAGACGCGGTGCTTGGAGATGATGCGGGGGAGAATGTCTTTGCCGAAATCGTGAGAAGACTTGGGATCTTCGGAATCGGCAAGGAGGATGGGGATGAGGAGCTGGGTATTGAAGATGTATATGCCCATGGAGGCGTTGCAGTGGGCCGCCTTGTGAGGCGATTGCTTGGGCTTGGCGGGCTTTTCCTCAAAGCCGACGATTCGCCAGCCCTTATCGGTTTCGAGGACACCGAACTGCTTGGCGGCCTCAGCGGCGGGGATTTCAATGGTGGCGACGGTGACATCAGCGGCGGAGTCGATGTGCTGCTGGAGCATTCTGGCGTAGTTCATTTTGTAGATTTGGTCGCCGGAAAGGATGAAGACGAACTTGGAGCGCTCGCTGCCGATGGAGTAAATATTCTGATAAACGGCGTCGGCAGTGCCCTGGTACCACTGCTGAGAGACACGCATCTGCGGGGGAAGCACTTCGATGAATTCGCCGAGGCCCATCAGCGGAGACCAGCCGGCGCGAATGTGACGATTAAGACTGAGGGCTTTGTACTGGGTGAGGACAAAAACGCGGTGGAGCGAAGAGTTGATGCAATTCGAGAGAGTGACATCGATGATGCGGTAAAGAGCGCCGAAAGGGACGGCGGGCTTGGCGCGGTCTCTGGTGAGCGGCCAGAGACGTTCACCCTGTCCACCCGCGAGGAGAACTCCAAGGGCATCGCGCATATCAGGCATGAGGATCAGCTCCCGAGGCAGGACTCTGAAGCAGCTTAGTGTAACAGCAGAGGCAAGGGGGACGCACGACGAGAATAAGAAGGGGCCGGAAAATTGGCGCGGGAGTAAAGAGTAACTGGCGAGGTAGCCTGCGGGGGAAAGAGGGCGAAGAACTGGAAAGAAGGCTTGACTTGGAGGGCTGGAATTGACTACAAGAAGCCAGCACCCTCGTGAGATAATCTACCAAGGGCAGCGCCTCAGGTCATTGGCGGGCGCTGCAAGTGACCAATCCGAACCGGAATTGGGGTGAAGACCATTGGCTGAAGTAGTGATTCAAGAGAGCGAGTCTCTTGAGAATGCCCTGCGGCGGTTTAAGCGCAAGGTGCAGCAGGAAGACATCATTAAGGAAATCAAGAAGCACAGCTTCTACATGAAGCCCGGTGAGAAGCGCCGGGCCAAAGAAGCGCTTTCGCGGAAGCGACTGCGCAAGAAGCAGCGTCGCGAGCAGGACTAAGAACCTGAACGAGACGCGGCTCGGCGCCGCACTTCCGGGATCAGGCCCCTATCAGGCAGAGACGTTTTGGGTGTTCGTACATTGACTGCGCCCACAGGCCCAAGGGATCCGTGCCCGGCGTTCCCGGACTACAGGTCTAGATTCACAAACAAGCCCTGGTGCAAAATGAGCCCGTCCCCGCTGCCCGCTTGGGGTCCAAGGGGAGCGGCTCATGGAATACCACGATCGGGTCCTGAAGTGCTCGGAGTGTGGTGCCGAGTTTGTGTTTACCGCCGGTGAACAGATGTTTTTCGCCGACAAGGGATTCAAGAACGAACCGAAACGCTGTAAGGCGTGCAAGGCCAAACGAGCGGAGGGAGGCGGAGGAGGCGGGGCGACGCAAGCGCGGGCAGAAACCAAGACCACATGCTCGCAATGCGGAAAAGAGACCACGGTTCCTTTCCGACCGACGCAGGGGCGCCCGGTGTTTTGCCGGGAATGCTTCCAAGCAAGGCGGTCCATGGGCGCAGCGTAAACCAAACCTAAGAATTTAAGACTGAGGGAGAGGGCTATCGAAGGTGATAGCCCTTTTTTATTTTTGAGAGGTGCCGCGAGAGGCGGGCCGAGAAGAAGTTTGGCTAAATCGGTGATCCAGAGTGCGGGAAAATGCTCAACAACACCTCCTCAGGGGCTAAAGCCCATTGAGGACCGAGCGCTTAATGTCGGAGCTGAAGCTCCGACGCCCTAACGAGCGGAGTTCTTAAGGAAGCTGGTGGCCGCCCACATCAGGGAAAGGTGGCGAGCCAGGATTCGAGGTGGGCGAGGGATTCGGGCATATTACGACGACCATAGCCGAAGCGGATGTGGCGGGGCTCGTCGTAGACGGTGCCAGGCAGGAGAAGGACACCGGCTTCGCGAACGAGGCGTTCACAGAAGGATTGGACGTCCTGCGCGGGCTTGAAGCGAACGAAGCCGATGGTGCTTGCGTTGGGAGGAGTCCATTCGAAAAGATCCGCGTGACGCGAAAAGAAGGCGCTCAGTTGGGGAAGATTGCGAAGAACGATCTGGAGGCTGCGGCCGATGAATTTCTGGCGGTGGCGGAAGGCGACGGCGGTGAGGAATTCGCTGGGGGCGCTGGCGCAGATAGTGGTGTAGTGCTTGAAGGAGATGATTTTTTGAAGGATGGAAGCGTCGCGGCAAGCGAGCCAGCCGAGGCGGAGCCCGGGGAGGCCGTAGGTCTTGCTGACGGAGCCGAGGCTGAGGGCGCGCTCATAGAGATCACAAGCGGCGGGAAGCCGGGTGGTGGGATCGTGCTCGAGCTCGCGGTAGACCTCGTCGGAGAAGACGTAAATGCCATGGCGAGCGGCGAGATCCAGGACGCGGCGGAAAATGTCCGGAGGCATGAGCAGTCCGGTCGGATTATGAGGCGAGTTGATGTAAATAGCGCGCGTGGTAGGGCGGACAAGCGATTCGAGGGCGGAGAAATCGTGGGCCCAGGCGTTTGCGGCGTTGCGGCGCCATTCGGATACAGCGGCGCCTGTGCTTTTGGGGACGGTGAGAGCACTTTCGTAGCAGGGCGTTTCGACAATGGCGTGGTCCTGGGGCGTGAGCAGAGCGTGATAGAAGACGAAGATGGCTTCTTCGGCGGCGGAAAGCACGACGAGTTGATCGGGAGAGATTTGCGAGTACATGGTGGCCAGGACATCGCGAAGCCAGGGAGCGCCGGGGGATTCGGTGTAACCGCACCAATGGTTCAGGAAGGCATCATGGGCGCCAGGTTCGAGAGCGAGTATTTCTTGAATGGTTTGGGATTCGGCGTCGGAGGATGAGAGCAGGTACCTGGCGGCAAATTCGTACTTGCCCATGTACTCCTCGATGCGGAAGGGAGAGATCTGCATGAGGGTGAGTGTGCCAAGGGGAGAGGCGGGGCGTCTAGGACCAAATTGAGCGGAGGAAGGCCGGGTCCCTAGCGATGGGTGCAAATGGGAGGAGGGAGAGGGTATGATACTGGCTCCGAAGTGCCCATTGAGACCAAGCGATCCGGAGGGCCAAAATATGGCTCACCGCTTCACCATCGGTGTCGAAGAAGAATTCCAGATTATTGATCCTGCTACGTTAGAGCTGCGCTCGCACGTGGTGCAATTGCTTTCCGCGGCAGCACATGGATTGGGCGACCAGGTCAAGGGCGAGATGCACCAGTCCATCGTCGAGACCGGGACGAAGATCTGCGAGAACGTGAGCGAGTTGCGGCTGGAGATTCACCGGACGCGGAACGAACTGGTGTCCGCGGCCGAAAGCACGGGGCTGCAGGTGGCGGCGGCGGGAACGCACCCGTTTTCGAACTGGATCGATCAGGTGATTTCGCCGGGAGAGCGTTACCAGCACATCGTGGAAGAGATGGGGCAACTGGCCAGGTCGCTGCTGATCTTTGGGATGCACATCCACGTGGCCATGCCGGACAAGCAGTCGACCATCGACATGATGAACATGGTGCGGTATTTCCTGCCGCATCTGCTGGCGCTTTCGACAAGCTCGCCCTTCTGGATGGGAAGGAACACGGGGCTGAAATCGTTCCGGACGACGGTGTTCCGGCGATTTCCCCGGACGGGCGTGCCAGAAACGTTTGAGTCGTGGAGCGCGTACGAGAATTTCGTGAATCTGCTGGTGAAGCTGAACAGCATCGACAACGGGAAGAAGATCTGGTGGGATGTGCGGCCGCACCCGACGTTTGGGACCCTGGAGTTCCGGATGTGCGATGTGGCCACGAAGGTAGAAGAAGCGGTGGCGATTGCGGCGCTGACGCAGGCGATTGTGGTGAAGATCCACCGGCTGTACAAAGGGAATATGGGCTGGCGGCTGTACCGGCGGGCGCTGATTGAAGAAAACAAGTGGCGCGCGGCGCGGTACGGAATCGAGGGAAAGCTGATTGATTTTGGGAAGGAAGAGGAAGTGCCGATGAGGCAACTGATCCCCGAGCTATTGGAATTT
Source organism: Candidatus Acidiferrum typicum (assembly GCA_002478115.1). GTDB lineage: Bacteria > Acidobacteriota > Terriglobia > Acidiferrales > UBA7541 > Acidiferrum > Acidiferrum typicum. The sequence goes on along the minus strand of DLMH01000173.1, from coordinate 31,585 downwards.
GTGGATGACGTGGTGGACGATCTGGGTAGCCGGAGCGCCGTGGAGTATGTGCACACGATCATGAATGAGGGCACGAGCGCGGAACGGCAACTGCGCGTTTTCCAGCAGACCGCGGACCTGAAGGATGTGGTGCGGCATTTGGTGAGGGAAACGCGGGGAAGCGCGGAGGATGGGAAGTCGGCGACGGCGGGAGTGATCAACTAGTGTTGTGTCCCGAAGATAATGTGAAGATGTCCAGAGTCTTCAGGAGCTAAAGCCCAATTCATTTTGCAGACTTTATATCAGGGCTGAAGCCCTGACCCCCTAAAGAGCAGTGCAAGGAACTTGTGGGACACAACACTAGCGGCAAGCACTGCGTAGGACAATGGGGCCGGGATTCTTCACAGGGCTAGCCGAAACAGAGGGAACGGGAGGTGCGCGATGGTGAAGGTGGGGTTGTTGTGCGGGCGGGAATACAGTTTTCCTCCCGCGTTTCTGGCGCGGATAAACGAACTGGGGAGAAAGGATGGGGTGAGCGCGGAAATTGTGAAGTTGGGCGGGACGCGGATGGGCGAGCCGGCGGAATACCGGGTGATTGTGGACCGGATCTCGCATGAGGTGGATTACTACCGCGGCTACCTGAAACAGGCAGTGCTGCAAGGAACGTACGTCATCAACAATCCGTTCTGGTGGACGGCGGACGACAAGTTTTTCAACTACAGCGTTGCCGCAAAACTGGGCATTGCGATTCCCAAGACGATTTTGCTGCCGCAAAAGGGCTATCCCTACGATGTGGACATCACCTCGGAGTCGCTGCGCAACCTGAAATATCCAATGGACTGGGTGGGGCTGCTGGACTCGGTGGGGCGGCCGGCGATACTGAAACCGTTTTCGGGCGGCGGTTGGAAGCACGTTTACAAGGTGCATAACGAGGAGCAACTGCTGGAGGCGTACGACAAGACTTCGCCGTATTGCATGACGCTGCAGGAGTTCATCGATTTCGAGCAATACGTGAGGTGCTTCACGTTTGGCAAGTCGGACATTTTGCCGGTGGCGTATGACCCGAAGGAACGGAAGTACCTGGTGGAGCACAAATATTTGTCGGATGAGCTGGGTGCGCGGGTGGTGAAAGACGCGCAGACAATCAATCTGGCATTGGGCTACGAAATGAACACGATCGAGTTTGCGGTGAAGGATGGCGTGCCGTACGCGATCGATTTCCTGAATCCCGCGCCGGATTTCGAGAAGGACCGGATCACGGAATTTTACTTCAAGCATGTGGTGGAGAAGATGGCGCGGTTGGTGATCGATCGCGCGCTGCATGGAAACGTGGCGAATACCTGGCCGCGCTGGGAAGAGATGCTGAGCATTGGGGCGGCGGCAGGGTTTACGGGAGCGCCGCGCACAGCGCAGGCGGCGCAGTCTGCTCCCTTGGGAACGACGGAGCGATGAAGTCCAGAAAGCCGGCGGGGAAACATCGCGATGCAGCCGAGCAGTGGCACGAACTGCTGCGGCCATTGGTGAAGAAGTCGCCGGCACTTGCCAAGAAATTCCTGGCGGATGTACGCGCGGCGAAACTGACGTTTGGGCGGCGAGTGCACTGCCCGTTTTTGCGGCCCTATTTTCTGTCGCCTGCCGATGAGCGGCGCGTGCGGCACGTTGCCGAAGCCATCGCAGCGGTGGCGGAGCGGGTTACGACCGCGGCGCTGAATGACAAAACCCTTTTCGCACAATTCCATTTGCGGCCAGAGGAAGAGCGGCTGGCGCGGCTGGCTGCGGGACCGGGACCGGCGAGTACGGCGTCGAGACTGGACGCGTTTCTCCTGCCGGACTCGCTGAAGTTCACGGAATACAACGGGGAATCGCCAGCGGGCGCGGGCTATTCGGAAACTCTTTCGGATATATTCCGGAAATTGCCGGTGATGGAGGAATTTGCAAGGCGGTACGAGGTGCACAGTTACCCGCTGAGCGCGAAGCTGCTGGATGCGCTGATGACGACTTATGCGGAATGGGGCGGAAAGGCGAATCGGCCACAAATGGCGATTGTGGATTGGAAGGAAGTGCCAACGTGGAGCGAGTTTGAGATTCTGCAGGCAAGATTCGAGGCGATGGGAATCCAGGTGGTTCTGGCGGACCCGAGGGAATTGGAGTTTGACGGGAAGCATCTGGCAGCGAAGGGGAAGAAGATCGATCTGGTGTACCGGCGCGTGTTGATCAATGACATTGTGGCGAAACCCGCGGAATGCGCGGCGCTGGTGAAGGCATACGAGGCGGGAGCGGTGTGCGTGGCGAATAATTTTCGCTGCAAGATTACCCACGTGAAGGCGTTTTTTGCGGTGCTGACGGACGCGAGGAATGCGGCGCTGTTTTCCCCGGAGGAACGCGAACTGATCTGGCGGCACGTGCCTTGGACGCGAGTTGTGCAGGACGTCAAAAGCAATTACGGCGGAAAGCCGATTGAGCTGCTGAAGTACATACGGAAACGCCGGAAGGACCTGGTGTTGAAGCCCAGCGACGAGTATGGAGGAATGGGCGTGACACTGGGTTGGGAGACGGACGCAAAGCACTGGGAGCGCGCCATCGAGGAGGCATTGCCCGGAGGAAAGAAGGCCAAGGCGCATGGCTGCTGGATCGTGCAGGAGCGCATCCCGGTCAGCCGGGACGTGTTTCCGCATATCGGTGCGGGCGGCAAAGTGGATTTCCGGAAGATGCTGGTGGATTTCGCGCCGTATTTATTCCGCGGAAGGCTGGCAGGATTTTTGACGCGTTTGAGCGCAACAGGACTGGCGAATGTGACTAGCGGCGGAGGGCAGATTCCGTCGTTCCGTGTGGAGCGAAGGAAAGCGGGGCCGGGCAATCAGCAGGGAAGAAAGAGGATGAGGGACAGCGGGTCAGTTTCCGTTTAGGACATTATACGGCAAGTGAACTGACAGTTTACTCCCAAACTTCCTCGAACCCCGTTTCCAGCCAGCTTCCGGATCGCCGACCATGCGGGAAGAGTTGCGCTCAAACCGGCCTGATCGCGCGAGAGCGACACTTTTTGGGGGGTAGCGCTTTTCACAACAGTCTGCGGGCACGCCACGCGAGTTTCGGCTGGATTCAGGACTATCTGAGCGTAAAAGCAGCTTTGTCGTGGACGGCAGTTCCGGCCCTACTTGGAATTGACCACCTCAGGCAGTGAAATGCGCCGATTCACATAACTGTCTAGGATCTGATCGAGTTCCTGCGGCCGGATGGGTTTCGTCAGGTAACCATCCATTCCCGCGGCCAGGCATCGATCGCGGTCGCCGGTCATGGCATGGGCGGTCAAGGCAATGATTGGTTGGTGCTTACCGGTCTTTTCTTCTTTCTTCCGGATGATCCCAGTGGCCTCAAGTCCGTCCGTCTCTGGCATCTGTACGTCCATGAAAACGAGGTCAAAGCTTCCCTGGTCAAGTGCCTCGATGGCCTGCCTACCATCGGCCGCCAACACGACGCGATGTCCTCTTTTCTCGAGCAAACGTATCACCAACCGTTGGTTTACGGCGTTGTCTTCCGCGACCAATATTCGCAGGACCATCATGGGGTCGCGCGCGTCTTGCAAGGAGTACCGCGTGACCAGCGGAATCGCGCCGGTCTGTTCGCGCGCGCCCAGGACTTGGGCAACGGCTTCGCGCAATTCCGATTGCCGGATGGGTTTCAGCAGGTAAGCAGCCACACCCAACTCTCTGCACCTATCCGCATCTCCTCGATGACCCGCGGAGGTCAGCATCATGATGGTTGCCGTGGCCAGCTCCGGCCTCTGCCGGATTCGCTCCACCAAGGAAAAACCATCCATTTTCGGCATGTGCATGTCCGTCAGAATCAGCCCGTAGGGCGCCCCGACTTCCCGTGCAGCAGACAATTCCGCGAGCGCTTCTTCTCCCCCTTCGACCAGAGTCGGCCTCATCTCCCAACGCTTCAGCATCCCATCCAGAATTCGCCGGTTCGTGAGATTGTCATCTACGACCAGGACCTTTACCCCGCGCAGGATCTCCGGCGGAGCGATGCTCCCAACCACGCTTGGCATTTCTGAACTCTTCACCTGCACCGTAAAGAAGAAGTTAGTTCCTCGCCCTACTTCACTTTCTAGCCAAATCCTCCCGCCCATCAGCTCTACAAGGCGGGCCGAAATCGTCAAACCCAATCCAGTTCCGCCATACTTCCGTGTCGTCGAGGTATCCGCCTGGGAAAACGGATTAAAGACTAAAGCTTGCTTCTCCCGGAGAATCCCAATCCCTGTGTCAGACACAGTGAATTGCAGTGTGCGGTTGTCGTCGGCTTGCGACTTCACCTCAACTTTCATCGCCACTTCACCTTCATTCGTAAACTTAATGGCGTTTCCTACCAAGTTAGTCACAATTTGGCGAAGCCGGCTGGAATCTCCCCGCACAACTTCCGGAGCTTCCGGAGCTATCTCGCACAGTAGTTCCAGCCCTTTTTGATCTGCGCGGAAGGCAAGTATCTTCAATGTAGATTCCAAGCAATCGCGGAGATTGAAGTCGACTAGTTCAAGATCGACTTTCCCCGCTTCGATCTTGGAAAAGTCGAGGATGTCGTTAATGACAACCAGCAGTGAATCTGCTGACTGTTTGACCGTATCCAAATATTCGTGCTGTTCCGTGGTAATTTCTGTTCCAAGCGCCAAGTCCGTCATGCCCATGATGCCGTTCAGGGGCGTCCGGATCTCATGGCTCATGTTGGCCAGGAATTCACTCTTTACGCGGCTGGCTTCTTCGGCGGCGTCCTTTGCCCTTCGCATCTCTTCTGTTCTCTTCAGGACACGAGTTTCCAGTTCTTCATTCGCACTCTGCAGGGCGGCATCTCGCTGCTGGATGCCCTCCAACATTTGGTTGAAGGAACCGACGAGCGAGCCAACTTCGTCATTCCCTTCCTTTGTGGCTCTGAGTGAGTAGTCCTCTTGAGCGGATACCCTGCTGGCAACAGCCGCGAGGTGCACGATGGGCGAAGTGATCAGTCGGAGCAACTGCGAAGAAAGGAGGAAGGCCAGAAGAATGGACACGACTAATACAAGGGCAGAAATCTTCGCATACTGCCGAAATTGTGCATGCAGCACACTGAGGTCAGAGACTATGACGATGGAACCGACGTTTACATGGTCGAAGGACACCTTCCGAAAGAGGGTGAGATTTTCCTGGTCGAATCTGGCGCCCTCCTCGACCCATGCCGGCGCCTGGAAAGACTCTGGAACTCCCGTGCGACGATATTCAACAAAGGGCTTACGTTGGTGGTCGTACAGGTAGGCAGCGACAATGTGATTCTCGCCCCCCAACGCTCCTAATATGTCATGTGCCGACTTGCGATCATTGAACATCACTGCCGCCGCTGCGTTCGCTCCCAGCGTATCTGCCAGAACGGAGAGTTCAGCGGTCATCATCGCCCGGTAGCTGGCGCGCTCGTACAGCCCGAAGCCCACGCTCGCTAGAACTAACGCCAGACAGCTGGTCGTCAGAATCACTGCTGCCAGCTTCTGTCGGATCGAGGAACTTAGGAACAATCTCATTCTTATCGGCTCCCGGGTCGCTGATCACTCTCTTTGGCGGAGGCTGCGGCCTGCGCTGATTCTTGCTCGAGATCTCTGTCGCCGGACGGGACGTACGAGACGGCCACCTTGAAAGGTTGCGATGGGATCGTGGAGTCTCCGCTTTTCTCATTGCCGCCCTGATCTTTGACAATGCGCGCGAGCACGAGCAGTCTTGAGCTAATTTTGAGCCCTGCCCGCGAGGCCGCATCCAGATTGATATCGAAGCGCACCTGTTGGTCTTCCAAGAAGAATTGAATCATGCCGCCATGCGCGGCAAACTGCGTCATTTCTCCGACTGTAAGGACACTTGAGCCTTTCAGAGTTGAGAAGATCTGAACGGTGGCTTTCCTCTCAGAAGAGCTGATGTAGAGGAGGTGGCAAGCCCGGATTCCCTTATCATTTTGACAGTGGCGAATCAGCACCGGCCTGCCGTTAACGGTTTGTTTGAGGACAATGGATGTCAAAGAGCTTCCGAATGGATCTCGCCCGAGGATGCACAGCTGGATCGGAGCTTGCGGTTCGGGGTAGGCCGCGGGCGGCCATTCGACGAAGCGCGTCAGGTTATAGAGCATCGCTGCTTTCAATTCGTACTCACCCGCGGCGTCCCCGTGCCCGGCGGCAATACTGGGTATCATGGCGTATGCCAGGCAGAATACTAGCGGCACGCGGAGCAGTCCACGGATCGGACGGGCTGTAAGTTTGCCCACTGGCCGGAAGTTCGCCTTGTGCACTGAGCAGCTTTGCTGCTGCATATTGATCACGGGGCTGATATTTTTCCACACCTACTTTGCACTCAAATGAGGCCGATAGGTCAGTTTTATCCGAAAGCTTCGCCCGTCTTGCGGAATCGAGGCTTCCACATGTTCGATGCTGGCCGGGTCGGCGTAGCGCTTATCGAAAAGATTGTAGAGACCGCCGGAAAAGTCGAACTTCTCCGTCATTTTGCGGCTGAAAACGGTCAGGTTCATGACGAAGAAGCCGCCCAATTCTGTTTGCGCGATTGTTCTTCTCTCGCTCACATATTGGGCATCGGCGCTTGCAAAGAGCTTCTTCTGCAGCAGAGGAACACTGAGATTCGCCTGGGCCAATTGTTTTGGAGAATTGGTCAGCACGTCTCCGGTGACAACGTTCCTGGAGTCTTGTAAGGTATACGCTATCGCGCCTTCCAGGCCGCCCAGCCATTTTGCTCTCAGCTCGACTTCGATCCCCTTCGTTTGCACTGGGGCTGAATTCGTATAGAAAGGGTGGCCCGTGAGAGGGTCAATATTCTGCTCGATCAGATCGTCAATCCGATTCAAAAAACCGGCGCCTGATACGGAATACGTCTTCCCGAAACGATGCTCCAGGTCCAATTCCCAGCTGCGAATCTTCTCCGGCTTCAAGGAAGGATTTGCTGTATTGGTCTTGTTGCCGGCATAGAAGCTTTCATAGCTGTTGGGTGCACGAAACGCCCAGCTGTAGCTCGCCTTGATGTCCGTGTTCGGCTTCGGAGTAAAGAGGATACCTAGTCGTGGACTCAGCATGTTTCCATATTTTTCATGCCAGTCGCTGCGCAGGCCCGCCACAAAGGCCAGGTTCTTGCGAATGGAATACTCGTCCTGAAAATACAATGCCCCAACCCGCGCAGTGCGGTGGTCGTCATCGTAGAGGTAATAAGGCTGGATATCGTAGTTCACTTGCTGTTGCTGTATATCCTGGCGGAATTCTGTGCCGAGGGTGACCCGGTGTCGTTTGAAAAAGATTCGGGAAGCATCGCACTGAAGGTCCCACCAGCTTCCGTTGGCAGCGTCGTAGTTCTCCGTGTACGGCGGGATGCCTCTGCCCGCATAGTCGTAAGTGTAGATCCCGTGATAGTTGTACCAATCGTATGAGGTCCGTACGAGCGTCTCCCAGGATCCGAACATGTGGTGGTACTGGAGATCGACATAACTACGGGCATCGGTGGTTCGGGTCCGTGGATCGTCGAAGACAGTACCGAATGAAGCGGTCGGAATGTGCTTGGTACGAGAGGCGTCGACGACATGGATGTTGAAATCCCGGTAGATGATGTCGGCAAACACGTTGTAGGCCTGATCTCCGTCGGCGTTTTCAGCAATCCCGTTGTTGGTGGCAGGATTGTCAAACTCCGGATAGAAGAGCCGTGTATGCCCCTGGCTGTTGTAGAAAGAGCCGGAGAGGAGTGTTTCAAGGCCGCTGTCAAAACGGCCGCCGTAGCTCACTCGTCCTTTGTAGGAATTCCAACTTCCGGCTTCGGCGGAGAGTTCGGTGGCGCTCAAATCGCGGCCCCGCTTGGTGATCACGTTGATGACCGCGACAAATGCTCCTGTGCCGTAGACCGAGGAGTTAGGTCCCCGAATGATCTCAATGCGGTCAATCAGATCGACATCGACCGGGAATTCGGTACCCACATACGCTCCGTCGAAAATGTTGTCGTTTACGCGGTGCCCATCAAGCAGAAAGAGAATGCGCGCGTTGTAATCCCCTGGCATTGACAATCCCCGCACTCCGACGTAGCTGTAATTGCGGTCGTAGGTCACGTAGAAGCCGGGGACGCTTCGAAGTACATCCGCCAGGGTTCGATACCCGTGTTTTTGGATCTCCTCGGCCGTGACCACGGTTACCGAGGCGGGTGCATCCGCAGCCTTCTGGAGAAACTTTGAAGCACCGTAAACCGACTCGACTTTCAATTTCGAAAGATCTTCGATGCTGAGTCCGCCCAGGTCAGGCTTCTGTGATTCCTGGCCCCGGGTTGATATAACACACAAGATTGAGGCGCAAAGAACCCATCCAGCGGCTCTGCGGAGCCTGCACACTTCCACCTTCATCTCAGAGCTCTCCCGTCCAGGCGGAACATCCCCTGGGCCCTAGGGCGAGCACACGAAAGGCCAGTAACCCAGCGCTGGCCGGCCAGCTTGGCATACAGAATCAACAAGATAGCGGGCGTTATTGGTTGCCCAACTCGCTTTTCCGCACGGGCTGTGCCAGATGGGACTCATCGTGCCGATCTGGAAGAGCTACCCCCTAAAGAGCCAATTCCCCTGGTCATTTTGGCGATTGTGCTTGGATCACGGCGCATCCGGAAACTACCAGTTTGGGGCGAGCATGAACGCGCCTTCCGCCGACGCCCAGGTGTGACAGGCGATGTTGGCCAGAAGTCCCGATGCGGGAAGTTGCGGTGGGCGTGACTTTCTTCACTATGATGGATAATCGGAATCAGGCCTACTTCTGATCAGAGGGAATTGGCAGGGGGAGCAGTTCGGGTAAAATAGTAAGAATGTCTTTTGGGACCGCACCGAATGAGCTGATGCCGGGCGCGAAGAACGCCGTGGAAGTTTGCCTGAGCGTGCGCGCGAACGAGCGCGTGACGCTGATCGCGGATGAGGTGAGCCGGGAGGTGGCGGCGAGCCTGGAAAAGGCGCTGCAAGAGCGTGGGGCGGAGATCACGGGACTGTTGCTGGAGGATTTTGGGCCGCGGCCGATGATTAGCGCGCCAGAGCCGGTGCTGGAAGCGTTGGAGAAGGCCGACGTCGGGATCTTGTGCATGACGCCGCAGCCGGGCGAGCTGACCGCGCGAATGGCGATCGTCAGGGTGGTGGAACGGAGGCAGATCCGCTACGCGCACATGATTGGGGTGACGCCGGAAATCATGCAGCAGGGGATGCGCGCGGACTACCGGCTGGTGGATCGCTTGAGCGAGCGGCTGCGCGAGCGGATGTTGAGGGCGGAAAAGCTGACGGTAAAGACAGAGGCGGGGACTGCGATCAGCGCGCACTTTGACCGTGGGCTGGATTGGGTGAAGACGAGCGGGCTGATCAGCCCGAGATACTGGTCGAACCTGCCGGCGGGGGAAGTGTTCACGACGCCGGCGACGGTGGACGGCACGTTTGTGTGCGACGCGACGGCGGGAGATTATTTCAACGGGAAATACGGGGATTTGCAGGCGACGCCGCTGGTGCTGAAGATTGCGGGAGGAAGACTGAAGAAGGCGGAGTGCGGGCGGAAGGATCTGGAAGAGGAGTTCTGGGCGTATTGCCACACGGACGAGAACAGCGACCGGGTGGGGGAACTGGCGTTTGGAACGAACCTGGGGTTGTCGCGGATGATCGGCGTGCTGCTGCAGGACGAGAAATTTCCGGGAGTGCACATCGCATTTGGCGATCCGTACGGGAACCAGACACATGCGAATTGGAAGTCGCGGACGCATGTGGACGTGCTGACGCGGAATTGCGACGTGTGGATCGATGAGGATCAGGTGATCGAGAAGGGGCGCTACCACCTGGATCATCTGGGGCTGGCCTAACAGGTTCCCGAAAAATCGCGGAAAAGAGTTTCCTCAGGGGCTAAAGCCCAATGATACCCAAGCACTTAATGTCGGAGCTAAAGCTCCGACCCCCTGAACTGCGAAGTTTTCCGCAACCTGTGAAGCCATGCCCTGACGAAAAATGGACGTATTCAAACAGACTCTGAAGCCCCGGCCTTCCAAAAAAAACTGCTTGCGGCGGCTCAGAACGGGAGACGCACGGTGAAGATGCCGTTGTGGTTGGTGGTGTAGAAGTGCGTGGTGGCGATTTGAAAGCCACCACCGACGGAGAGCGCCAACCGTTTCCAGAGGTGGAACCTGCCAAGCACGATACCCGGCGTCAGGTAGACCTGAGTTTTGCCGTCGTCCGGGCCGTCCTGGAAATAGGTGTAGTTGATTTCGAGTTCGGGCCAGAACTTGCGGCAGAGATGATATTGAAACGCATTATTCCAGGGGTAGGTGCGGCCAATTTTGGCTTCATTGCCGGTTGGAAGAGAGGCGCCGAACGTGCCTTGAATATCGAAGTGGCCGAAGCCTTTGCCGTAGGCGATGGTGGGAGTGATGATGGCGTCGGTGGCGCCGTTCTTGTATTGCCCGGTCGGGAGGGTGGTCTGGAAGAAAGCGGTGAGGATGTAATTGCCGTGCTCCTCGTTGGCGGAGAGGATGCGGTACTTCACGAGAAAGCCCCAGTCGCCGAAGCCATTTTGAACCGTGGGGGAGTTGTGGACGATGTAGGCAGGCGGCGCGACGAGGATCACTTCGACGTGGCTCTGCGGGATCAACTCGAGGCCCTTGGCACCGCCGTAGTTTTCGCGGGTGACGTCCGCGCTATTTGTCTGCCAGAAAATGTCATAGCGGAACTCCTGTTCGAGGCGAGGCGTGGTGGTAGCAACGGGAGTCATCCAATGGGGCTGTGCGGCCTGCGTTGCGGAGACCATGCTGAACCAGTCGCGGAAGAAATCTCCGCCGGAGTTCGCGGGAGTAGGTTGCGCGGAAGAGGGTTGCGAAGGAGTGTCGCCGGCGGTTTGCGCTTGCGTGCAAGAAATCGAACCCGCGAAAAACAGCAGAAACAGAAAACTGCGTAGACGGATCATCCAGCCCCCCATGTGCGCCTGCCTTGGCGGGGCAGGCAAGAAATCGCTTGGGCTCAGCCGAGTGAATGACTTTATACGACTCTAAACGAAAATACAAAGCGATTTTAGGCGTTTACCTACGACAGACGTATGCGCTCTCGCGACGGCGGCGGAACGCAAAGTGACCGTTAGAAGCTGGCCGAGCAGCTAGAACAGGCGGGAGACGTATTCGCGCATCTGGCGCTTCCAGAAGGGCCAGTCGTGGCCGCCTTCGGGACCCCAGTTGTCCACGGAGTGGCGAATCCCTTTGCTGGACAACACTTCGGACAGGCGATAGGTGGGGCGCTATTTTCCCAGGGACCGGTGCCGGTGATGAGGTGGATGTCGCAGGAATTGTACTGCTCGAAATACCAGCCATCGGAGAGATTGGCGAGGTAATCGACGGGATTGTTGAAGTAGAAATTGTTGTCGTACATCCCGTCCATGAAATTTCGCAGATCGTAGACACCGGACATAGCAAAGCAACGCTTGAAGACGTCGGGATGCTTGAACAGGGTGTTGGCGGCGTGATAGGCGCCGAAGGAAGCGCCCATGGTGGAAATGGCGATTTGCGATTGGCAGTGATCCCAGATGAAGGGAACGACCTCTTCGCGGAGGTAGGAATCGAAAACGGATTGGACATAGCTGCGGTGAAACGGGTGAGCGCCTTTGTTGTAAAAGCTGAGGCCGTTGATGGAGTTGACGGAATAGAGCTTGATGCGGCCAGCATCGATGAAATCGGCGAGGGCGCCGACCATGCCCTGGCCTTCGAGTTCCCATTCGTCGCCAGCACTGGTGGGAAAACCCAGGAGCGGCGGGCCCCAATGGCCGTAGGCAACGACACCGAGATCGAGGCCGAGGCGCGGAGACAACCAGCGATGGTATTCACGTTTCATCAAAAAGGCCTTTCTTTGTGCGGGAGAGAAGTATGGCAGCGGAAGGAAAGATGAGCAAGGCGAGGCGGAGATTTGGGCGGGAGCAGGGAGGCGGCGGCCCGGCAGGAATGGCGTGATGGTGAGAATTGCGATCAGTAGGGTTTTTTGGAAGAGGAAGAGAGCCAGGCTTGGAAGGGACGCAGCGCTTCCGGATGGAGCAATTGCGTGATGGAGAGACGGCGGTCGCTGGGCGGGCAACGGAGTTCTTCGTAGATAAAGGCGTCGTCGAAGCCAGCGGCGGCAGCATCGGCGGCGCTGGCAGCGTAGAGGACACGGTCCGGGCGAGCCCAATAGATCGCGCCGAAGCACATGGGGCAAGGTTCGCAGGAAGCGTAGAGATCGCAACCGGACAACTGGAAGTTGCCGAGGACGCGACAGGCCTGGCGAATGGCTTCGATTTCGGCGTGGGCGGTCGGGTCACTGGCAGAGGTGACGCGGTTGGCGCCTTCGGCGATGATCTTGCCGTCCTTGACGATCAGAGCGGCGAAGGGGCCACCCTGGCCGGAGTTCACATTTTCGATGGCGAGGGCGATGGCGCGTTGCAGGAATGGCTCGTACATGGAAGAGAATCCCCTGCCCTCCAGAGTGCCGCGGAAGAGAAAGATTCACAATGCGGATGAGAAGGGGAGGAGGGGAATTGTGCACTAGAAGGGATGGAGTTGAAGAGATGCGGAGTTGGTTAAACGAAGGATCCTGCCTAGATGGGGTCCAGCGGTGCTGGACCCTAGCGAGTAGACGCCGGGGGAGCCGGGTTGGGGTTGCAAGGAACAGGAATGCGGGTAGGATAGAAGGCGGTCGTCGACGGATTTTCCGTGATTTTCGTCGAGAAAAGACCGGGTGAGGACATGATTCAAATCGAAAACGTCAGCCGTCGCGGATTCTTGCGGGGGATGCTGGGAACAGGCGCGCTGGTTTTGAGCGTGCAGATTCTGCCGGAGAAGTTGCTGGGCGCAACGGTGAGCGCGGGCGAAGATCCGATGGCGAACGCGGCGTTGCGGCCGAATGTGTACCTGGCGATTGCCACGGACGGAATGGTGTACATCGTGGCGCACCGGGCGGAAATGGGCAGCGGGAACCGCACGGGGCTTCCACGAATCGTCGCCGATGAACTGGATGCCGACTGGACCAAAGTGAAAGTGGAGTCAGCCACGGGGGACGAAAAGTATGGCGACCAGGACACGGACGGGTCGCATTCCGTGAAGAGTTTCTTCGAGACGCTACGGCAGGCAGGCGCGAGTGCACGGCTGATGCTGGTGCGCGCGGCGGCTCAGACATGGGGCGTGCCGGAAAAGGAATGTGCCACGGAACTGAGCACGGTGGTGCACAAACCGAGCGGGAAGAAACTCAGTTACGGCGAACTGGCGTCCGCGGCGGCGAAGCTGCCTGTGCCGAAGAAGGAGGAGTTGCAACTGAAGCCGCGGAGCGAATGGCGGTATATCGGCAAGGCGGCCTCGGGGTATGACTTGAAGGACATGACCACGGGCAAGGCGGTGTACGGCCAGGACGTGCAGATGGAGGGGATGGTGTATGCGTCGGTGGCGCATCCACCAGTGTTCGGGAGTGCGGTGAAAAGCGTGGATGATTCCGCGGCGCTGAAGATTGCGGGCGTAAAGCAGACGGCGACGATCGACGCGTTCAAGCCACCGGTGACCATGCAGGCGCTGGGCGGCGTGGCGGTGATTGCAGACAACACCTGGGCGGCGTTCCAAGGCAAGAAGAAATTGAAGATCGAGTGGGGTCAGAGCGAGCATAGCGTGTGGAACTCCGACGCGTACCGGAAGGAACTGGAAGCCACGGCGCGAAAGCCCTGCAAGGTGGTGCGGGAAAATGGGAATGTGGATCGGGAGTTCGCGAAGGGCGGAAAGATTGTAGAGGCGGAATACTACGCGCCGATGCTGGCGCACGCCCCCATGGAACCGCCGGCGGCGCTGGCGGTGTACCGCAACGGGAAAGTAGAGGCGTGGGCGCCCACGCAGAATCCGCAGGGAGCGCAGGAGGCGGTGGCGGCAGCAGTGGGATTGAAGAAGGAAGATGTGACGGTGCACATGACGCTGCTGGGCGGCGCGTTTGGAAGAAAGTCTTTCCCAGATTTCATCGTGGAAGCGGCGGTGCTTTCAAAAAAGACCGGGAAACCGGTGAAGGTGGTATGGAGCCGGGAGGACGACATCAAGTTCGACGCTTTTCATTCGGTGGCGGCGATGTATTTCAAGGCGTCGCTGGGAGCGGACGGAAAGCCGACGGCGTGGCTGCAACGAAGCGTGTTCCCGCCGATTGCGTCGACGTTTGATCCGAAGGGGCTGTATGCGGATGCCGGAGAGATTGGATTGGGGTTCAGCGATATTCCATTCGCGATCCCGAACCACCGGGCGGAAAACGGACCGGCGAAGGCGCACACGCGGATTGGATGGCTGCGCTCGGTGGCGAATATTTATCACGCCTTCGGGGTGCACTCGTTCGTGGGAGAGCTGGCGCACGCTGCCGGGAAGGATCAGTTGGAGTACGTGCTGGCGCTGCTGGGACCGGATCGCATCATGCCGAGAGAGGAGTTGCCGAAGGATTACACGAACTACGACGGGGAGTACGCGGATTACCCGATCGATATCGCGAGATTCCGGCGAGTGGTGCAACTTGCGGCGGAAAAATCCGGCTGGGGGAAACAGAAGCTGGGGAACGGATTTGGGATGGGATTGGCAGTGCACCGCAGCTTCTTGACGTATGTGGCGACGGTGGTGCAGGCGGAAGTGAAGGACGGGCAGGTTAATATCCGCCGGGTAGACACGGCGCTGGACGCGGGAACGATCGTGAATCCGACGACGGTAAGGCAGCAGTTTGAAGGCGCGGCGGTGATGGGCACGAGCATCGCGTTTTACGGGGAGATCACAGCGACAGATGGCGTGATCGACCAGTCCAACTTCGACAGCTTCCAAATTGCCGGGATGAACGTGGCGCCGCGGGAGACGAATGTGCACATTGTGGAGAGCGATGCGCCGCCGGCAGGAGTTGGCGAGCCGGGATTGCCGCCCGTGGCGCCGGCGATTTATAACGCGGTGTTTACGGCAACCGGAAAGCGAATTAGGGAGATGCCGCTGACGAAGGCGGGGCTGGCGTGAGGGAATTATCAGTTTTAAGTTTTAAGTAAAGAAAGACTTTCGACCGAGGTGACCGGGGCGCAGCGATGCTGCGCCCCTACGCGTTTTGGCATAGTATGCGGGTGAGCGGAGGTTGAGTTGAAACGAGTACTGGGATTTGTTTGTTTGCTAGTGACGGGAATCGCCCTTCCGGCGAGCGCACAACGGCGGCCGGTGCTGCCACAGATTGATGAGCCGCATCCTTATTATTACCGCGAACTGTATTTGCCGCAGTTGACGAGCGGACCGAGCAGCCTGACTTGGGGACCGGATTCGGAAGAGCTGATTTACTCGATGGCGGGATCGCTCTGGCGGCAAACCCTGGGAACGAGAGACGCTACGCAATTGACGGACGGACCGGGATACGACTACCAGCCGGATTGGTCGCCGGATGGGAAGAGCGTGGTGTACGTGTCGTATCAGAAGGACGCGATGGAGTTGTGGCTGCTGGATTTGGCGCGTGGGAAGACGAAGCAGTTGACGAGTGGTGGAGCGGTGAATGTGGAGCCGCGGTGGTCGCGGGATGGGAAAAAGATTGTTTGGGTTTCGACGCAGTACAACAAGCATTTCCACGTGTTCATGGCAGATGTGAAAGATGGAGCGCTGGAAAATGTGGTGCGGCTGACGGGGGAAACCAAGAGTTCCCTGCCCCGGTACTACTACAGCGAATACGACATGGAGATCAATCCGGTGTGGACGCGAGACGGGAAAGAGATTTTGTTCGTTTCAAACCGCGGGCACATTCACGGGACCGGCGGCTTCTGGCGGATGAAAGCGGAGCCGGGAGCGGAGGCGCGCGAAATTCATTACGAGGAGACGAGTTGGAAAGCGCGGCCGGACTTTTCGCCGGATGGCTCGCGAATGGTGTACAGCTCGTATCTGGGAAGGCAGTGGCACAACTTGTGGGTGCTGCCGGCAGACGGAGGAGATGCATTCCCGGTGACGTATGACAATTGGGACGAGACAAATGTGAGGTGGTCGCCGGATGGAAATGTCCTCGCTTTCGTCTCAAATAAAACGGGGTCCACGGTGATCCACTGGCAGGAGCTTCAGGGAGGAGCTGGAGGGAAGCTGGAGGCGGCGAATCGAAATTATTTGCATCCTCATGGCATACTCGAGATCAACGCCGAAGGCCCGAGCATTTCCTCCAATGTCCGAATTGCTATCACCGATGAAGCTGGCCGCTCGTTTGCTCCCAGGGATGCGTGGATTCAAGCTGACGACGGATATGACCGGAACGAGCGCGCGCTGGAAAGACATTATTTCCACACGGGAGAGGGCGTGGACGCGAAGGTTGAGGTTCCTGCTGGAAAACTCACCATCGAAGTATCGCAAGGACTGGAGGCTAGACCATTTCGAACGATTGTAGGGGTGAAAGCCGAGAAAGTCTCCGGGGTCGACGCGACATTAGAGCCTCTGGATTTCAATGGCGGACGAGAGGACCATTGGGTCGCATCGGACCTTCATGTACACATGAATTATGGAGGAACATACCGGAACAACCCAGAGCACCTGGTCGAGCAGGGAGAAAGCGAAGGACTCGAAGTGATTCATGAGCTGACCGTAAATAAGGAGCAAAGATTTCCCGATATTCAATTCTTGCATTTTGTTCCTAAGAATGGTGTGGAGGAAAAGGGTTTACACGATCCGGACGTGCTCCTGGTGCAGGGACAGGAATTCCACACGAGTTACTGGGGGCACCGCGGGGTATTGAGGTTAAAAGATCATTTGTTGCTACCGGGATATGCGGGGTATCCGAATACGGCGGCGGCGAGTTTATATCCGATGAATGCGGATGTGTATGACATGGCGCATGCGCAGGGGGCTCTGGTGGGAGCGGTGCATCCGTTTGATGAGGTGCCGGACCCGTTTGCGAAGCCGGCGCAGAAGATTACGGATGAATTGCCGGTGGATGTGGCGCTGGGGAAGCTGGACTACATGGAAATTGTGGGGTTCAGCGACCACAAATCCACGGCGGTGGTGTGGTACAAGCTGCTGAACCTGGGCTTTCGCTTGCCAGCGGGCGGAGGAACGGATGCGACGGCGGATTATGCGGCGCCAATCCGCGGGCAGGTGGGATTCGACCGCGTGTACGTGTGGACGCCCGGTTGGCCGGCAAATATAGAAACGTGGATGGATGGATTGAAGAATGGGCGGACGTTTGCGACGAATGGGCCGCTGATCGAGTTCAAGATGGGCGGGGAGATGGTGGGAAGCGAACTGAAATTTGATGCGGCGCAAAGCGCAGTTCCCTTCACCGCGAAATTGCGGTCGATCGTGCCGGTGGATCATCTGCAGGTGGTGTGCAACGGGAGTGTGGCGCGAGAACTGAAGCTGGAAGGAGCGCGCGACACGGCAGATGTGGCAGGGACGATTCCACTCAATGAGAGCGGATGGTGCGTGTTGCGGGCCTGGAGCGAGAAGGCGGAGTATCCCGTGCTGGATAACTATGCGTATGCGACGACAAGTCCCGTGTATGTGACCATCGGCGGAAAACGAGCGTATTCGCAGGAGGGCGCGGAGTATTTCAAGGCATGGATTGACCGGACAATCGAGGTGACCGAGAAATATCCGGATTGGAATTCGGCGGCGGAGAAGGACCTGGTGATGAAAAGATTGCGGGAAGCGCGGGCCGTGTATGAAGGGATGAAGTAGTAGGGGAGCTCTTATCCTGGGCAAGAATTGCGAAGCGATCGTGAGGGGCGCAGTAGAGGGGATGCGCGCTTGTCACTCGAAGGTTGTTGGAGATAGAATTCGGCGGTCAAAACAAGAAAGTGGGGATGGCGCGGCAGATGCGAGTAGCATGGCTGCGTTCCGCCTGTTGGAAGAGGGGCATTCGCTCCACCCTCGACTCCGGACGAGCATCCACGAATGGACCAGGCTGCCGCTGGCAGTTCGGTAGAAGACTGTGGGTGCGTGCTTGCCTCGCGGATTAGCCTGGAATTAGAAGTTGCAGAGGGATTCCTCCGCTACGGGACGGCCAAGAGCGCCGCTCCTCCGGTCGGAATGACAAATTACTTGAGTTTCTTAGGGCCGAATGCGGGAGAGTAAATTGAAGTTGAAGGAACTGCGGAGAAGGAAGGAGGGTACATGATCGTTGGTGTGCCCCGAGAAGGTTATCCAGGAGAGCGGCGCGTGGCACTGGTGCCGGCGATGCTCCCGAATCTGAAGAAGGCCGGGTTGGATGTGTTGATCGAAGCGGGCGCGGGCCAGGCAGCCGGCTACCTGGACGCGGAGTATGTGGAAAAGGGCGCGAAGATGGCCGCGAACCGCAAAGAGGTGTTTGCGACCGCGGACATTATCGTGCAGTTCTTATGCCACGGAGCGAATGACAAGACGGGAAGCGCGGACCTGCCGCTGTTGCGCAAGGGTCAGGCGCTGGTGGGATTCTTGCGGCCGCTAGGAACAGTGAAGACGGTTCAGGAGATCGCGGAGCGCGGGGTGACGTCGTTTTCGGTGGAGCTGATGCCGCGCATCACGCGGGCGCAGAGCATGGACGCGCTGTCTTCGATGGCGACGATCTGCGGGTACAAAGCGGTGTTGCTGGCCGCCAACACGCTGCCGAGAATGTGCCCGATGTTGACGACGGCGGCGGGAACGATAACACCGGCACGCGTGCTGATCATCGGCGCGGGCGTGGCGGGACTGCAGGCGATCGCCACGGCGCGGCGGTTGGGGGCGGTGGCCTCGGCGTACGACATGCGCCCGGCGGCAAAAGAACAGGTGCAGAGCCTGGGAGGGCGATTCGTGGAGCTGGCCATTGAAGCAAAGGACGCGCAGGACGCGAGCGGGTACGCCAAAGCGCAGGACGAAAGCTTCTATCAGAAGCAGCGGGAACTGCTCGGCAAGGTGGTGGCAGAAAGCGACGTGGTGATCACGGCGGCGGTGATCCCGGGAAAGAAATCGCCGGTGCTGGTGACGAAGGACATGGTCGAGCGGATGTCGCCGGGATCCGTGATCGTGGACCTGGCCGCGGAGCGCGGCGGCAATTGCGAGCTGACCAAGCCGGACGAGACGGCGGTAATTCACGGGGTGACGATTATTGGCGAGTACAACCTGGCAGCGATGGTGCCGTATCACGCGAGCCAGATGTATGCGCGCAACGTGACGTCGTTTCTGCTGCACCTGACAAAAGAAGGCAAACTGCAACTGAATTTACAGGATGAAATCATGCGGGAAACGCTGGTGACGCATGAGGGAGAAATCGTGAACGCGCGGGTACGAGAATTTTTCGCGTTGCCGGCTTTGCAGACAACGCCGGGAGGAGGGGAAAGCCGATGAAACTGGATCTGATGACCGGCTTGTACGTCTTCATGCTGGCGGCGTTTATCGGATTTGAAGTAATCCGGCGAGTGTCACCGCTGCTGCACACGCCGCTGATGTCGCTGACGAACGCCCTGGACGCGATCGCGGTGGTGGGGGCGATCATCCTGGTGGGCGAAGGAAAGAGCGCGCTGGCAAAGATCCTGGGAACGATCGCCATCGTGGCGGCGACGAGCAACATCGTGGGCGGCTTCATGATCACGGACCGCATGCTGAAGATGTTCAAGGCCAGCGGGCCAAGGAAGCCGTGACGCACATGATCGCGACAGAACACCTGATCGAAGTGACGTATCTAATCGCGACGGCGCTGTTCGTGCTTTCGCTGAAATGGCTGAGTTCCCCGGTGACCGCGCGGCACGGCGTGTGGGCCGGCGAGGCAGGGATGTTGCTGGCCGTGGCGGGGACGCTGCTGCATCAGGGCATCGTTGATTACAAGTTGATCGCGATCGGGCTGGTGCTGGGAACGATTATCGGCGTGCCGCTGGGAAGAGTGGCGATGACCGCGGTGCCGCAGCGGACGGCGTTGAGCCATGCGTTTGGAGCGTTGTGCGTGACGCTGGTAGGAACGTCGGAGTTTTACTTGCGGGCGCCGAATGTACCGGGACTCATGATGGGCGTGCTGTCCCTGGAGGTCATCCTGGGAGCGCTGACGTTTACGGGCAGCTTGATGGCGGCGGGGAAGCTGCAGGAAGTGCTGCGGCAGCGGCCGATTACCTATAAAGGCCAGAATTTCGTGAACCTGGGACTGCTGGCGATTGCCATCGGCATTGCGGCGATCCTGGTGCTGCATCCGGAAAAAATGTATTTGTTTCCGTTCATGATCGGGATTCCGCTGGTGTTCGGCGTGATGATGATTATTCCGATTGGCGGAGCGGACATGCCCACGGTGATTTCGCTGTTGAATTCCTATGCGGGATTGTCGGCGGCGGCAATGGGATTTGTGCTGCAGAGCAAACTGCTGATTATCGCGGGAGCGCTGGACGGAGCATCCGGCTTCATCCTTTCGGTGAACATGTCGAAGGCGATGAACCGCTCTTTCACGAACGTGCTGTTTGGCGCGTTTGGACAGGAACAGGCCACGGTGGCGGGAGCGAAGGAAGCGCGGCCGGTGCGCAGCGCGTCGCCGGAGGAAGCGGCAGGCATCTTGACGGCAGCGAGCAAAGTGGTGATCGTGCCGGGGTACGGGATGGCGGTGGCGCAGGCGCAGCACAAGGTGCGCGAATTGTACGATGCGCTGACCAAGCGCGGCGTGGACGTAAAATTCGGCATCCATCCGGTGGCAGGACGCATGCCGGGCCACATGAACGTGCTATTGGCGGAGGCGGACATTCCGTACGACAAACTGTTGGCGATGGATGAAATCAATGGGGATTTTCCGCAAACGGACGTGGCGCTGGTCATCGGGGCAAATGACGTGACCAATCCGGCGGCAAGAGAGGATACGAGCAGCCCGATTTACGGAATGCCGATTCTGGACGTGGACAAGGCGCACACCGTGATGGTGATCAAGCGAAGCATGGGCGCGGGATTCGCGGGGATTGAAAACCCGCTGTATTACCTGGATAAGACGCTGATGCTGTTCGGAGATGCGAAGAATTTTGTGGGGGCGATTGTGCGAGAGATCTCCGGCGGACACAATTGATGGCGGGATAGGCAAGAGCACTGGCAAGAACAGCGCGCCCTGGGAAAACTGTGGGGCCTCGTGACAAAAAGAAAGATTCATCCTGGAATCCGAAGTCGAAGAGGGATTTCTCCACTCCGGGACGGCAAAAAACGCCGTCCCTCCGGTCGAAATGACAGATTTTGAGTGGTGGATGCCGAGATGGTGTCGAGCAGTGCTCGACACCTACAAAGATAAATCAGAGAAGTGCGGGGGAACTGGTGGCTACGGGCGATTGGGGCTTTCGAGTGCCCTGTCGATGCCCCACACGGTGGCTATTCCGACAACGCCGACGGCGACATACAAGAAACGGCTCTGGCCCGGAGCGATGGGAAGCTTCCCTTTCACCATCTCGACCGGCGCGCAAGGGCGATGCTCGTGGTAGTCGTGGTAATCACTGGCATCGGGAGAAAGATACTTGCGGTAACTGATTTCGTTCTCCGCACGGACGCGGTAGGCCTTGGCTTCTTCGATCAGATGGGACTCCGAACCAACCTGCACATTGACCTGGCCGCGCTGGCTGTAGACCGTGATATCGCAGGGATCGACCATCGAGACGCGGCCCAGGTCGGCGAGGGAGAGCACGGGCGTGACCCGCACGTCGGAAGCAACGATGACAATATTCTCGTGACCACCGGGCGTAGTGTAAACCACGGTGCCATGATTCAGTTCAACGACCGCGCCGTAGGGAGCGCGATAGATGTGCACGGCCGAGGAGCCCTGGAGTTCAAGGGAAAGTGGGCCGACGCGAACGAGCATGGAGCCAGCGTCCTCCGTCGAAAGATAGTCACCGGAATAGACGGTGGCGCCTTCAGGGGCAGCGGCATCGCCGATGTGACCGGAGACGGATTTGGCGACAAGCCCCAGAGAAGGATTCGCGGGTGGCGTTTGCGCCAGCGCAGGCACAGAGACGCAAGAAAAAACGAAAAATCCGGCCCTGGAAAAGAAGCGAGCGATTCTCATTGGCGTTGTTTCTCCTTCGAACAGACAGCTACAGGAAGACAGGGGCGATTGCTTACGGGAATAGTGACGGGCTGAGACTTTGGCGCAGTAGTTTGCGCAGGAATGGCTGCGGGCACGAACTGGAGTTTCATCGCGGGATCGCCAAAAAGAATCCAGGTACGACGGACATCGTTGTCAGTGGTGCCGGCCTTCGCCTGAAGCACGAGGCGGCCGAGGGATTGATTTGGATTGCCGGCGAAAAAGTGCAGAAATGCCTGATTCAACGTGGACTGCGGCGATTGCTGGGTGAAACCGGAAGAGGCCCAGACGGCGACTGCGCCTCCGTTGGGAGCGAGCAGAAGAGACTCGGCAAGGCTCTCGGCGTAAACATCCTGGAAGAATCCATTGAGGCAATCCATCAAGAGATAGACGGGGAGGCGTCCTCCGTTGGAGAGTGCAGCGGCGTCGGTGGTGTCGAAGAGATCGGCGAAAGACCACTGCTGCTCGGCGCCGTGGCCGTTGTAATCGACCAAGAGCGCACCGTTATTGAGAGCGGCGAGAATCTGGGAGCGGGCGGTAGCGGTATCGAGCGAGTCGGCAAAGATCTCTGAGACCTGCAGCGTGGCCGGAAGGGTGGCCGCGGCAGAAGTTGCAGCAGCGGTGAAGTTGGAATCGACATTCTGATCGGCGATCAGCAAAGCCTGCGAATTCCAGGAGCCGGCAGAGCTGCCGTGCTCGTAGCCCGTGATTTTGGAAACGACGAGATCGGCGTCGGCGGAGGTGCGCACGGGCAATCGGCCAGTAGGAATTGTGGCGAAACCATTCTGAGCAAAGTCGGTGAACCAATCGTCGGATGCGGTCTTGAAAGCCGCGGTTTCGATGATGCGCGTGGGCACAAAATCGAAATCGCCGAGACCCAAATAATCGCGTGGATCGAAGGAGGCATCGCCAACGAACAGGATGGACTGGGGCTTGTTCTTCCAAACGGAGGCGGCTTCCTGGAGAAAGCTGCGGATGGCAAAGGGGCTGCGCTCGCCGTAATTGTACTCGTCGAAGAGCTGGTCGGTGGTAACGAGAGAGACGTGATGGCCCTGTGATTCGCGCAGGCGCACAAGCGGCGCAAGGCTGGTGACAAAATCGGGATGCGTGATGATGACAACGTCGGCGCCAGTACGATTGTCTTCGAGGAACGTGGGAACATGCGGCGCGAGAGAAACCGGGGCGGAAATGGCGTCGTTGGCGAAAGCGAGAATGGTGCGAACAGCAAGCCCGTGGGCGGAGAGTGCCAAAGCAGCACCGTAAGCGCCCGATTCGGGTGAGATCTTGGCGGCGAGTTCCGAGATGTTGAGCGGATCGGTGATGTCAAACACGCGGATCTGCGGGTTAGTGAACCCGGTGAGGTGGAGTTCCGAACCGGCAGAAGCGGTGGCGCGGAGCCAGTCCGCGTCCGCGGCATAGGTGTGCGCGTAATGGAGCGCGATGGATTGCACGAGGCTGACGTCGTTGTCGCCATTCAAAGCCGTGAGGGTGACGGTGTTGCTGCCGTTCTGGAGCAACGAGGATTCGACCGGGAAAGATTGCTGCGCGAGCGCCAGACCGAGGAAGTCCATTTCGCCGAGAGTGGCGCCATTGAACTGCACAGTAACGCCATGTTGCTGCGCGTCGGTGACGCCCTGGAGAGCGACGTCCACGGAGATCGGCAGCGCTGAGGAAGGATCAATGTGTGCGACGGAGAGATCCTGATCGGTCGCTTCCGAGCTTATGATGGCGCCGAAGAAATTGTCGTTGTTTTCGCCATTCAGCAGAGCGGCGAAGTAGATGGTGCGATCCTCGCGAAGAACGGTGAAGGGGAAACTCGCTGGGGCGGTGCTGCCGGAAATAGGCGTCGCCACCGGAAGGATGCGCTTGGGCGATTGGTAATCGCTGATCAACCAATAGACGCGATCCGCGGAGAAGGGCGTATCGATGCCCGTGCCGTAGAATTCGATGGCGTCAGAAGTAGATGGAGGACCGCTGGCGCGACCTGTCAGGAGAAGCGGCTGTTCGACTCCTTCGGCGTAAAGATGAAGCGTGCGTGAGTCGGTGTAGCGATCGAGACCCGCGGCAAAAAGCTGGGCAAAGGAGACGTGATACCAGCCTTCCTGAGCGACTGAAATTTTGACGGCCTGATGATCGGCAATGCTGAGAGGCGGAAGGCCTGGCGGTGGGATAGGGAGACCGGGTCGCGGAACCGCCAGAGCAGGGGATGGATTGGCGGCAGAGGGCGAGACGGATGAGGCGCGCTGGCTGCTTAGCAAGGCCGAGGAACGCGCGGAGGCAAGCGCGGCGGCGACTTCGGCGGAAGGCGACTCGACGTAAGCGGGGCCATGAGTGCCGCGCGTGCCATTGATATCCAGGTCTTCAATCCAGTACGCGGCATCGCGAACGGGATGCGGATCAATCCAGCGATAGATCTTGGCGGCATGCTGAGGCCGGGAACCACGCAGCAGCAAAGCGGAGCCGGCAATAAGAGAAGGATCGATGCGAGTGCGGCCGGAGGCATCCTCGCGATAGACATGGAAGCCGAGGTTGCGGGACTCTTCATGGGTGCGCCATTCGAGGATGACGGAGCCATCGGGCTGGGAGAAGGCCTGGAAGGAGGAGATGTCCACGGCGGTTGAGGCCTGAATGGTGGACACGAAGCTGGGGTAGAGCGGGTAATTGGGGACGTTGGAAGTGAGAGCGGCAGTCGAGCTTGTGACGGTGGCGGTGTTGGTGGAGAGGGTAGAGGCGCTGAAAGTGGTGGCGGTGACGTTGATGGTGATGACGGCGGTGCTGCCGACGGCAAGGTTGCCGAGGGTGCAATTCACGGTGGTCGTGCCAGAGCAGAGGCCGATGGTTGTGGAATAAGAGTTAGGGATATAGGTGACCTCGGCAGGGAGCGGGTCCGACACCGTGACATTCTGAGCGACAGCGGGGCCCGAGTTGGTGACGGTCAAGACGTAGGTGAGGGTGGAGCCCAGATTGACGGGATCAGGAGCGGCGGTTTTGGTCGCAGTGACACTGGACTGGGTGGGCGAAGCGACGATGGTGGAAACGGTGACGGAGTTGTTGCCGAGATTGGGATCGCCGACGGTGCTAGAGACAGTGGCTGTAGCGGAGATGGTAGTGCCGGCAGCAACGCCGGAATTCACTTTGACCACAAGCGGGAAACTTACGTTTGCGCCAGCGGCGAGAGTGCCAGTGAGATTGCAGGTGACAGTACCCGTGGCGCCGATGGCAGGAGTGGTGCAGGACCAGCCGGAGGGGACAGGGGCAAGTGAGTAGAAAGTGGTGTTGGCAGGGATGGTGACGGTGAAAGTGGCATTGGTTTCCGTGGCGGGGCCGTTGTTGGCAACGGTTTCCGTGAAGGTAACGTTGTTGCCCTGAGTGACCGGGTTGGGGGAGGCGGAGGCCGTGACGGCCAGATCGGCCTGACCAGCAGTGGCAACGGTGAACGTGGTTGAGGCGGAGTTGTTCGAGTAGTTGGGATCGGGAGTGGCGGAATTAACGTTATCGGTGGCGGTAATTACTGTGCCGGCCGTGGTGGCGAGGGGAACGTTAACGACGACGGAGAAAGTGGCGGGGGAATTAACCCCGAGGGGAGAATTGTCAACACATTCGGCGATGGTCGTGCCGTTATACACGAAGGAAGAGCAGCTCCAGCCCGGGGGACCGGAAACGGATACAAAAGTAGTGTTAGTGGGTATGTTCTCGGTGAAAACGGGGCCGGCGGCGGCGGAGGGTCCTTGATTGGTGATGACGCCCGTGAGTGTGACGTTCGAGCCTGCAACGACGGTGGGGGAGGAAGCGGTGTTGGTAATGGCAAGATCGGCAGTTCCTACGACGCCCACGGTGGTGCTGGCAATAGCAGTGTTGTTTGCGAGATTAGGGTCGGTGGTGCCGGAGGTGATGTTGGCGACATCCACGATCTGCGTGCCGCTGGAGGTGCCGGCAGCAACTGTAACGACGATGGTGAAGGTGACGCCCGGGGTGTTGACGGGGAAAATGCCAGTGGTGGTGGTGCAAGAGATGGCGCCTGCTGAGTTGACGCAGGTCCAGCCGGCGGGTGGGGTGATGGAGGAGACAGTGGTGTTGGCGGGGACGCTTTGGGTGAAGACGGCGTTGACGGCATCAAGAGGGCCGTTATTGGCGACGGTCTGGGTATAAGTGATTGTGCCACCGGGTAAGACCACGAAAGGAGTAGCGGAATTGGTGACGGAAAGATCGGCGGAAGCGCAGTAGGCGCCGGACTGCGTGCCGGGAGTTTCGGTGATGACATCGGTGGTCACGACAAGGCCGGCCTGACCGGGAGTGGCGCCGTAAGAATCCTCAACCGTGTCGGTATAGCCGTTGGAGCCGCCGGCGACACTAGAACTGGCGTGCGAATCTGAAAGGAAAATGACGCCGCCACCGCCGCCGCCACCGGGGCCATGTCGCTCACCAGGAAAGCCACCGGGGGCCTTAGCGGGCCAGGCGTTGCCGCCAGTGCCGCCATTGGCGTTGACGGTGAGGCCACCCAAGCCACCATTGTTGGCGAAAAGCAGAATAGAGCCGCCTGCTCCGCCACCGCCCGTGCTGTCGTTCTCCGTGCTCAGAGTGGATTGGCCATTGGAAGTAATGGTTCCAGTGCCCACGACAGTACCAGCGTGGATGATGGCTATGGCACCACCCGCACCGCCGCTGCTGTAGATCCCGGTGCAGGTTGCGCCGCAATCGGCAGCGCCGGGGCCGCTGGGGAGGATGTAGTACGAGCCGTCGTTGGTGGTGCCAGCGCCGCCGCCACCGCCCATCACAAGAGCACTCGTGGAAGCGGGGAATGCCACGCCGCCGAATCCGCCGTCGGTGGAGTTAGTGGCGGTCATGCTGTCCCAACCATAACCACCCTGTCCCCCGGTCCCACCATTGCCGCCCGCGCCGCCGCCGGAATTCTCATTATTGGCGGCAGGATTGCCGTCGGTACCGCCGCCACCGGCGTTCCCCGGAGCACCACGCGCATAGCTGCCGCCTGGGAGAGTATCCGCAGGAGTGCCGCCGGTGGTGTCCGTGGCCGTGGTGGTGTCTGTGATGGTGGCCGGGGCCACATAGCGGGGAGTACCCGCTATGCCCTCGCCCTTGGAGCCATTGGTGGCATCCGTGGCGAGGGTGATGTAATCCGTGAGCGCGCCGGTGCCCCCGGTAAGGATCCGGCCACCGCCACCACGAAAGCCGAGAGCGTCGAGAGCCACCGTGCCGCCGAGCGTAAGTTGGGAGGAGACATCGATTGCGAGGACACCGCCGACAGAACCAGTCCAGGCCAATGGGACAAGGCCGGAGGTAAGAGTCGCGGAAGTGTACTGGGGCACGCGAATGACTTGATAGGTTTGCTGAGGCTGCGTGGTGGTGGCAACGACGTAAGAATAGCTGTTGAGCAAGCCGCCGGAGCCGGTGCCGGTGAATGTGAGAGTGCCACCGGTGACGGGGACCGCACTGGAGGCAGTCACGAATTCAAAGAGGCCGGAGCTGCCCAGGCTGGTGGAACCGGAGCCCGGATCACCGGGGAGGCCATCGCCATAAGAACTCGATTGCGTACTGTTGATGGTCGCGTCCTGCATCTGGATGATGAGCAGGAGATCACCGACGGCGATAGCTTTCTGAGCGCCCAGCGGGGCGGCCGCACCCAGCGCAACGGAAGTGGAACCGGAGGCGAGGGTGCCGGTAGTAGAAGGAGGGAAGTAGGCGTTGACAATGCCGGTGAGAGTGCCGCCGGCGCCGTCGCGGCCGGGGGTAGCGCAGACGAGGGGCTGAACAACCGTGTAGGCGGTAGCGTTGTCGTTGGTGTTATTGGGATCGCCGGTGAGGGTAAGCGCGGCACTGGCGGTGAGAGTGGAAGGCGTGGAAGGTGCAGTGGCAGAGATTGTAATCGTGTCGGTGGAGCCCGAAGCCAGGGAGCCAGGGAGAGTGCACTTAATAGGTATGGTGATCGCGCAACTCCAGTCGGCAGGAGCCGAGAGGGACATGGAGGTGAGCCCAGAGGGCAAGCTGATGGTTAGAGTAGTTGCGGCGGAAGAGGCTGCGGCTTGGCCGAGATTCTGGACTTTAATGGCGTAAGTCATGCTGGAGGAGACAAAAACGGGAGTGGGGGAGACGGACATGGAGACGCCGAGATCAGCGGAGGTGGTGGGTTCGACAACGATGGAGGTGATGCTGGTGTTATTCGCCGGAATGTTATCCACGTAGGTGGAATTCGTGACAGTGGCGGAACTAAGGATGGTGGTGCCAGATGCGGTGCCAGTGTTGACTAGGAAGGTGACGGTGAGCTGAGTGGCGGTTGCGCCACTGGCCAGCGCAAGACCATAGCTGCAAACAACGGGGCCGACGTTGTTGGCACCGGGATTCGTGCAAGTCCAATCGTTGGTGCCACTGTTGGTTTGGTAGCTGTAATAGCTTTGATAGGTCGTGTTGGGCGGGGTTTGCATATAGACGGTGATCGTTCCGGCTGTAACCGTGGCGCTCGAAGTGTTGTTCTTGACGACCTCGGTGTAGGTGTAAGTGGAACCCGCAGCAACGGCGGAGGCGGAAGCGGTCTGCGTGAGTTGCAGGTCGGCGGTCTGGGCGTGAACAGCGGGGGCGAGGAACGTCGCGCACAAGAGAGACAGGGCGAAAACCCCGGAGAGAAGCAGGGCAGCACGTCGCAGGCGTAGCATGGCTGCGGCGCGTATCCGGCGGAACATGATGCGCAGAGGATGAACGAGGCGAGTCTGCAGGGGAGTGAGCGATTCTTCACGGGAGTTTCGCCGCAGAACAATAACCTTTCCAAACATGCGCGAAGCGGATGGGTCGGAAGCGAGGCCCGTATCGCTGCGCGTGACAACGGCGCCCGAGGAAGCGCCGCAAGAGGCCACGCGGTGGACCCGCAAGCCATCCTGATTTTGAACCAGCGCGATATCACCCTGACAAAGCTCGCGATCAGCCGCAGGGGCAACGAGGACCGCATCACCATCGAGAATATTGGGGCGCATGCTTTCTCCTTGCACCCGAAACTGAACACTGTGGCCTTCACGGAGAAGCGCCAGGCAAAGTTGAGCGAAGAGATGCGAATCCTTGCGGTGCTGGATCTCACGCGTGGGCATGGCGGATGGCCTCCACAGCGTCCTGGGTCGGAACAAAACAGAAATTCGAAGAGGGGATGGAGCGAGTGAGATCATCCAAAAAACTCAAGGCGAAATGAATGCCGTGCTTCAAATAGTGGGGAACAAAGGCACGGGCAAAGAGTTCGGCGGCCGCCTGCGACGCGGGGAGCGGCGAGAACTTGATCGAGGGAGCCTGTTCGAGAAGAAAAACAGAAGTGAGCGGCGCACGCGCAGGAGAGGCAACGCCGGCATCGCCATGCCAGGGCGTGCCGTACATCCAAAATTGGCCGTCGAGCTTGCGGAGAATGATGCGATCGTCGCTGAGGAACTGCACGCCGGGGTTGGACATCCAGAGGCGCGCAGTTGTGCTCTTGCCGGCGCCCGAGTGGCCGAGGAAGAGGTAGCCGCTGCCGTCTTCGTCGACTAAACCTAACGCGTGAACTTCCAAGCCTTCTCCCAGGGACAAACGGTGCATCATGACGAGCTCATCGGTGGGGTATTCCAGCGGGTAAACCGGCTGGCCCGCGGGATAACTGGCACGATTGAGAACAATGTGGCCGCGCGAAAAGGTTGGATCAAACCAGGCAGCCTTGTAGGGAGCAGGACCCAATGTTGGGGTGGTGAAATAAAACTGCGTTCCCGTGGAGTGCGTGAAGGCGGACCAGAGCCCGCCGGAAACAAATGCCGGGGAAGCGTCAGGCACGTCGAGTTGCGAGGCCCAGGCAATGTCCAATTCAATCTCGCAAGGATGCGAACTGGCGTGGGGAATGGCGAAGGGCTCGTGTTCGGGATCGAGAGAGACCGGCATACCGCGCTCGCACCACATGCCGAAGGAGAGGCCACCGATCGCCAGAGCCAGACGGGTGGCGCTGCGGGTGGGGAGCTTGGAGTCTGTGAGAGGCGTGGGCACGTAAGTTTCTCCGATTGAGCGGGTCTTAAGATCCCTGGGTCCGGCAAAAAAGGGCGCGGCAGGAAAGGTTTCCAGGCCCCGCCGAGCCCGAGATCTTGCAATGACCCAATACCGCTTCTTCCGGCCGCAAGCTGACGCGGACCACCGTCGGCGGCTGATAGGGCGCCTTGGTGGGCTTATCGGACTTGAGTGAGTCATTCATGGTCGAGCTTTGCCTTTTCATTGACCTTAACGAAGGTGCGCCCCACAGGAGGAGCAGCCTCCGGCACTACATCCGCCGCCGGACTGAAGAACAGGAAGTGGAGAATTTGGACGTGGCAGCGGAATAATCTTTTCGATATTGGAGGAGCTTTTTTGCAGGCGCTCTGCCGATTCCTGAAGATGCGAAAAATGAACGCCTGAAGAACAGCAGGGACAATCGCCATGCTCGGGCACGGAGACCCCGAGGGTGTAGGCGCGCAGATGAGCGACCTGGCAGAGGAATTCCACGGGCGTTTCGGCGTCACCGCTTTCGAGTTCACCGTTGGCAGGGCACATGCTGCAGAGATTCTGAATCTGACAACGAGAGCAAATGGTTTGCCGCGTACGGGGCGACTCGCGAATTTCGCGAAGACGCCCATGCCATCCTTCCGCGAAACTGGCGTCACGCAGGTTGTAGCCGTCTTGATGGGAGATCACACAGATGGTCATGCGGCCGGTGGGGTCGATGGCACAGCCGTTCTGCCCGCCGCCGCAGGTGTATTTCCTGGGGCCCTGGGGGCCGTGTTGGGAAGCAAGTTCGTCTTCCGCAAGCTTGCGGTATTCGGCCTTACGGACGGGATCGCGGAATTCGAGATCCACGGCTTGTTCGGGCGAAAGCCGCACGGCAAGAGGACTCTGGGAGCAATCGGTGCGCGGATTGACGAGCGGGTCGAACTTGAATTCGACGCCGATTTCTTCCTCCGCGAAACGCTTCATTTCGTAAACTTCGTGGACGTTGATGGTGGTTGGGACGGTCTTTAATTTGAGAGGCAGACCGCGCTCCTTCAGCAAACGAATGCCCCTCATGCAGCGGTCAAAGGAGCCCGGGATGCGTGTAAGGGCTTCGTAGGTCTCCCGAGTGGCGCCGTACATGGTGATTTCGATGGCAAAGGGGCGGTATTCCGCAAGGTGATCGGCGATCCGCGGAGTGATCAGGGTTCCATTGGTGAAGAGGGTGATAAGAAAGCCGCGCTTTTTCGCTTCGGTATAAATATCGAGGAAATCTTTGCGGGCGAAAATTTCCCCTCCGGTATACAAAATCCAGAGGCAACCAAGACCAGCAAGTTCGTCGAGAAGGCGGACGTGTTCGGCGAACGTCATTTCCTGCCGGCGGGCATGGGAATCGTTCATGGGGAGATTGTTGTAGCAGTGCTGGCACTCGAGGGGGCAGCGGTGGGTCACCTCGATCGACACATCCGCGGGAACGCGGCGCCCTTGCTGGCGCTGGTGAATCAAGGTTGAGAATTCTCCGTAAGTGGCCGTCTGCAACACGTATCTACCTTTTCGAGTAAAGCTAAAACGGACTGTGCATTTGGCATGGCGGACAGTCCTTGGCGGAATGCCCGCGCAGCCTTAGGCAACA
>DLMH01000133.1 GCA_002478115.1 Candidatus Acidiferrum typicum | reverse complement strand
ACCGGATAAGCATGAGCCGACTACGCGTCCACCGGTCCCGGACCGGTTCGCACCCTCAACACGCGCAGTAACGCACCTCTGCCCTTGCATCTGGGCTTGACTTCTCCTTGGCCGCGGTATACGAACACACATAGGTTACCCCCACCGATTAAATCCCTTGTATGCAAGGAGGTCCTATGCAATGGGAAAAAGTGAACGGCACACAGGTGATGAGGATTTGGCAAGAGGAAGGTAAAGACGTGTGGCCCCAAATATCTGTTCTGCGAGTATCCAACGCTACCTATCTCAAGTTTTCCCAAGACCCCAAAGGTTTCATGAAATTTGTCAACGAGCAAAAGGTCTTTTCGAAAGACGTCATAGTCGCCGGCCCGTGGGTGTCGCTATCGTCCGTGGACCAAAAAGACGCTTCGCCTGACTGGGTGCTCACAATGGTTCACGGGAAAAGGAGCACAATGATTGTTGCTGCTCTGCCGCAGTTGAAGCAGGAAGAAGCCAGTTCTAAGATGCGATAGTGGCCTTGCATCTTGCGGGCGCGGGTTTCCTGCGTGCGGGGATCTGCTCTCGGCCGTTATTAAAGATTTCTGCCCCTTAAAGGTTCATACGGTGCAGCAGTTTGTCAAATCGCGGATCCGACTGCAGCGGATCCATCACAGGTTCAACTTTGAGCCGAACTAAGTACGAATCGTGCTGCTCATAGGCCTTTTCTAGCCACGAGAAAGCTTCATCATTGTCACCCAAGGCCGCATGGACTAAGCCCAAGAAGTAGGGCGGAACATAATGGATTTTGGATGCCTCATCTAGCTGCGCAACAACCTTCTGAGCTTGGGGCTTCTTGCCTGCCAAGGCGTACGCGCATCCCAAGCTAGCAAGCCGCAGGGGATCATTTCCAGAAGATGTCACCAGGGCGCTATACTCCGCGATGGCCTGGTCATACGCCGCTGTTGCCAAGTGGGCGGATCCGATGCAGTCGCGCGCCGACACGGAATGCGGATCCAAGTCCAGTACCTTGCGACATTGCTGGATAGCACGATTGTATTGGCGCGCGTAATACAACGCCCATCCGCCATCCAGGATGGTAGTAGCTGAAAGAGGATCGAGTTCTTGCGCGGTTCGAATCTCAGCCAGGGCTTGCTCGTGCCGCCCCATTTCCGATAGGAAGTCGGAATAGGTTCGGTGGGCCTCGGCGTAGCTGGGGCTCAATTCGATAGCGCGCTTGAACTCCTTTTCCGCACCGAGCCAGTCCCAATCACCATAGAATTTGATGGATGCCAGTGTCGCGTGAGCGTCGGCCAGACCGTCATCAAGTGCCAGAGCCTTCTGGACGTATTCCTTCGCTTTTGGCATTGCCACCCCAGGGGACAATTCATCCGTTAATAAGTAGTAGTCCGCCAAGCCCGCGTAAGCGGGAGCGTAGATGGAATCTATCCTGGCCGCCTCCTCGAAGTAGGCTTTGGCTTCCCGCAACTGATCTTCCGTTCCTTGCTGCAAGTGGTAACGGGCCTTGAGATAGGCATCATGCGCCGCGTAATTTGCAGGATGAGTCCTTGCCAGACGCACCTGCTCTTGCGCCGTCAACTTGACGTTAATCTCGCTCGTGATGGCCTGCGCTACTTCGTTCTGCACTGCCAAGACGTCGCGCAGATCTCGCTGATAACTCTTGGCCCAGATGTGGGTGTCTGTTGGTGCGTGGATCAGTTGGGCCGTGACGCGCAGATGGTTCCCGTCCCGCATGACCGAGCCTTCGACTACGGCGTCGACGTGAAGTTCCTGCGCAATCTGCGGCACCGTCTTTCTTGTTCCCTTGTAGTGCATCACCGAGGTTCGCGAGGTCACCTTCAGCGCACTGATTTGGGACAGCGTGGTGATCAGTGCCTCGGTCATGCCGTCGGCGAAGTACTCCTGCCCGGGATCCCCCGAGAGGTTCTCCAGTGGCAAGACGGCCAAGGAATCAATGCGAGGCGTAGCTGTTATTCCGAACGGCCGATCACGCCATACGCTCACATTGAGCGTGAACAAAGTGACACACACTGCTACTAACAGTGCCCCCGCGAGCAGAATCAGATTCCGGGTGCGCCGCTCCCTTTTTTGGACTGGCGCCGCGGCTGTGCTCGGCGCCCCTAGCCGGCGCAGATCAATCGCCAACTCTTTGGCCGACTGGTAGCGGTTTTCCGGTTCTTTCTCCACACATTTTCCGATGATTCGCTCCAACTCCGCAGATACCTTGGGATTTAACGTTGTGGGCGGGATCGGTGGTTTACGCATAAGCGCGCCAATCAACTGCCCACTCTGCACCTCCGCGAACGGGCGCTGCCCCGTGGCCATCTCATACAACACGAACCCCGCCCCGTGAATGTCCGTGCGTGCGTCGATCTCTTCCCCCGAAAACTGCTCCGGCGCCATGTACGGCAAGGTTCCTGAGATGGAATGTGTTTGGAGGGAGCTTTCCGTTACGGCCGTTTCCGTCAGCGGTCGCCACAGCTTCGCAAGACCGAAATCCAGAATCTTCAGCCGCCCGTCGCTCGTTAGCCGGAGGTTACCGGGCTTCAGGTCGCGATGTACGACCCCATGTTCATGAGCGGCGGCCAGACCATCACTGAGTTGCATTCCCAGGCGCAAAACTTCCTTCTCCGGCAGCGGTCCAGCAACAAGCTTGTCGCTGAGCGTAATTCCCGGGATGTACTCCATCACCAGGAAATCCACGCCCCTTTGCGTATCGAAATCGTAAACGGTGGCGATATTGGGATGATTCAGTTTGGAGAGGGCCAAGGCCTCTTTGCGGAGATGTTTGCGAGCTCCTTCATCGGTGATGGTTCTTGGACTCAGCACCTTGATGACGACTTCGCGGTTGAGGTGCGCATCGTGAGCACGGAAGACGACACCCATTCCTCCGCAGCCGATTTTCTCGATAATGCGGTAGTGGGAGAGCTCGAGCCCGATGAAGGAGTCTATGGGCAAAGCCTGGTCCGGCATGGGAAGATCTCCTTCCCATTCACCTTCTACGGCGAATCATAGGGTTGCGCCCACAACAGGTCAATACACATCTCGGTCTTGATTGACAGTTATGAAGGAATTTGTTACATCCTGTTACTGATTTGAGTGTCGTTTGGGTTGTCAAACTAGGTGAAAGGCTGTAGGCGGCATTCAAGGAAAACTGAGTAAGTGGCTGGGGAAAGAAGAATTTGGCGGTTTTTGCTGAGTTTTTGAGTCGGAGTCGAGACAATCTGACACTCTCAACCAACGATTGGCCAAACCATCTCGCACTACCTATCCTCGAAAAACTCCGGGCACGACGACGGGCACAATGGGACGCGGGCCCTTTCCTTTTGGGCCAGGTGGAATTCCGATGCCTCACGGAGTGGAAACTCTAAGTGGGGTCTATAAACCCACGAGTTCTTCCAAAATATCAGAGTCGCGGGCCATCGCGTCCAGATGCTGCTTCAGTTTCGGCCAACTCGCATAGCCATACTCGCGTGCGACCATGTGCTGAGCGTCGGCGAGTCTTGGGTTTGGCGTGTCGGGCAGGAGATTGAGGAGAGAAAAGCGCGCCAGGGCTGAAGTGTCGCCTTGACGGAAATCCTGCAAAAAGTGTCTTGCTTCGCCGTTAATGACGTTCGGGTTCCGGGGTAAAGTGCGAGGCGTCATGGCTCCCCCTTTGCCGTCCCCGTCCGCTTTGGAGGAGAAAAGGGGTCACAACTGTCGACACCGAAGCGCCGTAGCTGGAACTTTCCGCACCAGCGGACGGGCATCACTGATTTCTAAACGGAATCATATGTCCGTGCGTGCGCACTGACTACATCGTCAGAGCAGGCCTGTGTCCTTCCGAGCAACCAACCTCGGTCGATATCTATCTATAACAAGGTCGCCGCGGCTTACCCCATCCTCGAAAAGCTCGGGCGTTTTGCGACCACTTTGAAACACCTTCATCGCCATGACCCACCGGTTTCTTGTCGATACCTTTGGGCCAACGGCGTAGAATCTCGGTGGGGGGAGAGGAGCATTCTTCCCCATGGCTAGCCGAACGCTAGGTCGGGATTTACCTGTCGGCCTCGAACTGGGCCACTACCGCATCATCAAGAAGCTGGGCGGCGGCGGGATGGGTGTTGTTTACGAGGCCGAAGATACGCGCCTGCACCGTAATGTCGCGCTGAAATTCCTACCCGACAATCTAGCCAAAGACGCGCAGGCACTGGCGCGTTTTCAGAGAGAGGCGCAGGCAGCGTCGGCCTTGAACCATCCCAACATCTGCACCGTTTATGACATTGGTGAAGCGGAGGGGAAGGCCTTCATCGCCATGGAGTATCTGGAGGGCGCTACCCTGAAACACCGCATTGCGGGGCGTCCCCTGGAACTCGACACGCTGCTCGTGCTCAGCATCGAAATCGCCGACGCTCTCGACGCCGCTCACGCCAAGGGTATCGTCCACCGCGACATCAAGCCTGCCAACATCTTCATCACTGATCGTGGCCACGCCAAAATTCTCGACTTCGGTCTCGCGAAAGTCTACCCCACGGCTTCTCCGAGCCAGACTTCGCTTGATCAAGCGGAGACACGTTCCGTCGATGAGCAGCATCTCACCAGCCCGGGCACGGCGCTCGGTACCGTCGCCTACATGTCCCCCGAGCAGGCCCAGGGAAAAGAACTTGATGCTCGCACAGATTTGTTTTCTTTCGGCGCAGTCCTGTACGAGATGGTGACAGGTACGATTCCTTTCCGGGGTGATACTTCCGCCGTGATCTTTGAGGCGATTCTCTCTCGAACTCCTGCTTCCCCGGCAAGGCTAAATCCTGACCTGCCCTCCGAATTGGAGCGCATCATCATGAAGGCGCTAGAGAAGGACCGTAACCTGCGCTACCAGCACGCTTCAGAGATGCGCGCGGATTTGCAGCGGCTGAAGCGCGACACGGACGCGAGCCGTTCGGCAATACCATCTGCGGGGTCCGCGCAGAGAGACTCAAGCGCGTCCGGGCGCGTACCTTCCCTGGGTGTACCATCCACATCCGGGATTGCAGCGTCCTCCGATTCGGAAATCGCCGTTGGTCTTCTGGCGCGCCACAAGAAAACTCTCCTCACGGTAATTGCTGTCGTGCTTCTGGCCATCGCAGGTTTGGGCTTCGGCACTTATCGGTGGTAGTCTCCCAGCTCTGGCTCCACAATTGAGACGCTTGCGGTGCTGCCCTTCGTTCACGTCACGGCGGACCCGAACACCGAGTACCTGAGTGACGGATTGACGGAAAGCCTGATCAGCAGTCTTTCCCAGCTTCCCAATCTGACCGTGCGTCCTCGCAGTTCTGTTTTCCATTACAAAGCCAAGGAATTTGACCCACAAAAAGCCGCGAGCGAATTGAAGGTCGCAGGGGTTGTGACAGGGCGGGTCACGCAACGCGGCGATTCGTTGCTTGTGAGCGCCGAGCTCACTGACGTTCGCACAAATCGCAGCCTGTGGAGCGAGCAGTACGACCGGAAACTCACCGACGTGCTCTCGGTGCGACGCGACATTGCGAGAGAAATCTCCGTGCGTCTGCGCGAACATCTCACTGGTGAGCAGAAGGTGAAGCTCAGCAATGGCGGGACCTCCGATCCCGAGGCTTACCAGCTATACCTCAAGGGCCGCTACTACTGGGACAAGCGCACGCCTGAGGCTATGAACAAAGGGCGGGACTATTTTCAGCAAGCTGTCGAGAAGGATCCCAACTACGCGCTGGCCTACGTCGGACTTGCTGAGTATTACTTGGCCATCTCGGACCACGCCTATGTTCCCCACAGCGAAACCATCCCAAAGTCAAAGAGCTACGCCAGACGGGCACTAGCCATTGACGACACCCAGGCGGAAGCACATGCAGTACTCGCGATGGCTTACGCCTATGACTGGGACTGGGCTGCTGCCGCGCGCGGGTTTGAACGCGCCCTCGAACTGAATCCCAACCTCAGCCGCACGCATGTTATGTATGGCCTCTACTTCGACATGCTCGGAAATTATGAGCAGGCCCTCTTACATTTCCGGCGCGCCGTCGAGCTTGATCCCCTCAACCTGAATGCAAACGGAAATTTGGGGCAAGAGTATTTTTGGTCCAAACAATACGACCAGGGCATCGAACAAGAGAAAAGGACTCTGGAAATCGATCCCAACTTTGCCGATGCTCATTACGTTCTGGCGGAGGTTTACTTAATTACGGGGAAATATGATCTTTGGCTGGAGGAATGGGAGAAAAAAGCCAAGATTAGGAACGACTCGGAAGACCTTGCACTGAACAAGGCAGTAAGCCAGGAGTACTCCAAGTCAGGGTTCCGTGGGGCCATGAAAAACCTCGTTGCGTTCCAGGAAGAGCAGGCAAAGCGCATGTACATCGATCCGGCAATGATCGCCCGGATGTATGCGCTCTTGGGAGAAAAAGATCGGACGTTTAGCTGGTTGGAAAAAGCCTGCCGGGAAAAGAGCGGCCAATTGTTGTATCTCAAATCATGGCCAGGTTTCGATTTCTTACGCCCTGACCCGCGCTACGCGGATTTGCTGAAACGCATGGGCCTGCCCCAATAGCGCAGGCTTTGGCCTGTGGCCACTCCTTTGCTGTTGATGCCTACCTCATACGTCGAATTTGATCTCGATCAAACCCCATACCATCCGTGATCTCCGGTTAACCAGTTAGGCCGCCTCACAAACCCAAGACAAGGCGCCCGCCTCCGAAGGCGGCCGCTACAAAAGAAAGAAAAGTGAGGCGGGTTAGGGCTTTTTGCGGTGGGTTTCGAACCAGTTTAGGGTGTAAACGATTTTTGCGATTTGGTGGCTGGGGCGGCGGGTTAGGCCGTGGGGCTCGCCTGGGAAACGGACGAGGGCGGATTCGACTTTTAGGAGTTTGAGGGCGGAGTAGTATTGCTCGGCCTCGGAAATGGGAGTGCGGAAGTCTTCTTCGCCGGTCATGAGCAGAGTGGGCGTCTTCACGTTTTTCACCCGAGAAATCACCGAGCGTTTCATGTAGTTGTCCGTGTCATCCCACGGATTGGCGCCGAACCAGTATTGCGCGCCGAAAGAGGGAAGGTCGGAGGTGAGGACCCAGCTATACCAGTTGATGACGGGATAAAGACTGGCGGCGGCGCGGAAACGGTCGGTACGGCCGATCATCCAGCAGGTGAGGACGCCGCCGCCGGAGCCGCCGGTGACGAAGAGATTGTCCTTGTCGATGTAGCCCTTGGCGAGCATCGCGTCGACGCCGGAATTGAGGTCGTGGAAATCGTCGCCGGGATAGGCGTGGTGGATGAGGTTGGCGAATTCTTCGCCGTAGCTCGTGCTTCCGCGCGGGTTGGTATAGAGGATGACGTAGCCCTTGGCGGCCCAGATCTGCGCCTGAAGGTCGAAACGATCGCCGTAGTTGGAGAATGGACCGCCATGAATCTGGAGGATGAGGGGATATTTTTTGACGGGATCGAAATCGGGCGGTTTGATGATCCAGCCTTCAATTCTGCGTTTGTCGACGGAGGAGTCGTACCAAAGCTCTTCGACGGCACCGATTTTTTTGGCGGTGAAGAATTCGCGATTGAGAGAGGTGAGGACGTTGAGTTTGGGATCGGCGAGAGAAGCGACAGCGACGTCGCCGGGATCGGAAGGCGTGTCGTACTGGATGGCGAAGGCGCCGTTATTGGCGACGGTGAAATTGGCGCCAAGATTGAGATGGTCGGCGAGAACTTTGGGGGAGCCATCGAGCGGGAGATAGGCGAGCTTGGTGTCGCCCTGATCGGCGTAGGTGAAGAAGATACCCTTGCCGTCACCGGCCCAATGGGGAGTGGAGGCGTCGCGATCGAGTTTGGAAGTGACAACGTGAGGATTGCTGCCATCGCGGTTGGCGACGTAGAGGTAGGTGGTCTGATGGCCCTGGTAGCGGTCGTCGAAGCCGCTGTAAGCGATGAGTTTGCCGTCGGGAGAAACATCTGGGGACTGGTTGGGGCCGTTGCGGTGAGTGAGTTGCTTAAGTGAACCGTTTGCGACATTGAGTTCGTAAAGCTCGGTGTGGAGAGGTTCGTATTCGTAGTTGGTGGTGCCATTCATGGCAACTATGAGGAATTTTCCATCGGGAGCCCAGACGGCGTCGGAGCCGCCAAAACCGCCGACACCCGGGCCGTGGGGAAAGTTGCCGGTGGTGAGTTGACGAGGCGCGCCACCGTCGGCAGCAACAACGAAAATTTGGGAATAGCCGGGTTTGAGGTAGCCGGGGCCGTTGAAGCGGTAGATGAGATCCTCATAGACCTTCGGTGCGTCGGCCCATTTGGCGCCCTCAGGTGGGGGAGGAAGCGTGGCGATTTTCGGTGGAGCGGAGGAGACAAGCGAGGTGAAGGCGATCTGCTTACCATCGGGCGACCAGGAAATGCCGGAAGGAGTATTTTCAAGATCGGTGAGCTTGGCGGTCTGGCCGGAATCCATCCAGCGAACATAGAGCTGAGACTTACCGTCGCGGTCGGAGATGAAGGCGAGACGCGTGCCATCGGGCGACCAGCGCGGGGAGGAGTCGCCGTAGTTGCCGGTGGTGAGGGGACGATGCTCGGTGCCATCAAAATTGACGATCCAGAGGTTGGAGACGCGGCGGTCGGAAGATACGTCCGCGGACTGGCGAGCATAGACGATGCGCTTGCCGTCGGGAGAAATTTGTGGATCGGAAGCGACCTGGACGCGGAATACGTCCATCGGTTCGAGGCGATTGGAAAGTTCCTGAGCGGTGACGGCGAGAGGCAAGAGCAGAAGAAAGGCAGCTGCGGCGACGGGGCGGAGTTTTTTGTACACGATGGGCTCCTTTTGCGGATGCATGTTAAGAGCGAGGGCCGAGGAAAGTCAATGGAGATAGGCGAGAAAGAGTGGGTCATCAGTTTTCGGCAAGGGAAATGCTTCAGAGGCCCTTGACAGTCTCAGAACCGCCGCACCGTATGAGCTAGCACAGCCGTCGTACGGCTCTTACGGTTGGACCGCTTTGTATCCCGTCTATGTGCGCGGCCAAGCCTATCTAGCCGCCCATCAAGGGAGTGAAGCCGCTGCCGAGTTCCAGAAAGTCCTCGACCATCGCGGAATCGTATGGAACTCGCTCATTGGAGCGCTCGCCCATCTCGGCCTCGTCCGTGCCTAGGCCATGCAGGGCGACATTGCCAATGCCAAGGCGGCCTATCAGGATTACCTCACGCTATGGAAAGACGCCGACGCCGATCCTGAGCTGGCTCCCCCGCAAATCTACAACCTCCTTGGGTTCTTGACGATGACGGGAGAAGATCCGCTCATGTTGTGGGCGCGTT
Source organism: Candidatus Acidiferrum typicum (assembly GCA_002478115.1). GTDB lineage: Bacteria > Acidobacteriota > Terriglobia > Acidiferrales > UBA7541 > Acidiferrum > Acidiferrum typicum. The sequence goes on along the minus strand of DLMH01000133.1, from coordinate 1,101 downwards.
CGCGCCTCACCCAGGAAGGGTTAGTCGAGCCTCTCTCGTTACGGCTTGCGCATGGATATAGGAGAGCCACCGGGGATACTGCGTCGTTCGATAAAGAATGGGCGCAGGCGATGCGGCTGGTTCTGGCAACGTTTCGGGAACAGCAAAGAAAGCACGGCGCCGGGCCGTATCACTTCCAGCGCCAGTCGGAGGTGCCCACGGACACTCAGGCCCTTGGCGGGTACGGCAATCCGGCGCGCCCTGTAGGTCTGATTTACTCAATGTTCCGTCCTTCCGATGACGCTTGCCAATATTCGCTGTTTATCCCCGCGAACCAGTTTGCGGTGGTTTCGCTGCGGCAGTTGGCAGAGATGGCCACGGAGATTCTCCGCGAGGTGGAGCTTGCAACGGAGTGTCGAGTGCTTGCCAGCGAAGTCGAATCGGCGGTTGTGAAATATGGCCGGGTGAAAGAGGCAACGGGAGGCGAAGTCTGGGCGTATGAAGTCGACGGCTATGGCAACCAGCTCTTCATGGATGATGCCAACATCCCGGGACTGCTGAGTCTCCCGTACTTCGGTTGCTGCTCTCTGGGGGACGCCGTCTACCAGCAAACACGTCGGCACGTGCTGAGCGACACGAACCCCTATTTCTTCCGGGGGAGCGCAGCGGAAGGAATTGGTGGTCCCCATGTCGGACTCGACATGATCTGGCCGATGTCCCTGATCACAAGGGCGCTTACGAGCAACGACGATGCGGAGATTGCCCAGTGCCTGTTCTGGATCAAGAGGACGCAGGCGGAGACAGGTTTCATCCACGAGGCATTCCAAAAGGACAATTCCGCAAAATTCACCCGATCGTGGTTCGCTTGGGGAAATTCGCTGCTTGGGGAATTCATTGTGAAATTGAGCCAGGAACGTCCAGTTCTGCTGAAAGGCTCATGATGCCTGAAAGAACCAGGATTGATGCCGAAGAACCCTGCGAGAAGACCGCTTCTGCCATAGTTCGTTTCGAATTTACATTCCACGCCCAGCCCGGACGTTGGAGCGGTGATGGCAATATCCGAAGCCGCAATGACGAAAAACGATGGCCGGAGAACGTACTTTAGCCCGGAAATCTCACAAG
>DLMH01000203.1:4092-5193 GCA_002478115.1 Candidatus Acidiferrum typicum | reverse complement strand
ATGGCGCTTGCTCCGCGCGCTCGGGATCCATCCAGAGGTCTGTCACCTGAATGAAGGGCATGCGGCTTTCGCCGTATTGGATCGCGCCCGGAGCTTCATGGAAGAGACGGACCAGCCCTTCGAAGTGGCACTGGCAGCAACTCGAGTCGGCAATCTCTTCACTACACATACGGCGGTAACCGCGGGCTTTGACCGTTTTGCTCCGGCCCTCATCGAGCAATTCCTCGGTGGATACGCCCAGCAGAGGCTCGGCATTAAGCTCCATGACTTGCTGGCTCTCGGCCGCCAGAATCCGAACGATTCTTCGGAGAATTTCAACATGGCCTATCTGGCGATCCGGGGCAGCGGGTCGGTGAATGGCGTCAGTCGCTTGCATGGGAAAGTTAGCCGGCAGCTCTTTGAGCCTCTTTTCCCGCACTGGCCAGCGGACGAAGTGCCCGTCGGACATGTAACCAACGGAGTCCATATGCCGACCTGGGACTCGGCACCAGCCGATGATTTGTGGACGGGAACCTGTGGCAAGGGGCGATGGCTGGGGACTACGGAGAACTTGGAGCAAGACATTCGCCGCGTTTCCGACGCCACCCTTTGGCAGTTTCGCATCGCCGCCAGCAAGTCTCTTGTTGAATACGCACGCCAGCGATTGTCCCGGCAGCTAGCCGCTTCGGGCGCGTCACCCGAAGCGGTCGACGGTGCCAAGCATCTCTTTAATCCCAACACCCTGACGTTAGGATTTGCGCGCCGCTTCGCGACCTACAAGAGACCGAACTTGCTGCTGCATGACCAGCAACGACTGCTTCGCCTATTGAGTAATTCACAGCGTCCGGTGCAACTCATCATCGCCGGGAAAGCGCATCCGGCGGACCAGGCGGGTCAGGCCCTGATCCAGGAATGGATTCATTTCATTCGGCAGCCTGAGACACGTTCCCATGTCATCTTCCTCAGCGACTACGATATGCATTTGACCGAGCGTTTGGTGCAGGGCGTGGACGTCTGGATCAACACACCACGCCGGCCCTGGGAAGCTTGCGGGACGAGCGGGATGAAAGTGCTCGTCAATGGAGGCATCAATCTGTCGGAGTTGGACGGCTGGTGGGCGGA
>DLMH01000203.1:809-3983 GCA_002478115.1 Candidatus Acidiferrum typicum | reverse complement strand
GGCCAGGAACATGGCGACGATCCGGCCTGGGACGCGGCCGAAGCGGAAGTCTTGTACGACCTCCTTGAGCGGGAGGTGATCCCGGAGTTTTATACCCGAGACGCGAGCGGTATTCCCACCACATGGGTCAAGCGCATGCGGGAAAGCATGGCCCGGTTGACGCCTCACTTCTCCGCCGAGCGCACGGTGCGCGAATACACCGAGCAGCACTACCTCCCGGCTGCTAACGACTACCATTTGCGCATTGCCAATAAAGGCGCCGTCGGCAAACAAATGGTCGATTGGCAGCATGCAGTCGATCGGAATTGGCGCTCATTGCACTTCGGAGACGTGCGGGTCGAAACCAATGCGGATCACTACGTGTTTGAAGTCGAAATCTTTCCGAACGGTCTTGACCCGAATGCGGTACGAGTTGAGCTTTACGCGGACGGAATCAACGGGAGTGATCCTCTGCGACAGGAAATGAAGTGCGCGCAACCGCTTTCTGACGCGTCCCGCCCCTGCCTCTATCACGCAACGGTACCCACTACACGTCCAGCAGGAGACTACACGGCGCGAGTGATACCTCAGCGCTCCGGCGTGGCAGTTCCATTGGAATGCGCGCGAATTCTATGGCAGCGATGATGCGATCGGCGAAAGAAAGAACGATGAAGAAGGCAGCTGCAATCACGTGCTTGTTCCTGGATATCGGCGGTGTCCTGCTCACCGACGGCTGGGATCATCATGCCCGCAAACGGGCGGCGATCAACTTCAGGCTGGATTTAGCCGAGATGGAGGACCGGCATCACTTGACGTTCGACACCTACGAGGAGGGAAAGCTCACGTTGGAAGAATATTTAGGTCGCGTGGTCTTCTACCAAAAGCGACCGTTTACCCGGTCTCAGTTCCAGCGCTTCATGTTCGCGCAATCGAAACCTTACCCCAAGATGATCGAGCTGGTTACTCAGCTGAAGGACCGTTACGGGCTGAAGATCGCTGTCGTCAGCAACGAAGCACGGGAATTGAATGTTCATCGCATTCGCAAGTTCAAGCTGGACGGGTTTGTGGATTCCTTTATTTCCTCTTGCTTCGTCCACGTCCGCAAGCCCGACGCGGACATCTTTCGGCTTGCGCTGGACGTCGCCCAGGCCCCGGCCCGGAAGGTAGTCTATATCGAAAACACTCCCATGTTCGTCCAGATCGCGGAGGGTTTGGGGATTCGAAGCATTCTTCACACGGATTACAGGTCCACGTGCGCGAAACTGGCTTCGTTCGGATTGCAGAATGACGACGGAGTCATCCATGAAATCCGCTAACCCACGCATCCTGACGATCAATGGCGGCTCGTCGAGCATTAAGTTCGCGCTGTTCGAGGCCGGTGACTCGCTCCGGCAGATTCTGGAAGGCGGCATTGAGCGGATTGGACTGCCGGAGGCCACCTTGCGGGTGAAGGGGGTTGAACAGGCAGACAACTTTTCGCGGTTAGTGAAGGCGCCGGATCACACCGCGGCGGTGGGCGCTCTGATGGATTGGATCGAGGAACGCAGCGGGCGTGATGCGTTGACCGCAGTGGGACATCGCGTGGTGCATGGCGGGCCGAAATATTACAAGCCGCAGCGAATCACTGCTGAAATGGTTGAGGAATTGCGCCGCCTGAGTCCGTTCGATCCTGACCATATGCCGGAGGAGATTCTGTTGACCTCGGCATTTCATCGCCGATTTCCTGATCTGCCCCAAGTAGCGTGTTTCGACACGGCTTTTCACCATGATCTACCGCGCGTGGCGCAGTTGTTGCCAATCCCGCGCCGGTACGAGGCGCAAGGCGTGCGGCGGTACGGGTTTCACGGGTTGTCGTATGCGTTCTTAATGGAAGAACTCGCGCGTTTAGGCGACCCTGCGGCAACGACGGGCCGTGTCATCCTCGGCCACCTCGGCAATGGCGCGAGCCTCGTGGCGGTGCGCGACGGCAAACCCTTGGACACAAGTATGAGCTTCACTCCGGCCGCTGGGGTGCCGATGAGCACGCGGTCAGGCGATCTCGATCCCGGATTGGTTTGGTATCTGGCGCGAACTGAAAAAATGAGCGCGAAGCAATTCAACGAAATGGTCAATTTCCAGTCCGGGCTGCTCGGGGTATCCGAGACCAGCTCCGACATGCGTGACTTGCTCGACCGTGAGACGCAAGACGTGCGGGCGGCTGAGGCGGTCGCGCTGTTTTGTTACCAGGTCAAGAAGTGGATTGGCGCATTCGCGGCGGCGTTGGGTGGACTGGACACGCTGGTCTTCGCCGGTGGGATCGGAGAGAACGCGCCCGCAGTCCGCGCCCGGATTTGCGATGGGCTGGGATTCCTCGGAATCGGAATCGATGAAAAACGAAATGCAGCGAACGAGGGCGTGATTTCCGCGGCGGCCAGCCGGGTCGCGGTTCGCGTCATTCGCACGGATGAAGAACGCATGATCGCCAAGACGGTTTGCCGCGTTCTTGGCCTTGGCTGAAAAAGGAGAATCGAACCATGAAAATGAACGCACTCACTCCGGAACAACTGCACAAGAAACCCGGCGCGGTGAACAAAGAGGAGTTGACCTTGAACCTCGACGGACCCACTCCGGAACTGCTCCACAAGATGGATGCTTACTGGCGCGCCGCCAACTATCTCTCGGTCGGCCAGATTTATCTTTACGACAATCCGCTGCTGAAGGAGCCGCTCAAACTTTCGCACGTGAAGCCGCTGGTGGTCGGACACTGGGGAACAACGCCGGGCCAGAACTTCATCTACGTGCACTTGAACCGGGTCATCAAGAAGTATGACCTGGATATGTTCTACATCGCCGGTCCCGGGCATGGTGGTCCGGCGCTGGTGGGCAACGTATATCTCGAAGGCACCTACAGTGAGATTTATCCGGACATCAGCCAAGACGAAGCCGGAATGAAAAAGCTCTTCAAGCAATTCTCGTTTCCGGGCGGCATTTCCAGCCACGTGGCGCCGACGACGCCAGGGTCGATTCACGAAGGTGGTGAGTTGGGGTATTCGCTCAGCCATGCCTTCGGGGCGGCTTTCGATAACCCCGATGTGATCGTCGCCTGCGTGATTGGCGATGGTGAAGCGGAAACGGGCCCCCTGGCGACCGCTTGGCAATCCAACAAATTTCTCAACCCAATTTCCGACGGAGTTGTGCTGCCGATCCTGCACCTCA
>DLMH01000203.1:0-741 GCA_002478115.1 Candidatus Acidiferrum typicum | reverse complement strand
AATGGCTACAAGATCAGCAATCCAACCGTGTTGGCCCGCATTGAGCATGAGGAATTGGAGCAATTTCTGCGAGGCTGCGGCTGGACGCCTTATTTTGTGGAAGGGGATGAGCCGAAAGCAATGCATCAACTTATGGCCGCCACCTTGGATAAGGCCATTGAGGACATCCGGCAAATCCAGAGCAAAGCACGGACCAAGAGCGACAACACTCGGCCGCGCTGGCCAATGATCGTCTTGAGGTCACCCAAGGGCTGGACGGGACCCAAAGTAGTCGATGGCCTGCAAGTCGAGGGCACCTTCCGAGCGCACCAGGTGCCGCTCCTGGTGGATTCCGAGCATCCCGATCACGTCAAGCAGCTTGAAAGTTGGATGAAGAGTTACAAGGCCGAGGAGTTGTTCGATAAAAATGGCCGGCTCATCCCGGAATTGGCCGAGCTCGCCCCGAAGGGCGACCGGCGGATGGGTGCCAATCCGCACACCAACGGCGGAGTTCTGTTGCGCGACCTGCGCATGCCAGATTTCCACGTCCATGCGGTGAATGTGCCTTCGCCGGGCGCTGTTGATGGCCAAGATACTCTTGTCCTGGGTAAGTTCCTCCGCGATGTGACCAAGCTGAATCAGGATCAGCATAATTTCCGTGTCTTCGGTCCGGATGAGACTGTCTCGAATCTCTTGGGCGCAGTTTTTGAAGTCACCAACCGTCAGCGGGATGCCCGGAAAGTAGAAAATGATGAATTCCTC
>DLMH01000049.1 GCA_002478115.1 Candidatus Acidiferrum typicum | reverse complement strand
ACGCTCACTCGCTGCAGTTCCTTCTGACTCAACGTGAATGTCTCCTGTCTCATCGGGTGACATTTTCACGTTGCCGTTAAGGGGTGACAGAATTATGGAGCTAAGACACAGTTTGCGATTGATGCGTTACTCCCAGGTTGACGGCGGTACACTACAGGGGAGTTTCGGACCCGGAATAACTTTTCGCGCCCCTAGACAATTTCGATGCCGCACCCGGAGGCTGCAATGAAATTGCTCTCGCGTTTTGCAGTGGCCGCTCTGATCGGGTTCTCCGTCAGTGCTCTGATTGCATTGGCCAGTTATTTTCTTGGTTTGTGGCCGGGCCGCGACAGCACTTTGCTCCGAACTATTGTCTACTATTCGTGCCCCTTCGCACTTCTTCTCGGAGTGGTCGCCGTCGTGCTGCCAAGACGCTCGACAATGCAAAAGAGCAGCCTGTTAGTTGCTGTTGTGCTGGGAACTATCCTTGGTTTTGCATCTACCTATTACGTGTTTAGATTCTCGCTGCCTATCCATCGGTGGGCTTTTCTGATGCTCTCCTGTTGGGTCCCCAGCGGCATTTCCGCGATGTTGGTGGCGGCCTTCGGTAAGCGGCTGTCCGTCTTCACGGGAATCGCTGGTCTCTGCCTGGCTGCTATCTTTTTGCATGAGCCCATCTTCAACGCATATGCTCACAACCAACAATTGACCGTCGCCTTCATTACGCCTGTCGATGCTTCCACTGCTCAACTGGCGGCGAACCCCGACGCTCTCGGTTTTGTGACAGATGCAGAAACTCAGACTGCGAAGGATGAAGTTATTCAACACATTCGTGCTCTTGGCTACGGTGAAGAGTTTCGTGTACTGAGCTTGACTAAGCAAGGTAAGGGGAAGAAAGCCCTCGCTATTGTTGTGGTACGAACTCGGATCAATCAGGACGTTGTCCTTCCGGAGCCGGATAGCTCGACGGTGGTCTACCTCCAACAGTCCGACAAGTGGGAGAAGAAACCACCAGAAGTTCCTACACTTCGTCGTGGCATCAAGATAATGGCCCCCAGCGAGACAGACGACAGTCTAGCTTACTTTACTATCTGGTACGCACCAGGATTCGGTTTACAAGGGAGGATTATGGAAAAGGTTTCAGACCTGCCACGTTGAAGTTTGAATTTTCTTTGTGGCCACACCTAGTGAGCCGGGCACCCCACCCCCGGTTTTTGAGGGCGGTTTTGGGGGTTGCTTTTTCTTCCAATTCCCTCAAGAAGCCGGGTATCGGGAAATGATCCGCTACCGACAAGCTCCCTACTTCATTGCTTCCTTATTTCTCTGCGCGATCGCTGCCCGTCACCAGCAACGTCTCAAACCGGCTGCTCGCCTCAATCGTATAATGCACGCCATTCGTGCCGTCCGCTTTCGCAATGGTCACGTCCATGGACTGCTGCGTTTCTTCCGTAGCCCGCACCACCAGCCCGCTCTTCAGCGAGATATATGTGACCATCTCATCCGTGCCCTTGGCCGTGCCGGATGTGCGCAGTTCGTGCAGCCGGTAATCCTCCGGCGTCGCATCCTTCGCGGACGATTTCTGCTTCAGCGTCGCCCGCGTCAGAAAACTTGCGCACGTTTCCGATGGAATCAGCGGGCACTTATCGTTTTGCACATAAGTCGTCTCCGTCTCCCACACCAAATTTGCGATGGGCGAAGGCGATTTCTCCGCCTCCTCGGTTTTCCACTTATCCCCCGGCTTCGCGCCCTCCGCCGGCAGCGTCCACCCAAACGCAAAGCGCGAAAGCCAGAATTGCCACGCCAGCCGCATTTCCGGAGCGACGTCGTCCAGGCCCTCGGCCTTCGCAACTTGCCCGTCTACCGCAATCGTGAAATCCACGTTCGCTTTTGCGGATGCGTTCTTATCAGGCGAGCCGGGCTCTCCCGCATCGAACTCCGCGTGCGCCACGACCACCGGCCGCCCCTTCTCCAAATGGATTTCCTTCGCGGTAAAAAGGAGTGGCATCGCAATATCGCGCTGCACATCATTCGGATGCAGCATGGTCGCGACCCGGCTCACCGTTTTTACGTGGCGTAGCACGTGCCCGTGAACGTCGTACTTCACCACTTGCCCCGCCTGCAATTGCGGCAGCAGCACCACGCGCTGGTCGCTATCCGCCGCGCAAACACCCGCCGCCATCAGCACGCCGCAACTCGCCACCCGCCACGCCACGCTCTGCTCACGCCTCGCCACTATTTCTTCTCTCCGCCAATTTGCCGGTCAAGAAACTCGCTCGCCGCCCGATATGCCTCCACCCAGTGCCGGTGCAGCAGAAAATCGTGCACCTCATCCGGAAACACCAGTTGCTCCAGGTGTACGCCCCTGGCCCGCAAGCGCGCAATCAGATCCACCGTCTGCGAAAACCCAACGTTGCGGTCATCGTCCCCATGAATGAAAAGCACCGGCGATTTCCACGTATCCACGAACGCCACCGGTGAAGAATCGTGCGGCACCTTCCTCCACTCCGGCGCAACGTACTTCTCATCCCAAATCTCCGCCGCCCAGTCGTGCACACCGTGCATATCCACGCCCGCCGCGAAAAGATCCGAATTGCGCGCCAATCCCAGCGCCGTCAGGTACCCGCCGTAACTTCCGCCCCATAGCCCAATCCGTTTTGCATCGACATCGCTGCGTGCCGCCAGGTATTTTCCGGCGGCCACCACATCCTGATATTCGCTAGCGCCCCTCGGCCCGTGGTTCGCCGCCTCGCGGAACGCCCGCCCATAGCCGATGCCGTCGCGGTAATTCACCGACAGCACGATGTACCCGCGATTCGCCAGATACTGGTTCATCCCATACGCATTCGAGTAGTAGTACATGGTATGCCAGCCCAGCAGCATCTGCCGCGGCGGCCCGCCATGCAAAAAAATCACTGCCGCACGCTTCTCGCCCGGCTTCAAATTCCTCGGCACAAACAGTTGCCCGTGAATCTCCAGGCCATCCCCCGACTTGAAGATCACCTGCTGCGGCGTAACAAGCTGTTCCGCCGGAAATTCCGCCGGAATAGTTTGCGGAGCCAGCGCAATGGGATGCGCGTCCTTCGCCACCCCGCGCACGAACGTCCGCCCGGTATGTTTCGCATCCGAAGAAAAATATGCCAGGTGCTCGCCGTCGCCCAGAAACACTCCGCCCCATTCGATGCTATCGCCCGCCGTGATTGCCTCCGGCGCTCCTCCCGTCGTGCCAACTCGCCACAAATGACGGCGGTCCACGTCCTCGCAATTGGAATTAAACAAAATCGCGCTCTTATCCCTCGAAAAAGACCACTGCTCCAGTTCGCAACTTCCCGGCGTCAGCAGCTTGGCCGCGCCGCCGTCCCCTGAAATCGCATAAAGATGCTGCCAGCCGTCCTCTTCGCTGGCGAACACGATGCGATTCTCCGCCGCCCAATTCAGTACCCCGCCTCCCGTGTCCTCCGCCATCTCCGGATACGACGATTGCAGCGACGTTCCGCTGTGCCAAATCTCCCGCGCGCTGCCCGTCTCCGCGTTCGCAACCCGGATCGCCCATTCCGTCGCGCGGTCCGGTTCGCTGAAGTACCGGTCAGCCGCATCGCGTGCCTGGCTCGGCACGCGCACGTACGCCACCTTCCTTCCGTCCAGCGACCACACGGGGTCCATATCCCAATCCGCCGAAGGTGCGATGAATTTCACCGTCTGCGCCTTCGCGTGATAAATCCCGATAAAGCTGTGATCCGTGCGCCGCGAAATGAACAGCAGCCGCGTCCCATCCGGAGACCACGCCACCGGTTCATTCTTCCCGCGCACCGCAACTTCCTTCGGCTTTTCTCCCGCCGCCGTGCTCGAAACCCAAATCTGCGCGTCTCTCGCGTACGCAATTTTCCCTTGCGCCGAAACGCACGGCGAATTCCCGGCATCGATTTTTGTGGGTTCGCCGCCGCTCCAGGAAATCATCCACACGGCCTGCTCCGCTCCCGCCGGATTGCTCGTCGGGTTCGCGTACTGTCCCGACTCGTTCTTTCCTTCCCCGCGCACATAAACAACGGCCGCGCCATCCGGCGTGAATTGCACATGCGAAAGCTCGCCGCCGTCATCCTCGTTGTAAGCGGTCAATCGCCGCGCCGCGAAGCCCGGCCCTTCCGCCACCCAGATATTGCGATGGCCCTGCTCATCCAGCGTCCACGCCAGCCGCTCGCCGCTTTTCGAGGCCGTCAGATTCGCGGGAAAGGGCGCGCTCAGAACCTGCTCGAGCGTAAACGGCTGCTGCGCGTTACCGCGCTGCACAGAAACCAATGCCGCAAAACTCAAACACAGTAGAAACCGCTTCATCGGAATCTCCTGAATCACCCTTCCTCCCGGAACACTTTCCCCTCAGGGCTTCGCCTGCACCACAGCCGCCGTCTCGATGCGAACCCGCGGCGCATCCACGGGTCCGCTCAATTCAAAACTCCGCGCCGCCGCGCTTCCCTTGGCTTTGCGCTCCCGCAAATCCGCCTCCGCTATCGTGATTTTCGCCTCCTGGCCAAAGCTGAGCGTCCCCGCAAACTCCATTTTCCCCTTCGCACCTTCCAGGCGAATCCCTTCGAAATTCACGGCGCGGTTCTTCACCGTAAACTCTCCTTCCCCACTCATCCATCGCGACACGCCCATGCGCGGTGCCCCCGCTTCTATGCTGCTGGCCACATCCCAGCCGCGAAATTCCAGGCCCTTTAACTTTATTTCTCCGCTTCCCTCAAGTTCTTGCAGCAACTCCTCTCGGCCCACTCCCTTCGTCGTCAATTGCAGCGTTCCTTTCGCCGTGCCCGCCCAACGTTCTGTCCAGCGAGCCGCCCATGGCACCTGCGCCAGATTCACGCCGTCAAATCCCGCGGCAATTTCATATTTTGGCGACGCCGAAAAAACCGCCGTCATCCCGCCGCGCACCATGCCGCCGGCCCACTGTGCCTCCGTCTCGCTCACCTCCAGATGCAGGTCGTGAAACGCTAGTTTTGCCTTGGCCTTCCCCAATTTCACTTTTTCAATCGTCACGCTGTCCGCACTCAGCTCGCCTTCCGCCGAGATCCGCCGCAACAGCTCGCTGGGTTTTGCTCCGGTGTTGTTGTTCCCCAGGAGCGTCGGCAGCAGCCGCTGCAGCCAGTTAGGCCGCGCCCTCGGTCCAAACCAGCGATCAAGCTCCGTGGCGTCCAGATGGTCCGCGTGCAGCCGGAATCCCCAGTCGCTCCCGCCCAAAGCGTTCAACGCCACAGCTTCCTTGATTCCGCCGGACCACGTCGCCCCAAACCCCTCGGCTCGCGCGATCGTCGCCCCGTGCTGCCCGTCTTTCCACTCAAGCGATACATCGTCCAATTTCAGCGGCTGGTTCAACCCCGCCGCCTGCAGCTCCGCTTTCTTCAACTCCACTGTGCCGTTCCAGTGCCTCGCCCGAAATCCATACTCCCAATTCAAGTCCATCGTTGTGGCGGCGCCGCCGCTCAATTCCCAGCCGTGATTCAACGTGTGCCCCATGGCCGCGGCTGCTTTGAAAAAATCCTGCACTTTGTCGAGTCTTCCTTCGATCCGGAGATCACCCTGGCCCGCGGCGAAATCGTGTACAAATCCCAGCTCGACCGAATTTGCCAATTCCGCAGATGTTCTTCCCTTCGCTGCAAGCTTCTCCGATTTAGACGCGGGCGCGCCTTCCTTCGCTGGCGGCCCCAACGTTACACGCACTGGCTCAACGCTGAATTTTTCGCCGCGCATCTCCCCGCGCACTTCTCCTATCCGCACGGGTTGCTGGAATTCAGGCAGCCGCAAGCTCCCGCCATCGCTGACGATCCGCGTCCCCTCCCATTGCAACGGCCATCCATGTACCGTGCCTTCCGCGCTGAAGAACTGCTCCGCCGTTACTTCTTCCGCCACGTCCGGTTGAAACGCGCGGTACCACGCCAGAAAATCCGATACCTGCACGCCCGCACGGTCAATTCGCGCGCTCCATTCCAGCGGCCCGGCAATCTGCAGCTCAACGGAGCCATGCAAGCTTGATCCCGGCAACTCAATGCTCATCTCGTCGGCGCGTACTGTTCCCGCCACCAGATTCCACTTCCCTTTCAAGCTCACATTGACGCGTGGATTGTCGTTGCGCTCCGTCAGGTCCCACCGGTGAATCTGGGTTGTGCGCGCTTGCAGGTCAAATTGCCATTGCCCCGCTGCCGCATCGCCCGGATTTTCCTTCCCCACGCTGGCATTTCCGTCCACGGCGAATTCCCCGCGCACGCCGGGATCATTCCCCGTGGCCAGCCGGAATAAATCCGCAATCGACGCTCGGCCCCAGTGCAGCTGGATCCGCGCCGGCTGCAGCCGCGCCGAAGTGCCCGCCACGTCTCCGCGCACCTGCAAGATTCCCGTGGATTGCAGCGTCACCCCGCTCCGCCAGGGCCGTGCCTCCAGCCGCAATTGCCAGCGCCCTGGCGAGACTTGCTCCACGCTCCCGGAAACACCCGTGAACGCGAACGGCCTTTTCTCTTCGCCCTCCTTGAAATTCACGCGGCCTTCGTCGAACTCGATTTTTTGCAGGTGATGTGTGGATTCCGCCGGCTGCTGCGGCCCGTAAAATGTCCCGGCGTTTCCCGGCTTCGCCTTCACTGGTGGCAGCCAGTCCTCCAGGTTCCACCGTCCTTGCGCATTCCGCACCAGGATCAGGCTCGGCCTCGTCAGCGACATCGTCCCAAATTCAAAGTGGCCCCGCAGCAGCCCCATCCAGCGCAAGCTCGCCGCCATGTTCTCCGCGCGCAGGAAGTACTCGTTGCCGAACGCAGGGTTCTCTCCAATCGTGACTCCGACCGCATCCACTTCCGGAATCGGCAGAATCCGCACGGAAAATCTCCTGACCTCCACCGGCCTCCCGAACGCCCTCTCCAGATGCGCAATCAGGTAGCCATGCATGCGGTGCGTGCGCGCGAGGAGTGACACGCCTACCTGCACCGCAACCAGCAGCAGCACCACCACTGCCGCGGTTCTTCCGTATTTACGGATTCGACTCATGCCGATGGGAGTTTCTCAGACTACCCTGAAAAAGTGTACTGCCGCCACGCTCCTGGCAGGACTAGGAAAGGCCGTTCCACATCCGAACTCACCTGCCGCAACACGCCCATTTCAGTTTGGGCTCTCGCAATTTCCCGCGCTTAATGCACGGTATGCAGCATCCGGCTCCAACGCGTTCGCGCCGGCAGGTGCAAAAGGGTATCCAGAATCCCGATAATCCTCTGCCCAAACGACGTCTCGTTGTAGCTGGCGTCCACCGACCAGTAAATCAGGAACGGGCGTCCCATGATGGCATCGCGATCCACAAATCCCCAGTACCGGCTGTCCAGGCTGTGATCCCGATTGTCCCCCATCGCGAAATACCGCCCCGGCGGCACAACGAGCTCGTCTCCCTGGATGTACTTGCGGATTTCGTGCGCCCATTCCGGCTGCACCTGCGACACGAATATCTGATTGCCCACCGGTGGAAACGAATAATTCAGCGGATCGGCGTAGCCGGTCGCCGTATCGTGCACCACGTACGGCTCATACAGCGGCTTCCCGTTGATGTACACCTGTTGGTCCACCAGTTTCAGGTGATCTCCCGGCAGCCCGATCACGCGCTTCACAAAGTGCGGATGGTCCTGGTAAGGATATTTGAAAACGATGATGTCCCCACGCTCCAGCGGCCGGTACGGCAGAAATTTGTCGTACCACTGCCCCCGCCCTCCGAAGATGAACTTGTTCACCAGCAGGTGATCGCCCACCAGAAGCGTTCGTTCCATTGATTGCGAAGGAATCTTGAAGGCTTGCACCACGAAACTCGTGCCAAATAACGCCAGGATGACCGTTACCAGAAGGGATTCGAGGTATTCTGAAATTGTCGTCTGATTCGCCGGCGCTTCGGGCGTCTCACCCGGTTCCGTTTCCCCTGGGCTCACCGGAGCCGCGTTCTCCGGCGGGAGCGTTTCATCAGGCATGCGGTACCACCCCTTCGCTGGCATTCGCTTCCACTTGCTGCAGCCTCTCCAGTGCGCTGCGTGCCGCCCGCTGTTCCGCTTCCTTCTTCGTGCTGCCTTCCGCGCTGGCCAGGCATTCGCCCTTGACCCACACCTGCACCTGGAACGTCTTCTGGTGATCCGGCCCTGTTTCCCCGGCCAATCGGTATTCCGCGGGCGGTTCGCCCCTGCCCTGCAAGTATTCCTGCAGCGCGCTCTTCCGGTCGGATTCGGAAATGCGTTCCCCGCTCTCCAGTGCCTGCAAGAACACCGTCTTCTTCAGCAACTCTCGCACCGGTTCCAGCCCGCCGTCCAGGTACATCGCCGCCACCACTGCTTCAAACGCATCCGCCAGCAGCGCCGGCTTATCCCGCCCTCCGGTTTTTTCCTCGCCGCGTCCCAGCCGCAGGTGTTCTCCTATTCCCAGGCCTCGCGCCGCCGCTTCCAGCGAGTGCGCATTCACGATCCGCGCCCGGCTCTTGGAGAGCTGCCCCTCCGACCATTCCGGAAAATTCGCCAGCAGGTATTCGCTCGTCAACAGTTCCAGCACCGCGTCTCCCAGGAACTCCAGCCGCTCGTTGTCCTGCACTGTTGACCCGCTGAAAGAGATCTCCTCCCCTCGGGCGCTGCGCAACTCCGGTACCGCCGAACTGTGCGTCAGCGCGCGGTCCAGCACCCCAGGGTCGCGAAACTCGTACCCCAGCCGTTCTTGTATCTGTTCATCTTCCCCGCGGTTCATCACCTTGACTCCCGACGTGCCGCGGCGCGGGCGGTCTTACCTCGGCACGTTTAGCTGCGTCAGCGCAAGCTTCTTCACTTCCTCAATCCCGGACTTGCACGTCGGCTGCAGCCCTCCCGGGAAGCTGGCGCATTTCGTAAACGCCGCGATCGCATCGTCGAAATGCGAAGCCTTCTCATTCGAGATCCCCAGCAAATAGTAATTCACCGGATCGGGGGTCGGATCAAGCTTCACGGACTGTTCCAGGTTCGGAATCGCATCATTGAACTTTCCCCGGCGAAACGCCACCAGCCCCAGCCCGCTGTATGCCATCGCGCTCGTCTGATTCTTCGCTGCGGTGAACTGTTCATCGGTGAGGCCTGCGGGCTTTGGCAGCGTCGGGATCAGTTCCAACGCCTTCTTCGAGTATTGTTCCGACTTATCCAGTCGCTTCCCTCTGTCCGCCACCGGCATGCTCGCGCTAATCGCGCGCGGCAGCGTCTGGCCCATGATCGCCAGCGTCGTTGCGTCCTCCGGCTGGATCGCCAATTCCTTTTCTCCTGCCACTTCCATCTTGTCAACCTCACCTATCCCATAGTAGCCCTTCACCAGCCAGCTATACACTTCCACCCGGTAGCGGCTCTGCGGATACTTCAGCACAAAAGCCTCGCCCATTTGGTTTTTCTTTCCCACGTCTGTCAACGGTGCGTCACGAAACGCCTTCATCGCCGCATCCTCTTCCGCGCTTACCGGGGGTGGCGCTACATCCAGCGTCAGTGGTGTTGTCGTTATCGGTGCTGGCGCCTTGTCTTTCTCTCCCTGTGCGGGCGGCTGCTGCATGCCCTGTGCTGCCTGCGCAAACGTATCCTTTCCTCCAAACAGCAGAATTCCCAGTATCATCGCTCCCACCAACTCCATCTTCATGCTTTTCATACTCCGTTCTCCTTCTTTCTGTTCAGGGCCGCTCTTCGGGTTTCCTTAGATCCAGTTCGCCCAGCCCTTTTTGGGCCGCCTGCTGCGCCTGGGCCGGAGCCCCTTGCACCGCGAGGGCCGCCTGATACTCCCTCTTCGACCTCTCCAACTGCCCTTCATCTTCGTAAACCCGCCCGAGGTACACGTGCGACCACGCCAGCACCATGGGGTCTTGCGTCGCCGCGTGCTCTCCGCTCGTCAGCCTTCCGAAAATATCTTTCGCTCGCTCTCCATCGTGATCCAGCAGCGCCACCAACCCTAATCCGTACCACGCGCGCGTCTGATCCGGGTACTTCACCAGCACGCTCTTGAACGCGCTCTCCGCTGCACGCGCATTCCGCTCCCCGATCCGCCGCTCCCCTTCCGTCAGTTGCGCCAGCGCTTCCTGATCATCCGGAACCGTCGTGACCTTTGCCCGGCGCGTGCGCGCCACCTCTTCGCTGCTCAATTCCGCCGCTTCCGCCTGCGTTTCCGCCGGCGCAAACGTAATCCCCGCCAATCTTTGCTGTTCTGCCTTCACATCGATGCTGCGGACCAGATCCGGAAAATAGATGTGCATTGCGGGCTCGGACTTTTCAAAACCCGTCAGCGCCCCAAAAATCGGCCGTACCAGCACGTACCCGCCGAGGTCGTTTGCCGTTAATGCCGCCTCTCGTTGGCTCGGCGACATCCGTTTCACTTTCAATTCCACCGCGCGCACCGTGCATTCGGAAAACCACGAGGAAAAATCTTCCTTCAGGTCCGGCGCCAGTCGTGGAGCCTTCGCCGCTATCTCATACAGCGGCCTCTTCACCACCACCACGTGCGGGTACATCAGCGGAAGCGGGTCCAAAAGAAAATGCAGAAATGCATGCCGCACTACGTTCACCGGTATTTCTTCGCCCCCGCTTAGAATGATGGCATAGCTGTCCCCGTAATTCCGCACGTTGGTGATCCGGCCCACCAGCGGCTCCACGATGATCGTGAAGGTTCCCGGCTTGCTCGGGTTCAGTATTTCTCGCAGGTACGCCGTCGAAACCAGCACGATCTGCGACACCGGGTCGTGCAGCCGCTCGATTTCCCGGTCGTACTCCGGCTGAACCTGCTGCCACATCTGCCCAATATTCTGTTCCGTATAGTAGTTGGAAAGAATCTCGCTGAAGCCTTCGAGTGCGAGCATGTCCGGCGGCAACTCCTCGCGCTTTAGCACCGGCTCGAATTTCGGCGCGGGTCCCGCAACCAGTCCGAACCACACGTACCGCGAGAGCATCGCCCCGGGATCCCGCAATTGATGCCTTTTGTAAAACTCACGCAATGCATCCACCGCCGGTCCCTGCTGCCGGCGCACCCGTTCCCGGATCCGCGTGCGAAACGTCGACCAGTTGTCTTCGTTCAGTTCCCCTTCGTAGCCCGCCGCGTACAGCGCGCACATCGTCGTGAACATCGCCTCGCTGCCGTCCACGTGCACATTCGTGCTCGGCGCGACCGCCCTCGTTTGCTGCGGTGTTCCCTGCGCCTCCGCTACTCCCAGAGACACTCCAAGCACCAACATCCCGGCGCAAATTCTTGCGGCAATTCCCTTAATCATCTGATTATGCAAGGCGCAGCAGTTCGGAACTCTAGCGGGCGCGTCCTGGCCGACTCATGAGGCCTTCATGGCGGTATCTCTTAATGGATACGGACATTCACGAATCGCACTGCCGCTGCCTTCTGTCAATGTACAGGCCCCCCTCCAATGAGTCAAGGAAACGTCCCCATTTTCCTCGCCTCATCACCGAATCCCACTCCTGCTGGATGGACTCTGCCCACGCGTCCGTTGCCCGGGTACTTCACCGAGCTCGCAGCCGGAGCTTGCGTCTCACTTCCCCCTTTTGCTACTTATGAGACAGCAGCCACGACACCAGGAGTACTCCCTTGGCCACGCATGCAAGATTCCCTTCCCTGTTTTCCTTTGTGTTTCTCGCTCTAACCCTTGTTTTGCCGCCTCTCTTTTCCGCGCAACTCGTCGGCGGTGATGCGGCCCCAACAGCGACCACACCTCAGCAGGCTCCCCAGCCCGCCACGGAGCCCGCGGCCAAGACCGGTGCTTCCGCCACCCCCGCCACCAAGCAGCTTCTCTCCAAGGAATTCATTCTCGATGGCGCCAATATCTGGACCGACACCGGCATCACTCTTGAGGCCGGCCAGCGCGTCATCTTCACGGCCGATGGCAACCTGCGCTATTCCGACGCCAAGGCCGATAATGGCCCCGATGGCCTCGCCCGCGGCTTCAAAGACCTCATTCGCATCCTTCCATTTAATGACGCAGGCCGCGGCGCCCTCATCGGCAGAGTCGGTGATGCCGATGTCGCGCAACCCTTCCTCATCGGCGCGCGCAAGGATGTCGTCTCCCCCATCTCCGGCAAATTGTCTCTGGGGATCAATCAGGCCAACAGCGACACCGGCACCAGCTTCTACAACGTGAAAGTCGAAGTCTATGCCGCGGACGCGTCAGCCCCCCGCGAAGTCGCTCGCCTGGTCCAATCCGTCCCCGGCATTGATAACGATCTCTTCGCCAAAATCCCCCGTCGCATCGGCGACAAGCAAGGCAATCCCGGGGATATGGTCAACTTCCTGATCATCGGCAACGAAGACGCCATGAAGAAAGTCTTCACCACTGCCGGCTGGGTCCATGTGGATGCCGACGTCAAGTCCACCATTCTCCTCGGCGCCATCGCCAGTATTTCAAAAGAGTCCTATCTCACCATGCCCATGAGCCAGCTTTATCTTTTTGGCCGCCCGCAGGACTATGGCTGGGCCCACGCCGAACCCATCTCCGTCGTGGCCTCTCGCAATCACCTGCGCATCTGGAAAGCGCCTTTCACCCTCCACGGTCAGATGCTCTGGGTCGGCGCCGCCACCCACGATATCGGCTTCGAGAGGGATCAGCGCAATAACGGCTTCACCCACAAAATCGATCCCGATATCGACCTCGAACGCGACTACGTCGAGAAAACACTTTCTTCCACCGGCCTCGTTTCCGAACTCACCCACTTCCTCCCCAAAAATCCCATGCAGGAAGCCAAGACCGCCACCGGCGGCTCCTTCCATTCCAATGGACAGGTCCTCGTCCTCAAACTCGCCGCTTCCGCCGGCGCCGGCGCAGCCTCCGCCTCTTCCGCCAACAACTAACCCTAATTCCCCACGACTAAATCCTTGCAAAGGGCAGTCCTTTGTAGCGGCCGTCTTCTGAGGCGGGCGCCTTTACACATGCAAATACACATCCTGCTGAAAATGCGCATTTTCTCTAGGAGGCCGGGGCTTCAGCCCCGGCGCAAAGGCACCAAACAGTTGGGCTTTAGCCCCTGAAGAAAGTTCTCTCTGTTGTCACTCCGCAACCCGCTTGGGCGCTCGCCACCTCACTTCCCTTTCCCTGTCCGCTTCTTCTCTTCACGCAGCATCTTCCTCGCCACCAGTGCCGTCTTCCCGTAATGCTCCCCTTCCAGGATCCTCACCTCGCACCAACCCGCTCCACCCCTGACCGACAGCAGTCGCACCGCGCTCCCCGCCTCCAGCAGAAGCAGCTTCTTCTCCGTGATCAGGATCGAAACGCCCACGTCATCCCCAAGTTCCCTCAGCCGCCGCCATTCCTCAAAGCATTTTTCATCCACGGGCGCGACCACGCACTCCCCGCCCTCTTCCGCCGCCAACACGAACGTTTTTCCCGCCAGGGAACTCCCGCTCTTCGCCACCGCCCGGGGCGCTTCCTCGGCCGCTTCCACTTCCCCCAAAAACCGATACCCCCGGCGCGGCAACGTCTCGATGTACTTCGGCCGGTTCGCATTGTCGCCCAGCGCCTTCCGCAGCTTCTTGATCGCCGTATTCAAACTGTGCTCGAAATCCACGAACGTGTCCGCAGGCCAGATCCCCGCGCGCAATTCCTCGCGCGTCACCACGTCTCCTGCCTTCTCGAGCAGCGCCGCCAACACCTGCATCGGCTGTTGCTGCACCTTGTTCTTCTTCCCGCGTTTGTACAA
Organism: Candidatus Acidiferrum typicum; assembly: GCA_002478115.1. GTDB lineage: Bacteria > Acidobacteriota > Terriglobia > Acidiferrales > UBA7541 > Acidiferrum > Acidiferrum typicum. The sequence goes on along the minus strand of DLMH01000049.1, from coordinate 63,538 downwards.
CTCCCCCGCGCGAACATCGGCCACATAGGGCCCAAATCGATACACGGGTTTCACGTTCTCTGCCAAACTCATCGCTTGCTCCTGGGTTTCGCGACTATAGCAAACTCACCGTCCCTCGCGTACCAATTTCCTTTATGTTAACCATTCGACCTTTGCGAGTCCGCCCCCTTTTGGGCGCCTAACTCGTTCCAGTCCAGTATGTTAGACCACAGCCACGGTTCACCTCCAGTTCACCCGAACTTCACCTTCCGTGCATTGTCCGTTTTGCCTGCTTCGGGCAAAGTGCATGCTGTCAAGAGCAGCCGTAGCACCCAGATTAAGCAAGGCGACAGAATCGCTTCGCTTTTCGCAAGAGGGCCCATGAAAAACGCCATCGAAAACGTCCTGATCTTTCCAAATGTCTTCCCTTCGCCTTCCATGACTGTTCCAGTCAGTTCGCGTCCTCAGCTTACACTCAAGGTTCCGTTCGCCTTCACTGTGGGACGCCAGGTTCTACCCCCGGGCCAATACCGCCTGGAGCCCCAGATGGGCTGGGAGTCCGATCGAAACGTCGTCGTGGTCTGCAGCACCGATGGCGAGATCTACCACGCTTCTTGCGCCACCAGCATCCCCCTCGCTTCCGCCAGCCATGGGGGCCGCGCCGTCTTTCAGGGAGTTGGCGGGCAGATGTACCTCTCCGAAATCCAGGCCGCTCATGAACGGGTTCTGATCCGCTTGGATTCTGGCGCCGCCTCTCAAGACCAAAAACCGAAAACGGTCGCTTCGAGCGCCAGCCAACGCCTGGAACTCGAACTCACCAGCACGCCCTCAACGACCTATCCTGTACCACTCTCCGTTGTATCCCCACGTACTCCTCAGCAGTGACTCCCGCCACCGGAGTCGGCGTGTTATCCCTGGTGCCGCCCTTCGGACCCTGACCCAGACGAAGCCCGGGCATCTCACCCGGGCTTCGCTCTTCTCTGGGGCCATTTGCTCGTGCCGTTCCTCACTTCACTGCGCCGCAATTCGCCCGATCACCAATCGAAAAAATGCTTCTTCATCCGACTTCAGGCACACCTGCGCATTTGGCTCCCCGGCTTCTCTCCTGGTAAATCCCTTGTCGTCCACCCTGATGTGCATCGGCTCCACGGGACAAATTTTCGGGTTCACGATAAACGCGATGGTCACCGGATCGAACAGTGTGGGCGTTTCTTGCCCCCACTCGTGATACAGCAGCGTCAGCGCGTCCGTCAGCCGCGTACCCTGCCGGAACAAATACGCCCGCTTCGTCTCATCGAACTTCAGTTGCGTGGAATCCAACGGCATCACGTACAGCGGCACTCCCGACTGAAACAACTTCTTCGCCGAATTAATGTCGTTGACGATGTTCCACTCCGCGTCTGGTCCGCGCTCCGGGCAAAACCACAGCTCCCCATAGCCGCATTCGATTGACCCGCCCATAATCACCACGCGCTTCAGCTTCCGGAACGTGGCTGCATCCTTGTCAATCACCGCCCCTACATTCATCAGCGGCCCGATCCCCACCAGCGTAATCTGCCCGGGATATTTCCGAATCTCCTCGAGAATGAAATCCACGGCGCTCGCGTGGGAAGCCTTTGCGAATTGCCCGCTCTGCCCGTAGCGTTGCTGCGACATCACATTGCTGGTCTTTGTCGCTGCGCCGGCCAGCACCGGTATGTCCGCCCGCCCGGCTTCTCCCAGCAGGCGATCGGCAATCCTGGCGCGCGCCTCGGTATCTCCGAACGTTGTCGTCACCCCCAGAATCTCCAACTCAGGGCTCCGCACAGCTAGCGCGATGGCAAAAGCATCGTCAATGTCATCCCCAATATCCGTGTCGATGATCACCTTCTCCGCCGTACTCGCCGGCGGCGCACTCTTCTGCGTCTGCGCCATCACACCCGCACCCATCATCACCACAACGCCAAACACCAAGATCGCAGCCCGCATGCGGCCTCCTCTTTCATCCGATCGCATAGTTCTCTCCACTCCTCGTTCTTCCCGGATTCTATCCAGCTTCCCCTTCGCGCACCTGCAAAAATCCACCCCGCCTCACGCAAGGTTCTATTCGCCGCCATCATTCGCCACGATTTCTTTTTTTCACCCGCGCTGATATGTCTCGCAATTTGCAGTACACTAGTGCTTCGCTCTTCGGCCTTCACCTGTAGTGGCCGATCTTTAGATCGGCCACTGTGGCGCAGACCCTACAGCTTTCTGGCAGGAGCTAAGCGGCTTCTCCCCGGATTTTTCCTCCGGATTTTCACCATGCTTCATTCACCATCGATCGGAGTTCAACATGCGCCTTAATTGCTTCCGTTTTGTCTCCTTGTTCGCTCTGTTCTTTCCCGTTCTCACTCTCGCACAAACTTCTCTCCAAAAGCAGATCGTTCCTCTCAATTCCGGTTGGGAATTCCGTCAACTCCCCGCCGCAGCTCCGACCGAAAATTCTGTTTGGCGTCCCGCGCAGGTTCCCGGCAGCGTCCACCTGGATCTGCTCCACAACAAGCTGATTCCCGATCCCTACTATCGCGACAACGAAGCCAAGCTCCAATGGATCGAGGATGCCGATTGGGAATATCGCACCACGCTCCAGGCTCCGCCCGATTTGCTCGCCCGCAAGAATATTGATCTCGTTTTCGAGGGCCTCGACGCCTATGCCGAAGTCTATTTGAACGACAATCTCATCCTCACCGCCGACAATATGTTCCGCGAGTGGCGCGTTCCCGTGAAGCCGCTCTTGCAGCCGGGCGCCAACCAGCTTCGCATTGTTTTTCCTTCTCCCATCAAGGCTGCCGCCAAAATTGCCGCCACGGATAAATGGCGAGAGCAGACCCACACCGCCGAGAAAACCTACCTCCGCAAGGCCGCCTATGAATATGGTTGGGATTGGGGACCTCGCTTCGTCACCAGCGGCATCTGGCGCCCCGCTCGCCTGGAAGCCTGGGACGCCGCGCGCATCTCCAACCTCCACATTGCGCAGCTCGACGTCACCGCTAAAGTCGCCCACCTCTCCGCTCAAGTCGAAGTCACCGCCGCCGAAGACGCTACCGCCAAAGTCACCCTCGACTACACCCACGCCGGCAAAAAAGTGGAACTCTCACGCTCTGTCGAACTCCACCCCGGCCTCAATCACTTCGACCTTCCGGTGGAGATTGCTTCCCCGCAGCTCTGGTTCCCTGCCGGCTACGGCGCGCAGACTCTCTATCAGTTCAACGCCCAGCTCCACATCGGCAATCGCGCCGAAGATCAGGCTTCCGCGCGCACCGGCCTCCGCTCCGTCGTTCTTCGCCGCGATCTCGATCAGTGGGGCCGTTCCTTCGAGTTCATCATCAACGGCATCCCCGTCTTCGGCAAGGGTGCTGATGTCATCCCCTTCGACAGCTTCCCCACGCGCGTCACCTCCGAACAGTATCGCCGCATCCTGCAATCCGCCCGCGACGCCAACATGAACATGATCCGCCATTGGGGCGGCGGCTATTACGAAACCCAGGAGTTCTACGACCTCTGCGACGAGCTCGGCATCATGATCTGGCAGGATTTCATGTTCGGCAACGATTGGCAGCCCGGCACCTACGCCTTCAAGCAAAATGTCGAAAGCGAAGCCGAATTCCAGGTCCGCCGCCTGCGCGAACATCCCAGCATCATCATCTGGTCCGGCAACAACGAAACCGAAGAGGCCATGCATTGGGGTGGCCGCGAACAGTTGCCCCCCGCCGTTCGCTATCAGATGTGGCAGGACTATCTCACCGTCTTCAGCGGCATTCTCGCCCGCACCGTCAATCGCCTCGCTCCCGAAACGCCCTACTGGCCCAGTTCTCCCAGCGCCGATTACGAGGAAACTTCACCCAGCTTCCAATCCGGCGATTTCCACGATTGGAGCGTCTGGCACGGGCGCGTTCCCTTCTCCGAATACGAACAGCACTTCCCGCGCTTCATGACCGAGTATGGCTTTCAGTCCTTCCCCGAAATGCGCACCGTGGAAGCCTTCACTCAGCCCGAGGATCGCGCCAGCATCTTCACTCCCGTGATGCTCGCCCATCAGAAAAACACCGAAGGCAATTCGATCATTCATGATTACATGCTCAAGTATTATTCCGAGCCGCGCGATTTCCCTTCGTTCCTCTACGCCAGCCAGGTTCTTCAGGCCGAAGGCATCAAGGTCGGCGCGGAGCATCTGCGGCGCCTTCGCCCTCGCTCCATGGGCTCGATCTTTTGGCAGCTCAACGATTGTTGGCCGGTAGCTTCCTGGTCCAGCATTGACTATTTCGGCCGCTGGAAGGCCCTGCAGTATTACGCGCGCCGCTTCTATAGTCCGCTGCTCGTCTCTCCCCATGTCGAGGACGGCAATTTCAACGTCTATGTGATCTCCGATAAGACCGCGCCCACCGCCGCGCGTTTGCGCCTGCGCCTCTTCACTCTTGCGGGAAAATCGCTCTCGGATTCCACGCAGGAGATCCAGGTTCCCGAACTCTCCAGCAAAATCTATATTCAGCGGCCACTTGCGGAATTTGTGAATGCCAATGGCGCCGACGCGGCCAACATTTTCGCCGTCGCCGATCTCCTCGTTGACGGCAAATCCGTCTCCAGCAATGTCCTCTACTTCGTCCCCGCTAAACTCGTCACTTTGCCCCAGCCGCAAATCTCCGTGGATCTCGCCAAATCTGGCGACGCCTACCGCTTGCGGCTCTCTTCCCCCGCGCTCGCCCGCAGCGTCTACATCTCCTTCGGCGCTCTCGACGCCACGCCCTCCGACAATTATTTCGACCTGATCCCAGGCCAGCCCGTCGAAATCACCATCACGAGCGCTGCCCCCCTCGATCAATTGCGCACCCAACTCAAACTAATCTCCCTGGCCGACGCCTTCGCCCAACCAAGCGCCGCCGCCCAACCAAAATAGCTGCCGCATCCTCCGCAGCCTTGACGCACTGTGCCGACCACGGCGGGCCGATCTTCTGATCGGCCCGCGGTCATTCTTTCGCGTCTGCCCTGTAGCTCAGGCCTTCAGGCCTGAGGCTTTTTCAGGGGTGGCTCTGGCCTTTCTCTTCTCCCCTCCGTCATCCCGAGCGGAGCGACCCGATTTTCTCTTTCGCGCCGTCGTTTGGCGCGTTGGGTCGCGCAGTCGAGGGATCTCTCTGGACGTGTGGTGGGTAGCTCTTGGGTTTCTCTTCTCCGAAAACTTACAACTGATTACTAATAACTTTTCCCCCACTCTCGCTCAGCTTTAAAAGAAACAGCAACAAAGGTGAGAGCGATAGATTGTCCACGACCCCATTACAGAGAACCAAGTCCCGCAACTCCGTTCGATTGAACCACCGAATATTTATTACCTCGGCAGGATCGAATCCCCGCTCGGTCTCGACCACATCGCTCGTCCAGAAGATCTCAAAGCGTTGGTTGCTGCAACCATACGAGGCATAGCAATTCATCCACGGGACCAGCGACGTCGCTCGAAAGCCCGTTTCTTCCTCCAATTCTCTCCCTGCTGCTTCCGCTGGCGTCTCTTCCAGGCTTACGCCGCCAGAGGTAATCGCCCACACATATTCATCCACAATGGGCCGGTATTGTCGTATCAGCAGCACGTCTGTACCTCGCGTGACGAGCACGCCTACGGCGGGGCGTGGAAACTCAACGATGTAGTACTCGTTGCTTGAGCCGTCATAGGAATTCAATTGTTTCTTCACCACCGAAAAATATGGGTTCCGGGGCATTATCTCCATGGCAATGGCGTGCGGACTCGAACGTCCTGGCCGGCACAATCCTCCCGAATGAGTTCCTACACTCCGTATTCAGAATGTCATCACTCTGGCAGCCTCAGCAAGCGTGACCTATCTTTTTCGCGCGCCGAGACCTGAACCGCCTCGGCCCTTCCTGGGCGTGCGGGATTCTCTTCTCCCAAACTTATAACTGATAACTGAATACTTACAATTTCCCTCGCATGCCCGCCGGTTGACTTTCTCGATTTCGTCATGCCGAGCCGGGCGAGGGATCTCTCTTTCCCCGCTGAACTTCTGCGTTTGCAACCTCCTTCTTCTTGCGCGCAAAAACGGGAATGTCGGCGCGCCGACATTTTCACTTGAATGATTAGTCAACATGCCCCCCACCCCCCTGTTTTTGCGTATGTACGGGAATGATTAGACTTACAGGAGAATGGCTCGTAAGTACGGGAATGATTGGGGTTAGGCAGTTTTAAGTTATCAGTTGTCAGTTTTGTGTTTAAGAAAAGGCCGAAGAAGCGGAATAAAGAGAAAAGCAGTTCAAGGTTGTGCGCCACAGCGTCAGGGCGATCTTCTTCTATGGGGTGGCGCATGGAACGAGTCCGAAATGGGAATGTCGGCGCGCCGACAATGTCAATTGATGTTGTAGTAAACGAAGGCCATAGAAAAACGGGTTTACAGTTCACAGCCGAAGGACGTAAGGAAAGCAAGGGAAGTAAAGGAAGCAAAGGATACCCCCCACCCCCCTGTTTTTGCGTAAGTAGGGGAAACAAAGGGGTTACGGGCGGATTTCTTGGATGTAGGGGAAACAAAGGACTTAGCAGAGATTGAGAGGCGGGTGAGGAAGTGGGACGGCCCGAAATGGCACAAGAGCAGCGTCCCCTCAGCATAACAAATGGAGCTTAGCACAGTATTTACCGTTTGTATACTATTATTTAGTGGGTACTAGTTTCGAAACTAGTACGAGGACGGGTGGAGCCTCGTTTGTGAGCTGGCAGAACGCGTGCCGCACCTACGGCGCTCCAGATTTCCTCCGCAATCTTTCCCAGCCCTCACGGGCTGGGCTAATTTCTGCCGCGCCTCCGACGCTAATCCAGCGCAAGACGCACACCTCATTCTTTTTGGGACTCGTCTCCCCTGCCCTACTCGCCCAGCGCCGGAGGCGCGAAACACGTTAGCCCAGGGCGTGAGCCCTGGGTAGCCTGCTTAGAACTCTCCGGTCACCTATGTCTACTGAGATGCTGCTCCAGCCTCTTGATAGACGTGTGCCGCTGGATTGCCCAGAACCCTGTCATAAGGCCAATCGCAGAGATGGTTGCACCAGCGAGCATGAAAATGTCCGTGTACCATTGGGAGTCAGCAGCCGATTCGCGCAAGAGGAATATCCCGGCCAAGAAGAAGGCGGTCGAGAAGAGAATGCCGAGATTACGTTCTGCTCTCATGGATGCCTGGCTAAATCCCGCCTGGGCGATCTTGTGAGAAGTCATGCTTTCTTAGACAACTCTAATCTAACGATACTGTGATGTTGTGACACGGACTTTAATATTCGCTGGTGATTAAAAGAACAACGGAGAGGTTCCTCCCGGGTGGCCCGGACGATAAATGCTAAGGCGACTCTGAGTGCCCCACTCTCGCAGTTGGAGGGTGCGTCTTGGGGTCCTCTTCTCTTCTCCGAAAACTTATAACTGAATACTTAGAACTTCACCCCCGCGTGCCTCCCTCATCCTCCACCCAGCGCCAGCGGCGCGAAACACGTTAGCCCAGGGCGCAAGCCCTGGGTACCTATCGCAAAAAAATCCCAAGCGCCGTAGGCGCGGCACAACATTCCATCGCCCCTCCAAAATCTCCCTACAAATTCCGCCCAAGACTCCGCCTATTTCGGAATCTCCTGTTTCCAAACGCGGATCAGCGGCTTTATCGCAACGCCGCCAACTTTGATCTCCCCGCCCCATACTCCCTCAGGCACAACACCCCGGGAATGTTCCAGCAAAACGCGTGTCCAGTCCGCACAATCAACGAACGGCTCTCCAAGACGGGGAGGATTCTTCACATCCGCCGCACCCACGAATCCCAAATACACCAGCGCCACCGGAACACCCATGGACGCGATCTTCCATGCCCAGGCAAACCGGTTCGCCAGTTGATAATGCGAATCACGCGAAAGCTTCCAGCCCTTTATCGCATTTTCCAGTTCTGCCGACGCCTCACCGATGGCGCGGCCAATCTTCTCGTGATTCTTAAAAGACCCGCTGGACGCATCTTTGTCACGAGGCTTACCATCTTTTTTCAGTTCCGCGTCGTGGGCTTTAGCCTCGACGAGCAGCAGACCAGGTTTATCCCCTATCGTGCAGGTGCTCGCCATGTCCCAGTTCGGCGTATTCGCTCGTTCTCGCACCGCCAGCCACCACTTTGTAACTTCCTTGCGTTGGCCCATGGGAAGGAAGCCTTCCGAGTCTCCGAGTTTTGCCTCCTCGATGGGATTCATGTCCCACTCGCCATTGACCTTGAGCACCGGCAATCCCCGGGGCATCCAGAAGTTTCCCCCCCCCCACGTCGAACGCAGGCAGCCCCACGAGTTTGGTTAACCTGTCGGCGACGACAGCCGGTTCTCCTTCCATGAATAGCGCGCAACGAGGGAAGCTCCCACGTCTGCGATTTTCCGGTAACGCAGCAATCCATTTCATGCCTCAGCCTCCTCGGCGCGTGACTCAGAAGTCAGAAAGTGCAATCATTCTTTGCGCCATTACCCTGACGATCAGTTTCTCGTTTGCCCTTACGTGGATAGCGGCAACTCCATGGACACTGAAACTGCATCTAAATTTGCAGGTTCACTCTCACGCATCCGCGTCACAGTTTCACCGATTCGAGCTATGTCCCAGTCTCCCATGAATCGGAAAACAGAAGCGATTGCGTAATTTCTATCAAGCTCAATACTGACCCACTTCCGGTTGAGTTTCTCTGCAGCGTACCCTGTTGTATTAGATCCAGAGAAGATATCCAAGACCGTGTCGCCTGCGTTTGTCAGAAACTTTATGAAGAACTCTGGCAACTGCATGGGGAATCTTGCAGGATGACCAGCGAACCCGAATTGCTTGCAGAGTCGCAAATAATCTGAGGTACTTTCGGTATTTGGTATTTGAAGGAGATTCGATGGAATTGCGCCTCCGTTATCCTTTGCGAATGCACCGCTAATATCATGTCCGGAGGGGCGCTCTTTCGGTTTGTAAAACTTTGCCGCATCCTTCAGCAAGGTGTTCATTCTGTCGGAATATGGTACAAGAACTTGCGTCACATCTGCCTTCGGAAAGTCCGTCTTTGAGAACCACCAGACAGTATTCACCGCATCCTTTACTCTGAGCTTGCGTTTGTTGACCCACTCTATGGGGGACGGGAGCTTCGCGGGATTAAACCAAAAAAACTCTTCGGCAAGTCTGTAGCCGAGCTTGTCACAAAACTCAAGGAGTACACGATAGTTGTAGAGTGACCGGACTGGACGCCCACGTTCGTATGCCCCGCCAAGGTCTAGAACGAAGCTGCCGCTATCTTTTAATGCTCTCTGGACAGCTAATCCAAATTTCGCGAGCCACTTGACATAGTTTTCCTGACTTTCGTTTCCGTAGCTCTTTTCACGCAGCAGTGCAAACGGTGGACTGGTCACCACCAAGTCCACAGAATTTTCATCCATTGACGTCAAGATTGCGCGGCTGTCACCGCAAAGTTGAACACCGCGGATGGTACTGTAGACCTGCAACTCTATTGGGAACTTTGATTTCATTCCGCCTCTTCAACCTCCGCAACATGAGTGGTCGCATCAACTGGAAAATGAGCATTCGGATTCAGGTCCCATTGTCGGGCAATCCAACTTTCGCAAAACGACCAGAGCACGCTTAGTGCATAGTGCAATTCAGGGGCTGAGTCTTGTAGATTGGCAATGGCCGCATTAACTCGGCTTCGCGGAAGGTTGCCAAGGAGCCACACCGGCCAGATCGGTGGATTCTGGCCTTTTGCGTGCTGCGCAATCTGATTCACATGTTCGTCGGTAAGACCATCACACTGACGGACCGCCTCTGCGGCGCCCGAAGCAATCGCCATGTTGTCATTACTAAGATAGCTGAGCAATCTTGGTATCGCGGCTCCGTTCAGACTGACAATTCCGTCTAACGCCTCTTCCCGAATTTCTGGAGTCACATCGGAAAAGGCACATACCAATCGTTCGACCGCCTCAGCCGTGCCGATTTGCCCCAACCCCCATGCTGCGGCACTCCTAAGGAAGTAAGGCAAATCAGCGCCATCTAGAATTGCAGTTAACAAAGTGACGGCTTCTTGGGTGCCAGCCTCGGCTAAGGTAATCACCGCCTCAAGCTTGTTCTGAGGGTCTGGGTCGTCCAGATATGGTTGAATAAGCGGCTGAAGTCCTCTGCCACAAACTGAATTGAGATAGGCAACGGCCTCAAGCCGGACATAAATGTCTTCTTCAGCGTCTGCCGCAAGAGTCCTAGCCGTATCACGGTAGGTAGCGTCTCTTCGCAATCGGGCAAGTTTAACGCCTGTGAACCGCTGAGTTTTCTCACGGGAAGCCAGGAGAGTCGCAACATGGCCATCGGCTAAATGTCCCGGGCAACTTAGTGCTGCTCCTACAGTTGGTCTGACGGCTGAGGCCAATATTTGGTTGACGGCTACACCTTGACTAGCCACAACGGCCACCCGTTGTTTGTCTCCAATCCTCCGGAAAGACTGCCTGTCATCAGCGATGCGGCGGGTTACGATCCGTGTGGCTTGAACCTCTACAATTGTAGCGTCGGCTTTAGCGAATACCGCAGGCCATGCAATTATGGCCTCTGCGCCTTCAGTCACGCCCTTCCGTGGTCGGTTGACAAATGGCACAGTCCGAAGCGCTCGGCGAGAAAAATAGTTGACGGCGCCCTCAAGTTGCCACTCAACCCAGTTTTTTTCGTGCCAGTAAGACGTTTTATTGCCCAATTTGCCCCGGCTCCAATAGGCCTCTTTTGACGGAATGCAGACAGGAAAGGCAATCAGGTCAGCATCAACCATTCCGGAGTCCCACGCCCGGCTATTTTCGGTGCTTTGAGACATGGCGAGGTCAGGCTTAGTTTTCGTCTTGCTTTCTACGCGCAACCCGCAACGTGTGCAGATGAGGTCCGGAATACGAACGCGTTTACGTTTCACATCTTTCCACATTTTCGTGTCTGTTGCGCCACGTTCAAGCTCAGCCATTGCGTGGCCCTTCTGGTCAAGATCCTTACAAACGGCGCGGCCGCCAAAAGCACCGTGTGCAATTTCCCGAAAGAAGCTTGAATCGGGTTTCAGCGCAAGTCTGGGCATCGGATGATCCTTCTTATGCATTCTATCCCTTCTGGAACCAACGTGTGGGAAAGACCGATCGCATTTGGCGGATTTCGGCGGTTTCCGACCACTTGCGGGCTCGGCGAAGTGTAGGTCCGCTCTTCTCCGCCTCCCTTCCCCAAAAACGGCACGCGCATTCGAATACATACTAAGTAAATAGATATTGACTTGGTAACGAATCCGTGCTAATATGCGTTGTGAACGTTCGGCTCCAGCCCGCCCGGGTACCACGAACCCCGATCCCGAAAGAGTTTTGCGATCGCCTCTCGCTTGGCCCGCCTGCCGAGAGAAGAACCAGCCTGAAGGCTGGCCACTACATAGGCGAGGGGCAAGCGGGGGGAAGAGAGAGTATGGGGAGTTTTGTTTTGGGGGTGGCCTGTATGTCGGAGCTGAAGCTCCGACCCCCTAAAGAGGAAGAGAGAGTTGGGGGAAATGAATTTGAAGAAGAACCAGCCTGAAGGCTGGCCACTACATAGGCGAGGGGCAAGCCGGGGGAAGAGAGAACTTGAGGAGTCTATGGATTGGGGCGGCGTGTGTGTCGGACCCTTCGAGGCTCAGGGCAGGCATGAATGTCCGACTCCCTATAGAGTGAAGAGGTATCCCTCGCGGTGCTCGGGATGACAGCGGTCGGGAGGGCGGCCCGCCTCGGAAGGCGGCCCCTACAAGGACGAGAGAGAGCCAATGAAGCGCCATTCGGGAGAATGGCGTTCCCGGGAACCGGTCTGAAGACCGGCCACTACATAAGATAGAGGCGTGCCCCTACGGGAGCGGTGGGGGTACACCTCCAGTAACCTTTGCCTGCTCTGTAACTTACGCACTCTGTATCTCACCTCATCGGCGCCCACCCCTTACCGCTGGCCCATTGCGCTGCGCCTCTCCCAGTGCCACAATTCACTTTTGGGCCAGCTTCCGGCAGGACGCGCCCTGTGTGCCCGCCATTTTCTGGAGGGCGGCCCTGCGGGCCAAGAAACATTCCTCCGCTCTGCGGTGTCTAATAGATTGAGCGGACGTGGATTGGGGAACGAGCGCCCAATCCGAAGTGCCAAGAGGCCCGATGCAGGGAAGAGGTTCTTGGGCCGCCCAGGTTGGCGAAGGCCAGCGTGGGCCAGTTCGCCTTCCAGCGCATTGTGCTGGAGGACGAGCTAGAAAGGCAGACCGTGTCCGATTGGGTCAGTACGCTCTCGTGGGGCCACGATGAAGCCGGACTTGTCACCGAGTTGCAGGCGGGCTCGGAGACGGCATACGACTGGCTCGTCACCCACTACCACGGTCCCGTGTACAGCCTCACCCTGAGCATGCTGGGAGATACGGCCGACGCCGCCGATTCCACTCAGGAAGTTTTCTTGAAAGCGTTTCGGGGCATACGGAGTTTCCGCCGCGGCAGTTCGCTGAAGACCTGGCTCTACCGCATCGCCGTTCGCGAGGCGCTCAATAACCGCCGCTGGTTCAAGCGCCACCTCCAGAAGAACGTCTCCATTGATGCGCAACCCGAAGAGGGCTTTGCCCCGGTCGAAGTGGAAGACTGCACCGCATCGCCCTACGAGCAGATGGCCACGCACGAAATTCAGGCCGCGGTGCAGGACGCGCTGCAGCAAATCCCGGAAGTGTTCCGCGGCGCGGTGATCCTGAGGGATCTGGAAGGATTGAGCTACGAAGAAGTGGCCGAAGTGCTCGATTGCAGCGTGGGCACGGTGAAGTCCCGCATCCTGCGAGGCCGGCGCACGTTGAAGGAATTGCTGGAGCCCCTGCTGGGCGGGAAAGAGTTTGCGCGGCCCCACGAGATGCCCCACCGCGAAGCGGCCAGCACCGCCCACTTCGGCTCGCAAATCGGTTTACAAATGGCCTACGTACGCACCCCAGCCAGTCCGTCGGCAGGTGAAATGACGCGTCCAAGTCAAACGCGTGAGGAACAATCATGACGTGCGAGAAGGTACATTCCAAACTGGCCGGGTATCTGGATGACACCCTGGCTTCCGCTTCGCGTCCCCGGGAACGGGACGCCGTCCGCCAGCACCTCGAAGAGTGCGCTTCGTGCCGCGAGGAATTGCAGCGTTACCGCAAGCTGGCGGTAATGCTTTCGCGTATGCCGCGCGCCTTGCCTCCTGCGGATCTTTCCGTCCGCATAAAAGTGGCGGCAGCGCAGGCACGAGGCCCGCGCAATTGGGCAGAGCGTTGGCAGCTTGTGAAGGATCGCATTGAAATCCTCCAGGACAACGTGTTCCGTCCATTCACCGTGCCGGCAACCGGCGGATTGTTCTCCGCGATCGTCATCTTTGTGTTTGTGCTGCACATGATCGTGCCGGGCATTGTAGTGCAGGCCGATCCCAACGATATTCCGACTTCCCTGTTGCAGCCCGCGGGCCTGATTTTGCCCTCGGACATGCCCAGCTCGGCTTCGCCGGAAATGCAGCATCCCGATGTGCTTTTGCAGAATGACCTGATCGTGGACGTGGTGGTGGATTCCGACGGCCGCATGATGAAGTACGAAATCATGGATGGCCCGGACAGCCAGGAAGTGCGCCACCACTTGGATCAGTTGCTGTTCTTCTATCGCTTCCGGCCGATGCTCAGCTTTGGCCGGCCGACTTCCGGCGGCCATGTGGTATTGAGCTTCAGCGCCGTGCGCGTCCGCGGCTAATCGCCCCGCGGAAAAACTCCTTTTCATTAGGAGGCCGGGGCTTCAGCCCCGGCGTAAAGCCGCCAAAAACAAATGGGCTTTAGCCCCTGAAGAAAACCGTTTGCCCGCCGAAGGCGGGTGCGACGTTTTTTTGCGGAAGCCCCTCAAAAAAAGCTTCATCGAAGAACGACTCCCACACAAACCTGTCCGGCCGGCCAGCTTCCTCTTGCGCCATCTGTACCTCGCGGCGCGCATCCATTCCTGGAACACCGTGTTTAATGGATGCAGGAGCATCTCCGATGTCCACCTTATTGCGCTGCCTCGCCATCGTTGCCGCCGTTGTCTTGGCGGCGTTGCTGCTGACGCCGATATCGCACGCCGCCGCATCGCCTCAAGACGGCTCGCCGGAAAGTATGTTGCTTGACGCAGCGAACCACAGCCGCGCTGCCGCGGGTTTGCCGCCGCTGCAGTGGGATGCGGCGCTGGCCGCGGCCGCTCGCCAGCATGCGCAACGCATGGCGCAGCAGAATACGCTCTCTCACCAGTTTCCCGGCGAGTTGCCGCTGCAGCAGCGGGCGATGCAGACGGGCGCACGCTTCAGCCTGATCGCGGAGAATGTCGCCGAAGGACCAACAGTTCTGGGGCTGCACACGCAGTGGATGAACTCGCCGCCGCACCGCGCCAATCTTCTCGACCGCGATCTGAATGCCGTAGGCATTGCAGTTGTGCAAAGCGGTGGGCTGCTGTTTGCGGCGGAGGACTTCTCGGCGGAAGTAGCGCTTCTGGGACTAGACGCGCAGGAACTCCAGGTCAGCGCGCAACTGGCCGCGCGCGGTGTGCGGCTGCTGAATGTTACCGATGATGCGCGCAAGACCTGCGAGATGGATCGCGGCTGGGCGGGACAAAGGCCGGTGAGCGTCGTGCGTTACGAAACTTCCGACCTGAGCCACTTGCCCGCGGATATTGAGCAGCGCGTGCAAGGCGGAAAATACCGCGGCGCGGCTGTGGGCGCTTGCGATGCGGGAGGAGCGGCGGGCTGCACGCGTTATCGCTTTGCGATCCTTTTATATTGATCTGGCTGTATCGATGTTGTTCCTCTGCACTGATTCTGTTCATCTGCATTGACGCTGTGTTGATGCGGGCTGCGGAGTATTGCGCGGCCTAATAGCGGGAATAAGCGAATTGTGGCTTGCGTTTTTGGACAGAACCGATAAACTGGCGGACATGAATTTGAAGGCCTACTCGTATTATTGGCGATTTACGTACCGGAGCATCCGGGAGGAGTGGGCCATCGTCTAAATACTGCGAAAACGTGAAGTCGCGGCCCACTCGCAAAGAGTGGGTTTTTTTGTTTTGGGACGGAGAATTCGGGCTGGCTGCGGCCAGCCAAAGGAAAAAGGGAAACGAAGATGATTATTTCGATGAAGCTGCACTCGAAGCGGGAAGAGATCGATGAAGTCTGCGCGATTGTGAAGCACTTCGGGTACAAAGTGCACTCGATCGAAGGCGAGGAGCGTGTGGTGATCGGCGTGGTGGGCGTGGGCGACGTGACCCCGTGCATGGAATCGGTGGAGGCGTTGCCGCAGGTGGATAGCGTCATGCGCATCACGGCGCCGTACAAGTTTGTGAGCAAGGAGTTCCGCCGGGGGAAGACGCGCATCCGCGTGAACGGGACGGAGATTGGCGGCGATGAGTTTATCGTGATCGCGGGACCGTGTTCGGTGGAGTCCGAGGAACAGATCATGCGCACGGCGGAAGCGGTGGCGAAGGCCGGGGCGAAATTGCTGCGCGGGGGCGCGTTCAAGCCGCGCACGTCGCCGTACGATTTCCAGGGGATGGAAGAGGAAGGATTGAAGCTGCTGCAAAAGGCCAAGAAGGCCACGGGGCTGGCGATCGTCACCGAGGTGATGGGGGATCGCGACGTCGAGCTGGTGGCGAAGTACGCGGACGTGATGCAGGTGGGCGCGCGAAACATGCAGAACTTCATGCTGCTGAAGGCGCTTGGGAAGTGCGGGCGGCCGGTGCTGCTGAAGCGGGGATTGAGCAGCACGATCAAGGAATTGCTGATGAGCGCGGAGTATATCGTGGCGCATGGGAATCCGGAGGTGATCCTGTGCGAGCGCGGCATTCGCACGTTCGAGACGGCGACGCGGAATACCTGCGACATTTCGGCGATCCCGGTGCTGAATGAATTGACGCACCTGCCGGTGATTTTGGATCCAAGCCACGCGACGGGGAAGCGCAGCCTGGTGCCGGCGTTGGCGCGGGCGGGCGTGGCCATCGGCGCGGATGGATTGATCGTGGAAACGCATCCCGCGCCGGAAAAGGCGATTAGTGATGGGGCGCAATCGCTGGACTTCAACCAGTTCGCGCGGATGATGGCGGAACTCAAGCCGTACATCGCGCTGTGGGACGAGGCGAGGAAACGGGAAGCGCTGGCCGCGGCGGGGTGAGGAAGATAGTTTTAGGTTATCCGTTGTTAGTTTTTAGTTTCGAAAGAAGTGCAAGCGAACCACACGAAGCTGCCGCGGCGCGCTGATCCTGCGCCACACGCCCGGGTTTACTTCCGATTTATCGGCCGGGCCATCCACAAAATTAGTTGACATTCTTTTGCACCGTACCGCAGTTGACAGAAATTTTCTTCAAATACGGGATAACGTCAGGGCGCGCATGTTTCCGCCGATACGCTCCCAAGTAAGCCTCTCTTTCGATTGCATCGTTGCAGTTCAAGACAGCTCCATGCTCTGCCAGTTCCTTGATCATTTCCGGTTGTCCGGAAAACACGCTAAGCGTCAGCGCCGTCTCGCCTTCACGATTGCGCATGTTTACATCGGCCCCATGTGATAGCAGTAAACGAAGAACTTCGACACGTTTGGAACCTATGGCATACATCAGTGCCGTATTACCGAGTTGGTCTGTGGCATTGACGTTGTCACTTTTGTCAAGTATCTCTCGAACCTGATCCGGGTCGCCCGCGTGAGCCCTTACCATGAGAAGCGTTACCTCAGGGTCTTGTATGAATCTCGAGCCGTAACTATCAGGCCCCAATCTTGCTTCAAGAATTTCAGTCGCCCCACTAGAATAGAATCTAATGTGAAAAGTTCCTCGGGCGTGGCTTAGCCTCTCAATTTGTATCAAGTGCGGGAGTACAAGCTTGGCCTCCCGCACAATCTTCACATTCAGATTGTGGTTGTCTATGTCTTTGCCGGTGTTGTCTTGAACATGGAGGATGTGGAAGTCAGAATCCCACACGTAGTCAACTGAAAGAGTCTGTCCAGCCCACTTGTCTTTCATCCGACAAGCACTTAACACGAACAAACTCGCGCAGATGAGGCCAACGAGGCAGATCAGGTTTGCGGGTGGCGCCGCCTTTGGCTTGAATTTGGGTTGCACACGGGCAGGATACCACTTTAGAAAATAACTGGGGAGTGACAAAAGGCAAAGGAGTGGGTGGCCTACCCTTTGCGGGTTGTACAAAGGGTGGGCGCATCCTCATTGCTCTTGTGCCGAAGAATCTCAGGCGCGTGCCGGGGCGCGGCTAAGTAGTGGGGGAAGCTACATGGAGATGGGATCTTTGGCGTGGCGGGTGACATACCAGCACGGGCGGATTCCGGCATGGGGAAAAAGGGAGCGGGCGCAAGGGAGGTCCTCTTCGGGCTTCTGGGAGTCAAGCTGGTATTCGACTTTGTTGTTTTTGAGCGGAATGGCGAGAAGGCGAAAGCGGTGGACGCTGCTGGTGGTGGGGCCCGCAGCGGGGTAATGCACGCGGAGTTGAAACCAAAGAAAGTCGCCGAGATAGACGAGCAAGAACAGGGCGAGCGCCGCGAAGAATATACGGCGAGGGAGGTGGCTGAAGGAAGAAGAGGAATCGGCGAAAGTGGTTGGTGAAGTGGTCATGAGTTTCGAGTTTCGGGGACAGAGTGTTGCCGGGCCGCACTACCAGTATTCTTTACCGAAAATGATGTGAAGTTGTCCAGAGTCTTCAGGGGCTGAAGCCCAATTCATTTTGCAGGCCTTATGTCAGGGCTGAAGCCCTGACCCCCGAAAGAAAAGTGCAACGAACTTGTAGCACACAACACTATACCAGCACGGCGATGGTGATGCCTTCATTGCTGTGGTTGAGGTCGCGGTCGTTGCGCAAATCGGGGCAATGTTCGATGGCGTAGCGCGCGTCGTCCTCGAAGACGCTCCACTTCTCGCCGAAGATGACGCGGGTGACCATTCCTTCTTTCTTGCGCCGCAGCAATGATGTGCGAAGCGCGCCACGCAGCGCACCTCCCTTCCCCGTGGAGCCGTAGCCGTGAATGATTTTCACAGCGGCGACGCCACTCTGTTTGGCGTGCTTCAATTCGGCGAGGAGAATCTGGCGAGCTTCTTCGACCGTGGGCATGCCGGCTTCGATGTTGAGGATTTTCACGCCCGCCATGGGAAACTCCCGTCGCCGCCCGAAATGTGATTGTGCCTGAGAGTGGAGGCGCAACTCAACTAATGTGGACGGTGGAAGTGAGGCGGATTCCGATGGGCCGAGATTATAGGCGCTGAGGACGTGTGAGCGGATGCTCGTGAATTCTCCGGCGACTTTAAGGAGCTGTTTATTGCGCAAGCGCTATACTGGCATCGATTGAGTGCTGGTAATGAAACAACGGAGGCCTTTCTCATGAATAATTGCAGCCTCAGAAATGTTCTGCGCATCGCTTTTTGTCTGGTCACGCTGATGACGGGCGGTGCGGCGCGCGTGCTCCACGCACAGTCCAAGGATCAGCCACTACCTAAAATTGTGCAGAAAGACGGGCGCTATGGCTTATTTGTGGAAGGCGCGCCGTACTTGATGCTGGGCGCGCAAGTGAATAACTCGAGCGCGTGGCCTGCGATGCTGCCGAAAGTCTGGCCGGCGATTGAGTACTTGCATGCGAACACGGTGGAGATGCCGGTGTATTGGGAGCAGTTCGAGCCGGAGAAGGGGCAGTTCGACTACACGGTGCTGGATACGCTGCTGGCCCAAGCGCGCGAGCACCACGTGCACCTTGTGCTGCTGTGGTTTGGCACGTGGAAGAATGGCAGTTCGCATTACATGCCACTGTGGTTGAAGCGCACGCCGGAGCTTGCTCCGCGCATGAGGGGCGCGAACGGGCGCGCAGTGGACTCGCCATCACCTTATGCGGCTGCGGCGCTAAAGGCAGATGCGGCGGCATTCACGGCGCTGATGGGCCACCTGAAGACAGCCGACGGCCAGCACACGGTGTTGATGGTGCAAGTGGAGAATGAACCCGGCACGTGGGGGAATGTGCGGGACTACTCGCCGGCGGCGCAAAAGCTGTTTGAAGCGCCGGTGCCCGCGGAGTTGCTCACGGCATTGCACAAGCAGGCCGGTACGGCATCGGCGAACTGGCAGCAAGTGTTTGGCGACGATGCGGAAGAGTTTTTTCACGCGTGGTCGGTGGCGCGATACATCGAGCAGGTAGCGGCTGCGGGGAAAGCGGTTTATCCATTGCCACTTTATGTGAACGCCGCGCTGAGAAATCCCCTGAACCCGGGACGTCCGCCAAGCTACGAGAGCGGCGGGCCGACCGATAATGTCATAGCCATCTGGAAGGCTGCGGCACCGTCCATTGATCTGCTCGCACCAGATATTTACATGAGCGAGAGCGCCCCGTATTTAAAGGTGTTGGAGCTCTATCATCGCCCGGACAATGCGCTGTTCGTGCCGGAGACCGGCAACAGCCCCGCGTATTCGCGATATTTCTTCGCCGCGCTCGGCCACCAGGCGATCGGATTTTCTCCTTTCGGCATGGACTACACGGGATACTCGAACACGCCGCTCGGAGCTACGCGGATCGCTGAAGAAGGGCTCGAACCTTTCGCGCTGAATTACAAACTGATCGGGCCGATGGACCGCGAAATTGCCCGGCTGAACTTTGAGGGGAAGTTGCAGGCTGTTGTGGAGGAGAAGGGGAAGCCGTTGGAATCGCTGGAGTTTGGGCCATGGAAGGTTCTGGTGTCGTACGGGCTGGGACAGTTTGGTCCCGGGGAGAATCCGCCGGGCAATCCCGAACCTACGGGACGCGCCTTGGTTGCACAGCTTGGAGTCGACGAATTCCTGGTGGCGGGATTCTTCTGCCGCGTTGACTTCCACGTGGCGGATACTGCATCAGGGAAGCAGCGGCAGTTCCTGCGGGTGGAAGAAGGAACTTACGAAGACGGAAAATTCAAGTTCGTACGCATCTGGAACGGAGATCAAACGGACTGGGGACTGAACTTTACTTCCGCACCGCAAGTGCTGCGCGTGTCGCTGGGTACCTACTAGGCTGATGGAGATCATTCCAGGCAGCACTTCGACGCTCGATTAATCCTGTAATCCGAAGTTGCAGAGAGATTCCTCCGCTCCGGGACGGCAAAAAGCGCCGTCCCTCCGGTCGGAATGACAAATATCGGGTGGGGGATGAAATGACAAAATCCAACTTCGGCGAAGTAGGATTTTCCCGGGACAATCGATGGGAACAAAATAAGACGAGCTCGCCTGCAATTGGCCAACTTCGGATTTCAGGCTTAGTGGAGTGGCTAGGAAATTTGAGAGGATCGCCCATCCGCCTGCTTGTTTAAGGCGTACCAAGATCGCTTCCGGCGTTAAAGATCTGGAATTCCCTGATATGGGCTTCCCCCGATGAGGCGAGGATGTTCAGGCGAATTCGAGAAGCAGTTACGGGCGCGAAATGGTCGATGCGCTTGTGACCGATCGCGCTGCCTTCCACGAGGGATTTCCAGCTTTTGCCAGTCCACGCCTCGATTCGGAAGCGCTCGACGTGCTGCCCATCGTTCAGCCATTCCATGACGAGCGAATGGTCAAAAGTCACCGGCTTCGCAAAATTGGCCTCGAGCACAGTGTGGTGAGATCCAGCCGGCGCAGACCAGAACGTATCGGGATCACCATCCAGTGCCGCGTCGGTGGGCTGGTGGAGGAGAGTGTGTTCCTTCGCCATTAGATTTTCCCCGTAGCGCTTGCGAATGACGGCACCGAATTCTTCCAGGCGTTTTACATCTGCTTCGGGCAGCAGGCCACGGCGGTCAGGAGCGAGACCGAGCATCAACTGGCCGCCCCGGCCGATCGTTTCTTCATAGGTGGTAACGAGTTCCGCCACGGATTTAAGCGTGGCTTCATCGTTGGGATGCCAGAACCAGTGCTGCTTATGAAGCGGTGTATCCGCTTCAACCGGCCGCCAGCGAAGATATCCGTGGCGGTCGAGGACGTTCCAGTTTTCATAAGGAATGGTTCCATCCTCATTCCCTGCCCAGCGGATATCGGCATATTCAAGAAGGGCCGCGTCAGCAAATATCAGAGAATTCGGCTGATAGACGCGGAGATTTTCGATGATGCGCGGGAAATTGTAAACATGGCCGGCACTGCCTGCTCCATCCAGCCAAAATTCCACGAGGTTACCGTAGCCTGAGGCGAGTTCCTCCATTTCCGCAATGTAGTAATCGTCATATTCCGCGGAGTTCTTGTACTTCGGCTCGTGGCGGTCCCAGGGAGAAAGATAAACGCCGAAGGCCAGGCCAAATTTTCGCGCAGCTTCGGAGGCTCGCCGCACCACATCGCCACGCCCATTCTCCCAGGGGCTGCTTTTCACGCTGTAGCCGGTTTGGGCGGTGGGCCATAAACAGAAACCGTCGTGGTGCTTGGCCACCATAACCACATACGTTGCGCCAGCCGCTTTGATCGCGCGCATCCACTGTTCCGGATCAAACTGCATGGGAGCGAATACGTTGGGGCTGGCCGTGCCGTCACCCCACTCGCGATCCAAGAACGTGTTTGGGCCGAAATGGATGATGACTCCGAATTCGAGATCCTGCCACGCTGCCTGTTGTGGCGAGGGCTTGATGTCGGTAAAGTTCTGGGCGCGACCGGCTTGAGTTGCCGTGAGGCAAAACGTCGAGAGTACTGCTGCGACCATTGCGGCGGAGCGTGCTGGGCGAAACATAACGGTTCAGGACCTCGTTTCCCTAATGCTATCGGCGATTAGTATCCTACAACGTGATTGGCCTCAGAAGACGATAACCGCCCAACGATAACCACATCTGGAGAAGCCGGCTAACAGAAGATATGGACCGCTTGGCCACTTTTTCAAGGGAATTCCCCACGCGAAGCCGAAGCGGGAAAAAGAAACGGCGGCACGTGGGAGAGCCGGGGGAGTAGTATGGGTTGAGGCTCGGCGCGAAAGCGCGTTGTATGGAGCGGGCTGGATAAACCGGGCCGCAGGAGGGCGCGATGAGAATCCTGATTGCGGTCGATGGGTCTTCCTCGTCGGATGCGGTGATTCAGGAAGCGGCGGCGCGACCGTGGCCGAAAGGGACGGAGATGTGCCTGGTGACGGCGGTGGACCCGTACTTTTTTACGCGGGCGCCGTTGCTGCTGGAAGAAGTGAAGCAGAGAACCAGCGAGGGGCTGGAAGAAGCCGCGCGGCCATTGAGAAAAGCGGGTTGGGCGGTAAGCACCACGGCGCTGCTCGGCAATCCGCGGCACGGCCTTCCGAAAACTGCGAGCGAGTGGAAAGCCGACTTGGTCATGCTGGGATCGCACGGGCGGGGAGCGTTCAGCCGGCTGCTGCTGGGGAGCACAGCGCAAGCCGTGATGCGGCACGCGGCCTGTTCGGTGGAGATCGTAAGGGCGAAGGAGAAGAGCCACGCGGAACGCGCGGGAATGCGCGTGTTGATTCCAACCGACGGTTCGGAATATGCGCAGATGGCGTTGCATGCCGTGGCCGAGCGGCCCTGGCCGGGAGGCTCGGAGTTCCTGATCATCGCGTGCCCGGAATTCCCGGTGATCATCGGCGAGTATCCGTACTATGCGCCGGAACAGTTGACGCAACTGGCCAAAGGAAGCGAGATGCACGCGGCGGAGTCCGCGGCCAGCGGCGCCGACCTGCTGAGCAAAGCGGGACTGCGCGTCTCGCGGCAAGTGACCGAAGCGAAGGATACGCCGTCGCGCGCCATCCTGGCGGCGGCCGATTCGTGGGAGGCCGACCTGATCGTGATGGGCTCACACGGGCGGCGTGGATTTGACCGCATCGTGCTGGGCAGCGTGAGCGAATCGGTAGCCATGCATGCGCGCTGCTCGGTGGAAGTGGTTAGGAAAGTCTGAAACGCTTGCGCGCAAAGTCGCAACAGGCATACCGGGGTCGCAGGGGCCAAAAGAGAATTGGGTCCGGGAGCGAGGCTAAGAGTTGAGATTTCCAGGAACTGGACGACCGGAAAAGGCTACAGGGCAGCTTCCCTGTGACTAGCTGCGGCTGCCATGGGCTGCGGCAAGGCGCAATCCACGATCTGATTGATCGCGTAGATTGATTCTCTTTCGCAGGAACGGCAGCGCAGAACGAAGACCCGGGAGACGAGCAGGAACTGCGAATCATTCTCCTCGTGCTTTCCCACGTAAGCGCTATCCTTCCTGCTTACGATGCCGGGAATGCGCACGGGCTTTCCGCAGTGACGACACAACACACCGCGAAAATGTTGAGTGACAGGTTCGGCGGACATCTGGACAACTCCTTGGACAGATTTCAGCGGAGGCTTCGGCAGCAGCAGGATACTGAAACACCGATGAATTTGTCTACCACAAGATAAGGTTTCCACAGGGCGAAAGAATGTGACTGGGGTCACATGGGAAAATAATTCTAAGCGGTTTAAAACGAAGGACTTGTGAGCCAGGCGGACAGCGTGAGTGCGGTTCGGGGCCGCAGTTTCGCAGTGGAAAAATCCCGCCCCTTTTTTATCTCCGCAAACCTAAATCTTCGCCTGGGCCACGGAAATGAGTGTAGGTTTTACCGGGGGGCAAAAGGGCAGGGCCGGTTGGAAACCAGGAGACATGGAGGAATCGCCACAAAAAGAGACGAAAAGACCCTGCTGCGAGTTCGCCCTGGAAGCGCGGACGATCAACTGGCTCTGTCACAGACGAAGCGCCCGCCTCAGAAGGCGGCCGCTACACAGAATTGCCCTTCGTGTGGATCTCGTGTTGAAAATAGGAGAGATTTGGTGGAGCCGATGGGATTGTAGCTCGCTCTTTGAAGAAAACCGAAGAAAAACCACTAAATTCCAGTGTTTATTGCCACTTACTGATTTTTCCAATGTCCCTTAGAAACCCTTAGAGGTTCTTTGGACACCCGTATAATGCCCTATTCTGGCAACAGTTGGCAACAGTTGACGGCGGCTGGCACTTCAAGTTTGTGAACCACGGTGGTCTGCAACCCACGGGATCAAACTCCTCTAGTTCCGGAGATTAGCTCCGGATTATCATCTGATTGCTTCGCAGGGTATTTACCCGCAACCGACCGCACGGTATCAGATAGATTCGGCAGGTATGGCAGGGAACGGCCACATGATGTCTGATCAAGGCAATACTCAAGAGCGTCTGAAAACAGCGCAAGAAGAATGCCAGCGGCTTCGCGAAGAGAATGCGCATCTCCGTGCAATGCTCGGGATCAATCAATCGCCCCCCAACGAAGCAGTTCCCCAAGCCGCCCAGGCCGCAAATGTATCGTCCACCTCGAAAAGTGGTGTTTCCACGCCCGAAGAGAAGATCTCGCTCTTTCGAAACCTATTTCGTGGGCGCGAAGATGTTTTCGCCATTCGGTGGCAGGGAAAGAGCGGCAAATCTGGCTATTCCCCTGCTGGCATCATGGACTGGCGTGCCATTCATGTCGCGAAACCAGAAGAGCGAAAGAGGGTAGCGCGCAAAACCCGGATGCTCCAGCCACTGACGGATGACGCGATTCGTAATCATCTAACAGGAAAGCACACGGTCGGCATTTATCCCCTTCTGCCTGACGACACTTGCTGGTTTCTTGCAGTGGATTTCGACAAGAAGTCATGGGTAGCGGATGCAGCCGCGTTTGCTGCAACATGCAGGCGATTTCAGGTCCCCGTGGCTGTCGAGCGCTCGCGATCAGGAAATGGCGCGCACGTATGGATTTTCTTTGACCGTCCTGTATTTGCTGCCGATGCGAGAAGGCTGGGGTGTGCCTTGTTGACACGCACCATGGAAACTAGGCATGAAATCGGCCTTGATTCATACGACCGCCTTTTCCCCAACCAGGACACCATGCCCAAAGGCGGTTTCGGAAATTTGATTGCGTTGCCATTGCAAAAGCATCCCAGAGAGCAAGGCAACAGCGTGTTCCTGGATGAACTGTTTCATCCCCATCCTGATCAGTGGAGGTTTTTAGAGTCCGTTCAGAGAATGCCAATCGATCAACTCGCCCGAATGACTTACGCCATAGCTCCTGAGGGGAATCCCATCGGAGTGCACCTCCATTTGCCCGATGAGGACGAGGGCGAAGCTCCATGGCTCTGGCGACCTTCCCGAAAACGGAAGGAAAGACAAATCACTGGTCCGCTGCCTGCGAATGTTCGAGTGGTGGTTAGCAATCTTATCTATATCGAGAAAGAGGGCCTTCCGTCCGGGATGGTGGATCGCCTCATTCGCATCGCTGCATTTCAAAACCCGGAATTTTACAAAGCTCAATCGATGCGGCTCTCGACCTACGGTAAGCCGCGGGTCATATCCTGCAGTGAAGTCTTCCCCGAGCACATCGGCCTTCCAAGAGGGTGCATGGAAGAGGTGGTCCGTGTTTTCAACTCACATCACATCGATGTGGAAGTTCATGATGAACGAACCGCCGGGCGGCAAATCGACGTTTCTTTCCACGGTGAATTGCGGCCTGAACAACAAGACGCCATCGAGCGGGTGCTTGCTTATGACCAAGGCATACTGTCTGCGCCAACGGCATTCGGAAAGACAGTGGTGGCGGCTTGCCTTATCGCCAAACGGGCGGCTAACGCCCTGATCCTCGTGCATCGGCGTCAACTGATGGACCAATGGCGCGAGCGATTAGCGGCGTTTCTGGCCTTGCCGATTGGGCACATCGGACAGTTCGGAGGAGGGAAAGCTAAGAGAACCGGTTTGATTGATGTTGCTGTAATCCAAAGCTTGCAGCGTAAAGGAACAGTTGAAGATTTCGTCGCGGACTACGGACACGTGATTGTGGATGAATGTCATCATCTGTCAGCAGTCACGTTTGAACGAGTCCTTCGCGAGGTCAAAGCAAAATACGTTTTGGGATTGACGGCAACACCAACTCGAAAAGATGGGCATCAACCCATCATCTACATGCAATGTGGCCCGATTCGTTTTTATCTCAGCGCGAAAAAGGCTGCCGAGTCTTCCCCGCTCCAACATAAGGTTTTCCCGAGGATTACTGATTTCTGTTGGAATCGGCCTGAAAATGAGACGGCCATTCAGGATATTTATGCTGCCCTCATCGTTAGTCAAGAGAGGAACGACCTGATCATCAGGGACCTTCAGCAGGCTTTGTCCAGTGGACGTTCACCACTTGTTCTGACAAGTCGGACGGAACATCTCGATTATTTGGCTGGACGCTTGCGTGGACTCTGTTCGCACGTTTTCATTTTGAGGGGTGGGAGGGGTGCCAAGGAAAGAAAGGGACTGGCTGAATCTCTCGCAGCCGTTCCTTGGGATGAGCCGCGCGTGATCCTGGCGACCGGAAGTTACCTCGGCGAGGGATTTGACGACCCGCGTCTTGATACGCTTCTCCTTGCAATGCCGATTTCGTGGAAAGGCACTTTGCAGCAGTACGTGGGTCGCCTGCATCGTCTCCACGACAACAAGAGCGAAGTCCACGTCTACGACTATGCGGATGTGATGGTGCCTATGCTGGCTCGCATGTTCAAGAAGCGGCTGGCAGGATATTCCGCACTTGGCTATACGGTTGCCGAGCTCGTGCGGAGTTGATGAGAGAATGATGCGGTGACAGGACAACACTTTTATGTAATCGATTGATATCAAACGGTGTCGGCGGACATCTTTTGATATCTCAGGGTACCGTAGGTAACTTCTTAGCGTCCCCTTATTGTACCCAGATTGTGCTTAGCGTTTCCTGGGACTTTTGGTTCGTTTGGCCGGACTCACATGTAACAGTAGCGCTAATCGTCCAAGTGGATTCCTGCCGAGTGTGCCGTGACTTTGCTGGGCGCGTTGCAGAGCGGCGCGCAGAGCCTAGACTGGGAACATCCATGAATTCTCGCCTCGACAGAAACGCACTTGAAGGACTTCGGGACCACAAGCGTTCACGCAATTTCTTCCGTCTTGCATCCACAACGACCGTCCAGCACGAGTTTCGTGGGCAGTACGGCCATCCATCAAGTTACGCGTTTGTCCGGTTCGAGTGTGCTCCGGCAGACGACCTTAGTTTTGAGGTGTGTGCTTCTTGGTCAGCAGCGGTGGACAAAGGCGACCTGACCAGGTTTGAGCGAGCTATCGCGGAGAGTGTTGCTGATGTACTGTTGGACGGTCTCTACCAACATACCGGCTACACGGTCTCGCTGGTTGAGGTACGTTACGACGATATCGGTAGCAGTGAGGCTGAGGCAGTCGCTCACCTAACGACCGTGCGAGATTACTGGTCTCCACGCCCAATCTTTGGCTATCCTGGGTAATCATGACCGATAAACTCAGCGGACTAAGTGAGTTGCTAAAACAACGGATCGAACGACTCCAACAAGAAAACGAACTCTTTCGAAGTGTGATTCAGCACAGCCCAGGATCAGATGCTATCAACGACCAAAGCAATCAAGTTCTAGACGATCTGAAGGGGCAATTAGAGCGCGAACTGGAGATGAAACGTGTGGTTGTATTTGGAACCACCCATGAACTGCAGAAAGTAGGGCATTCCTTGAATTCTGAGCTGGCAGTGCGATTGTCATATCTACTCGATAAGTTTGCAGCCACAATCGTGTTGGAAGAGTGGGCCACTGAAGGCCCTCCGTCATTCACCTCGGTACTCGCAAGTGATCGCGGCCTCGATTACAAAAATGTGGGGACTCCTCCAGACGAGCAATTCAGGACGTTCTGTAACGCACCAATCAATTATCCAGGCCACGACGGCACATTGGGCCCGTGCGAGGAAGCGCCGCAATTTTACGAGTATGGCGCACTCAACAAGCAAGAGAATCGGGAATTGCAAATGATTCAAAATGTTCACAATCAGATGAAAACCCATCATATAGGCCTATTCGTTGTAGGCTTGGCCCATCTTCACTCTATTTGCATCAAGCTGCAAGCAACAGGCGTTAATGTTGCGGCCTATTATTGGCTGGGATAAATAGAAACTTACGATCCTGTACGGGTTTTATCGATTCGGTTGGCTTTATCCGCTTCGATGGTCTCGTCTCCAAGCAAAATGGCTCCGGGTGGTCACCCCAAAGGTCAGGGGTCCGTGCTGACCCCGCGCGAATTTCCCATTGATTATTTCGTATCCCGCGCGTCCGCAGGGCGCGGGCTCAGCCTATGAATTGTTGCCATTTACTGTCGCCCATCATATTGTCACGCTGGAAACCATCTTCAATTAGCTGCCGGTTTTTCTCTCCCCATTGCTTAAGAATGTAATCCTCTGACCCGGCCAGATAATCGTGCGCTCCCTCCCTGTCATCCATAAGCTCATATGCTCCGTCTGAATCCTTGTAGACCAAGAGCGTCACGTGTTCATTGGTTCTTTTTGCGTGGTGATATATCGTCCGCGCAATGAATTCTCTTTTCTTTGCGTCTGACATTTGAACGCTTCCACCTCTGGCTGCGGCCTTTACTTTCCTGCGGTTCCAGCTTGCAACGTAACGGAAACAAACCGTGAACCGTGCTGCGTTTCAGTTGCATTGATCGGTGGTTCCAATGGGATGTCTTTGTCGTGGTTATCGCTCAGCCCGCGGTTTAGCTCGTCTCTGAGCTGCTTCACCGTCGTAAAAGTCCCGTAGTTCACAGATATGGCTTCAACTGTTGTTTCTTTCATCAGTGGGGGCCCCTATGCCTTTCACGGGCATCTATCACGGAACACCCTCGCGGCAGCATCGCCATCGGCGGTCTTGCGTGGGGCCTTTCGTTTCGTACCCTCCACCCAAGCATAGCGCCCATTTGTGCGAAGCGCCGCTGAACAGCAGCGAGATTTACCGAGAGAGTAACTGAAGCGCTTTCGGAATGTCCGTACAACTGACTCGGCAACGTCTCTGACACGACTTAAGTTGGTGGGATACGTTAGAAACAAAAAAACCGCACGCCGCGTGGAACGCCGGGCAACACTGTTACCCGCTGCCTCACTTTAAGCCGCGTTTTCTTTTCGCCTTCATCGCGTCAGCTTTGACAAGATACTTGTGTTCGCCAACATCCTCAGTCTTCCAAATGAAATCGGGCCATTGTTCGAAAGCTTGCCGCTGAAAGAACTGAGCATCGCTGTAACTGAACCTGGAAGCAGCATCACGGTCGTTCACTTTCCCAAATGAACCGCGTAGAACGGCTATGCCATTCTGATCTAATTCTGTTTTTATGTAATCGGCCATCTTTAGCCTCCCTCCTTGCTTAACAAAATCCTTATTTCCAAGTTCTTCTTTGCGCGTGAGATCGCTGCTTATCGCGCATCCAAAGAAAGACGCCGTGGTCATTTCGGCTTTCAAGTGACCATTGAGGCTCGGTGCGAAAGGGCGGTTTTGGCTTCCTGAATACCTGCCTCGATGTCTGGCTCCAAGTCCAAGTGCGGGACGGCGGACGCCGACGCTACCTGATACAACCTCAATGCCTCGTCGGGACGATCCAATCGAGTGAGCAAGATTCGAGCAGCACCGAGCTGTGCCATGAGACCCTGCCGCGTGGCGGGATAAGCGAGCGCAAGTTTCTCATACTCGCTCAGTGCGCGTTTGAAGTCGTTCCGCTCCTCTGGCACGCGACAAAGCTCCAGCCAGATAGCAGGAGGCATCTTGTCACCCCCCAGATTGAGGAACTCTTCGTAATCCAGCCAAGCCGCTCCGTACATCCTCGCTTCGGTGTTCAGCACGCAAAGTTTGCTAGCAACTTCGCGACAAGCTGGAATTTCATTTCGTCTCCAATGAATTGCCCGCAACATGTTCCATGCACCGAGCGCGTCAGGCTTTTCTGCCAGGTACTTGTTGAGGATCACCGCGGCGTCTTCAAGCTTGTTATTTTCGATCAGGTCGCTCGCCTGATGGATTTCGAGGTCTGTCGTCCAGGAGATCTTATCCTCAATCGTCTTGTTAGCTTTGCGTTCCAAGCCCGAGCGGCGGACCCCCAATGCACCAAGCGCCCCAAACATAAATCCGCCAACGTGCGCCCAATGCGCCACGCCGTCACCTTGTCCCGCTGCTCCTCCGTAATAGATCTCCATCCCCGCCCATAGCGGCAGTAGCCAGTAAGCGCGCACCCACAGAGGCCAAAAACCAAACAGCCCAAAGTCAAACAACCACACCAGCCTGATCTTCAGCTTAGGGAAGCGCACAAGAAACGCTCCCATCAGACCCGCCACAGCCCCCGACGCCCCGAACGATGCGCCGAGGCTGCCCGGACTCGCCCAAGCATGAAGCTGCGTCGCCGCAATACCCGCCATGAGGTAGAAGGCCAAGTACAAAGGACGGCCCCAAACGTCCTCCAAAACGAAGCCGGCCAACCATAGGAACCACATATTGAAAATCAGATGTAACCATCCGCCGTGGAGGAAAGTGGAACTGATATATGCAATTAGCTTCGGGTGAGCCGGAATAAAAGCGAACCGCTCCGTAATGGAAGCGGCCGCAAGCTTGGAATACTCGGTCCCAAGAGAGTCCATTTCCACCTGCAATTGCTGAAGGTTATCCGCCGATTCTATCTGGGTGTCTTCACTCTCGTTTGCCTCGTTGTTTGGATTCTGCATCTCCGCCCAGTCGGCCGGGTAATAGCGCTGAAAATCAGTGACCAACGGTTGAACCTCAGGCGGGACCATCAGTTCTGGATGCGTCGCGGCGAGCACCAGAACGTGCGCCTTCACGGACAGGAGAGGATCCTCCTGGTCTTCCATGGCGTGGTGAGTGCAAAGAAAGACGGCGAAGTTGACGAGAATTAGCCCAAGCGTGACGAGCGGCCAGCGCCGGGCAGTCATGTTTTCATGCTTGATGGGGAAAAGCATGCTGGCTCTTTTTTTGTCATCCACACTCTGAGAATGATTGGAGGCGGTTTTGGAATTGCCCCAAGGGATGGAGCACTATCTGTTTAATGTTTTTTCTGCTTCGGTCCCTCGATGTCTTTCATTGCAGCACTAAGCAGCCTACCTCTCGCGTTGATCGCCCCTAAGGCATTGCCAAGATTGTAGCCGAGGCTATTGTAGGCATCGCCGCCTGATTTCGTGCTGTACTCATGCCAATGCTGCGACACGGTGCCGCCACGGCTATCGAAAGTGGTCGCATAAAGGGTGCTGGACTCAATCCTGTAAGCCTCATTCTCGGTAGTCCGGGTAGTTGTGGTCGTGGTTACCGTTCCATCGTATGTGTAATTCCATCTGTCTCCGTAATAGTCCGTGACCGTCCCGCTGCCCGATACGGGGGTGGTGCTTGTGCTGGTCGAGGTGTGAGTGACCGGCTCGAAACCGGCCAAAGCATGGGCGGAGTCGGAGAACACTATGAGATAGCTATTATTCCCGACTCCCTTTTCCTGTGTGAACTGAATGTCTCGATACTTTTTTGCATTCTTCTTCACCCAATTCTGGGCCCATTTCGGAACATAATATTCGACTCCGCCGTTATGATTCGCTACAGCGAACGAAATCGACTTGACATAGCTTTGCTTCACGGGTTGAGGGATCGGATTTGCCGCCAACTTTGGTGCGGGTTGCACTCCAGCAGGCGGTATAACTGGATTCGGATTCAATTTTGCTGCTCGTATTGCCAACCAATCCGAGCAACTCAAAGTACTGCCTGTTTGGGTTGATACGACCTTACTACTCGGACGCGATTTACATGCGCTTGCGGCGTCTTCATTGTTGATGTCGGCGAAGTCCCGGACGGGAATGTTCCCCTCCTGAGGGTGTGCTTGACCCGTGGGATCAGCCACGGCTGGGGCATTTTCTACCTGAGGCGCGGTTTTAGTTTTGGGCGCCACTTCAACCGTGGCCTTTGCTTGGACAGTTCGGCAAACCTGATAACCAGCGCCTGCCGGAACGATGACTTCGTCTGGCCCGACAAATTGATTAGATCCGTTAAGGTCACGACACTCTATTTTGACTGCCTGCTGACCACAGGCTGGGGCCGCATATAGAGTGGCGACAAGCAATATCGCCCGGATT
Organism: Candidatus Acidiferrum typicum; assembly: GCA_002478115.1. GTDB lineage: Bacteria > Acidobacteriota > Terriglobia > Acidiferrales > UBA7541 > Acidiferrum > Acidiferrum typicum. The sequence goes on along the minus strand of DLMH01000049.1, from coordinate 31,688 downwards.
CGCATGGATCAGCTCCTCAAGTTGAAGCGTTCGCTAGCCAGAGAGTAGCAACCGTTGAAGCACACGCAGATAGTACGGCAGTACTTTTTCTTGAGATATACGCTCATTGGTAAATGGACTCCACGTGAACTAGCCTTAGATTTTCTGGACTTCTTGGCACTCTTGTTTTGCAGAGAAAGGAGCTGCGGTAACTGTTTAGTGACTCGTACCATTGACGGAAATTACAGGCGAACGGAACATAACAGTGGGAAAGAACCCCAATGAATCTTGGGAAGCCGATTTTTATCCTGTTTGCCGTATTAGCATTTTTGTCAGCGCTTTGGCGGGGCCTACCTCCATTCGGGTTGATCGAAACCCTCCTGTGGGGCAGCTTGGCGTGGCTGTGGGCAAAGAAGGATTGGAAGGATGTCCGGCTCAATTATGCGTTGCTTGCGGTCGCCAGTTTGATACTGCTCGGCGAAGGCTACCGTGTCGGTGTCGTTGCTGGGCAGCAACAAACGGCCAAAGCCGCGTTGAAGGATCCAAGTTATAAGGTCAACGCAAATCCACTCGATGCACTCAGAACTGAACCAATAGACAAGTGCGGCCCTTCCAACACGAATCTTATAGACCGAGCGATGGACCATTGTGACGACACGCCCAAACTCGCGCCTGAGAAAAAGCCTGAATCGACCAACAATCCCTCTTCGTTTGAAGATTCGGTCGCAGCGTCCGAAAAGGAACAGATCTCGGCCATAGTTGCCCTAACTCCAGACAAGCTGATTGTCCGTTGTGGCCCGCCGTTGACCGACAGAACCAGAAAATTTGCGGACAATACAAAAGCTAGGGCTCTTTCATACACAGACGTATATGGTTCGACTACCACCCTCGTCTTCTCCGGTCCCCATGATATTTATCTACAGCACAACGACGAGAACCTCATGGACCCGATAATACAATTCCGATTAGATCCCCCCGTTTACGCAGAGAAGTATGCTCTTCGAGCTGCGTATATGCTGCCCTGCGCTGCCAAACCGTGAGGCGCGTACCGTGACCGCTGAACACCAATTCCAGCTGATCATAGCGATTGTAACCGTTGTTCTAGCGACTCTGGTTTCTGCGTGGGCTTTGGTTAACCAATTGAGGCAAACGAGACCTAGTCTCGAAGTGCTCATCAGCCCGGTGCTCTCCAGGACTGTGGACGGGGAACTCGTCTTGAAGGACGATTGGTACGGCGTGGTAGTCCGGAACGTAAGCCCGTTCCCCCTCCGAATCTGCGATATCGGCTATCGCGTCGGCAAGAAATACTATTCATTCGGAAAGCCGGTAATAAGAGAGAACTCAGAGTTTAAGCCAGTGTCGTGGCCCTACGAGATCGAGCCTCGCGCGAGGGCAGCTTTCCATCTAGATTACAGCGGCCAGGACGGTAAGGCTTTCACGGACGTGATCTCAAAGCCGGAATCAGAGTCGGGAAAGTTGCTCTGGGAGATATCCCGTGCCTATGCGATGACCGAATGCAACAGGACTTTCATCTCCCCCAGGATGCCCAGAAAAACACTGCAAATGATTCGGCAGGCCGCGAAGATGAGAGAAGTCAGCGGCGACCCGTCATCCCAATTCTGAGCTAGCCTTGGAGGAAACTGTCATGGGCCGTCTTTGGTTGACAGTTCGAAGGAACCTGACAATGGGACGCGAAGATCCAGACCGATGAAGTTACGTAGGAGAGCCAAAGCGGAGGTCGTTCAATGAAGTTTTGGAATGTGATTGGGACGGTAACGCGGTACATCTTGGCAGCGGTCTCGTGTATTTCTCTTGCTCAGTTCCTGCTTCTCCTGAACGTCGGGACGGAAAACGCGGGTCGCCTTGCAGGGCAGTCGCTTGGCAGGGGCGTTATCGCTGGCCTGGTGGCCGCCGTATGGTTCTACCGCGCCAGAAAAGTCCGCCCATTAGCACCTGCAAATGCTCAAACTCACGTACAAGTGACTCCGCCCTCAAGATCGCAGGGACAGTCCGCTGCACCGCCAATAGATTCCGTTTCTGTGGCTTCGACGGCTTCTGTTCCGACAACAAGCCACTCCAACAGTTCTTTTTGGGAAAGCGAAAACAAAGTGGTTATCGTTGTTCTAGGGGTTGCCGTCGCGATCCTACTATTTATGCTGGTGGGGAAAGGGATGTTTCAACAACCGTGGACTCTAAGCGCAGGAACCTCTCAAGCGCGATTCATTCACATTCAGGGGTCGCCCGCATGGAAGATGTTCGATAACAAGACAGGGCAGGAGTGCAACACGGGAGCAATCACCTATGATTCGGTGGATCTCATCAAGCGAGAGATGCATACCGCCGTATACACTGACCAAATAGACGAACTTAAGAAGAAATGTGAAACCGATCCAAACTTTTACTGCTTTAACACCGTTGAACTGGATAGAAACACGGATTCAATAATCACCAAGACGCTGGCTGATTCAGAACCAGAGCCAAAATCAAATGCAAGCATTTTCGATTCCTTACTCGCCCCGCGGAGAAACTATCCGCAGTATAAAGAGTTCTATGACCGCTACGACGCGGTGATTGCGAATCCAGACAAACCTCCCGTCTATCACTATAACGGGATGCCCTACTGTTCAGAGCTTTCAAAGAAGTGGTGGTAGCTGTTGTAAACTATCGTTACTGACAATCTGTACCCGCTAGTAAATTGAGCGCGATGGAATCCGCTGTTGAGTGGTGCCAAGGAGGCATCAACTTGTCAACTGAGAGCTACCTGTTAAAAATATGCTTGGCCACCGAGGATGAAGCCAAGACCGGCCTTTACATGTTTCTTCTCCGCCAGTATGTCAATAAGGCTGGCTTAGAAGAACAGCAGGCTTCACTGCTCGCGGCGGCCGTCACAAACAGAGTCTTTGGCGAAAAGTCCACTGGAGAACCTGGGACAGCTTTCGCGGCAGAGAATTCAAAACTCATCGACGATCATGCACGTAAACTCGCCTCGGATAACGCGCTCTGTTCATGCTTGAGTGGAGCTGCTTACAGCACGTCATATGGCCGGTACATCGCTGCTGGAGGAAGCAGGAGCATGTTCTCCAACACATTTCTTAAGTACATTCGGACGCTGAGCCGTTTGCATGACGGAGACTATGAAACGATTCGTCAGAAAACTGCGGAGCAAATTGCCGATTTAAACAGAACCATTCTTGATCCAATCGAAGCCATGCGGTTTTTTGATATCTTTCGGCCACTACCTGACAACCCAAATGAACGCAGCTTCTACGATGCTGTTCATCAGTTTGCACTGGATATGGGTGTTTTCAACAGCAGGGGGGAATAAAATGTCTACCGCGAGAGTCATCGCAGACGGCAGATTTTTCATGGGAGACACGGATACTGAAACGGGCAGAGATGCTCACAAACTTGATGCAGGAAAGACCTACGCGGGAAACGTGCTAGATTCGATGCCTACGGAAACTCAGTACATCGAATTTAGCCGCGCTTCAAGGGCTACATTTCGCAGTGGTGAATTGGAGCAACTGCCCGGAGATTTCAGACTGATTCACGTTAGGTAATGGAGACATGCGGGCCTAAAACGCCTTAATGGCCCGCAGAGTGGACTCTGCGCCAACGGAGGCTGTGGATGTTTAACTTACGAGACAGAGTAAGAAAAATTGGGAAAACGGAAATTTGGACAATAGAGCAAGTCAGGGACGTTGAGCCGTGCTACTGCATTCAATTTGGTGCTGACTTCGCTACAAGAGAATGGGCCAGAGAAAGCGAACTGGAACTGGTGGCCAAGTGGGAAAACCCCGGTGGCGGCCCCGGCATGGCACCCACCGAGCCGATAATGTAATAGACCGCACTTGGCTACGAAGTGCAACGCGGGCCGTTCCCAAATCGTTTCTAGGCCTGAGCGTGTGCATGTCTCCGAGACGACTTGCGCGGCGAGTCGTCTTCGGATAGCTCAGACAGCACGACCGGCGCACGGTCGGGAAATTCAGCAACAATGCGCACGTCACCGCCCATCGCCTTCACCGTTTTTCGTAGCGTCGAAAGCAATAGATCGCTGCGTTTTTCGAGTCGCGAGACACTGTCCTGCGTAATCCCGAGAGTCTTCGCAACGCGGGCCTGTGTCAGCTTGCGGGCCTTCCGGAGATCGCGCAAACTCATTTCCTCTGCAATTAGCTCAGCCGCACGGTCCTCAACCTTCTTTCGCTGAACGAGATTCAGCTTTCCGATCTTGTCACGAATGTTCACAGACATGGCTATTTCCTTTCCCTCTTCAGCCGGGCAAGATGGACGTCAAAACGTTCATCGGCCTTCCGTATCAGTTCACGGTAGAAGCGCTTTTCGCTCCCACCTGATTTATCTCCCGCCACGAGCAAAATCGCCTTGCGCTTGGGATCAAAGGCGAAAGCCAGTCGCCATTCACCATCAGCTGCGCTAAACCGCAACTCCTTCATGTTCGCGTGGCGGGAGCCCTTGAGCGTGTCAACACGGGGCCGTCCCAACTGTGGCCCAAACTCCTCCAGAACGAGCGACAACGCCAGAATCTCCGTCCGCACATCTTCGTGCAGCGCGTCGAACTCCGGCTCAAACTCATCGGCCATCTCAATGGCCCATCTCACCCTTATAATATGGCATGTAATCCATATGATGTCAACTCCATGTTCTTAGGCGTTGCCGTAGTGATCGAAGGAAACCCGAGGCCTGGAGGCGTAGGTTCAATAACCGGCCAGCGCAGTTTTGTAGGCTGGGCAGATAGGCTCCATTCCTCTGATAACTGGAAAATTCCCGCAGCGAAGTCGCGGTCAAGGGCGACCATCGGGAGCCGCGGCAGCGGGCATGCCCCTTTACGGCGGCGAGAGTGGAGGGAATCGGGCGTCTATCTGCTAATGCTGTGACCCTCTGTCTGCGCGTGGTCGTGCACTTGGCATCGCGCGGTAGAGGATTCGATCTTGTGTGTCGGGGATACGGGTTCGCGGCTCGGTTCCATCGCGGATCGGTGCGACACGTCGCGCGCGAGTTGCTCGGCAAGCTGGCCTTTGTCGTTTGTGTAGACCTGGGCATCGTAGCGTCCGCGCGATACCGCCACATACGCCAACCGGCGATTCACGAGTTTTTCTCCTGCCTGCTCCGTGTCCACGTGAACAAGCACGCGGTCGGCGGTTTGACCTTGGCTGCTGTGGCTCGTTACTGCATAGCCGTGGTCGAGATGCGGATTCTCTTTGATGTTGAATGCGACGGTCCGGCCTGAGTCGAGGCGTAGTTGCAGGTTGCCGCTATCGTCGATCTTTTCGATGGTGCCTAGCTCTCGGTTGGCGATGTGTTGTTCTCGATTCGGCGCGGTGAACTGTACCCGGTCGCCTTCACTGAAGGCCCGCTCTGCCTCCCGATACAGCGTTACGCCATGGAAACGGCGCGGATCGTAGCTCACCTGCTCGCCGTCCTTGCGCTCGACAGTGACCCGGTTCTCTTTTCCGTCCACCCGTTCAACACGGGCATACTCCCCCGCGTGAATGCCATGAGTCTTGCTGCCCTTGGCGTAACGCACGACATCTCCCTGTGCGTACTGCTCAGCCCACTGCCGGTCTGCGCCGGTGATCTCTTGGCGGGCTACAAGAACCCTCAGCCGCTGCTCCGCGCAGTCCACTTGCCCGCTCGTCTGCATTTCCCGGTGGATAATTTGATTAATTTCCATGCGCGATTGATTGTCGGGTGAGACAACTAACGTCCCTTCTGGCTGCCTCGCGTACTCCCCGGCGATTTCCTTGAGTCGCTCATTCCGATCCGGGATTTCATGCACGCGGCCTTGCGTATCGAGATTCTCGATTGCTTCTCGCACATTGCCTCGCGAGAGTTGCTCCACGACTTCTTTGAGTGCCGGGTCTTTCTGCCGCACGATTTCGTCGAGTCGTGCCGTTTGGATTCCGGCCTCCTGCAACTGCTGATAAGGGGTTCCGGCCTCGAGGGCCTGGTGTTGGCGCGTATCGCCTACCAGCAAGACGCGATCATTTTCCTTGAGCCGATGCAGCAACTCGTTCATCTGCCTCGTGCTTGCCAGACTCGATTCGTCGAGGACGTACAAACGCTTTTGGCCGTCGTGCCCCGCATCAGCCTGCGCAAGATGCCGTTGCAACGTGCTCGATTCAATACCGGCCTCTGCGAGTTTCTGCGCGGCCCGTAATGTCGGTGCGAACCCTTCGACAAGGTAACCCTCGTGTTCAGCAGCTTCGTGAACTGCTGACAGGGAAGTTGTCTTCCCCGCGCCGGCGATTCCTTCAAGCGCCATCACCTGATCGCGGTTCGACAAGATTTGCTCGACTACCGCGCGTTGGCTCTCGTTTAGATGGGAATGATCTCCAGTGACCGTTCTGCGTGTATCGGTGCTAACAAGCGCTTCATGTCTATTCAGCCCGTCCCGCATGATCTGAATGGTGCCACGCTCGAAATCCAGCATTTCTTGGGTCGTGAATGCGCGCCCAGGGGCACTCGTCCTCTTCTCCACTGCGACGAACTCACCGGAACTAACGCGTTTCTCAAACTCGGGCCTAACGTCCGTGAGAGTCGCTGTTCCCATCGAACGTCTTAACGCATCACGTAACAACTCGCGTTCCTCGACAACGGCCTCTCGCTCCAGGTTTCTTTCCTTGGAAAATGTAACGGCGAATTGAGCCGTCGTGCGGGGAGAACCCTGCTCGATTTGAGATTCTCTCTGCATGGCTGTTGCCACTACATGCGTTGGCTGGTTTTCGAAGGCTTCCGCCATTTCTTGGTGGCGCTGCTGCATCTCCTCCTGTGAAAGTTCGAGCTTTGGTTGGCGGGTCTTATGCGCCGCGATTTGCGCGGCGTCCGCTCCCCGCTGATTCTCCATGGCGAGATGCTGTTCGATCTGCTGACGGCGCGGGCTCGATGCGGCGAGGTATTCTTCGGAATAGCCCTTGATCTCTGGTTGGCCGCTTTTCCCGCGTTCGATTTCGTAACCGAGTGTCTTGAGTCGCGACGCTAGCTCGGAGCGGTAGACCGCCGTTGCATACTGCTGCGTTTTGTAGAGTTCCCGTGGTTGCAACGCATATGTCCCCCCGTCTTCTGTTTCCGTGAGATTGAAGAAAACCACGTGCGTGTGCAATTGTGGTGCAGCGTAGCCGTCCACGGGCCTTGCGCTGTCGTGCTCGAATTTCGCCGCTATCCACTTGCCGGTTGTCTCTGCCGGAAGGTTGCCGCCGATTCGGGCTTGGACGTATCGCTCCAACTCGTCAAGCGCGACGGCCACACTCTGTTGATGTGCCTCTCGAATTCGTTCGTCCCCGCCCACGAGTGCCGTGAGCGATACGCTCTTGGGTGCTGAAAACGTTGCGTCCCAACCTGCGCGGTGCTCCATCGTTCGTATCTTCCGGCCGTGTTCGTTCAGGTATTCGCGGGCGGCTTTGTGGCGGACGAGCTGCTCGCCGGTAACCGGGTGCTGGCCTTCCGCGAGCCGCTGGAACTGCTCCTCGCCAACCTCACCGCGTAGCCCCCACTGCTTGGCAAGTCTCCCGTGCCATTCGCCACGTATTTGGTCGCCCTGCGTGTAGTAGTTCTCGCGGGCATTGGAAAACTCTTCCGCGTGATACGCCTGGGCCTGGCTTGCACTGAGCGGATTGGAAATGGTCAGCATCGCTGTGTTGGCCTACCGGAAGAAATGCCCTTGCCATAGATTGGAGCGCCTCAATTCCTGTTCGCGGTCCTGCCTGATTTGGTGCTGCGTGAGCTTCTGTTCCGACCCGTCGCCAGCCCCCGCCGTGGCCGCTGCTGTCTTGGGCGGCTCCTCCGGGCGGACCTCCGCCGGTCGCTGGATGTACTTCGGATGCTTCGTTGGTAGTTCAATGAACGGGAAACTCATTCGCACCACAAGGTTTCCGCTCTTGAGATACCCGTGCAGGTTCTCAAGTCCGCTGATCTCGGAATCCATCACCAGCGGCACAACGTAACGCTCATTGTTGTAGCTCGTCGTATTCCGCTGCCCTCCCAACTGCCCGCTCGACCGGCTCTCCCGCAAGCGCTCGATCTCGACCCTTCCAATGGTGTCTGAAATCCACTTCGCCGCATGAGGCTCACTCGTGCGCAGGAAAATCTTCGTGGCGGGCTGTGACAGCATTGCCTCAGCTTCATGGCCGTAACGTGTCTCCAGTTGGCTTCGTCCTTGGAAGCCAAGGACGACGGGATTGTTGGATTTGCGATTCTCTGTTACTGCCGTGTGCAGTTGTGGTAGACGCTGCAAGGTCGCCAGTTCGTCCAGAACAAACCATACCTTCCGTGAACTTGTCTGCCCCTGGTTCATCAATCGCAGCACCAGGGTATCGAGCCACAAGCTCGTGAGCGGCAAGAGCCGCTCGCGCGTCTCGGAAGTGCTGGTAAGAAACAGCCAACCCTTGCGCTGCTTCGACCATTCCGCCGCGCTCCAGCGTCCGTTCCCTTCGGTCTCTGTGGGCAGCAATTTCAGAGAGTCGGCAACCATGTTGAGCGAGGCCAGGATGCCGCTCCGCTGTGCCGGGGCTTTCTTGTCGATCATCACGGCGTACTGTGTGCCTCTCACCCTTTGGTCGATCTCTTCCTCATGGCACATCCACCAAGCCATCTGCTCGGGTGTTGGCCTATAGGTCAGAAGATGGGCGAAGATTTTCCTGGGCCCCTCAACGAAGAATTGATTCTCATTGCGGCGGTCGGGGAATAGCGATGAAGCTAGGGTGAGCGCCTCTGCTGGGTGCCGCAGTTCATCTCCGGGGCTCCAGTACGGCATCCGTTGGTCCAAGGGGTTAAGAATTGCATCGCCACGCTCGGGTTGATAGAACTCCGGCGTGTAGTCGAGTGCCGGGTCGTAGACAATGGCGGTCTCATCGCGTTGCTCAATTTGAAGCAGAATCCGCCGGATCAAAGTGCTCTTGCCGGTACCTGTGTCGCCCATGATGAGGATGTGGTTCGGTTCTATCCTGAGGGGGAGTCTGACGCTCGGCACAATGCCGAACTGTCTTTGCAGGAACGTTCTTTCCGTCAACTCGAAGCCGATGCCATCGGAACGATTCCGGCGATTGAATCTTCGTGGCACAACAAGTTCTGGTCCCTTGAGCCTTCGGCCTTCTCTCCGCTCGCGGTCGCGCGCCTTGTCCTTCGGAATCGCCACCGCAAGGCAGACCAATAAAACTACCAAACCACCCCACAACGCTGGCCTCAGGAAGTCCATGAGCGTTTGGTCTTGGTAAACCCAATGGCCTAGAAACTCATGCAGGTTTCCGCTGTTGACGTGTACTGGCTGCAACACAAGGCGGAGGTCACCAATGTTGACCGCATCGTCAGTGAGCGCCAGCGTCGTTTCGCCACCCTCTGTCTTTGCCTCCCTCACCTCGCCTTCGCAGGCCCAGTGGCTGCCCTTCTTGGCGATGACGGTCACCATCTGATAGCGGTCGCTCTTCGCAAAGCTCGTCACACTTCTGAGCCCGCTACGGATGTACGTCTTGAGATAGAACCTCTGCAAAGGTGTCCATACTTCGGCATAGCGGTAGGCACAGATCGCCACCACACTCGCGAACGCCACAAGCAACGCTGTCCAGGTCCAGGCGGCATGACGATTCGGCCACACCCCCGCGTGCTTGTTTCGACCCCATTCCTGGCTCATGACTGCCTCCCTGCAACCGCTGCCGCAAGGCGCTCCTGCACCCGGCTGAATCTCTCCTGGTCGGCTAGCTCGACAAGCTCTTGAAATTCCTGCTCCGTGAACTCCTTTTTCTGTCCGAGTTTGCTGAGGGCATTGAGCAGGATCATCCGCAACGCCATGAACTCTGCAAGCATGGTCTGCTCGGTGGCGCTGGGCTTCTTCGCTTCATTGGCATTCGCCTGCGCCAAGAGCACCTCGCGGCACCATTCGCCCAGCGTCAAACCCTCACGCTCGGCCACTGTCGTAAGCTTTTCGTACTCGCTCTCGGTGACCTTCGAGCCAACGGTTCGACTCCGCAGTTGATCTGCTGGCATGGCAAGAAGCCTCCAGAAAGGGAATTCATCGAAAACCGATCACTCAACAAAACAAAGAAGTTAACGAATAGCGCCGAAAGTTAGCCGCCAGCGTCCGAGAATCGCTAACTCGCGCCGCGTGAGCAAGTTAACCGAAAGCGCTGCGCGGCGCTGTGCAGCACCCACTTTGGGGTGGCGTGTCCGTCCAACTCCCGGTGCCGAAGGCACCGCTCTTCGCAAACGCGGCGCAAACCATCGATTCGCGCTATCAACCCTGTTCGCCATACTCCAGCCGAAGCTCTCCCAGCCACCGCTGAACCTCAGGAAGGGCTGAGGCTTTCTGGGAGAGTTCACGTAGAGCTACCCACTCGCGCTCGGTAAACTCAATGCCAACATCGTTCCGTCTCAGCCAAAGCGTGATCGTCGTGCCGCCCTTCTCCTTGCTGGGCGTTGCAACGAAATGCCTGCCGTTCCACGAACGCTTCATGGGCCATCCCGCGAGCATGGTTTGAAACTCGGCCAGGTCCGGGTAGCGGGCGATTAGAAAGCTCACGCGACGAGTTGGACCGAGATCAATCGACATACCCAACTCAGGGCGACCGATGCCCGCAAAGGAAAGCCTCAGATCATCCGACTCCAGCGGTTCGGGCAAGATAATCCGGTGGCGAAAATCATCTTCGTTGGGACCGACGAGGCGCACGGGTTGGCGTTCGTGCCGTAGCGAATGGCCCCGAGCGGCAAGTCCCCATAGAGTCGGCCAGAATGGTGCAAGAACCTGATCGAGTTTGGAGCTTTCTACCTCTTCGTCTCGAATCGCTACAAGAAGGCACCTGGCGACTGAACCTGGGCGCTCCCATTTTTCAGAGGGTTTCAGTAACAGCTTCCGCGCCGCGATCTGTTTCAGAACTGCTTGGTGATTCTGTTCTGGCTTCTCATCGGATGTTCGAACGCCAGCGCAGTCGCCACCGAGGTTGCGAACGTAGTACCAGGCGTGCTTTGAGCCCGGATTCTTCCGGCTCACATAAACCGCTTCGAAGGCATCCAGCAAAGCGATGTAAGCCTCTCTTGAAGGAATCGCAGGCCAGAGCAGAGGTGGTTCCTGGATATCTTCCTCCGCACCGATCTGCACATAGTGCATGAGCACATCCCACTCGGCGGCAGATAGTGCGTGCTGTGATTCCCACTTCTTGCGAATGTGATAGAGGGAAGCGGTCGGCGTGCTGAGCATTTCATGACGGGCTGTTTCACGGTCCATCCCTTCGACGCGCTCCTCGATAACGAGGAAGGCGGCCTCTCCCAAAGACACCTCCCGTCTCAATTGCTCACTAAGGACTTTCTGGTAGCGCTCCAGCAGCTTGAGGCGGTCTTCGCTGAGTCGAATCGAGATGACCTCGTGCCGGGGTTTCTTCTTTAGAATCGACATCATGGTTGACAATGTCTCCTACAGTCACATAGACTGTAGTCAGAATGGTAGTCCATATTGCCTACCTAAAGCAAGCACATTCTTTGGAGGGCCGTCGCAAGGTTCAAGACTTCCATTGTTGAAAGCCTATGAAATATCGCAGCATCCAACTCGATCCGCGCCAGAACCCAGACTCGCTAAGAGTACATGGCTCGCGCACCGCAGTGAATTCGTCCGCAAGCGTCGCAGTCGAAGAAGGCAGCGATTCGAAGGCCAGATACGAAGCGTGCTCTCCGCCGAGAACGAGAGTTTTCGAGTTGCCTCTTAGCCATACGGAGTCCGCGGTGGAGATTATCCCGAAACCAAATAGCAACGAAAAGCGAACCGATTCAAGAATCGAGGCAGGCGAAGAGGAGCATCGCCGCTCACGAGGCAAATGGAGTGTGTCTCCTCTATGGGAGGCAAAGATTCTCCTGGGTGTGTTGCGACAACAAGGACTTGCGGGCAAGGGCTTGGTCAAGGCATTCGAGAAATGGGCACCGAGAGTAGTAGGTCGTTCGCGAGCCGAAATGAACCGAGTGTATCGTGAGCAGACTGGACGCGAGATGTCGGACTATATTCTGGTGCAACAGGCAGACAAGGTTGTTCGTTACAACCAGCTTCCGCCGGAAGCAGAGGTTGTTCGGAGGGCGCTATTGAGCCCAAACTTGTCCCGCGCGAAGGGCGACATTCAGCCAGAACAAGCAGAAAATCCGGCGGAGAAAAAAGGGGCCTTCAGGTTGTCGAAGCAGCATCTGCTTGACGAGCATGATCCGAATGTTCTTTTGAGCACAAATGAATTGGCCAGTCTCACGGGCTTCAGGCCCAAGACAATCCGTCGTTGGGTCTCCAGAAAACTTCTGAACTACATCCGGGTGGGGAATCGTCTTCGGTTCCGGCTTGCCTCTGTGGAACTGTTCCTAGCACAGCGCGAGGTGCGTAAGTGACGGTCAACTAGAGTTCTCGAATTTCGGGAATAGCAAGTGCGTTTTCAAAAGTGATGGAGATGGACGAGCCTTTCCGGACATTGTTCACGAGCGCGGGCCTGAAACACACTATGCAAGTTCCGTCTTCATGCCGCACGCTCGGGTACACAACACCGGCTGATCCTCGCTCAAGAAGCTCTCCGGCCAAACGTTGGGATGCTTTGTAGCTGTTTGCGTCCAAACAATTTCCAAAACGTGTGTCGTTGCGGATGTCGTGAAACGCGCCCCGAAAATCGGCGAGGAAATCGACGTAAGTAAAAATCTCCTTTTCTTGCCACCTGATCTCCTGCAGTTCTTTGCTTTTGTGGTAAGCCACCTCCAGCTCCGAGGTCTGGCGGGTGAACGCCGCGTACCAAGCGCCGCGTTCCGGCCCACTGAAGCGGCTGCCGAAGGGACTGGCGTGCGTGAATGCTGCGTTGACAATATGCGAGTAAGAAAGGCCAAAGACCAGTTCCCGTACCGTAATACCAGGCAGCAGGCCAGCTTCTCCGAGGAGGCGGTCGTTTGTAGCTCCCTCAAGTTCGAATAGCGCATTCAAATCCTCGGCATCATCAGTCAGCCGCGTAAGAACGCTCTCGCCCTGGTCGCTATAACGTGAGGGGATTAAACGATGGGTGTCATCACGAAGAACATCCGAAACGCTGGGTAACAACTTATCGCCCGCCACGGCGAGAATCCAGAAGTTGCCGCACGCGCAACATCGCCGGCAGTCCACCCCTAACCATGTAGGTAAGGGGAGTCTCCCCTTCAAACATCGGATTTTCATTCGGCAATTGAATCCAACGGTCGGCGAGCTTCTTGCTGTAGAGGATGTTTAGCCCCTTGAAGATCCCGGTTAGAATCGAAATCCTCGTTAGCCGGTCCTGATCAAGCGTGCCACGCGCCTTTTTCTTCAATTCGTAAAATGCACCATTTGAGATGCCTCCCAGCAATTGTCTCGCGTCTTCATCGCGTAATTCCCAAAGTTCGCGAATCTTCAAGAACGTCTTCACCCCCGAGGGGCTCAATCGCTTCAGCACATCCTTACTGGAAAGATCGGCTGGCTTTTCCCAGGCAATGCCCGCTGTTAGTTGATGGACGGTTGCCACGCTGGCCTCCTCGCACTTCTCCATATATGGAGCATTATACATCCATTATTGGATACAAGCAATCTCTTCTTTAGGGGATGGGTCGGTAACTGTGCCTCGGAGGAAAGGCTTGCAGATTGCGGTCATAGAGAACCTGTCCGCCTCATTGATTCGGGCGCGGTGTCCATCGGACTTTGTATTCGCCGACCGTAAGTAGATTTGTGTCGTTGTGATGTCGGAATGCCCAAGTTCCTGCCGCAAGGTTTCGATGTCAACGCCGTGCTGGTGCCGCCGCGTGGCATACAACACGCGAAAAGCGTGGCAGGGCTTCTTCGGTTTCTTGACCGTGTAATCCGCCTCGTTCGCCTTGTCGATGAGACCGTTAATGATTCGATCTAGATGCTTGTCCACAGTCTGTGTGGCAGGCGAAGGGAAAATCAGTGCGTCATCCGCCGCGTTGCGACGATACTTCTTGAGACAGGCGAGAAACATATCGCTGACTGCGATGGTCCGCTCTTCATAGTCTTTGGGCTTGAAGCCGAACTTTGGCTTAAAACGGACCGAGATCGTCTTGTCTTCCCAATTGATGTCCATCCACTCGGCGACCGCTGCTTCGCCGATGCGGAGGCCGGTCCCGACGAGAAAGCGTACGAGCGCTTCCTCGATGCTGTCTGCGACCTGGATCATGGCAGCGACCTGGTGCTCCGTGTAGGTCGCATATTTCTTGTTCCTGTTGCGCTTGTCCACGTTGACAGGCCAGTCTTTTTTCTGCACCCAATCTTCCCTTGCCACGTACTTCCCGATGCCACGGTCGTTGAGGAAGACCATTGTCTTGAGGAAATAGTTGAACACGGTTGACTCGCCGATTGGCTGGCCGGTCTCTCTGGATGGACGAGTCCGCAAGTCGTGCAGAAAGTCGAGCATGTCGTCGCGGCAAATCTGGTCGAAATAAGTCTTCTTACAACTGGCGACGAATAGGTTGACGGCGACGCGATAACCCAAGTAGGTCCTGCGCGATTTTTGCTTGCTCCGCTCAATGTACTCTCGCGCGGCGTCCGCGACCCTTCTGCGGGGCGCAGCAGTGGCAATACTGGATGTTGGTGCGGCGTGCAACGCGGCAGTGCGTTCGAGCGGTTGGCCGTCCTCCGTTCGGATGAGCGCAGTGTGAGCCATGGTGATATCTTTGCCGATCTTGAATGGTGTTCGCTTGCCGCTGGTACTCGGACGGAGGTAGTAGGTTGCTCCTTCGATTGGAATCGGACGATGATTCTTCGAGAACCGCACGTTGACGAACGGAAATTTGCCGTCACCTGCGTTGATGCGGGCGATGAGTGTGTAATGAGCCATATCCGTTTTCCTCATGAAAGCGTGAAAGATTCATGTTTGAATGCAAGAGGAAAATTCAGAGCTGGCAACAGTGCCTGGTAACAGTGAGCAGTTTTCGAGAGTAAGTTCTTTGGTTTCTTCAAATGGTGGAGCCGATGGGATTCGAACCCACGACCTCCTCGATGCCATCGAGGCGCGCTCCCAACTGCGCCACGGCCCCACCGGAGGAACTTCCAAAAGTTTACCACAAATCGGTGAGCGGTCGGAGCGGCGGGCACTGCAGGATTGCGTGATGGATGGCGCGCAGGCGCCGCGGGGAGCCTCGCCGAGGTGCTTTGCGCCAAGCGAAAGCATGGAACGCCGGGTGCCAGTTTTGCAGGTTTTTCATCGCGGGGGGCGGCGGCGTTCCGGTAGAATGCTGGCATCATGGCAAAACTCACTTTTCTGGGCGCAGCAGGTTGCGTGACGGGATCCAAATATCTGGTGCAAGCGGCCGGCAAGAAACTGCTGGTGGATTGCGGGTTGTTTCAGGGCACGGATGATTTGAAGGAACGCAACTGGAATCCGCTGCCGGTGGATCTGAACACGATCAGCTACGCGATCCTGACGCACGCGCATCTGGACCACTCCGGATGGCTGCCGGTGCTCGTGCGCGACGGCTTTCGCAAGCCGATCTTTGCCAATCCGGCGACAATCGAGCTGGCGGAACTCCTGCTGAAGGATTCCGGGCACTTGCAGGAAGAAGAAACGCAGGACGCCATCAAACACAAATGGAGCAAGCACCCGCATCCCCGGGCGCTCTATACATCGGACGACGTCGATCCAGTGCTGCGGCTGCTGAAACCGATGCCGCGCAACGGCGGCTTTGACATTTCGCCGGAATTCCACGTGGAGTCGTATGACGCGGGCCACATTCTGGGCTCCTCCAGCCTGGAACTGACGATTACGGAGAACGGCAAGAGGACGGTCATCGTGTTTTCCGGGGACGTTGGCCGCTACGATCAGCCCATCCTTAATGATCCCGTTACGCCGGTGAAAAAGCAGATTGACCTGCTGCTGTGCGAATCCACGTACGGCGACCGCGAACATGAAGCGGGCGATCCGCTGGAATTGCTCAGCAATGTGGTGAATCGCGTGGTGAAGCGCGGCGGGTCCATCGTGATTCCCGCGTTTGCGATCGGGCGCACACAGACCTTTATGTATTACCTGCGGCAACTGGAAAATCTGCAGCGCATCCCGAAGGTTCCCGTGTATGTGGACAGCCCGATGGCGCTGAGCGCAACGGATCTATACCTGAAGCACAAGGAGGATCACGACCTGCTGTTTGCGCGCGATGAACAGAACGGCGGCGATCCCCTGAGCGTGCACGAATTCCACCTGACGCGCAGCGCCGAGGAGTCCAAGCAGATCAACAACGTGAAGACCCCGTGCATCATCATCTCGGCGAGCGGCATGGTGACGGGCGGGCGCGTGCTGCATCACCTGGCGCAGCGCTTGGGGGATGCGCGGAACGCCGTGATCCTGGGAGGATTCCAGGCCGAGGGTACGCGGGGGCGCGCCTTGCAAGAGGGGGCGAAGACCTTGAGCCTGTTCGGACAGGTCGTCCCCGTGCTGGCGGAGATCGTGGAGATGGGGCAATTCTCGGCACACGCGGGGAAGAGCGAGTTGCTGCGGTGGCTGACGGCGCTGCAGGCGCCGCCGAAGCAGGTGTACCTGACGCACGGGGAGCCCTCGGCGGCACAAGCGTTACAGCAGGCCATTACGGAGAAGTTCCGGTGGAAGGCCTCGGTGGCGCGTTATTTGGATACGGTTGAGGTGGGGTAAGAATTACCGCGGGAACTTTTTGGTACATTGTCCCGGGAGGCTATGGGGCTTTGTATCCCGCCCGGAAACCTTTGTGCAGTCCCACAAACTATTTTCAAAGGACGAGAAACATTTGGAGGGGTAGCTTCGTCTATACCTGCAAGACCACTCGCGAGGTAGGAAGCTAACCACCACAGGACAACCGACCAATAGCTTCCTACCCCTTAATTACTCAGAAAACAAAAGTCTGGTGCAGAACGGGTAATTCTCTCGCGGCCGTGGATCAGCTAGGATACGGCCACAACGCCGCGTTTGGTAGGCGTATTTTGAGACATCGGCGGAATTTCGGTCAGGGTCAACCCAACCACAAACATGGGCGTTGGGGCGACGCGTCCCCAGCGGTTAAGTTCCCAGTGAGCGCGGAGAAAACGCACCTTCGGGCGCAGGGAGAGATCCAAAACCATTTTGGTGGTGCCGCGATAGAATTGTTGCAGAATTTTCAGGTACGGCCTCTTGCCGAAGTCCTGGCCATCCGCGGAACCCCACAGGGATACCTCGAGGGACTCCTGCTCAAGCTGATCGGTGACGCTAAGCTCGCAGAGAAAGGTGCGAGTTTCGCTGGTGGAGATGTCAAAGGATTGACCGTCGCCATTGGATTCGAGCTTGCTGCCGCTGGGGATTAAAGAGAGATTGAGGGGCATAATTTGGTTCCCTTCTCTGGTCTTCGGGAGTTTAGCACAGCTCGAAAAATGAGATGGTGATGAAGGCCACAGAGGAAAAGCGCCCGCCTCAGAAGGCGGCCGCTACACAAGCGGTCAGTCGCCGTTTTCCTCGATCAGCCTCGCTAACCGGTTTTGCCCAGGCGCAGTTCGGCCAGCTTCTTTTCGGTGTCTACAAAGTTATCTCGATTAAATGCGATTTCCAAAAGATGATATCTCGGCTCTAGCAGTCGAGCGAATAAGGGCCAGCTATAAGCTTTGGGTGAGCTTATAGTCTGATCGACGGGGTCGGCCACTCGCAGCGCGTCGATAAGATCGTAGGAATTATTTGGCAAAAATGCGGGCGAAACTAGCACCTTATAGTCTTCTCTGTGCCAACGGGAGAATTGGAAGATTATATTTTCCGTTGCGATGCAAACACGCTCAATCTGCGATCCTTTCGGCTCCGGTTGGGGAGGCTGCCTCACTTTCCCTCCAAAAAGATCAAATAGAAACGGCGCGGCCTGTCTAATTTCAGCTTCAAACAATTGGTCGAAATGGTGATCCAATAGTGGACCTAACCACCAAGAGAAGAACACCTTCCAAATAAGGGGTAAGAAAAAAGCCAATATGTAGTAAACCGGCCTGAACACGTCGATTAGGAAGAAGATGACTTGTTTCTTTGTCGTGTTAGGTGTTGGTCGCAATCTAATCTCCTTCGAAGCGGCGGATTTAGCCGGTGTGATTCACCATCCGCTACGAGACGTGTCAGGCATGGAGGTTGGCGAGGCGGGCTTCGGCGGCGGCTAGGGTTGCTTCTCTTTTGCAGAAGGTGAAGCGAACCTGGGAGGCGCCGTCGCGGGCGTCGTTGTAGAAGCTGGAGCCGGGCACGCAGGCTACGCCGATGTGTTCGACGAGATATTTGGCGAAGGAGACGTCGCGCGAATCGGCGGGGTATTTGGCCTCGTCGAAATGGAAGCGGAAGATGTCCGTCATGATGTAATAGGCCCCGCGTGGCTTGTAAACGGTGAAGCCGGAGGCGGTGAGAATTTTCAGGAGGCGCTCGCGCTTGGCGGCGTAGTTGGCGGCCAGCTTGTCGTAGTAGGACTGCGGCGACTTGAGCGCGAGGGCGCCGGCTTGCTGCAGCGGAGCGGCCGCGCCAACGGTGAGAAAGTCGTGGACCTTGCGGATGGCTTGCGTGGTTTCCGGCGGGGCGATGGCCCAGCCGACGCGCCAACCCGTAACGCTGTAGGTTTTGGACATGCCGTTGATGACGATGGTGCGGTCGCGCATGCCGTCCAAGCGGGCCATGGTGATGTGCTCGGCGCCATCGTAGAGGATGTGCTCGTAGATTTCGTCGGTGATGCAGTAGGCGTTCCAGCGGACGCAGAGATCGCGGATGAACTCGAGTTCGGCGCGGGTGAAGACTTTGCCGGTGGGATTGTTGGGCGTGTTGAGGATGATGGCCTTGGTGTGCGGGCCAAAGGCGGCGGCCAGTTCCCTTTCGTCGAAGGTCCAGTCGGGCGGGCGGAGCTTCACGAAACGCGGCGTGGCGCCGGAGAGGATCGCGTCCGGGCCGTAATTTTCGTAGAAGGGCTCGAAGACCACGGTTTCATCACCCGGATTGATGATGGCCATCATGGAGGACATCATCGCTTCCGTGGAGCCGCAGCAAACGGTGATTTCGCGCTCGGGATCGACGGTGATGCCCTGAGTGCTCGCGAATTTTTCGACGATGGCGTCGCGCAGGGGTTTCGCGCCCCAGGTGATGGCGTATTGATTGATGTCGTCGGCGATGGCCTGGCGCGCGGCTTCCTTGATTTCTTTGGGCGCGGCAAAATCGGGAAATCCCTGGGAAAGATTAACGGCGTTGTGCTGCAGCGCCAGGCGCGTCATTTCGCGAATGACGGATTCGGTGAATTGCTCGGCCTTGGCGGAAAGCATGCGGCGGGCGATGTGGGTCATGTTGGTTTCGGAAGTAGACATGGGAATAGATTGTAGCAAAGGAGAGACGGGCAGAGCGGGAAGTACCCAGATAGCGGATATTAGCTATCAGCGATAAGTGATCAGGAAACGGTTGGGAGGTTGGATTGTGGTTTGGAAAAGCGGCGGCAAGCCGCCGCACTCCAAGAAAAGCAAAAGACTCGGAGATTGTGCGGACATGCGGCGCAGGAGTCCTGCGCCCCTACATAAGGACAAAGGAAAGAGGATTAGCGGGAGTGGATGGCGGCAGAGACCGTGGTCTTGGAGGGTTCGCCGTAGAGAAGGCGGTACATGGTGGCGTTGCGCAGAACAATCTGGACGTACTCGCGGGTTTCGGTGAAGGGAATGGATTCGACGAATTCGGGAAATTCCTCGAAGGTGCGTTCCGCCTTCCACTGCGTGAGGCGTTCTTCTCCGGCGTTGTAGGCAGCGGCGGCATATTCGGGCGCGCCCGTGGTGCGCGTCAGCTCGGCGATATAAAGCATACCCAGCTCGATGTTCACCTCGGGATCGAAGAGCGAAGATTTGGTGTAGCGGACTTTGCGCTGCTTGGCCAAGCGGCGGCCTTCCTTGGGAAGAATCTGCATGAGGCCGATGGCATTGGCGTGAGAAACGGCGTCCGCCTGAAAGGTGGATTCCTGGCGGATGAGGCCGGCGGCGAACATGGCGTCGAAATCGTTGCGTTCGGCTTCGCGGCGCAGTGTGGCCTCATAAGGCAGCGGAAAGAGGACCTTCCAGGCGTTCAGCGGAACATCCTTGAACGCGCGCGCATCGAAATTCGAGACCGCCATGCGGCCATAGGCCATGCCCGTGCCGAAGTGGCCCTGATCGAAGGCGGCTTGCGCGGCTTCGACCAGGAAGCGCGGCGAAGCCGTGGCGGCGAAGGCGGCTTTCAGTTCGAGTTCGGCGGAAGCGTCGAACGCAATCGTGCGCAGGGCTTGCGCGCGATTCCAGCGGTCGGCGACGTTTGGCGCGACAGGCTCGTCAAACGGGCGCAGCGGGGGCGCGGGCGGAATCTGCGCGAGAAAGTCCACGGGATCCGCTTCGCCCGGGCCAAGCTTTTCCAGGTGTACCGCGGCGTACTCCGCGAAATAGCTGGTGGGAAACCGCTCGATGGCCTTCGCATAGTAGGCGCGCGCATGAGCGGGATTGCCGCCGCGTTCGGCGTTGCGCCCGAGCCAGTAAAGGGCATTCACCGCCGCGGCGGAAACAGGATATTTGCGCAGGAAAATGCTCATCTTGTCGTCCGCGTAAGGCAGTCGATCGAGATAAGCGACCCAGGCGATGCGCCATTCCGCGTTGTAGGCGTTCTTGCCGGCCGGGAAAGCGTCGAGGACGCGCTGGTAATAACCGACGGCCTTGCTGCGTTGCAACTCCACCCAGTAATAATTTCCGCCGGCCATCAGCGCTTCCTCGGCCCAGCGGCTTTGTGGATATTTTTCCCAGATTCTTTCGATGGCCGCGAGCATTTCGGCTTCGTTTTTCTCGGAGCGATAGGCCTGCGAGAGCGTGTATAGACGCTCCGCATCCGCTTCCGGATCGCTGACATTCAACGAAGCAAGCAGCTTGATTGCGGGTTTCGGGTGCTGGCGGCACTCCGCGATACGCACCAGAGCGCGCTGGCGCGTGGGGTTGGCGGGATCCTTCAACATGGCCGCGAGCTTTTCGTACTCGGCGCGCGCTTCTTTCCATTTGTGCGCGTCGTAGAAGTCCTGCGCACGCTGGTCCTGCAACTCCCCAGTGGCGTAGGGAAATTCGCTGTGAAGCTGCTTGTTCAATCGCGGCAGGGCGTTACCGGCGTCGCGCGCTTCATCGGCCAGCGGGAATTTGTAGTACAGCGTCTGGTAATCCTTGGCGGCGGGCACCAGGTGGCGAGCGGCTTCATTGGCGCGAGCACGCTCGAGGACCAGGCCCGGCTTCGAGGAAGTGGCGGGATAAGCGGCGAGCGCGTCGAGACCATCCTGCGGACGGCCACTCTCGACTGCCGTGGGCACGTAGCCCTCCAGCACTTGCTCCTTGATGGCGGTGTTGGGGTAGTCGTTCAGAAGCGTGGTGAAATCCTGAATCGCTGCGCCATTTTTATTCAGGGCATGTTCGCTTTGCGCGGTCCAAAAAAGCGTGTACTCGCGCAGAAGCGTATCGGCCTTGGCTTTCTGGAGCCAGGCAAGGGCTTGCTGCGCGTGGGCGTGGGAGTATTCCTCGTAGCCCAGAGCGAGGGCCGCGCGCTGCCCCCAAACGCTGGCGGAGTTTTTGTTGGCGAAGGAGGCGAGCTTTTCGTAGGAGCCGGGAGTGCCGAGATGAACGTCGCGGGCAAGAAGGGCGAGCTCTTTTTGCGCGGCGGCGTCTTCGGGAGTCGCGGCATCGAGCGCCGGCGCCGTGGTATCGGGCTTGCAGCCGGTGCGGCACGCGGGCGATTTGGGCTTGGCGGCTTTTTTCTTTTTGTGGGTGGTGTCTTGTTGCGGAGTCGTGGAGACATTGCGGACGGTGGCGGCGGATTGCGGCGCAGTGGCAGCGGAGGCGTACGAGAAGCCGCCAGGTGACAGGGATGCGCAAAGCCCCAGCGCCAGGGCGCGATGCACGATTGTGTGCGCCGCGGTGTGTTTAGCGCGATTTGCCAGCCGTGGCGTAGGGGTATTCGCCGAGCAGGGAAGGATCGCCGTCGGCAAGGATTTCCACCAACCAGCGATAAAAGTAATCGACTGGATGGTCCATGATGGGCTTGAATCTGCGGTCGTATTCTCGATGAGCTTTCTCAATGTCGTCTTTCAATCGGATACAGATATCTCTGTGTTCGCGGCCCAGCCTAACGAGGTCCGGACGTAACATTTTAATATCCTGCATCGATACTTTGGCCACGCGATTTGCGCGGCGGTGGAGTTCCTGTTCCTCAGGAGTTAACTGGTTGATGTCGAACTCGGAGCCGACGCCAGCGACACCTACGGGCAATTCCAATTCTACAGGAGCGGGAGGAGGAGGCGTGGGCTCAAGGTCATAGGAAGGAGGTTCCACCGGTTCCAGTCGCGCGGGAGCCGCGGCGCTCGGGGCGGCAGCCTGGGGAGCCGGAACGATAGGCGCCGGGCGTTGCGGAGCGGCGGGCGCTTCGGGAGCCGCGATGCCAATGGCCTGAGTGATGCTCTCTTCCAAAGGGCTGCGGGAACCCGCTTGCAGCGCCATGGCGATGAAGCGGGACAACACTTCCAAAGAAGCTGACAGCGCGGCTGCGGCCGTTTGGGCGCGCAACATCGGAGGAAGCGCGTTGGTGGGGCGGCTGCTGGAGCAGGCCGCGACGACATCACTGACCGCCTGTGTCAGTTCGTCGTTGGTGCGCTTGATGCGCTCGAGGTTATCGCGCACGGCGCGCGCCACCGCTTGTTCCACCGGATTGGGTTCAGGTGCCATGGCAATCTTCGGCGTTTTCGCCGGAAATTCTCCTGATTCTTCATTTTGGGAGCAACGCGGCGGGGAGTCAACGGGGACGGAGGGAGCGTGTGACCAATTGTTGCTCCTGCGCAGGGGGTTGGGACGTAACCAATTGAGAACAGAGTGGTTGGGGCAGCGAGGCGGATGGCTGAAGAGTCGGGCCTCCCAATTCAGGAATGCAGGGGACGCGGAACGCGACCTACATATACAAGGATGCGATTGGGGGAAGCAGGATTGAGCCCTGCTCCGCGGAGCAGATTACGGGACGACGGGCAGCAGAAGAGCGGAAGGGTGCGCCGCATCGTGAAGGATGGTGTTGGTGGCGGTGGCCCACCTGGCGGAAGTGGCGGCGGATTCGCCCGTGTTCAGATTGCGATCGAAACGCGGGAAATTGCTGCTGGAAACTTCGAGGCGAATGCGATGGCCAGCGCGAAAAACGTTGCTGGTGGCCCAGAGATCAATGGCGAGGGAGTAGACCTTGCCCGGCGTGAGGAGCGTGGGGGTTTCCTGCGAATCGCGATATTTCGCGCGGAGGATTCCTTCGGCGATGTTGATGGCAGAACCGTCGGGAGACACATCGACGAGCTTGGCGGTGAAGTCGGTGTCCACCGCGGAGGAGGAGGCAAAGAATTCGAGGCGCACGGGGCCGGTAACTTCGAGGTCATGTTCGAGTGGCGGCGTGGAATAGATGAGAACGTCGTCGCGCTCTTCCAAAGCACGCTGGTCTTTCGGGCCGGGTGCAAGATGGACGGCATCGCAACAGAGCGGGCCACCGGTGGTGGGCACGGGCTTGCCGGGATCGAAGGTAAACTTGTCCGCGGGTTCGGAGGCGGGCGCTGAGGTGGAAAGAGAGCCATTGCCGCGCGAAGAGTTGGCGGAACCCTGGGAGTGGAGAAAATACCGGGTGGTCTTGGCGCGAGCGAGCGGCCAGTCGTCTTCCTGTCTCCATTGATTGGGGCCCATGACGAATATCGTGACGGGCTTGCCGGTGGCGAAGTCGTTTTGAATTCCCTTGAAGAGAAAATCGTACCAGCGGAGGGTGACGTCGTATTCGTCGTATTTTGCGGCTTCGGGGCCGAAGTCGAGGTCGCCAATTTTGCGGCCGCCACCGGCGTGGCCGCCGATGACGACGAGCAGACGCTGTCCTTTGCGGGCTTCTTCGGTTGCGGCGCGGGCTTTCAAGCCGATGTAGTTGCGGAGAGAGCCGCCCAGGAAGATGTCGTACCAGGCAGCGACATGCAGCGCGGGCACGCGGATGTCAGGGTAGTGATCTTCGATGGTCAAGCGCTTCCAATAGTCGTCGTAGGCGGGATGGGCCAGCCAATCGAGGAAGTAAGGAGCAAGGCCATAAGTGGAGGCATAGACACTGCCAGGGGAGGAAAGATTGAAAAGCGGATAGGTGGTGAGGGGAAGCGTGTTCACACCTAGGAGGGCGTTGGTGGCTTTTTGGACAGAGCGATTCAGGGTGTCCTGTGCGAGACCCGAAGTCCAGGATTCGTCGAACCATTGTTCAAAGGCGCCGCCCTGGTAGGTCCAGCCGTCGTGATAGTTGCTGGCGGTAACCACGGGACATATACCGGCGAGATGCGGAGGATGAGCCGTGGCGGCGAGCATTTGCGTGGCACCGACGTAGGAACCGCCGAACATGCCAACCTTGCCGTCGGAATACGGAAGGGCGGCGACCCACTCGACGGTGTCGTAGCCGTCTTCGGCTTCGTGGATGAAGGGATACCAGTCTCCCTCGGAGGTATAGCGGCCGCGAACATCCTGGATGACCACGACGTAGCCGCGCGCCGCGGCCTGGAATGCGAAATTCATGCTCCAGCCTGATTTGTTGTAGGGAGTGCGTTGGAGGAGGACGGGAAATTTTCCGTCGGCGTCCGGGCGATAGATATCGGCGCGAAGCGTGATGCCATCGCGCATTTTCGCAGAAACATCGCGCTCGACTTTGACGGCAAAGGATTCAGCGGCGAGGAGCGGGGAAATGAATAAGGCCAGGAGAAGGAAGAGGATCGACTGGCGGAGGAAGATAAATCTCGATGTCATCGGTGGATCTCCAGGATTAACTGGAGAGATGGTAACGCGACCGAGGTTTGGAAGGGGAGAGAAAAAAGATAAAGAAGAAAAAGGAGGGCGAAGATCCTGAAGACGTTGTAGGAGACGGAGTGGAGATGCAGCGTTTCGCCGAGGTGGACAATTCGCTCTTAGGGACGAGAAAGAAGATTCTGAAAGGGAACGGGAAGCGTCTGGCGTGGTAAAATACAAGCTCTAGGGGGCGACACGGTTTCGACGGAAGCTGTCGCGTCTCGAAGGCATGCCGGGGCCCACCCGCCCGTAACAGGATGGAAACTAGAACTGCCAACAACAACTTGGCACTTGCTGCTTAATTAATTAAGCGCACGCTTCCCCGGGCTTTGCTCACGGGCCCGGCAAGAAGCGTCATACAGTGAGCTGGCCTGAGCCTTTCGGTCCGTAAGGCTTGGGCGAGAACCATCGGACTAGCCGGCTGCGTTTCTTGCTCATTCTGAGCGCGGAAGGCGAAACCTAGCGAATTGAGCTAAGCATGTAGGCTTCGGGCCGTTGCGCTTTTCGGACGGGGGTTCGACTCCCCCCGCCTCCACCAGCTTCTTGCAGCCGAAATACTTATAGCTGTGTAGGACAGCAAAACGGGTCCCGGTCAGCAATTGAACTCCGCTGATTTGTCCTGGAGCGGGATTCGCATTCCTGTTGTGGAGTCTACTCCAAGTCAGCAATTTAGACTGCTTCCGGGGAAGTCTTGCCGCCGCCCGGTACTGCACATCTGCCGGCGCCATGTTGCCGTTCACCTCTTGATGCACACATTTTCTGTTTCTACGCCCTTGAACATGCAACGCGAACCTGTTGAGAAGCGCCTCGTAGAACTCCTAGTCCCGAACCATCGAAGTAAAACAATCTAATGCGTTGAATCGGCGTCGGATAACTGTGCAACTTCCTCCCTTGTTCGGGCTACGTATTGGGCTACGGTGACCAACTTTGCGCAAGAAACTTCCTTTACCTAAAGCATGAAGGCCCGGAATCCCAATTTGCGGTCCTAAGCTCTTCACCTCCAATCAGGGAGGCTTTGTGATCGAATTGCAGTTTTCCCGAGGTTGTCCGCAAAACTTAATCGCCGCAAGCTGAGAGCGGCGATAGCAATGCTTCAAACAGTCACCCGGCAGCAGTCTTGCGCTACAAGGACTAGGCCACACTTGAGAAGTGCTTCCATGAATCAACAAACTGAATAACGGCCCCTTCCATGCGATGCACTCCCTGAGTTCGCAATTGAGCTTCAGCAACTCCTGACCGAGAAGGGTGAAGTTGAGTCCTCCACTAATCACTATTCAACTCCAACCATGGCGCTCTGAGTGGGACGGCACCAATCCTGATGGTCAGTGGCAACCCCGGAACGATTGCTACTTCCGAAAGGTCTGCAACACTCAGGTCTGCTGAAAGCCGGTCTGCAGGAAATGTCGTGCTAACTCCGAGCACTCGCATACCCGCGGCACGGCCGGCTTCGACGCCGACCGGGGAATCTTCAACCACCAAACAATTCCGCGGCGTCCACCCTAAGATTCGCGCAGCTTCCAGATAACCATCAGGATGCGGTTTTCCCAGCGGTACGGATTCCTCGGAAACCACCACCGCGGGTACGGGTAGCCCGACACTCCCCAACCGCACCTCAGCCAGCTTCCGAGTGCATGAGGTCACGATGGCCCACCTCGTATGTGGAATGTTACTCAACAATGTTTTCGCACCCGCTACTGCCACGAGCCCCTCGCTCTGCTGCTCTTCCTCGCGGAGGCGGGCCGCAGCCTCCTCCTTCAGGTTTTTGAGATGCGGTGCCATTAGCCGCATGGTCTCTTCGGCTCTGCGGCCGTGTGAGATGGCCAAGATGTCCTCCACGTTTAAAGAATGACGGGCTGCCCATTCGGCCCACAACCGTTCGACTACCTTGGTGGAGTCAACCAACGTGCCATCGAGATCAAAAAGAACCGCATCACACACCAATTCGTATATGCCCGAATTGTTGGAAACGAATCTGGCACCATGGTCCTTTCGGTTGCGGAGCATCATTAGCCTATTCCTTATGGATATTGCTCAGGAGTATTTGTCCCAGCAAACCATTGCTCTGCCGCGGCATTGTCCACTGCAGTTCTGCGGAGCAGAGAGTAGCGCCAAGTTCCTACCTCGCGCGGCCGTAAAAGCGAAAACGATTTTCAGGCTGGCCTCGCACTTCCGTTCGAATCGAGAAGAGGCTTCCGGCCAGGCGATCTCCGCGCGGAGCTTCGGCGGAGGCAGTGGTGACAAAAAGAGTCGTGAGATCGGCGCCTCCAAATGTGCAGGTCGTTATATTTTTCACGGGCATTTCAACTACCCGATCGATTTTCCCGTCCGGCGCAACTCGCACGAGGCAATTTCCATGGAAACGGCAGTTCCACAGATAGCCTTCCGAGTCCACCGCCGAGCCGTCGGGAAATCCGCGCGCGAAACCTTGAAGAAAAGGACGTTCATTCGAGATCGCGCCCGTCGAAGAATCGTAGTCATAAACCCAGATCACGTTTGCGAGGGTGTCCCCGAAATAAAAACAGCAGCGATCGGGACTCCACGCAAGCGTGTTGGCGATTCCAACTCCTTTCCGCCAGGAAGTCACCTTGGCATCCGGATCGAGACGAACAAGAACGCCGTCTTGTCCACCGGCTTCACCCGGGGAACCATCCTCATTCACATTGTTGCGCATCGAGCCGAGCCAGAGCGATCCGCGCGGGTCGCACCGCGCGTCGTTCAAGCGGACCGCCGGCCATCCGTCGAGCAGGAAAAGGGGATCGTGGCGCGCATCCGTGACAGGCTCCCAGAGAATCACGCGCGAGCCCAGCACGACAACAAGCACATCCTCTCGATCGGTCAACGCGAGAGAGGTGACCGGCTCATCGAACCACCAAGTGCGGACCGAGGAGTCCGCCAGATTCAGGCGATGGATCAGGAAGCGATTGATGTCGGTCCAAAAGACAGCATTGTGCGCGGCGTGCCAGACGGCGCCTTCGCCGCAGACGTCGCCCGTGGGCGCGACACAAACCGGATCCGTGATCATTGCACTCCGATACCTGCGAGCAATCCGCCGTCGACGAGATAGTCTCCGCCCGTGCAGAATGCGGATCGGTCGGACAGGAGAAACGCCGCCAACTCGGCAACTTCTTCGACGGTGCCAACGCGCCCGAGCGGATGTGCCGCCCCGAACCTCTCGACGACCGTATCAACGGGCAGGTCCGGCGAAAAATGCGCTGCCGCGCGTTCGAGCATGGGAGTGCGAATGGATCCCGGGCTGATGGAATTAACGCGAATGCCATCGGCCGCATGGTCAAGTGCGAGAGCGCGCGTCAAGCTAAGAAGACCGCCCTTCGAAGCGGCGTAGGCGGCAACCCCGTGCTGGCAAGCGTGCCCTTGAACAGAGGCGACGACCACGATCGAACCGCCGCCGCGTTTCCTCATTTCCGGAATACCGAAGTGCGAGAGGAGATACACGCCGCCAAGATTCACGGCCATGCAGCGGTTCCAAGTCTCCGGCTCCGTTTCCACGGCACTTCCAAATGGATGAATGGCGGCGGAATTTGCGATGAAATCGAGACCGCCAAATCGTGCGGCGGCTTTGGCGACGAGGGCTTGCATCTGCTCCGGCCGGCTAACGTCGCACAGTTCGACGCGAAGGGCATAACCCTCAGCATCAGATTCCTGTTGGAGTTCGTGGTTCGCGTCTGCGTCTATGCCACAGGCCATGACGCTCGCGCCGCCCCATGCAAGCCTCTTGGCGATGGCCCGGCCAATCCCGGTGGTGCCGGTGACGATGGCAACCTTGCTCTCGAATTCCTTCATGGGTGATTGCTCGCTTCATTTTCTCCTGGCTGCGATTTCAATCGGCTGCGGAAGAATTCCATTCCCTCATTTGACCTCAAGCAGGCAGAGAAAGACCGAGAGGAGTCTACCCCTTCCGTCGCAATATGAAAACGGCCAGTTTCCACGGGTCTATGCGGCATTTGAATGGCAAGAGACACGCGCGAAAGCTCAGCCAGCAAATTCAGGTATAGCGTGGCTTAAGCCTTGCATCACCCCACGCAACTCGGCGAGCCCTTTCAAGCGACCGACATAGGAGTAGCCCGGGTTGGTTTTCTTGATGATGTCGTCGGCGAGCAAGTGTCCATGATCGGGCCGCATGGGAATTTCATGATCCCTTCGGTTGGTGCGCCGCCGGCGCAATTCCTCACCAAGCAATGCGCGGATCACGCCTACCATATCCGTACTGCCGTGAAGATGCTCGGCTTCATAGAATGAGCCATCTGCTTCGCGAACGACCTGGCGAAGATGTGCGAAATGAATGCGTGGAGCGAATTCGTCGACCATCGCAAGCAAATCATTGTCCGCGCGAGCGCCATAAGAGCCCACGCAAAAGGTGAGGCCGTTAGCGGCACTATCAGCGGCAGCAAGGATTGATCGGGCATCACCGGCCGTCGAAACGATGCGAGGCAGGCCGAAGAGCGGCCACGGCGGGTCGTCTGGGTGAATCGCGAGCCGGAGGCCGAGCTCATCTGCCACGGGCACGACTTCCTGCAGGAAGGCGAAGAGGGCGGAACGGAGGTCGCCGGGCGCGACTCCTTCCCACTCCGCGCGCGATTCGCGAAACAGCTTACGGTTGTACGACGATTCTGCACCGGGGAGTCCCGCGATGATGGCACGCTCCAGTTCCTCTTGCTGCTTCTCAGACATCGAGTCGAAGCTGGTGCGGGCGGCAGCGACACGCTCTGGCGCGTAATCGAGTTCGGCACCCGGGCGCTCGAGGAGGAACAGGTCGTAGGCCGCGAAATCTACGGCATCAAAGCGCAGCGCATAGCCCGTGCTGGGCAGACGCCACTTCAAATTAGTCCGGGTCCAGTCGACGAGCGGCATGAAGTTATAGCAGACGACCGGCACGCCTGCCTTGGCAATTGCGGCGAGGGAATCCTTCCATGCAGCGATGTACTGGCGATAGGGCCCGGAGCGGAGCTTGATGGAATTGTGAACCGGGATGCTTTCGACGACGGACCAAACGAGGCCCGCGGACTCGATTTCCGCTTTACGCTTGAGGACTTCGTCGAGCGGCCAAGCTTCGCCGCGATAAATGTGATGCAGGGCGGAGACGAGGCCCGTCGCGCCCGCTTGCTTGATTTGATCGAGCGGAATCGGGTCCAGAGGGCCGAACCACCGCCAAGTTTCTTTCATCCCGGTATCGTATTACATTTTGACGTACCATTCAGGACGCGAGAGTGGCAAAGTGAACGGCTCAATTTTTTCTTTGCGATACGCCCAAGGCACGGACACCGAGCTGTTTTGCCAACAGGCGCCGTTGTATAATTCGCTTCACCAGTAAGCGCGGAGCTAAACATGGATCGGCGTTCTTTTCTCTCGCATTCCGGCCAGTTACTTGTTGCCACTGGGTTAGCTCCGAGGATGTTCAGCGAGAATCCTATGCCTGAATACAACCAGACCCGCTCTCTCTCATTTTCGAATGACTGGATCGAAAGCCTGCTCGTAACCGGGGCGCGAGATTTGCCAGTGGACGATGCCATCGTTGTGAATCTCTCAACCTCGCCGATACCCTACACCGCCGGCGCCGAGCGCGGAACCATTCTCCCCTGGAAATCCGCTGTGCTGCGGCATTGCACGTTGAAGAGCGGCGATATGCTCGCCTTGCTTCACGTGCGCCAGCGCGCCAATCTCGGGGGAGTCGCGCTCGGCTGGGACTGGTACGGCCGGCGCATTCCACAGTATCCGCGGGGCACTCCTCTTTACATCTCGTCCCAGGATGACATCGGTGAAGTCCAGCTCGATCCATTCGCCGCCTTCGCCCACGTGGATTCCGCTTCGTCGCGCCGTTATCGCCTCAAGCTGAATCTCTGGTACACCCCGGAGGAAACCGATTGTGGAATCCACACGGGGCACCAATTTCTGGAGGTGCACACACAGGTTCTTGGCACCGGCCACATGCAAAAGTTCCGCGAAAACAAAGCCGACACGATCTACGAAGACATTACGGTACCGCCAGGATTCACCCATGACCCATTTTTCACCTTGCGCAGTGACGCCACCTTCAGCTATCCATGGCACCGCTATTATTCCGAGACGGACTGCATCTGGATGGCAATCGAGATGCACCCGGTGTGACTCCCTTACGAATCGCGGCAGAAACAAAGGCGAATCTTAGCGGGATTTTCGCGAGGGAGATGGGAAGCACTGTATAGTTTTCAATGTCTGGGTTCCACACTCCAGTAATCCGGCTAATCGGGAGTATCCGTTGAAACGCAAAGCCATCTTATCGTCCCTCCTATTCCTTGCCACCCTTGCCTTCGCGGCCTCTCCAGCCAATCAACCCTTCGGCGAATGGCGCCGCCTCTCCGGCACGCCGATCCTTTCCCCGCGAGGCACCACCTGGGAATCCGCCGGCACCTTTAACCCCGCGGTCACTTTTGTTCCAAGCAAAGATCCCGAGGATTCCGCTGGCGGAAGATTTGTGATGCTCTACCGCGCCCAGGATGCCTCTGGCACCTCCCGCCTCGGCTATGCGGAAAGCACCGATGGCATTCACTTCACCCGCCGGCCGGAGCCCATCTTCTCCCCCGAAACCGACTACGAGAAAGATGGCGGAGTCGAAGACCCTCGCCTCGTGCTCATTAACGGCATTTACTACCTCACCTACACCGGTTACAACAAAAAAGATGCGCAGCTCTGCCTCGCCACCTCCCTCGATCTCGTTCATTGGGCGCGCCAGGGCGTCATCCTCCCCGCCTACAAAGGCAATTGGAACGTCGGTTGGACCAAGTCCGGCGCCATCGTCCCCGAAAAAATCAACGGCCATTATTGGATGTACTGGCTGGGCACAGCCGCGGACAAGACCGGCCAAATGGGCCTTTCCTACTCCGACGATCTGCTTCACTGGACCGAAGCCACTAGCGCATGTTTGCCATGAAAA